>NZ_CP040018.1:3709168-4327363 GCF_005280255.1 Arthrobacter sp. 24S4-2 | reverse complement strand
TCCAGTCCATCCGCGACACCCCCAGCGATGCCACCAAGGCGATCCCGGTACTGCCGTACGGTCCGGAACAGTCCCGCTGGTTCATCAAGCGCCTGCAGGAGACCCGGGCGCACCACTAGGTTTCAATTCCGCTGCCAGCGCGTCCAGTGCTCGGACCGTGAGGCAGAGGTAATTTCAAGCTTCGGGCTCGGTGGGGTAAGTCGTACCTTCGGCACGGCGCGATTCGATTGCTGGCTCGCATGGGTTCCACCTCGTCGGTGCTGCAGATGACCTGATGAGGGTTTCGACCTCGTAGTCCAGTAATCCTTAGCTTTCGCGGCATCCGATGTAGTCTCGGAATTCCAAATGCGCCTGATTCGGCATGTTCCGCAATCGGCGGCCGAAAGTTTCAGAGACTTCGCTCCTTTCAGAGGGCTCGGGGCATCGCTTCAGTTTTTGGAGCTTATCGGTCTTAGCCGCCGTTTACTATCCTCCAAGTCAGTTTCCGATGGTCGAAGAGCGACGTTAATGTACGGTCTCGGTACGATGTCGGCATGAGAGCATCCGAGGAACACAACTTGCACGATGACGAGACGCGTCGGCTCATGCGCGTACTTGAACAGAAGGAACGCGAGCTGGCGGGGTTGACGCCCACGGAATGGGGAGCAGTTTCGGCCGCCCAGGAAGCTGTGGTGGCCGCCAGATCGGCGCTGAACGAGCATGCCACGAGGAGCAAACACTTCGTGCGGAACTATCGAATTTTCGACCTCGATAGCGGTGCAGAGCTCGACCGCTTCACCATGGATTACGAAGTTGCGCCCTGGACCGCGTCCAAGCGCATGGCCGAGAAGCTGATCCAACGGTACGACCTGCAGGAACAGCAAGGAGATGGGACTTGGCTGTCCTATTACGCCGATTGAAGCGAAGCGGCGAAAACTAAGAAAGCCTATCCGCCCTAGTCCCTGCCCGCGGTTGAGCCGCCAGATGCGGAGCCGACAAACCAGATTTATGTGACACGGCCCGTTCGGTGTGTAAAACCGCGACAGTTACCATTGACGCAGGTCTCTAACGGGGGAAAACATGACAAGCATATTGATGGGGAACCGTCGCGCCTCGACGGCAAGCGCGAACCCGCCTCAAAAGAAGCGGGGGGTCCGGCGGGACATACAGGGTTTGCGTGCCATAGCTGTATTGGCCGTCATTGCCGATCATCTGTTCCATTGGCCCACCGGCGGTTTCGTGGGTGTGGACGTATTCTTCGTGATCTCGGGCTTCATCATCACGGGCGTCCTCCTCCGAGAGCACGACCGGACCGGACGAATCTCTTTCCCGGACTTCTACCGCCGCAGAGCCCGGCGCATCCTCCCACTGGCGGTGCTCGTTTTGCTCGCCACGGTCGTCGCCTCATATCTCTTGTTCAACATCGGGCGCACCAAGATCATCGCCGACGACGCCCTGTGGTCGTTGCTCTTCGGAGCCAACTGGCATTTCGCCGCCATCGGCACTGACTACATGAACGCCGGCGCGGCTCTCTCGCCCGTGCAACACTTCTGGTCTTTGGCGGTTGAGGAGCAGTTCTACTTCGTCTGGCCGTGGCTAATAGTGCTGGTGCTGGGAATCGTTGCAAGCCGTGCCGCGTGGAGCAGGATGACTGCCATGCGCATCCTTGGCTTTGCCCTGCTTGTCGTCACAGCTTTGTCCTTCGTTTTCGCCATATGGGAGACAAACACGTCCCCGACCGTTGCATACTTTTCAACGTTCTCGCGAGCCTGGGAGTTGGGAGTCGGCGCTCTGATAGCGCTGACAGCCAGCACGCTGGGGAAGATCCCGGCGTTCGTCCGTCCCATCCTGGCGTACATCGGTCTGGCTGGCATCGTGTACTCGCTCTTTTGGATCAATCCATCGACGCCGTTTCCCGGGCCTTGGGCTTTCCTGCCCGTAGTCTCTTCGGGCCTGGTTATCGCAGCGGGTTGCGGCGGTGGCCAGCGCTTCCTGACGCCGATCACGAACCGAGTGTCGAACTACGTTGGCGACATCTCGTACTCGCTCTACATGTGGCATTTTCCTTTGATCGTCATCGGTTCGGCTCTGGTGCCGGCGGGGCTGTGGTTTGACCTGGCTGCGTTGGTTGCCGTCCTAACCATCTCGTCGGTGTCCTATCACCTTCTTGAAGATCCGATCAGGCGTTCATCGTGGCTGGAACCGAAGAGCGTCAGGAAGCAGCTTGAGCCGCTCAAACTCAGTGCACTCCCTTACCTTTGCGTTCTCATGGTCATCACACTCGCCGTGGTCGGAGGGGCACTGTGGAACGACCACGCCAGAAGCCAGCCTCTACCGGCCGCGGCGCGTGTCCCAGTCGCGCCTCCGGCATTGACGAATGGCGTGCCAAGCGCTGTGGCCGCCCATGCCGCCAAGGTTCTGGCCGCTGCCACCGCTGCGGACTGGCCGGACCTGAAGCCCAAGATCGAGGAACTTGGGCCAGCTGCAAAGGCTCCGGAATGGGTGGATGACGGATGCCTAGGCCTCCAGGGGAAATCGATTTCGAACCCCATTGCCAATGCCCAACGGTGCGTCTACGGCCCGGCGGACGCTGCGAAGACGGCAGTTGTGGTCGGTGACTCGATGGCCATCAGTTACGTGCCCGGCATCCGGGAGGCTCTCGAACCCCGGGGCTACAAGGTTCTTGTCTACACGGTTCAACAGTGCCCCGCGGTCACGGTCACAATGCTCAATGATGATCGCTCGCCGCACCCGGAGTGCGACCCCTTCCGCGAGTGGGCACTCGGTGAAGTGAAAAAACTGCAGCCCGACCTAGTCATCATGACGAGCTCGGCCGGTGCCAGCGGAACACTGGCAAGTGGAGCAAAGGGCAGGGCGGCGATCGACGAGTGGAAGGATGGCGCCCTGAGGACCTTTACGGAATTGTCCGATGCAGCGAAGCGCGTCGTTGTCCTTGACCCTCCTCCCGGCGGGAAGAACCTTCAGGAGTGTAGGACTCTTGTAAGCAAGCCGGCCGACTGCGCTACTGTCGCGGATGAGCGGTACAACGACATTGCGAAGGCTACAAGTGAAGCTGCTCTGGCCTCACCGGCGAAACCAGCTGTTGAGATTGTGAACACGAAATCCTGGTTTTGCTCGCCAGAAAACGTGTGCCCGTCCTTCATCGGAACCGTGCCTGTCTATGCCGACACTGGCCACCTGACCGCGACGATGTCGAAGACCCTGAGCCCGGTATTTGTAGAAGCCCTCCAACTAGAACCGGCGAGTTAGTGTCCAGCGCCGGTAGAGGTTGATGAACTTACGCTGGTAGACGTACATTTAGCGCTCGGCGCGGTGAGCTGTCGAGGCGGCGTTGTAACGCTGGGCAGGGGTCTTGTCCACCGCGCCGTAGCTGCGGGACGTTCCGGGGAGATCTGCCAGTGTACTCGGCGGAGGGTTCGTCGTTTCCCAGCCGAGTCGTGCCGGGATGGTAGCGGACTGTCTCGAGCCGCTGGGGCGCGAGCGTCTCGAATCGGCGGCGGTGTAGCCTTCATGTAGGCCATCGGATTGCGTCCACGACGACGTCAACGATTTCGTTTCCGGTCTGATCGATGATCGTGGTGACATGATTGCCGATGATCGACAGACAAGTAACCAAACCTCGGAGCGCGCCATAAGTGGCATTTTGTACCCCGACAGGCGGTTGAGGCGCATGTTGCAGCTCGTTGACGCGGATTGGAATGTTGATTGCTCGTCGATGGGTTAGGCGGCGGGGCACAAATCAGGATCGAGTTTGCGATGCTGAGGCCACCCGCGTATTCGCTAGCCAACGCGGTTCTTGCCATGCTGAGGATTGGCAACGCAACGTCTCAGCCTGATTGGCCCCAACTCTCTCGCTATTACTAAAGTCGTTGTTACACTCATGCTTGACGCGGATTTCGCGGTCTCTGTTTCCCGCGGTTCGGCTCCTGGGGGTCGACGCCCGGCCCCTAGGATTTCGCGATGTTTGATGCCCTGCGCACACGTCTCTCCGCCCGTCTCCTGATTCCCGGTGTTATGGCACTGGTATGCGGCTCCGTGGTTGCGCTCCCGGCCGCAGCCGACGATGCGCCGGTGCTTCCGCCTGCACCTTCCGCGGGGCAGCATGCCAGCCCGGGTGTGGCCACCGACCAGTTCATCGTGCAGTTCAAGCCACCGGCCACCGCCGCCTCGGGCCTGCGCAAAGAGTCCTACGGCAAGGTCGCCAGGAACCTTGGTGTTCCCGTGGGCGACGTCCGCGGCACGTCCGGGGGAGCCCGCGTCCTGCGTGCCGGGCGCGCGCTCGCCGCGGCCGAAATCGAAACGGCGCTGGCGGCATTAAGGACCGACCCCGCCGTCGAGTACGCCGAGCCTGACACCCGGATGTACCCCACGGCCATCCCGAACGATCCGTACTACAGGCAGCAGTGGGGCCTGTGGGACTTTTCCGGCTCGATGAACATGCCCGATGCCTGGGCCGCCAACAAGGGTGCGGGCGTGGTGGTGGCGGTGGTGGACACCGGGATCACCAACCACCCGGACCTGAACGCGAATGTGCTCCCCGGCTACGACATGATGGCCGATCCTGCCGACTCCCGCGACTCCGACGGCCGCGACGCCAACCCGCGCGATGAAGGTGACTGGACCGCCGCGGGCATGTGCGGGGACGGGGCCGCGGCCAGCCCCTCGTCCTGGCACGGCACCCAGGTTGCCAGCATCATCGCTGCCACGGCCAACAACGGGACGGGCATCACCGGAGTGGCACCGGAGGCGAAGGTCCTGCCGGTCCGTGCGCTGGGTCCGTGCGGCGGCTACCTGTCGGACGTCACGGACGGAATCATCTGGGCCGCCGGCGGAACGGTCGCAGGCGCGCCCCTCAACCCCACCCCGGCCCGCGTCATCAACCTGAGCCTGGGCGCCACCCAGCCCTGTTCGCCCACCTTCCAGAATGCAGTGGACTTCGCCTACAACTCCGGGGCGGCCGTGGTGGCGGCGGCCGGCAACGAGGACCGACCGGCTGCCGACTCAAGCCCCGCCAACTGCCAGAACGTCATCTCCGTTGCCGCCGTTGCCCGCACGGGCCTGCTGACGCCGTACTCCAACTACGGGACCGCTGTTGACGTCGCGGCCCCGGGAGGGGACATGACCAACGCCGCTTCGGATGGAATCCTGGTGGCGTACAACCAGGGCACCCAGGCTGCGGCCGCCGAAGGGTACGCCTACTCCGCAGGGACCTCCATGGCCGCCCCGCACGCATCCGGACTGGCAGCGCTGCTGATGTCCCGGCTGGGGGACCTGGCAACCCCGGCAAATGTGGAAGCGAGGCTCAAGGCGACCGCCAGGAAGTATGCCTGGGCCTGCGCCACCAAGACGTGCGGAAGCGGCGTGCTGGACGGTCCCGCGGCACTGAACTTCCAGACCGACCGGGAAATCACCGGTACCGCGCCGACCATCGCCGGCGAGGCCGTCGTCGGAACTCACCTGACGGCCACCGTCACCGGGAGCCGGTCCTTCGGGAACAGCGTGTCCCTTACGTCGGCGCCAACGTCCGCGGTTGCGGCGGCTCCAGTGGTCCCGCCATACGACCCCTGGATTTCGGGACAGGCTATTGTTGGTGGCCTGCTGACCGCCGTCCCAGGGCCATGACGGCCGGGCCGGTCACCCTGACCTACCAGTGGCTCCGGTCCGGGCAGGCGATCCCGGGCGCCACCGCCGTCACCTACCGGGCCACGGAACCATCGCCAGCTGCTCCGCGACCATCCGTGGGCCATCACGCCGCTGATCGGGCACCCGTATCCGGGACCCAACGCGCTGCCCATCGGTGAAGCCGCGCTGCGCATCCTGCGGCGTGCGGGAATTACGGGGGATCCCGCCGTCGCCGCCTTCAGCGGAATAGTGGCACTGAACTACGGCTGGGCGACGTTCGTCCTCCGGTCCGATGAACCGCTACGGGAGCGAAGAGCACTACGAGCGGGCGCTGACTTGGTTGTTGGCCGGACTCGAGGCCGGGAGCCGGCTCTGACCGGCGGCGGCCCGGAATCTTGAGCGAAACGCCCGGGGGATCTTCAGCCAAACCTGAGTTTGGGTGCATAGGCTCAGTGCACACTCCGGACGAAAGGTGCTGAAATGACCCTTACCAGCTATCTCATGGGACTGTCCATCATGCTTGTCCCGATGGTGGCAGCCCTCGGTGCAGCCGCCGTCCTGACGCGGTTCCGATCTGGCCGGTAGTACCACTCGGGGCGCTGCGGATGCCTCCCGATCACACCATCCGGGGTCGCGACGTTGGGAGCACCGGGGGCACTGCTGACGCTTGAATGCCCAGCGGCCTTGCATATTGACATGGCCTACCCCTGAGAGCACGCTGATAGCGCTAGACGCGTGCTTGGCAGGCGCTGAACGGACATCGGCCCGTGCCTGCCGAACTCTCTTTCTCGGAGCATCTGATCGAGCCTCCGGATGAACAGTTGTAATCACTCCGCATTGAGGAGGGCAAAAATGCCCGCAGTGACTGTCAAGGCCCTTGAGTCGAAGTCATTTAACGAACCCGACGAAAAGCGCCGACCGCCGAAGACTGAGGTTGACGTGGTCACCCTCGGTGATACCACCTTGGGCAGGTTCACTTTTGAACCTGGCTGGCGGTGGTCCGAAACTGTCAAGACCGTGGTCAACACCGAAAGCTGCCAGAACAACCACCTGGGGTTCTGCACCGCAGGAACCATAACGGTGCAGATGGACGACGGAACGCGCACCACAATTCACGCAGGCGACGCCTATACAATTCCCCCCGGCCATGATGCCTGGGTGGAAGGTGATGAGACGTTTGTGGGCTACGAAATCATGAGTGCGGCCACCTACGCCAAGCCTGCCTAGTCCCCGAACAACGAAAACGTGAGCACCGGCCGACTGTGTTGGCCGGTGCTCACGTCGCTTTTTGGTCCGTCGCCGCGGGCAGTTGCTCAGGCTCCTGCCAGCAAGACGTGGGTAGAATCGAGGCTTAAGATCGCCGGAACGCATGAATACGGAGAACAGAATGTCGCGATGGATGGAGGCCGGCCAAGGCAACTATGTGCTGACCACCGAAGGCTCGAAGCTCAATACCGGACTCATAGTCGGCGCTGAACGCGCCATGGTGATCGACACCGGCGGGGGACCCCGGCAGGGCCGGGAAATCCTGGACGCCGTGCGGGAAAAGACCCAGCTGCCGCTGGTGGTGGTGAACACCCACGCCCACTACGACCACTTCTTCGGCAACGCGATCTTCGCGGACGACGGCGTGACGGAGTTCTATGCCCACCAGAACTGTGCGAGCGAGATTGAGGAAAACGGGGACCGGCAGCGCCGCATGGTCGCCACCCTGGAACCGGAAATGGCTGCAGGCGAAGGAGTCGACGCCGAGCTGGTGGTTCCCAACGCGATCGTGAAGGACCAGCCCGTCCTGGTGGACCTCGGCGGCCAGACTGTCACGCTGTTCTACCTGGGCCGGGGGCACACCGACGGTGACCTCCTGGTGGGAACGTCCACCACCCTGTACGCCGGCGACCTGGTGGAGCAGGGCGCGCATCCGTCGTTTGAGGATTCGTTCCCGGAGGAATGGGCCGACGCGCTCCGGCACCTGTCCGCGCTGCGGCACCGGTACGAGTTCCTGATCCCGGGCCACGGGGAACCCTGCAGCGACCAGTTCGTGAAGACCATGGCCAACACCATGAGCACCGCCGTCCGGCAGGCCTTCCAGTCCATCCGCGACACCCCCAGCGATGCCACCAAGGCGATCCCGGTACTGCCGTACGGTCCGGAACAGTCCCGCTGGTTCATCAAGCGCCTGCAGGAGACCCAAGCGCACCACTAAAAGAACTGGTGGCCTCAGGGGTCCAAATAAATAAAGCCGTTGTTACACTCATGCTTGACGCGGATTTCGCGGTCTCTGTTTCCCGCGGTCCGGCTCTTGGGGGTCGACGCCCGGCCCCTAGGATTTCGCGATGTTTGATGCACTGCGCACACCTCTGTCCGCCCGGCTCCTGATTCCCTGTGTTGTTGCACTGGTTTGCGGATCCGTGGTTTCGCTCCCGGCCGCAGCCGACGATTCGCCGGTGCTTCCGGTTGCACCTGCCCCGGGGCAGCATGCCGGCCCGGGTGCCGCCGGCTCTCACACAGCCACCGACCAGTTCATTGTGAAGTTCAAGGAACCGGCCACTGCCGCTTCGGGTCTGCGCACAGAGTCCTACGGCAAGGTGGCCAGGAACCTCGGTGTTCCCGTGAGCGACGTCCGCGGCACGTCCGGGGGAGCCCGCGTCCTGCGTGCCGAGCGCTCGCTCGCCGCGGCCGAAACGGAATCGGCGCTCGCAGCCCTGCGGACGGACCCCGCCGTCGAGTACGCCGAGCCCGACTCCCGGATGTACCCCACGGCCGTTCCGAACGATCCGCTCTACGGCCAGCAGTGGGGACTCTGGAACCTGCCCGGTGCGCTGAACATGCCCGATGCCTGGGCCGCCAACAAGGGTGCGGGCGTGGTGGTGGCGGCGGTGGACACCGGGATCACCAGCCACTCGGACCTGAACGCGAATGTGCTCCCCGGCTACGACATGATGTCCGATCCCGCAGACTCCCGCGACTCCGACGGCCGGGACGCCAACCCGCACGACGAAGGTGACTGGACCGCCGCGGGCATGTGCGGGGACGGCGCCGCGGCCAGCCCCTCGTCCTGGCACGGCACCCAGGTTGCAAGCATCATCGCCGCCACGGCCAACAACGGGACGGGCATCACCGGAGTGGCACCGGAGGCGAAGATCCTGCCGGTCCGTGCGCTGGGTCCGTGCGGCGGCTACCTGTCGGACGTCACGGACGGAATCATCTGGGCCGCCGGCGGAACGGTCGCAGGCGCGCCCCTCAACCCCACCCCGGCCCGCGTCATCAACCTGAGCCTGGGCGCCACCCAGCCCTGTTCGCCCACCTTCCAGAATGCAGTGGACTTCGCCTACAACTCCGGGGCGGCCGTGGTGGCGGCGGCCGGCAACGAGGACCGACCGGCTGCCGACTCAAGCCCCGCCAACTGCCAGAACGTCATCTCCGTTGCCGCCGTTGCCCGCACGGGCCTGCTGACGCCGTACTCCAACTACGGGACCGCTGTTGACGTCGCGGCCCCGGGAGGGGACATGACCAACGCCGCTTCGGATGGAATCCTGGTGGCGTACAACCAGGGCACCCAGGCTGCGGCCGCCGAAGGGTACGCCTACTCCGCAGGGACCTCCATGGCCGCCCCGCACGCATCCGGACTGGCAGCGCTGCTGATGTCCCGGCTGGGGGACCTGGCAACCCCGGCAAATGTGGAAACGAGGCTCAAAGCCACCGCCAGGAAGTACGCCTGGGCCTGCGCCACCAAGACGTGCGGAAGCGGCGTGCTGGACGGTCCCGCGGCACTCAACTTCCAGACCGACCGGGAAATCACCGGTACCGCGCCGACCATCGGCGGTGAGGCCGTCGTCGGAAATTCCCTCTGGGCCGATGCCCGCAACTGGACCCCCAGCGATATCACCTTTTCCTATCAGTGGTACCGGGACGGCACTCCCATCCAGGGAGCGCAGGCGTCGGGCTACGACATTCAAGCGGCCGACGTCGGGACTCACCTGACGGCCACCGTCACCGGGAGCCGTTTCTTCGGGAACAGCTTGTCCCTCACTTCGGCGCCAACGTCCGCGGTTGCGGCGGCCCCGGTGGTCCCGCCGTATGACCCCTGGATCTCGGGACAGGCCATTGTGGGTGGCCTGCTGACCGCCGTCCCAGGACCATGGCGGCCGGAGCCGGTCACCCTGGCCTACCAGTGGCTCCGGTCCGGGCAGGCGATCGCGGGCGCCGTCGCCAGCACTTACCAGGTTGCCGCTGAGGACATGGGACAGGCCCTCTCCGTCCGTGTCACCGGCACCAAGGACGCCTATATTTCGGCCCAGCGGACCAGTGCCGAGACTGCGCCGGTGGCAACGGGCGCAGTTCCGGCGCCGGTGCAGTTCACGGACAGGATCGGCACGTCCAATGACACGTACACGGTGCCCTCGACGGCGGGCGTGGAGTACCTGGTGGCGGGGAATGTGGTGCCGGCAGGGACTTACCCGGGCGCCGGCAGTGTCACCGTTTCTTCCCGGGCCACCGCCGGCTACGCCCTGGTGGACGGGAGCGTTACCGTATGGGGTTTCACCTTCGACCCGGTGGTGTTCAACGACGTTACCGAAGCCTCAGCCTTTTCCAAGGAGATCACCTGGCTGGCCCTGGCCGGGATCTCGGAGGGGTGGACGGAACCCGACGGCAGGCGCACCTACCGGGCGCTGCAGCCCATCAGCCGCGACGCGATGGCCGCGTTCCTGTACCGGATGGCGGGATCGCCGTCGTACACCCCGCCAGCTGTGTCACCGTTCGCGGACGTGTCCACCGGGCAGCAGTTCTACAAGGAGATGGCCTGGCTGGCCGACCGGAAGATCTCCACCGGCTGGACCGAGCCGGACGGGAACCGCAGCTACCGGCCACTGCAGACGATCAGCCGCGACGCGATGGCTGCGTTCCTGTACCGGATGGCGGGATCGCCGCCGTACACCCCGCCAGCGGCATCCCCCTTTATCGACGTGTCCACCGGACAGCAGTTCTACAAGGAGATGGCCTGGCTGGCACAGAACGGGATCTCCACCGGTTGGACGGAGGCCGGGGGAGCACGGTCCTACCGGCCGCTGCAGCCGGCCGCCCGCGATGCGATGGCGGCCTTCCTCTTCCGCCTGGACAACCTCATCCACTGAATTATTACGACGGAAAAGAGCATCGATAGGGCCGTTGTGCCCCTTTATTCCGGGCTGATCCGCGTTCACAAGTTTGTTACGAAAGTGGCAGGGTGCAACGTATGTGAGCAGTGATACATTCTGCTTGTGACAACTGGGGGAACAATAAGGAGACTGCCCATGTTTGAAGGTGTCCCCGACGAGGACGCGTGGCGCAACTGCACCACGCTCGAAGGCGCATGTGAACTGACGGCACGCTGGCTCGAGGGGAGCCTCAGCTACGTGCCCGGCTATACGGCGCCACAGTACGCCGGCGAGAACGGCCCGCTGAGTGAGGCCCTGGCCGCGATCAACCGGCTCGGCTTCCTCACGGATGACTCGCAGCCCGGCAAGGACGTCTCAGGCGGCAACGGGCAGCGCGCCTTTGTGACCGGCCGCTGCACGGAACAGGCAGCTGCCGTTATCTCCGCCGTCCTGGTGGAAACGGACCTGGTGGTGCTGGTCTTCCCTCCGGGCGAAGGCGGCAGCGGACAGATCTGCGTTACCCTCGACGGAGAGAGGGAGTTCACCTGGCTGGGCGGTTCAGGAGGGCCCTCCTACGCCCACGAGACCTACACAGACTGGACCAACGAAACCCTCGCGAAGGCGCTGAAGGAGTGCTGGGAACTCCAGATCTTTGATCCGGTCTGGGGCAGGAACGCCAAGCTGATTCCGCTGCTGCAGAAGGCGCTGATCACGGCGAAGAGCTGACGCCATTGTTGTGACCGTTGGCGGTACCCGGCAGCACCCGGCGCGCGTCGAGGGGAAGTCTCACCGCACCTCGACGACGCCCATCATTCCAAGGTCTTCGTGATCCAGGATGTGGCAGTGATAGGCGGAGCGTCCGCGGAAGTCCTTGAAAGCCACCCTGACCTTCACCCGCCCGTTTGCCGGTACGTTGACCACATCCTGCCAGACGGCGGTGCTCGTTTCTTTGCCGCTTTCCTCGATGATTTGCATCGGCCAGACGTGCAGGTGGAAGGGGTGGTCCATGGGACTGGTGTTGGTCAGTGTCCATTCTTCGACGTTACCGGCGGCCACAATTGTGTCCGTTCTGGTCTCATTGAATTCCCTCCCGTTGATGGTGAACCGCATCATGCCGCTGCCCATACCCATGCCCATTCCGGCGGCCAGGATGATCTGCCGGCGTGCGGAGACTACGGATGTCCGCAGATCTCCGGGCCCCTGATAGGCAGGTACAGCGGTCAGGGGCGCGGCCGGTTCGCCGGATACGCGGAGAGTGGCCAGTGCTGTGCCGTCCGGCTGGGCTCCAGGGGTCCGTGGTTCGGATCCCTGGCCCATCATTCCCGGCATGCTTCCCCGGTTTTGGTAGAACGCACGCAGGACGGAGCCGCCGGCTGCTGTGGTCACGAGGAGGTCTGCGCGGTTTCCGGGCGTGAGCAGCAATTCGTCCACAGTCTCCGGGGTGTGGAAGCGGCCGGAGTCCACGCCCAGGAGCTGCAGCTGCTGTCCGTCGAGCCGGAGCCGGAGGTAGCGGGCCACGCACGCGTTGACGATGCGCCACCGTTCCCGTTCTCCGGGGCGGGCCGTGAACTGCGGGTTGCTTTGGCCGTTGACCAGGATCAGTTCACCCTCGCGGCCCATCATCCGTTCCATCGCCGGGACCGCCGGGATGTTTCCCAGACTGTCCAGGGTGATGTCGGAAACCACCAGCACCCGCTCGGCGCTCGTCTCGATGGAGTTCGGGTCCTCGACGATGATCGCTCCGAAGAGGCCGCCGAAGATCTGGTCTGCGACCATGCCGTGATGGTGTGGGTGGTACCAGTACACGCCCGGGGGATGGTCCCCGGGAAGCTTGTATTCATAGTCGAAGGTGTCGCCGGGTTGCACGGAGATGAAGATATTGTCCCCGTTGCCCTCGGGGGAAACGTGAAGGCCATGCACGTGCAGGTTGGTGGCCTGGGCCAGATTGTTGACGAGCTTGATCTTCAGGACGTCACCTGCGCGTACGCGCAGTGTGGGGCCGGGGATGCCCCCGTTGTAGCCGAGAGCCGCGGCCTGCCGCCCGGCCAGCAGAATCTGTCCCGGCTTGGCTTCGAGCCGGACCTGCAGCTGCCCGTCAATGCTCCGTTCCTCCGGCGGCTGGGCCAGCTCGCCTCCGGCGACGGGGTCTGGAGGGGATGCCAGTGTCCAGATCAGCCCGGCCCCGCCAGCCGCCGTCACCGCGATGCCCACGCCGCCCAGAAGCAAGGCCTGGCGGCGGCTGATGGGCCGCACTACCGCCCTCACCGAGCACTTTGAGCTGTTCGCGGTACTGGTCCGCGGTCAGCTCACCTCTCGCGAAGCGTTCATCGAGGATCTGCCGGGCCCTGCTTCCTCCCATGGGCGGCGGACCGCCGGGCCCTCCCGGCCCGTAACCGCCGCGGAGGCCGCCGCCAGCGACCCGCACGGCCAGCAGCACCAGAAGCGCAATCCCGATGAGCAGGAGAGGGCCCCAGAGCCACATCCACCCCATGCCCTGTCCGTAACCCCACATCATGACCGGCACCTTCCGCTTCGCGTAATTGGTACTCTGATTCTTCGCGGGGCGTCCGCTGAGGGCTAGAGTCCGAGGTCCCGGCCCCCGGGGCTGGTGTTCGGCGCGTCCGACCCGGCCAACGGAAGGACGGTGCGTGTTCAGGCCGACGCGGCCAGGAGGGAAGCGCAGGCCGCTTCACAGCGACGGCAGGCCTCGGCGCAGATCCTGCAGTGTTCGTGCATGCCGGCGTGCCGTTCACACTCATTGGCGCACGCGGCACAGGCGGTGCGGCAGGCCTCCAGGACTGCGCGGTGAACGCCCGGGTTGGACGCTGTTTGGCGGGTCAGGATGGTGCCGGTGGCTGCGCAGATGTCAGCGCAGTCCAAGTCCGTGCGGATGCATGCGGCGAGGTCGGCGACCATGTCCTCGGCCAGACATGCGTCCGCGCAGGCTGTGCAGGTCTGGGCGCACTGGAAGCACACGATGAGGAGATCGGGGGAAGAACAGCGCTTAGGAGGCGTCTGCGGGCACGAACGTGACTCCGCCGTCGGTGGAGACGACAAGCCCGTCGGCGGTGGCGGCCCAGATCGAGGGGCGATCGCCCTTGACCGCCGCCACAGCCTGGACCGCGCCCTTGATCCGGCCCTTTCGGGTCCAGGTCGCGCCGGCGTCCGCGGAGTAGTGGACAGTCCCGTCGTGTTCGACGCCGACGGCCTCTGCGGGGCTGGCGAAGGCGGCGAACTGGATCACAGGTCCGGAGTTCACGGCGCTCCAGGTTTGACCGCCGTCGGTGGAGCGGCGGATCCCTTGCGGGGTGGTGGCCAGGACAGTGTTGCCGGTCGGGCTTCCGGCGAGGGCGGCCGGGACGAAATCCACGGCCACCGTGTTCCAGGTTTTCCCGTCCGGGCTGGTGCGCAGTGTGCCGTCAAAGCCGATGATTCCGGATTTGGTGGCGGTGAGTGCGTGGAAGTCGGATTCGCCTTGCCGGGAGAGCTGTTCCCAGGTTTTACCGGCGTCGGTGGATCTGATCAGCCCGAGCGGGTTGGGAAGGCCGGAGCCTTCGCCAGGGTGTCCGGAAGCGTAGAGGACGCCGTGGTCGGTGCCACCGGTGAAGCCCATCAGGTCGTTGGTGGCGCCGACTTTGGCGGCGGGCTGTTTCGTCATGTCGAACAGGCCGTCGTGGGTGGCAAGGAGTACCTGGCCGGTTTGGCTGCTGACGCTCAGGCCGTGAATGTGGGCGTCAGGCATGGGGCTGCCGGTGCTGCTGGCCGGGGCGGGTCCTGCCGGGACGGAGGACGGGCTGCATGCTGACAGGGCAAGAATGAGGCCGGCGCCGGCTGCGAGGCCAGCCGTGGCGCGGACCCGGGGACGGGAGGGATCGGGCATGGGGGCTCCAGGGATTCAGATTGTGAGATGGCGGGGATGGCGCCGGCCCGTGAGGGCCGGCGCCGGAGGACACCGGTCAGAGGGCGGCCAGCAGGTCCTGCATTTCCTTGATTTCAGCTTCCTGGGCGGTCACGATGTCTTTGCTGAGTTGCATCGCGTCGCCGTTCTTTCCCTGGGAAGTTTCGGTCTTGGCCACCATCACGGCGCCTTCATGGTGGGCAATCATCTGCTTCAGGAAGAGCTTGGCCGCTTCGGTGCCTTGGGCCGCTTCGAGCTGCTTCAGGTCATCCTCGCCCATCATGCCGTCCATGGTGTGGCCGGCGCCCATGGTCGCGGATTCGTTCCAGCCCTTGAGCCAGCCGGTCATCGTTTCGATCTCCGGCGCCTGGGCCGCCTTGATCCTGGTGGCCAGGTCAGTCACGGCAGCGGGGATGTCCTTCTTCCCGAGCATCATCTCGCTCATTTCCACGGCCTGTTCGTGGTGCGGAATCATTCCCTGGGCGAACATGGTGTCGGCCGCGTTGTGTTCGGCCGCGGCAGCCGGTGCACTGCCGGACATCATCCCCGAGCCCATGCCCGGCATGGAGCTGCCGGAGGAAGCGGAGCTGGAGGTGGCGGAGGATCCGGACGGCCCGGTTGAGCATCCGGCGAGGGCGAGTGCCGCGGCGACGGCAGTGGCGGAAAGGGTCAGAAATTTCTTGGTCATCATTGGTATTCAAGTCCTTCAAGGCATCAGCGGGCGCGTGGGCGCCCGGGGGTTGTGTGCATCTGTGATGCTTCCGGCTCAGGGGAGAGCCGGGCAGGGAGCGGCGCCGGTCAGGGTCACAGCGCGCGGCCCTGTTTTACGTTCTGCTGATGCAGAGATCGCCCGGTGAAGGACTGCCGGGAAGATAGGACCACCGCGTGCTGATCGCGGCGGGGGCCCCTGTGTTCGGTTTGCGGAAGCTGACTCCTGTCGCTGGCAGCGGTGCGGTCAGGGAGCCGGTCTTTACTGACGGCGTGCAGGACGCGGACATGGCCTGCATGCTGCTGCAGTTTCCCGAGCCCGTGCACTGCACCTTCCCGGTAGCTGACTGATCATCCGGCCCGGAAGTGGCCGGGGCGTCGGGAGTGTCGGGGGCGAAAAGTGATCCGGAAGCATGTTCTGGCGTGCGGCCGGCAGCGGACGATTCGTGATGTGCGCCAAGGGCTGCCGCCGCCGTGGCCGGGGAGTGCAGGGCGTGGGTGGCGGTCATGACATGCATACCGAAAATCCCGGCAATCAGGGCCAGAACTGCGGCGAAAAGGCCCGCACGGCGAAGGAACGCCATCACGCAGGCGGGTGCCGGTGCGGTCATGACGGTCCTCCTTACCGATCCAGGCTTCTGTTCAAAGAATACCGGCCCGCCGGCCGGGCATTGACTCACAGGTGGAACGGCCCTGCACAAACAACGGCCGGCCGGGGCGAGGGGACCAAAGACTCTGACGCCGCAGGCCGCCCGGGACGATAGTGAGCCCCAGGGCACTGGTGCATCCGAGCGCAGGGAGGAAACAACGATGATGTATTGGGACGGGAACATGGGCGTCTGGGGTTACATCCTGATGGGGGTGGGCTTTGTCCTGTTCTGGGCCGCCATCATCACCGCCATCATCCTTTTCGCCCGTTCCATGGGAGCGGGCGGTCGGCGGTACGCGGGAGGCGCACCGGGCGCCGGCGTCGCGGAGAACCTGCTCGCAGAAAGGTTTGCTCGCGGTGAAATCGACGAGACCGAGTACACCGCCCGGCTCACTGTGCTCCGCCGGGGCCGTGGAGGGTGACACACCGGACTGTCCGCCAGGTCAGGCCCGAGACCTTGACGTATACCCCTAGGGGTATACGTTCGGTTTAACCGGAAAACGACGTCCCGGGCGAAAGCTCATACGCAGTGAAGGTCCGGCAACGGGGTTGATTGAGCCCGCTGCCCCGCCCGAATCCGTCAATCGCAAAAGGACGCGCCATGCCTGCTGAGCCCAAGCCCGCTCAACCACCGGCACAGGCCAATCACCGAAGCCTGCCTGCTTTCCGGAACGCTCCGGCAGCAGCGGTGCCGAAGGAGGAGCAGTGACCACAACTCTGAAACGCACCGTCGTGGAAGTCCGCGGCCTGCACTGGGCCACCTCCAAGGCGGCCGTGGAACGGGTGCTGCTTCAGCGGCCCGGAGTCGCCTCCGTCGACGCGAACCCGGTGGCCCAGACCGCGACCGTGAGCTTCGACCCTTCCGTGACCTCCGTGGAACAGATCTCCGGGTGGGTGCGGGACTGCGGATACCACTGCCGGGGCGAATCGGTGCCCAACCACGTCTGCTACCCGATGGACGAAACCATGCACACTGCCGGGATGAAGCATGACACCGCCACGAAGGCAGGGCCCGGCCCTGACCAGCACGGCGGGATGCCCCGGACCCCCCAGGACATGATGGGCCACGGCGGACACCACGCCGGAATGTCCATGGATGACATGGTCAAGGACATGCGCAACCGGTTCCTGGTCGCCGCGGTCCTCTCAATCGGCGTGACCCTGTGGTCCCCGATGGGCCGGGACATGTTCGGCTTCACCGCACCAGCGCCGTTCGGGCTCCGTGACGACGTGATGGCCCTGATCCTGTCCCTGCCGGTCATCTTCTACTCGGCGTGGATCTTCTTCGACGGCGCCTACCGGGCGCTGAAGGCACGCACGCTGGACATGATGGTCCTGGTCGCGATCGCCGTGGGCACCGGCTGGCTTTACAGCGCCGGGGTGACCCTCACCGGCGGCGGTGAAGTGTTCTACGAAGCCGCCACCGTCCTGACCTCCTTCGTGCTGCTGGGCCACTGGTTCGAGATGCGCGCACGCGGCGGCGCGAACGAGGCCATCCGCACCCTGCTCGAGCTTGCCCCGCCGGTCGCCGTCGTGATCCGCGACGGCGAGACAGCCGAGATCCCCACCTCCGAAGTGCAGACCGGTGACCTGCTGCTGATCCGGCCGGGGTCAAAAATCCCTGTTGACGGGGAAGTGGAGGACGGCCAGTCCGAGGTCGATGAGTCCATGGTCACCGGCGAGAGCCTCCCGGTAACCAAGACCATCGGCTCCGAAGTGATCGGTGCATCCATCAACACCACCGGCACGATGCGGGTCCGGGCCACCAAAGTCGGAGCCGACACCGCCCTGGCGCAGATCGTGGCCCTCGTCCAGGAAGCCCAGAACTCCAAGGCGCCAGGCCAGCGGCTGGCCGACAGGGCCGCGTTCTGGCTGGTCCTGGTGGCCCTGATCGGCGGGACGGTGACGTTCGCCGCCTGGCTCGCCCTCGGCGTCGGCGTCCAGGCGGCCCTGCTGTTCGCCATCACCGTTGTTGTTATCACCTGCCCCGACGCGCTGGGCCTCGCCACACCGACAGCCATCATGGTGGGCACTGGCCTCGGCGCCAAACGGGGCGTCCTGTTCAAGAACGCCACCGCCCTGGAGGTGTCCGCCCGGATTGACACCGTGGTGATGGACAAGACCGGCACCCTGACCAAGGGCGAACCGGAAGTGACCGACGTCGTCGTTGACGGAATGAGCGAAAGCGAACTCCTGGCGCTGGCTGCCGCGGTGGAGCAGGAATCCGAACACCCGCTCGCTGCGGCCGTGGTCCGGCACGCCCGCGAGCACGGCGCACCCGTGCTGGCTGCCTCGGACTTCCTGAATGTCCCCGGCCACGGGGCAGGCGCCACCGTGGACGGACACCGGGTGCTGGTGGGCAACCGCAAACTGATGGCCAACGAAGGCATCGACCTCGGCCCGCTGGCCGCGGTCCGCGACGAGCTTGCGGCCACCGGAAGGACCGCCGTGCTGGTCGCCGTGGACGGCCGGGCAGCGGCGGTGATCGCGTTGGCGGACGCCGCGAGGGAAACCGCAGCCGCCGCCGTCGCAGCCCTGCACGAGGCAGGGATCGAAGTGGTCATGCTCACGGGGGACAACCAAGCCACCGCCCAGCGGATCGCCGGGCAGCTGGGCATCGACACCGTCATCGCCGAGGTGCTCCCCGGAGACAAGTCGGCGAAGATCGCCGAGCTGCAGCAGCGCGGACGGGTGGCCATGGTGGGCGACGGCGTCAACGACGCCCCGGCCCTGGCCCAGGCCGACCTCGGCATCGCGATCGGCGCCGGCACCGACGTTGCCATCGAAACGGCCGACGTCGTACTCATGCGCTCGGACCCGCTGGATGTGCCGATCGCCCTGCGGATCGGCAAAGGCACCCTGCGCAAAATGCGCCAGAACCTGGGCTGGGCCGTGGGGTACAACGCGATAGCGCTCCCCATCGCGGCAGGAGTCTTCGCCTTCGCCGGGATCGTGCTCAGCCCGGAGATCGCGGCCCTGTCGATGTCCGGTTCCAGCTTCCTCGTCGCGGTCAACGCCCTGCTGCTCAAGAGGCTCAGGCTGCCCCGCCCGGAAGCACCCGAAGCCACCGCCGCGCGCGCCACCCGGCCGCTGGCCCCGGCCGGGACACGCTAGGCCACCCGCCATGGACCTCCGCCTCATCTCCCGGGTGCTGTTCCTGCGGGCCGCATGGCGGAGAAGGGACCACTGGGACGCCGCGCGGATCACCGCCCACCAGGAACACGCCCTGCAGGAACTGCGCCGCGCAACCTACGCCGGCTCGGAGTTCTACCGGCGCCATCACGCCGGCCTGCACGACGCTCCCCTGGACCAGCTGCCGTCCGTGACGAAAGCGGATCTGATGGACCACTTCGACGAGGCCGTCACCACCCCGGACCTGAGGCTGGCGGATCTGGAGAACCATCTGCGGTCCCTGACAGAGCGCGGTGGAGACCCGGGAAGGCCGTGGAAGGGCCGGTGGTGGGTTGCAGCGACGGCCGGGACCACTGGCCGGCGCGGAACCTTCGTCTGGAACCGCACCGAATGGGCGACCGTCCTGGCCTCCTATGCCCGGGCGAACGACTGGGCCGGGATCTCCGCCGGACCCACCCGGCCGCTGAAAATGGCCCTGGTCAGCTCCCGCATCCCCACACACCAGTCCGCCGTCCTCGGAGCATCCGTGCGCTCCGGACTCGTCCCCACCCTCCGCCTGGACGTCACCGCACCCATGGATGAGACGGTGGCCGCGCTGAACCGGTTCCAGCCCAGGATCCTGGTGGGCTACGCCTCAGCACTGAAACCCCTGGCCGCGGAGCAACGCGCCGGACGCCTGCGCATCTCGCCGCAGGGCGTGATGTCCGCCTCCGAAGTGCTCAGCCCGCACACCGCCTCGGAACTGGAGGCCGCATGGGGAAGCGCCCCCGTCGATGTCTACGCCGCCACCGAAACGGCCGGGATCGCCTCCCCCTGCACGTACCGGAACCGCCATGTCTACGAGGACCTGCTGATCATCGAACCTGTGGACCAGGCCGGGAAGCCCGTGCCGCCGGGGACCACCGGGGCCAAACTCCTGGTCACAGTCCTGTTTTCGCGGACCCTGCCGCTGATCCGCTACGAAATGTCCGACACTGTGAGGTTGGGCGCACGAGGCTGTCCTTGCGGGCGCGCCTTCACGCTCCTGGAGGACATCGAAGGCCGGATCGAGGACGTCCTGCAGCTACCAGGCAAGGCAGGCACTGTAAGTGTCCATCCGAACGTGTTCCACCACGTTCTCGATGAAGCCGGGAGTGCGGGCTGGCAGGTCATTCAGGAGCCTTCCGGGCTTCGCGTGCTCCTCGCAGGCCTCGCTCCCGGAGCCTCCACTGACGGGGTCCGGGCTGCCGTAGCCGGCGCGCTCACCAAGGCCGGCGTTGTAGCGACCCGGGTGGACGTACACGTTGTTGAACACGTTGAACGGACATCCCTTGGCAAGGCACCGTTCGTGCGCGGGTTGACGGGCCGGCGATGACACGCCCGGAAACGCCCGATGCCAGCAAAACAAGTACCCGGCTTGCCCGAAAACGAGTGTTCCGGACCCGAAAAATCGAGTACAGACCACTCTGTCTAGAGGAGTTACCGGGCCGTAGCGTAGGTGCATGATTAAGGACATTAAGGAAGCGATCCGCCGCTTCGTGGCGAGGAACATCGTGGCCGATGATCCGTACCCCGTCCGATCCTGGCTGGACCAGCAGAACATGCCGCCGGAAACCCGGGCGACGTTTATCCCGCCCATCAAGGACGCCAACGGCTGGTCCCACTAGCCCACCGTCACAAACCGCTTGACTTGGTTTTCCTGAAACATTGTGCAGGTACCATCACCGGCATGGGGAACTACACCAGGGGACTGACCGCCCGGGATTCAAAACGCGAGCTACGGAGGCAGCGTCTGCGACTGTTGGCCTACGCGGGGCTGGCGGCGCTGGCCGCCGCAACCGCCGTCGTCGTGATTCTGGCACTGGGACGTTGAGTGCGGTACCCCGTGAAATAAACCGGCATCCGGTTGACAGGATTTACCGCGCAGATATACTGCGTTGGACAAATTCGGCCTGCCCTGCGTAGGGTGATGATCGATCCGATATAAGGTCCCACAATTCGTTGCCGGCCACAAGCCCGAAGAGCTGCGCTCGCGGGCCCGCCTCGAATGCAATGACGCATCCTGGAGGGAATTCCGTGGCACTGAGTGACTACGCCTTTGCGCTGTGCGTACTGATGGGAACCCTGTTCATTCCGTTCACCGCCCTGTACCTGCTGCTCCGCCTCAAGCGCGGTGCCGCAAAGAAGCCCGCCCCCGTAAAGGTCCGCCCGTAATGCCCTACGTAGATATCAACCCGCACCGTTCCGGCCCAAAGTGGAAGGGATATGTGCTGCTCGGCATTCTCCTGGGCCTCACCGCCGCCGTTGTGGCAGCCGCGCTCTTCCGGGTCTAGCCACAACCCGTCACGCGCTGCAACGGCGGAGAGCCGCACCGTGATGCCGACTTCTTGCGTCGCCAAATGGCGAGGCCGCCCGGTTTTTGGCATGATGAGCTTGCCCTCAAGAGGCATGACGCCTCATGCAACTCTGCGTGAGGGCCGATACCTTTTCCGGGGGGATTTTCCGGATCGCCCGAGCAGGGCCGAGCGGAAGGGACGGGGCATGCGGCATTACCGCCGGCCGGGCGCGGGGGAATTCCCCCGACGGCTGTTCCTCTTCGGATCGGCCATGACGTCGCTGTCCGCATGCACCGTCGCCGGCGGCGATTCCCGGCTTGGGGAGGACGTCCCGGCCGTGGCTCTTGCTGCGGCGCCTGTCCCGGAGCCGCAGGCTGCTGAACCAACGTCAGCACCAATTCCTGGGCGGCAAGACATTGTTGCGGAATTTGCCGGCCGGACGCCTGCCTTGTGGGGGACTCAGCTGCCGGGGACCGTCGTCCGCCTCCCGGAAGGAGCCTCAGGCACCATTCTGACGTTTGACTGCTGTGGCGGCCGAGGGGGAAACGGCGTGGATCAGGCGCTGATCGACACCCTTAGCCGAGCGGGTGCGCCTGCAACGTTTTTCCTGAATGCACGGTGGATCCGGGCCAACCCCGGAACGGCAAAGGCTCTGGCAGAGAACCCGCTATTTGAACTCGGCAACCACGGCACCCGGCACATTCCGCTGTCCGTCACTGGCCGCAGCGCGTACGGTGTGCCGGGGACGGCCAGCGCGGCCGAGGTTTACGACGAAGTCATGGCCAACCAAGAGGTCCTTCACAGCCTCACGGGCAAACCCGCCCGGTTCTTCCGCCCGGGCACAGCCTTCCTGGACGAGACCGCAATTGCGATAGTCCACAGGCTGGGACTGACGCCGGTCTCCTTCAGCATCAACGGCGACGGGGGCGCCACTTATCCTCCGGCCACGGTGTTCCGTGAAATCAATGCGTCGAAGTCCGGCGACATCATCATTTCCCATGCCAACCACCCCGGGAGCGGGACGGCGGCAGGCATCGCCCGTGCCCTGCCCGCGCTGCAATCCTCCGGACGGGCACCAATACACTTCGTCCACGAAGGCCCGGGTCTAGCCAGCCTCCGCCAGGCGCCGGGCGCGCGCGGCCTCTGAGGGAACAACGACGCCGGATGTGCTGCCACGGAACTCCCATTGCGTTGACGAGCCGTCCGGGCGGGTGACCGAGCCCGTGCTGAGCGCCTCGTCGATCCGGCGGCGCACGTCTTCTTCGTCTTCCGGCTCCGCGGCGAAGAGCACCCGGAGGGTGACGCCCGTGCCTGTCCTCTCGGCGTGCGCGTAGTGGGGGAGGGGACACGGGGGCCTGTGATCCCAGCTCCCGCACAACTCAAGGGTGACGGCGGCGCCCGGTGCGTCGACGTCGGCCTCTGTGCTCATGGCGAGCGTCGCCTGGTGGACGTACGGTGCCCGCGTTGGCCGCGTGTGCCTGTCCGCAGATGCCGCTAGCCTGGGGCCATTTGCGGTGAGGGTCATGTCTCTTTCCTTACTTCCCGCCTGCGATTTCCGTGACTGGCCGCGCGCCAATGCCCGGTGTCACCGATGTGCCGGGCATTGGCGCAGCTACCGCCGAGAGCAGTCTCTGAAGGACGAGCCCTCGACACGACCATATGCCGCCAACCAGCCCCCGTCTTGAGTGTCAACTACCTGTTCTCGTCTCTCGGGGTCCGTGCCACTACCCGTCGCCCCTGCCAGATGTGTGGCTGGGGAGCCGGCCACACAGCAGCAGCCCCGGGCAAGGTGGTCCTCGCCCGGGGCTTACATGGTGGTTTGCTGTTCTGGCGGTTGGTTGGCTGCCTGGCTACTCACAAGTGCCTGCGCGGGGCCCGCGCGCCGCGGGCTTCCGGCAGGCAGGGTGCTCAGCCTCTGCCGCCGGAAGCCCGGTGCCTTGCGGGGCCGGCAGCCAGCCGCCGTGGCTGCTGCCGGGTCCCATGGCACCACTGTAGGAAGGCCGGCCAGCAGCGTCACGAGTGGCCGCTACCCGCATGCTCAGCGGCCACCACTTGTATCAGGGGCCTCTTACGTATCACCGTGTAGTTTCTCGACAGGCAAGGTTTTGCTCCCTGATTCGCACCCGGCGCAGCAGTCGTCGTCCTCTTCGGCACGGCCGTCGCCGGAGTGCGGGATGGCGCAGCAGGCTTCGCCGCGCCAGGCATTGATGCCCTCCCGGACGGCGATACCGGCGATGACCAAGGCGGCTCCGGCATCGGCCCACCACCAGCCCAGGGTGCTGTTCAGGACCAGGCCCACCAGCAGGACGGCGGAAAGGTAGGTGCACAGCAGTGTCTGCCTGGAATCGGCCACAGCTGTCCGGGAACCGAGTTCCCGTCCGGCACGGCGTTGCGCCCAGGACAGCACGGGCATGATCGCCAGGCTGAGGCCCGCGATCACGATGCCCGGCGTCGAATGCTGCGCCTCTCCGCCTCCTGTGAGAGACCGGACAGAATCAACCGTGACAAACGCGGCGAGGGCGAAGAAGGAGACGGCAATGATCCGGAGGGTCAGCTGCTCACGCCGTTCCGGGTCTCTGGCGGAAAACTGCCAGGACAAGGCCAGCGCGGAAGTCACCTCAATGACCGAGTCCAGGCCGAAGCCGATCAGCGCCGAGGAATCAGCGACCCCTCCAGCCCAGAGCGCCACAACGGCTTCAATGAGGTTGTAGGTGATGGTCGCGGCCGCAAACATCCTGATCCTGAGGCTCAGCACGGCCCGGCGTTCCGGGCTTGGTACGTGCAGCAGAGCCGTCATGCGAAGCACTCCCCATCCGGGGCGCAGCAGGCCGCATCCACCGCGAGGACCACGCCGATCAGGTCCTTGATCGCATGCCCCAGCCGGGCGTCCGCGAGTTCATACCGGCTCCGCCGTCCGTCCGGAACGGCAACGACGAGGCCACAGCCCCGCAGGCATGTCAGATGGTTGGACATGCTCTGCCGGGACACCTGAAGGGAATCTGCCAGATCTGAGGGATAAGACGGTGCCTCTGAGAGAGCCAGGAGAATCCGGGCGCGGGTAGGGTCCGAGACCGCATAGCCGAACCGGGCCAGCACGGGCGCCTGAGTGAGCGTTTCCATGGCACAAAAATACAGCCGGTGATGTATTCACACAAACGTGTACTCAGGAACAAGGCAGCGCCCAAACTGCAACCCCTGCGAGGACTGCCAATACCTCCGACCCGATCCGCTGGTCTATGATGAGTGCATAGCCATGCACATATGCACTTAAGGGGTCTTGATGTTGTCGGTTCTGCTGAATGTGACCTACCGGCGGTTGTTCGCCGCCCAGATCGTGGCGCTGATCGGCACCGGACTGCTGACCGTTGCCCTGGGACTACTGGCCTACGATCTGGCCGGCAGCAATGCCGGCGCGGTGCTCGGCACCGCATTGACGATCAAGATGCTGGCCTATGTGGGTCTGGCCCCGGTGATCAATGCCTTGGTCGCGAGGTGGCCGCGGAAGCGGGTCCTGATCGGAGCGGACCTCATCCGGGCCGCGATGGCGCTATGTCTGCCGTTCATCACCGATGTGTGGCAGATCTATGTCGTGATATTCCTGCTGCAGAGTGCGTCGGCAACGTTCACCCCGGCGTTCCAGTCCCTGATCCCGACCATCCTCAAAGATGAGCGGGACTACACCCGCGCCCTGTCCCTGTCGCGGCTGGCCTATGACATGGAGGCACTGGTCAGCCCGGCCATCGCTGCGCTGCTGCTGACCGTAGTCAGCTACAACAACCTCTTTCTCGGCACCGTCGCCGGGTTCCTCTTCTCGGCCTTCATGGTCGCGATGACCGTCCTGCCGCGGGTCACAGCCTCCGCTGCCCCGCAGA
Organism: Arthrobacter sp. 24S4-2; assembly: GCF_005280255.1. Lineage (NCBI taxonomy): Bacteria > Bacillati > Actinomycetota > Actinomycetes > Micrococcales > Micrococcaceae > Arthrobacter > Arthrobacter sp. 24S4-2. Next base: position 4,302,032 of record NZ_CP040018.1, on the reverse strand, counting down.
CTTCGCTGTGGCACCGGACCACCCTGGGTGCCAGGATTTTCTGGCGGAACGGCCGGCTGCGGTCGCTGCTGGCCCTGAACTTGGTGGTCGCGGCCCCCACGGCTCTGGTGCTGGTCAACACTGTTGTTTATGTCCGTGACGTCCTGCACCGGCCGGACACCGACCTGGCGCTGGCGCTGGCCTGCTTCGGGGTCGGGTCCGTGATCGTTGCGCTTTCCGCGCCCCGGATTCTGGACCGGTTCGGGGACCGGGCAGTGATGCTCACGGGCGCCGCCAGCATTCCGCTGGTCCTGGCCGGCGCGACAGCGCTGACGTTGCTGGGTGTCCCCGGGACGGGGTGGTGGCTGCTGCTGGGCCTGTGGTTCCTGCTCGGGGCCGCGAACTCCACAATCCTCACACCGTCCTCGCGGCTGCTGCGGGATGCGTCCACGGAGGAGACCCGCCCGTACGTGTTCACGGCTCAGTTCTCCTTCTCCCACGCCTGCTACATCCTGACCTATCCGTTGGCCGGGTGGGTCGGTTCGGTGGCCGGTTTGGGCTGGGCTGCGCTGGCGCTGACAATTATTGCGATGATAGGTAGTGCAGGTGCATTCCTGTCCTGGCCGCGGCACGATGCCGCAGCTGCCACGGAACCGGCGGAGAGGGAGCAGAGCGTTGAGCAGTCAGCCCGGCAGCGCACCGGATCGCGCCCCTGAGCACCCGTCCCTGGTTCACCCGGTCACCCCGGGACCACGGCTGCTGGAAACCGCCGCCGGCACGTTGCGGATGCTCGCCGAACCGACGCGTCTGCACCTGCTCTGGCAGCTCGCCGAAGGCCCCAAGACCGTCACGGAGCTCACGGCCGCGGCCGGTGTGCCGCGGACCGTGGCGAGCCAGCATCTGGCGAAGCTCCGGCTCAGCGGGCTGGTTGACACCCGCAAAGACGGCCGCCACGTCATCTATTCCCTCCATGACGGACACCTCGTCCGGCTTATCCGCGAAACCATCAACCACGCCGACCACCGCATCACCGGCGAACCCACGCACGGCTGAGACCCGGGCATGCCTTCTGACGTTCTGCCAGGGGGCGCGGCGCCCCCTGACATGACGGGATAGCCCTTAGCGGGCCGCCGGGTATGGGGCCAACCGTCCCGCTCCATACCCGGCTGCGCTCGCAATCACTCGAAGCTTCGACGGAACGGCCCGGCGACGGAGGCGTCGTCCCGAGCTGGTTCGTCCCCGGAGGTCATTGCTTGGCGTCCATGATGCGAAGTACCGGGTGCCCGTCGATGTCTTCCAGGGGGAAGTAGACCCGGTGGGTGGCTTGGTCTACGGCTACCGTGTGGGCGTTGTCGGCGAGTTTGCCGGATGCCTTGGGCGTCAGGGTGCGGTTCTGTTCGTCGAACACACTGACGACGCCTGACTCCGAGGCGACGTAGAGTCGGTGCAAGCCCTGATCGAAGGCCAGCACGTCCGGGCCCTCGCCGGTGTCGAACCGTGCGGTGACCTGTTTGGTTTGCAGATCCAGGACCAGGAGCTTCGCGCTGTCCTCGCAGGCAATGAAGGCGAGCTTGCTTTCCCCGTCGACGTAGAGGCCGTGGTTACTGGCGCAGTCCGGGACCGGGATCCTGCCGGTGACCGTGTCGTTGGCCGGATCGATGGTGACCAGTTCATTGCGGTCCTGGACATTGACCAGGATGGTCCTGCTGGCTGGGTCGTAGACGCTGTTGCCGGCCTCCCCGCCGATCTCGACCGGGGCCTTCGCCGTGGTCGTGGAGAGGTCGATCACCGTTTCGGCGTGGTCGTGTTCGTTTGAGACGTAGGCCTTTCCGTGGACCGGGTCGTAGGCGATCCCGTCCGGGGTCGTGCCAGCCGGCACCCGGGCGCTCACCGTGAGGGTATTGGTGTCGATGACCGCGACTTGGTTCGTTCCCGAGACAGCGGCCAGGAGAATGTGCCGGTCGGCCACGAGGGTGACCCCGTGGACCGAAGGTGTTCCGGGCACGGTCCCTGCTACCGTGCCGTTGTCCAGGTCGACCACATGGATGGTGCCGTCGCCGAGGTGGGCGATGTAAAGCCGCTTCGCTCCCGAGTCGATGGCCTGGTAGTCCAGCCTGCTCGCTGCCCCGGGCAGGGTGATGTCCTGGATCTGGGTCAACGGCAGCGAGGACGCCGGGGCCGGCTCTGAGCAGGCGGTCACGGCCGCCGACAGGAGCGTCAGCAACCCTGCGGCGATGCGCGCGGCCCCTGGCCGCCTGCGTGATGGTGTCGGTTCCATGGCTGTCTCCAATTCGACCACAGGATGACGACGTTGACGATGAATGCGACCAGGCACTCCGCGTCCCACGCTGATGGCGGGCATAAAGTCCTCGTTCAGGAACGGTGCGAGGTGGTGCCGTATATACCTGTCACGCCGGGGCCAGGTGGCCGGTTCAGCTGATGTCGAACGGGGTGCTGACGACTGACGAAAGTCCTGTGCTGCTCGCCGTCAGGGTGATGCCCGGGTTCTTGCCGGTTATCGCGAGATCGCTGAACGTCGCTACACCGTTGACGGCTGTCTTGGTCAGCAAGCCGGTCATGTTGTTGCCGTGGTCAGTCTTGGCGATGGAGACGCTCGCAGCGCTGAGCGTCTGATTGCCGAACTGATCGAGGATAAGAACCGTGACCGGCGGGGCGATGATGGTCCCCTTGGTGGTGCTGGTGGGCTGTTGGCCGTAAACGAGCTGGGAGGCTGCCGCCGCGGTGATCGTGGCAGGCTTCGAAACGGCGGTCAGTCCCGCGGTGGTGGCGGTTATGTTCGGTGTTCCGGCTTTGGTGTCGCCGTAGAAGAACGACGCCGAGGAGGACCCTGCCGCGATGGTCACCGTGGTGATGGTTGCGCCGCCAGCTGTTGCGGCGAAGACCTTGGTACCGGCAGAGTTCGATGCCAGGGTGACGGTGGTGCTGCCCGTGATGACGGGGTTTCCGTAGGTGTCCTGGCGTTCCACCGTGATGGCTCCGATGTTGGCGGTGGCTGACGCGGTGCCGGCAATGCTCGTGGGGGTGGTGATGGCCAGTTTGCTCGCGGCGGCAGCCGTGACCGTGAAGGGAGTGCTGACAGCGCCGGAGTAGCCGGGGCTGGATGCCAACAGGGTGTAGCCGGTGCCGGCTTTGGTGATGGACAGGCCGGTGAACGTGGCCTCGCCGAAGATGTTGGTGGTGGCCGTGAGTGTCCCGGCGAGGGTGCCCCCGGCGGGGTTGTTGCCGATGCTGATGGTCACCTGGACTCCGGGCATCAGAAGCTTGAGCCCGAGGGCTGTCCTCAGCTCCACCGTGACGGACTGCAGGGATGAGCCGGCGGTGACAATGGCCGCGGGCTGGACGATGAAGTTGATGGTGTCCCTGTTGTCCACGGTGACGTTTCCGCTGGCCGCACTGACGGCGGTCCAGGAGCGGTGGACGGCGGTGACGACGTAACTGTGGGTGCCCTCGGGGACTGACGTATCCGTGCAGGCAGTGCCGGTGATGGGCGCAGCGGGGCTGCTGCCACAGGCCAGCATGGAGGTGGCGCCGGTGACCCGGGTGACGTAGTAGCCCGTCGGTGCAGGCGTTCCGGCGGACGCCGTCCAGGCGACCGAGACGTTCGAGGCGCTGGTTGCGGGGACCGTCACGTTGGTGGGCGGGGCCAGAGTGGCGACTGCCGCCGTCGTGCTTCCCGTTCCGATGGCCGGCCAGTAGGCCGAAGCAGCCGTGGCGCCGAAAAGGGTGGCGACCACAAACAGTGCCAAAGCGGCGACGGTTCCGCGGCCGAACGAGCGGCGAAACAACACCAGCTCCCGCCGAAAGCCGCGGGGGGCTTCGGGGGAGCTGGTGTTGCGCCTGCCGGACATACGGACCTTCTCGTTGGCTCAGGGGGCGGTTGGGGGTGCCACGTTCACCATTGGGGGATGAAGGTGACGGTACTGAGGAGGAACGTCAGCGCGTTACCCCTTCAGCTTGCGACGAAGTGCAGGGGAACCGTGGCGTTCTTGCAGCCGTCCTGGCTGACGCCGGGGCGGTCGATCATCTGGAGGGTGACGGTGCCGACGACAGTGCCGTTGGCGGGGATCTCCGTCACGGTGAACGTCGGGTCGCCGACGGCGAAGTCAGCAGCGGAGCAGCCGGCGACGGCGGTCCAGGCCGCGCCGGTGGTGGTGGCCACGGTGGCGGCAACGGTGGAGAGCTTCTGGACGCCGGTGCCCGGGTTGGTGACCGTGAAGGTGACCGTTTGGGTGGGGCCGCCGGGAGAGAGCGGATCGCCGGCGACGGTGCTGGTGATGGTGAAGTTGGTGGAGCTGCCGGCGGTGGTGGTGGTGTTGCCGGTGCCGGTGGCGGTCCAGTAGGCGAAGGCTGCGCCGCCGCCGACGGCCAGCAGTGCGGCGGTGGTGATGATGATGCGCTTCTTGCGTCCGGTGACTTTGCTCATTTGAACTTCCCCTTGACTAGTGCGGCGGTAGCCGCTGACCTTCGGGGCCTTGTCCGGCTCCGTTGGAAAAAGTCTCGCGGAGCACCCTCAAGTCGCTGCCAAGGTACGGTCAAGATTCACTCAAGGTTACTTCGGGGCCATCCAGAGCTATCCAGTCCCATCCGGTTGCGACAGCCCGAGCCGCGGGTAGAGCACCGCGAACCCCTTGTTAAGGCCGCCGTTCAGGGCACCAATGACGTGGCCCCCGTTGGGAACCTCGTAGTAGGTGACGGTCATGCCTGCGGCGGAGGCGGCGGCCGCGACGCGTCCGGCGGCGTCACGGTAGGCGGGATCGTCGGTGGCTGCCGTGAAGATGGCATCCATATCGCGATACCGCTGCCGTTTCATGATGTTAACCGGTTTTTGGGCGTCATAGGCCGCCTGGTTGCCGCCGAAGATTTCGCGGAGGTTGGTTTCAGGCTCCTCCGCTCCCGGGTATTCCTCCCCGGATATGTCCAGGACATTGCCCCAGATGGACGGGTACTTGGCGGCGAAGGAAATGGCGCACTGGCCGCCGTGCGAATAGCCTGCGATGGTCCAGGATTTCCTGTCGTCAATGATGTTCAGGTGGCTGCGGGCCCAGTCCACGACGTCGCGGTTGATGAAGGTCTCAGGCTTGCCGTGGACGGGGGAATCGAGGCACAGGTTGTCCGTGTAGGGGTCCCCGAGCTGGTCTGCAACGATGACGATCGGAGCCAGTCCCTGGTGTTGTGCGGCGTAGTTGTTCAGCACGGATCCGACGTACTGCGGGTCCGGATCGCCGGGTTGTCCCATCATCATGACCACGAGGGGAAGCGCCGGCGGGTTGGGAGCCTGCGCCGCCGGCGGGAGGTACAGCCCTGCCGGCCGCGAACTAAACCCGGACCTGGTGGGTGGAATGTCAACCTGGGCGGTGGTCCCCTTTTCGGGCAGCTGATCCGGCGGCGTCCAGCTTTGCCACAGAGGCACCTGATGCGGGGACGGGGTGTGGGGCTGGACGGGATCCAGATTAATTTTCGGGGCCAGGGAGATGCCCAGGAATGATGCGACGGTGGGGTGCAGCCCGTAATAGGCGTTGATCCCGAGTGTAGCGGTGGCCGCGAAACTGAGGGCCGCAGCGCACGCAAGTGCCTTCCGACGTCGTCCGGATTTCCGAAAGGCCACGGCACAGAGCCCTAGGCCTGCGAAGAACGCGATCACCCAGGCCCGCACGTGCCATCCCAGCGGGCCGCCAAAGGCGTGCATCAAAATCTCCGTGACCAGCAAAGTCGCGGTTCCCACCAGTGCCCCGGTGGCAGCCGTGAGGACCGACGCCGACAGCAGCCGTCTCGGGCGGCGCAGCAGGAGGAGGACGCCGCTGACAGCACTCAGCGCGTACACCGTGAAGAGCAGAGGCCCGTCAACGATGTTGAGGGCCAGAATTGATGAGTCCATGGCACCTTGTGAATGCGTCGTGCGTGCACCGGCCGCGGTTCGGGCCGGCTCGGATACAGCCGTAGCTTCCGCGGATCTGATGTGGCAGCTGCTGAATGGTCCGGCCTGGCTGTCCGGCTACGTGCACATGATACTTGCTCGGGATGACCAAACGGTTCCGGACGGCAGGAAGCCCCGGCGAATGGGGTCCTGGTGCGGGGCTCACATGGTGGTGTGCTGTGGTGCCCAGGTGAGCGAAACACTCGTCCCATGGCGACTGATGCGAATCAGGAGAGCCCCGGGACGGCCTGACTCTGGGGGCTCCGTATGTCTCGCTGCTTTGCTGCCCAACTACGGTATCGGCCCCCTCCCAACCATTTAATGGATTCATTCAGGTCCACCTCTTACGGTGCAGCCATGACCTCCAAAACCCTTGTTATCAACCTGGGCCTGGGCGCCGCTATTTTGGCGCTCGGCGCGGGCACCTACCTGACGGCCACAGCCGCGGGTTCCAACACCCCGGCGGCGGCCGCGCGGACGGTTACGGTGGGAAAAGCTGATGTCTCCTCAGTGGCCACAGCTTCGGGCAACGTCGCCCCGCAGTCCACCACTGTGGTGAACGCCCAGAACTGCACAGGCGCAATCCTGTCCGTGGGGGCGGTGCTGGGACAGCAGGTCACGGCCGGCCAGCTGCTGCTCTCCATCGATCCCACCAATGCCCAAAACGCCCTCAATGTCGCTCAGGCGCAGCTGGACGCGGTAACGGCGCAGGCAAACCAGCAACAGGTGTCTGCCGCGGGGCAGGTGTCCTCGGCTAACCAAAACCTGGTCAACGCCCAGCAGACCGCCGGCCTGGATGCATCCCAACAGGCTTCCGCCGTGGCAGCAGCGCAAAAGGCCGTGGACGCCGACAACGCTGCCGTGGCGGCGGCACAGGCACTGGCCGTGCCCAATCCGAAGCCTGCCAACTGGGCAGACCCGGTGCTTGCAGCCCAGAACCAGCTGGCCAAGGACCAGTCCTCGCTCAGCCAGGCGCAGAACCAGGCCGCGTCGACGCAACTCAAGGACAAACAACAGGTCGCCTCGGCCACCACTGCGCTGGGCAATGCCCAGAACACGGCGGGCTCAGCGGCGGTACCAACGCCACCAGCGCCCAACTTGCCGTCGAAACTGCAAAGACAAACGTTGCGGGCTGCAACCTGACGTCCCCCGTGGCCGGCACCGTCACCGCGGTCAGCGCGACGGTGGGTGCCCTGGCGGGGACCTCCTCCGGATCAGGATCCGCTTCCACCGCCGGCAATGCCGGCTCCGCCTCTTCCTCAGCGGCGTCCTCCTCTTCCGCAGCGTCCGCATCCGCCGGCCTGGTAACCATCAGCGATACCGCCCACCTGCAGGTCGTGGCCGGATTCTCGGAATCTGACATCACCAACATGAAACCGAACCAGACAGCGCGCTTCACCTTTCCCGCGCTGCCCCAGGACCCCGCGGCCGCGCCCGTCACGGGCAAGGTGGTGTCCATAGCGCAGACCTCCAGCACCACCAACGGTGTGGTGACCTACCCTGTCACGGTGTCCATCGACAACCCGCCTGCCACTCTGCGGCTTGGCCAGAGCGCCAACATTTCCGTCACCACGGCTACTGTTGCCAACGCACTGGTGGTGCCCAGCCTGGCTATCACCACCAACGGTTCCAGGCAGACCGTGAATTTGATGAAAACCGGGACGCCGACGCCGGCGACGGTCACCACCGGGATCAGCGCCAACGGGCGCACCCAGGTCTTGACCGGTCTTTCCGACGGCGACCAGATAGAGCTTCCGGCAATTTCCAGCACCCTGGATACCGGCACCACCACCGGCGGCGGCTTCGGAGCCAGCACCCTGGATACCGGCACCACCCGTGGCGGCGGCGCCCGGAACGGCGGTCAGTAGAAGATGGCTGCGGTGATCGAACTTTCCGGAGTCAGCAAGGTCTATGGCAAGGGTGAGGCGGAAGTGCGGGCCCTTGACGGGGTGGACATCACCATTGAGCGTGGCGATTTCGTCGCGATCATCGGGGCCTCAGGCTCCGGTAAGTCAACCATGATGAACATCATCGGCTGCCTGGACGCGCCAACTGCCGGTAGCTACCGGCTGGACGGAATCAACACGCGGGAACTGGACGAATACCAGCAGGCGCAGATCCGTAACCGCAAGATCGGTTTTGTGTTCCAGAACTTCAACCTCATTTCCCGTACCAAGGCCGTGGATAACGTGGCCATGCCGCTGGCCTATGCCAAGGTGGGCCGGCACGAGCGGCGCGACAGGGCTCTCGCGATGCTCGACACCGTGGGGCTGTCCAGCCGGGCAGGCCACAGGCCCTCGCAGCTTTCGGGCGGTCAGCAGCAGCGGGTGGCCATCGCGCGTGCATTGGTGACCAACCCGGTCCTGTTGCTGGCAGATGAGCCAACCGGGGCGCTCGACTCGAGGTCGTCGTCGGAAATCCTGGACCTGTTCGAGAGTCTGCACGCCTCGGGACGGAGCATCGTGATGATCACCCACGAAATGGACGTCGCAGAGCGTGCCGGCCGCGTCGTGCGGATGCAGGACGGCAGAATCATCTCCGATGATCGGCAGCAGCCCGTTCACGGCCGGACCCTTGCGGTGGCGCCGTGAATCTCCTCGAATCCGCGCGCTTCGCCCTCTCCGGGGTGGCCGCCAACAAGATGCGCTCCATCCTGACCACCCTGGGTATCCTCATTGGCATCGCCGCTGTCATCATCCTGCTCGCGGTCGGGGCAGGAACCAGCAACAACATAAAGGCCCAGATCGGCAAGCTTGGAACCAACGTCCTGACGGTGAGCCGGTCCACCAGCGTCAGCGGACGCGCCACGGGCGGCCAGAGCGGCGCGAGCCGCACCCGGAGCACCAACCTCACGGTCGACGACGAACACGCGCTCACCGATCCTGTGCTCGCTCCCGATGTGGCCCGGACAGCGCCGATCGTCCAGGCCCAGGGCGTCACCGCAACGTACACCAGTGCCACACACTCCGTGGCGAGCTTCCTGGGGACCACGTCGTCGTATTTTGACATCAGCAACAGCACGGTCGCCTCAGGGGCGCTCTTCACCGATGCCGATCAGCAGGCGGCCAACCCGGTGGCGGTCATCGGGAACACGGTGGCCACGGACCTGTTCGGGCCGGCCGCCGGGTCCGCCGTCGGCCAGAGCATTCAACTGAACGGCCAGAACTTCACCGTGGCAGGGGTGCTGGCGGTCAAAGGTTCCTCGGGGCTTAACGATCCGGATGACATTGTGGTGGTCCCGCTGTCCGCTGCGCAGAACAAGTTCACCGGTTACGCGCCGACACTGGCGTCGGTCATCGTGCAGGCTGCGTCCGCGGATGTGATGAACCAGGCGCAGAACGAGGTCCAGATGATCCTGGACGCCCGCCATCATGTGGATTCCACCAACCGGGATTACCAGGTCCGGAACCAGGCGCAGATCCTCACGACGTCCACCAACACCACCCAGACACTGACCATCCTGCTGGGTGCCGTCGCGGCCATCAGCCTCCTGGTGGGCGGAATCGGCGTCATGAACATCATGCTCGTGACAGTGACCGAGCGGACCCGCGAAATCGGAATCCGCAAGGCCATCGGCGCATCACGTGGCAGCATCGTGGCGCAGTTCCTGATCGAGTCGCTGATTATCTCCGTGATCGGCGGCGTGGCCGGGATTGCGGTCGGTTTCGCCGGCAGCGCGTTTCCGGTGCTGGGCGTTCAGCCGGAGGTACAGGCATGGACGGTCTGGCTCTCGTTGGCTGTGTCGGCCGTCATCGGGCTGGTGTTCGGGGTATACCCAGCCAACAAAGCCGCTAAGCTGCGGCCCATCGATGCCCTTCGGTACGAATAGGAAATCCATGAACAGTTCCAAGACCGGCAGCCACTACAACGACGACGCCGCTGTCACCGAGGCACTGCCTGCCCCGGTCCCCCTGGGGGTCCCTGATGAGGAGGCCCCGGCGTCGTTTACGGAAGATCTGACGATGTCCCCACCGGACGACGAGCCGTTTATCCCGAAAAAGCGCTACTCGCCGGGGCGCTCCACGAAAGTGCTGGTGTGTGTGCTGCTGGTGGTGTCCGGGTTCTTCGGCGGCTCAGCCCTTCAGAAGCAGATCGATCTGGGCAACCGGGCCGCCCGGACCAACGTCGGCAACTTCCAAGGGACCAATGCCCGGACAGGAGGCGGCGCTGGAACAAACGACGGCTCGGGCACCCAGACGCCCGGTCAGGGACGGCGCGGCGGCAACTCGAACACTACAGCTCACCGCCGGAACCGGCCAATAGCCTTTCCCTCTTGGAGTTTTTTCGTGCGTGATCGTGCCGTCTCCGAGCATGGGGTGAGGGTGTCACGGCGGCGGCGGGCGCCGCCTCATGAGGAGCCCTGTTGAGGCGTACCCCGCGGACAGGGCAACCATGCTGAGCAGCCATCCGGATGCCAGGAACACCAAGACCATCTGGTCCCTATTCTCATAGGGTGTCAGTGATTGGCCCGCTACGATGACCTTTCCTCCCGCTGGGCGTGCGACCACCGCCATCCGAAGTCCCGGCTCGGGCTGCCACGTGACCGCGTCCGTGCCGGCGGTTCTGGCAGTTTGGAGCACTCCGGCGGGCAGCACGGGTAGGGATCCGTGGAGGGTGGCAGTTCCCGACACCGGCTGATCGTCGGGACCGTAAATGATGACGAAAATCCCGCTCTCCGGAGTTAGCTCCAAGCGCGGGGGCGGAACCGTCTCCGCCACGAGCAACTCCACCTGGGCGGCGGTCGCCGCGGGCGCGTCGTTTGCTTCGGCGCCCGAGCTGCTGAAAGGTCACGTAGACTCTTCCAAAAATGATCGAGACGACGACGGCGGCCGTCAGCCAGGTGATCGTCCTGCCGGTACCTTTCATACCGGGCATTATCCTGCCCCACCAGACCCCGGTGAATTATCCGGGCCCAACCAGGCCAGGGCTGCAGTTACGAGCGCTTCGGTTCCGGTCCGTAGGGTCGGTTGGAGGGCTGGCGGTCTGGAGCCCCAGGCTGCCGGCACGATCGCCGAAATAAGTGCTGAATGCCTCGGCGACGCGCCTGGTCGGTGCCTCGTCGTTGACGGTGAGCGGGAAGCTGTCGAAGATCTCGAATTCCGGTTCTTTGGGGGAGCAGCTGGCGGCGCACTCGGCCTGGACGGTGCGCCGGACCGAGTCGATAATCCGCTGCCTGGTGGCGTCGGTGTAGGTGCGCAGGTTCAGTTCCATCACTGCCTGGTCGGGGATGATGTTGCTTTTGGTTCCGGCGTGGAGGCTCCCCACGGTGAGGACGGCAGGTTCGGTGGGCGCGGTTTCGCGGGAAATGATTGCCTGAAGGCGCACCACGATCATGGCGGCCAGCACAACAGGATCAATGGTGTTCTGTGGCATCGAGCCGTGGCCGCCTCGGCCGTGGACTGTAATGCAGATGCTGTCGGCGCTGGAAAGCACCGGGCCGGAGCGGGTGGCGACATGGCCCGCGACGCCAGGCAGAACGTGCTGAGCGAGGGCGACATGGGGCGGGGGGATGCGGTCCAAGAGGGCGTCGGCGAGCATGCCGCGTGCTCCGTCGCCCGTTTCCTCGGCCGGCTGGAACAGGGCCACGAGCGTTCCGCGCCACTGCTTGCGTAATCTGCGCCGGTCCGTTCCTGCAGGGGGAGCGCGTCCATGTCTGCACGAAGCAAAACGGTTGGCCCGTCGCCGTTTTGCAGCACTGCCGCGACTCCTGTTCCCCCGATCCCAGTCTCCGTTTGGAAGCCGTAGGAACCCATGCTCCGCGTCACGTTGGCGGCGGTGCGGTGTTCCTGGTGTGAGAGTTCGGGGTTTTGGTGGAGGTCCTTGTAGAAGTCCTCCTGTTCTGAGCGGATTGACTCGTAGTGCTGCAGTATCTGTTCGGTCGCGTCCACGGGGTCCACTTTCATCCGGCTCGAGCGTCCTGCCCTGACGCTCCGGTCCCAACCTACGCGGGCCGATCGCGACCCGCTAGGTGTTGCCCGGTCGCGTGCCGGGGTTCCGTGAGATGGCCTATGTGCTGTTCCAGATGGTGCCGCAGGCTCTGCTCTGCCTCCCGTTCGGGGCGGGGGAGTCCGCGCACCAGTTCCTCGGCCGTGCGCAGGACCGACCGTCCGCGCTGCGTCAGCCGGATGCTCCGGCTTCTTCCGTCGCCGGCACCGCGCTCCTTGGTCAGGAGGCCCAGCTCCTTCAGCCGGTCCAGGATCTTGCCGAGGCTTTGTGCCGTGATTCCGAGCTCGTCGGCAAGGCAGTTCTGGGTGGCCGGGCCCAGCTCCTCCACGCAGTCCAGGGCATCGAAAGAGGACTTTGTGAGGCGCAGGCCGGCCAGCTGCCGGTTGATCCTGCGTTCATCCAGCCGTGCCGCCGTCGACAACAAGCGGTGGGTTGACCAGCCTGCCGGTCTGTTCTGATGGGCCGAAATCATGTCTAGTTGCCTGCCTTCCGGGAGACCGCGGCTGGGGGCACGGTGGAGGGATATGTGCAATCCTCACCTAATACTAAGCATGATTACTATTGGATCTGAAGGCCCCGCGAGGTTGACCGTGTTGGTGGCGCTCGGTCGAACCCCTGAAGGGCGTCACTTCCTGAAGGGGCGTGGGCTGCCGGAAGGACGCGCCGGGCTGCTGCTCTTTGGGCATGGAAAAGGCCGGTTCCTGAGTCAGCCCCCAAGGCTGACTCCCGAACCGGCCCTTTAGGGTCCGTTGCTCCGGGGAGGCTGCTTTCCTGCCCCGGACGCCGGCTAGACCAAGACCGGGTAGGTGGCCAGGATGTAGTCCGCGGCAGCGGGCCCGGTCATGCGCAGGCCGCTGTCTGAAGACCGTATTCTGTGGTCCCTCATCGCGGACCAGAAGTCCGCCGCGGGTGCCGGGGTGGAGTGGTTGAGCACGCACCAGCTGGTGTACAAGCCGTAAAGCTGGTCCTTCCGCAGTGACAAGTCGCCGTCTTGGTCCGGGGCGGTGGCTTCACTCAGGAAGCGGTCAAAATGTGAAACGGCCATGCCTGGCTCTTTTCCGTACCGTGCATCATGTGCCGCCATGTGGCTACAGCGGCTGCACTTCAGAGCCGCGCACAGGGCCTGAAGCGGGTCCACGCCCTGATCGTAGCGGCAGTGGTGCGATGCATCCCGTGGCCCTGATTAAGGTTCCTCCGTATGTATCTACACCGTAGACTCTAGGCGTAGACTACGGGTTAAGCAATAGCTGGCTGGCCGAACTCGGCCATTTGGCGGCCATTCAAAGAGAACTGGATCACCACCATGACAGCCCCGCAGGACGCAGTCTCCAGAAAGCGCCTTAACCGTGAGGTGGTGCTCCAGGCGGCACTCAAACTGGTGGATGACGAGGGCCTGGAGGCCCTCAGCATGCGGAGGCTGGGCCAAGCCTTGGACAGGGATCCCATGGGTCTCTACCGCTATGCGACCAACCGCGCGGATCTGCTGGACGGGATTACCGAGCTGGTTCTGAACGAGCTGGAAATCTTTCCGCAGGACCCGGACTGGCAGGCCCAGCTGCGCAGGATCGCCCACGACCTGCGGCTCCTGGCCCTCCGGCATCCCAATGTTGTGCCACTGTTGGTGACGCGCCCGCTGTCAACGCCGCTTGGCCTGCGGCCGCTGGGCACGCTGCGCCCGCTGGAGCAGATTCTTGGCCTGCTGATCGAGGCAGGCTTTGCGCCCAACGACGCTTTGCACGTCTACCGCGCCTACTACGGATTCCTGTATGGCCACATCCTGAATGAACTCCAGGAGTTCATCGTGGACCCGGAGGAAAACGTGGCGTTGCTCCGGCTAGGCCTTCATAGGCTCCCGTCGCGCGAATTCCGCCACCTCCGCAAGCTGGCGCCCGTGCTGGCGGACTACGACGGCGCGGCGGAGCTGGACCAGGGGATCAGCATACTTCTGGCCGGCCTCGCCGAGCGGCTGGCCGGACCGCAGGTGAAGGCGGGAGACTAGGCCCGAGGCGCTGGGGGTCAGGCGGGGTCGAAGTGTGTGTGGACCTCGCCGCCAGCGAGGTTGCCGAGCATCTCCTCCGCCACGATGCGCAGCTTCTGGTTGCGGTTGCTGGACACCTTCGTGAGGATGGCCATCGCCTCGGCCTGGGTGCAGCGGTTCTGGCCCATGATCACCCCGCAGGCGAGGTCAATGGAGGTGCGGCTTTCCATCGCGGCGGCCAGGTCATGCGCCAGTGACTGCGCTGTACCGAGACGGACCGCCAGCCTCACGGCGCCGCCTGCGAGACCGGCGAAGTCCGCCGCCTCCTGGATGACGTCGTCCGTGAAGACGCCGGACGAGAAAGCGAAGAAGTTCAGTGCGGCGGCCGAATCCTCGCCAAGTTCCAGCGGCACGCCCAGGGTCCCTTGGCATCCCTCGGCCACCAGCGCCTCGCGGTAGGCAGGCCAGCGAGGATCCGTGTTGACGTTGCCCAGCAGCACGGGTGCCTTGATGCGGAGCGCCTCGATGCACGGGCCGTCTCCGATGCGTTGTTCAATCTCATCCAGAAGGACGGCTTTGGGGCTGCTCCCGGCCACGGTGGAGGTCCGCCGCCGGCGCTTCAGCGTCACTCCGCACTCCACCTTGCTGGACGTTGCCCGGCTCAGCGCGGCGGCCGCCATGATGGACAGGCGCTGGAGGAACTCGGCAACATTCTCGGTGCCGATGATGTGGTCCTGAAGTTCCAGGACGCGCTCGTGTTCGGGGGAGTTGGCCATGCCTCAATGTAAAGCTCCCACCCTTGCCCGGCAACTGTGTGCGGTGTCTCTCCCTGTCCATGTGGCAGACTTTGGTCCGTCAGCGCCTAGAATTACTGTTTGACCGAAGCCCTAAGCGCCGCTGCAAGCTTTGCCGACAGTCCTGGGGGACAAACATGCCTGAATCGGCCGACAAGAACGACCGAGCCACTGCATCCAACGCAGGGCAGTCGCATACGCGCCGCCGCCGCGACCTCCGTCGCCCGGCCGGTGCATCTGCGGATGCCCGGACAGGAACCATGCCCTCCGCCGCCACTCCGAACAACAGCCGCACCGCCGCGCCCACCCGGCGCAGCTCCTGGGCCGAAGCCGCGGCCGTCGCCGACGCGCAGGCCGAAGAGTCCGGCGGACCGGCAGCCCCCTCGGCGGCTCCCGCCGCAGTCCCGGCTCCGGTTCCTGCCCCGCCCGCCTCCCAGCCCGGCACCTCCCAGCCCGCCACCTCGCGCCGTTCCGTCCCCGCGGAACCCAGCGCGCCGCCGTCGTACGTTCCCGCAGCCGACAGTGCTCCTGACACCGTTCCCGCCGCTGTACCCGCTCCGCGGGGGGCCACCCGCCAGGCCGCGAAGCTGGCGGCAGCGGACGCTCCCGTGCCCGACTTCATCACCTCGCCTGGTTCCTTCGTCCGCCAACAGAAGCCGCGACCCCGGGGCGGCTTCCGCGGCGCGCTCTTCGCCATGACCGGCGGGGCCATCAACCTGGGCCCCGGCCCCCGGCAGCGCGAAGAGGATGAGCTGGGCCGGCGGATCTCCCGCCAGCTCCAGGGCAGCTACAACACCGCGGTGCTGAGCCTCAAGGGCGGCATCGGCAAGACCTCCACCACCGTGGGCGTGGGCCTGACCCTCGCCGAATACCGCGGCGACGCCCCCTGCGCCATCGACGCCAACCCCGACTCGGGCGACCTCGTGGAGCGGGCCCTGGGCGAGGGCATTTACCAGCAGGCCAGCCCGCGCACCATCACGGACCTGCTCAAGAACATCGACTCCGTCGATTCCCTGACGGCCCTGGCCCGCTACATGCACCACGCCGGGCGGCTGCACCTGATCGCCGGGGAGCAGGACCCGGAGGTCTCGGACTCGCTCACGGCCGAGGAATACCTGCGCATCCGCAAGCTCATTTCCGGCTACTACTCCGTGGCCCTGACCGACTGCGGCACCGGCGTGACCCACAACGCCATGAGCGGCATCCTGCAGTCCGCGGACAACCTGGTGATCGCCGCCGGCTACGCGGTGAGCGGCGCCAAGCGTGCCCGCAGCACCTTGCAGTGGCTGGCCCACCATGGTTACGAGGACCTGGCACGCAATGCCATCGTGGTGATCACGGACAAGGACGAGGTCTCCTCCCGCGTGGACAAGGACGCCATCGAGGAACACCTCTCCGGCATCTGCCGGCAGCTCATCGCCGTCCCGCACGACCGCGGAGTGGCCGACGGCGACCTGGTCACCCTGGACGTGCTGAAGCCGGAGACCCGCCGCGCGTACAAGGAGATCGCGGCCGCGATTGTGGACGGGTACGTCTAAGCGCGTCCCCTCCTGCTTCGCGTGCCCAACTAGGTCGCAGTAGATGTCGTTATGAGCGCTCATAACGACATTAACTGCGACCTAGTTGGGTGGGTTAGACGGCGCTGGAGGTGCACGCAACCGTCTGTCGGGAAGGTGGTCAGTCTAAGGGGCCGAGCGGGAGAGCCGTTGTACCCAGGTTTCGCAGGGACCCCACCAACGCGTTTGCGCCCTTTGCCTGCACAGAGCACGTCACCGATGGTCCTGAGGTGGCGGTCACGATGTCAAGCTTCTGGGCGTGCCTGGACCAGGACCCTCCCATGTACTCGTTGGCCTTGTCTATGCAGCTCACGGCGCTAACGCCCGGGTCTGGGTCGGCAAAAACAACCTCCGCTGTATGAACCTGGTCGCATGCAAGTACCCTGCCAGTGAGTCTGTTGCTGCATTGACGCAAGGCGGGGTGGTCCTCCGTGCTAAGCAGATTCCGGATGGAACCGGACGCGGCCAGCTCCGGCGGTACGATAACAGCGCAGGCTTCTACTGAGGCCACATGCTTGATTTCCAAATCACTTCGGAGGACGTCCACTTTGAAGATGCCGCCGGTGAACTTGACCAAGTCTTCCGGCGTGCAGTTGCCATCCGTGGCGAAAACTTCTGCAACGTGACTCGCATGGCACCCGATGGTCATTCCTGCGGCCGTGAGGCAATCACCGGCTCGAATCGCGCCGTCGCCAGGTGGTGGAGTCTCAGGCAGGGCAGCGGCACCGTTTGAGACGCTCCGCGGCGCGGGCGCGGGTGAGGTTGCCGACGGCGGAGCCTGCTGACCTGGTGATCCCCACAGGTCGATGAAAAAGCTGCCCACGCCAGCCAAGGTCCCGACGACGGTGATAGTGGTTAGGGCCTTTGCAGCAAAGGGCCCCGAGATCCACCTGAAAAGACCTCGCGGTGTCTCGCGTGGACTGGATCCTTCTATCGGTTCGGTCACTCCACGGTCACATTCGAAATCACAGCCACAGCAGAACCATTTTCGCGGCGTTTTTCGCTATCCAGATAGATACGAACCTTGACAGCATTAACGTTCTTGATGGGAATCGAAACCTCTTGAACGGTATTGAACGGAACACGGTAGACGTCTAGCTGCTTTCCATTGCCTAAAACCTTGACTATCAGTGTCTGCTCGGACGATGTTGAGTTATTGGCCTGCCCTACGCGAAAACTGAGCTGATCGAAGTTGTTGGCGAGGCGTAGCTCCAGCGTGTCGGCACCGTCTTCGTAGGCATTAGATATTTCTGTGGAGATCCCGGAGACGTCGGACTTGTCAGCGACATCGAAGCGATTTTCCGTCCAATCGCTTGAGGGCCGGAAGAAGTCCGCCAGTGTGAGGGGGGAGCCCGCCTTTTCCGTAGCCACGGTTTCAGGGGTCTTGCTGTCGGCTGCTGCCGAAGATTGCCCACTAGACGGCGAGCTGCTGGAGGAGGCCCTGGATGACGTTGAGATCGAAGGCTCTGTGGACGGAGTTGGAGAAACGGCGGATGCCGAAGTGCCGGCGGCTGTGGAAGTCTCAGGAGCCGACTGCGCTCCCACCGCGGCGCATGACGACACGGCAAGCGTACTGACGAACAAAATGGCGCCGAGGCCGATGGACTGTTTCTTCAAGTTCCCCACCACTTCTTCAGAATCAATAGACAGACGCCCGAATTCACGCAGCACCCTTGGCCGCGCGACTCTAACCCGAGCGTAATTTGAGCCAATAATGCCACGATCTTTGTACCCACTCTGCAAGGCGTGGCAGACAAACCATAGGAATGACGGCTTGGCAGCCTGCTGGGGCGAAGATATTGCCTATGTGAAGCAGGAAATACGTTTGCGTCGGACAATGTATGTCGTCACATGTGGCCTTTCAAGGACATCGTGGGAAGTCAGAGCTTGCGCATATCCGACGTCCGAGGCTGTTCAATCTCTTTCGGCCTACCGGTTGGTCATGTTGCCCAACTAGGTCGCAGTAGATGTCGTTATGAGCGCTCATAACGACATTAACTGCGACCTAGTTGGGTGGGGTTATACGGCGCTGAACTTTGAGTTGAAGCGGAACATGAACGCCGCCATGGCGTCCCGGTTCACTGGCTGCAGCGGGCGGAACGTCCTAGTCCTGTCCACTTCCGGCCAGCCGGTGGCGATGTCCTGGGCCGCCAGCCACGTGATTTCGTGATAGTAGGTGTTGTCTTTGGTTACGTCGGCGAACGGCGATACTGCCGGTGGATCGAACGCTGGCCTGCCGGCCAGCCGGTACATGAACGCTGCCATGGCGTCGCGGCTGACAGGCTGGCTGGGGCGGAACGTCTTGCTGTCGTCAGGTTCCGTCCAGCCGGTGGAGATGTACCGGGCAGACAGCCAGACAATTTCCTTGTAGAACATGTCACCCGGCGCCAGGTCCGCGAACGGCGAGACGGGCGGCGGCGAGAAATCCGGTTTTCCCGCGAGCCGGTGCATAAACGCAGCCATCGCGTCACGGTTCACCGGATTCAGCGGCCGGTAAGTCTTGGTGCCGTCAGGCTCCAGCCACCCCGTGCTGATGCCCTGGCCGGCCATCCAGTTGATCTCCGTCTCGAACGGGGTGCCCGGCGGAACGTCGGCGAACGCCAGCGGTGACGCCGGGGCGGTGAGCTGAATGGTTTTCTGCAGCCCGGACACTGTGCCGCCCATGCTGGCGCCACCTGCCGCGGTGGCCGCCGGCACCGTCATCATGGCCAACAGCGCCAATATCACAGCCATGATTACCGGCCCCAACGTTTTGGCCCGCACCAGCATTTTCAATTGTTCCCCCACATTTTGAAATCCAAATGGCACCCGAAAGTGCAAGTGAGCGAAGTCTATTCGGGTCCGATAAACAAGTCGAACAACGGCTATTTCCGCCGGCCTTTGGGTTGACCGAGCAGACGGCCATTTGGCGCCGACCGCAGGAGCGGCGTATTGGCCCCGTTAGGCTTCCGCTATCTCGGGACAGGGGAGGGTCCAGATGCCCCTTGCCGGGCGTCGTGCGGCTGTTCCATAGTTTTGGATATAGGTGTGATCTTCACGGTATTCAGCTGCGAAAGAAGAAGCCCAAGATGGCCGGACGGAATGTGGACAACTTTGCGGGCTCCGCTGGTCCCGGAGCCGTGACGTTGGTCCAGGGGACGTCATTCTGCGTTTCGGCTGCCAATGGTGACATGGCAGCGAGCAAGCCGCAGGGCGTGTTCTTCCAGGACACCCGGTTTATCAGCGACTGGAACCTTACGGTGAACGGTCTACATGTCGAAGCGCTTTCTGCTACGACTCCCGAACCTTTCCACGGCGTCTTCATCGGAAGGCCGCTTCGACATGACCATGCCGACACCTCGTTGCTGATTGAGCGCGACCGCAAGCTGGGGACAGGTCTGGTGGAGACTGTTACCGTCCACAACTACTCCCGGACGCCTGTGCTATGCCGTATCGAATTGTTTGCCGACACGGATTTTGCCGGCCTGTTCGAAGTAAAAGATGGTCGTCAGGACCGGCGCAGGAGCCGGACCCGCCACGGAGGCCAGGAACACGTAACCCTGGAGTCTGAGCGGCAAGGCCACCGGCACCGCATAACGGTCGCATTTCCCGGCTCGCGGGAGGATGGGGAAAGCCTGGCTGCTGAAATGACGGTCCCTGCCCATGGAGATCGGTCCGTTATCATCTCGGCCATCCCCGTGTTGGAGGGGACAGATGGCCAGCACGGCGCCGGAACAGGCGCAGCCGGTCCAGATTCCTACCGGCGCGTCATGCACTGGCGTGCGGCCATGCCTACCGCCGATCTGCAGGACGAGGCAGTCGAGAATGTCATCAGACGCAGCCAGGAGGACTTGGGGTCACTGCGGATCTTTAACCCGGATCACCCGGACCGCGCTGTCGTGGCTGCCGGCGCGCCTTGGTTCATGGCGCTGTTCGGAAGGGACAGTCTGCTCGCCTCGTTCATGTCCCTGATCCTGGACCCGTCCCTCGCGAAAGGGACGCTCTTGACCCTGGCCGAACATCAGGGAACAAAAGTTGACGCATCATCGGAAGAAGAGCCGGGCCGGATCCTCCATGAAGTCCGGCTCGGTGCCACAACCGGCCTGGGCTTGGGCGGCAGCCATGTGTACTACGGCACCGTCGATGCAACGCCGCTCTTTGTTACTGTGCTGGCGGAGCTGAGCCGGTGGGGACTTGAGGATGCCGCTATGCGCGAGCTCCTTCCCGCAGCCGACAGGGCGCTTCGATGGATGGAGGAATACGGTGACCGCGATGGCGACGGCTTCATCGAATACCAGAGGAAAACGGATCAGGGTCTGCGCAATCAGGGGTGGAAAGACTCCGGGGACGGGATAAATTTCGCTGACGGAACGCTCGCTGAACCACCGATAGCGCTCTGCGAGGTCCAGGGCTACGCCTACGCGGCTTACATCGGGCGGGCGCTGATCGCCACCGCCCACGGCGATACCGGGACTGCCGATGCCTGCGTGGCCAAGGCCTCACGCCTCAAGCACGCGTTCAACGACCGGTTCTGGCTGCCGGAGCGCGGGTACTTCGCGGTCGCCCTGGACCGGGACAAGAAACCGGTGGATGCTCTCGCCTCGAACATGGCCCACTGCCTGTGGACCGGAATCGTCGACGATGACAAGGCGGCCCAAGTGGCGGGGCACCTGATGTCCCCCGAAATGTTCACCGGGTGGGGAATCCGGACGCTGGCGACGAACATGGGAGCCTACAACCCCGCCAGCTACCACAACGGATCCGTGTGGCCCCACGATAACGCCCTCGCTGCTGCAGGGCTCATGAGATACGGCTTCGTCAACGAAGCCCAGAAGCTTTCCTATGCACTGCTGGAAGCCGCCGACCACTTCAACGGGCGGCTTCCCGAACTTTTTTGCGGTCTGGACCGGGCCAGGTACCCGGTGCCGGTCCCGTACCCCGCCTCATGTTCTCCGCAGGCCTGGGCCTCCGCAGCACCGGTGCAGCTGATCAGGACGCTGCTCCGATTTGACCCGGGACTCCCATGGGATGAAATATGGCTTGCCCCTACGCTGCCGGCTCAGAACACCCGCTTCCACCTGGAGAATGTGCCCTTCTCCGGGGAGGGCCGGCTATCCATCCACGTGGACGGCGGATCCGTCACCGTCCAGGGACTGCCCAAAGAGATCGAGCTGCGCCATGAAGCACGGCCGCCGCTTCTGGAACTTCTCAAGCTGAGCCGGCGGCCGCCGGGGATAGTTGCTGACTAGGGCTTTTTCCCGGTATCGGTGCCGGGCTTACGGAGGGGGTCCACGGTGCCGTCCGCTCCGTAGTCACCCTCTGAATACCGGCCGATTTCGGATTCAGCAGTCCGGCCCGGTGTCGGTCCGGCATCACCATAGTCGGCCTTCACGTAGCGTCCCGATTCCCTGGCCTTGTCACCCAGGGGTTCGGGCAGTCCGCCTTCGCTGCCGGCCGCACCATAGTCCCCTTCGCTGTATTGGCCTTCCTCATCGTCGGCATGACGGCCGGGCTGCGCACCGGCCTTGCCAAAGTTGCCTTCAACGTACCGGCCCCGCAGATCTGGTTCTTCTGGCTTCTTTTCCGAACCTGCCTCATCCGGGACATCTTCGAAGCCGCTGTTGTCGGTCATGACCGTGCCTTTCCCGAAACGAACTCTGCGTCTTCTATGGCGCAATCTAAGTCTAGCGAGGGCCGCCGCTCCCCAACAGGCGGCGGGTCGAGCACAGCCTTTGTCCGGACCAGCGAACGGCGGAAGCCGGCCACGGGTGGTTCCCCGTGACCGGCTTCCCAGGTGTCAGAGCCGCGGTTAGCTGCTGTAGGCCATGGCCAGGCGGTACATAAACGCCGCCATGGCGTCACGGTTGACGGAGTTCAGCGGACGGTAGCTTGCTTTGCCGTTTCCTTCATCCCAGCCGGTGGAGATATTCATGGAGGCGAGCCAGGTGATCTCCTTGTAGAACTGGTTGCTGGTGGACACATCAATGAACGGCGAGGTGGCCGGGGGAGTGAACGTGGGCTTGCCCGCCAGCCGGTACAGGAACGCGGCCATGGCGTCGCGCTTCACCGGCGTCAGCGGACGGTATGTGAACTGGCCGTTGCCTTCGTCCCAGCCGCCCGAAATGCCGTACGTTGCCAGCCAGTTGATCTCCTTGTAGAACTGCGTTCCGGGAGGAATGTCCGCGAACCAGGAGTATTGCGGCGGGCTGAACGGGGGTTGGCCCCTAAACCGGTACATGAACGCCGCCATGGCATCACGGTTGACCGGTGTGACGGGCCGGTAGGTGGTGGTGCCGTTCGCTTCCTTCCAACCGGTGCTGATGCCCTGGCTGGCCAGCCAGTGGATCTCGTCCGCGAACTGCGTTGTGGAGAGCACATCCGCGAACGGCACGCCGATTTCGGATCCGCCGTTAAGGAAGTCCTGGGCCGTGGCGTAGGTTCCGGCCGGCGGCACTGCGAAGTTGAAGAAGTTGACTGTGCCCAGGAGGTACTCCGGGTCGGCGATCCGGGCGATGCCGACGCCGATGGTGGTGTAGTTGGGGTCGCTCATGATCGCGTTGTGGCCGGGCGATGCGATCCACTGGTCCACCAGCCCGGCTCCCGAGGAGTCCGGACGGCCGGCGATGATTTCCGCTGCGTAGGTCCAGCGGTCGGCCACCCGCGGGTCAGTGTGGAAACCGGGGTTGTGCTCGAAAGTGTCGGTGCTGGCCATGTGGTCGGACCAGTCCTCGGCCATTTCCGACACCGTGGCGTTGAAGGTCACGGGCTGCAGGCTTTTCGAGGCCCGGAAAGCGTTGATGGCGTTGAAGACATCGATGATCTGCTGGCTGTTGGCCCGGTCAATGGTCCCGCCGGCAACGGCCGCGCCTTCGGTGACGGGACCGCCGTCGGCCCTCAGCGGCGGAGCTGCCGGAAACTTCGGCGAGGCCGCTGACCCGGCGGCCGGCGGCTGGACCGAGGCCGGTGCAGGTGCGATTGCGGCTGACCCCACCCGCTCCACCTGCGCGGTATCGGACTTCTCGGTGCCGGGTGCCGCCACGGCTGCCGGGCCGCCCACCACGAACGTCGCGGAAAGCAGGGCCGCGCACGCCGCTATGGCGGATAGCGAATGCGGCCGGGCCGAAGATTTATTCCGCACAGAACGCGGATTGACGCTAAACAATTGCAATTGTTTCCCCCAATTAGACATGTGAGCCTGGGGGAAAATGATGGATGCGGTGACTATCTTTCCGGTAGCCCCCAGCATTCGCAGGCCCCGGAAGCACAGCGACAAGCAAAAGAATGGCACAATCCTGGGCGCCCACCAAACATTCCGGGCCGCGCCACGGAAACCGGTTTTCAGCCGGGCCTGCATAGGATGAAAGGGATGACCGCCGCACAAGCCACCAAAGCCTTCAGCCTCCGCAGCATTGCCGTTCCCGCGTTCGGGCCGGCGCTGCTGTTTTGCATCGGCGAAGGGGCCGTCCTTCCGGTGGTGGCGCTCTCCGCCCGGGACCTCGGGGCGTCCGTGGCGGTGGCCGCGCTGATCGTTACGCTCATTGGCCTGGGCAGCTGGTTCTTCAACCTGCCGGCCTCCCTGATCACGCTCAAGTTCGGCGAACGCTGGTCCATCGTCGGCGCGGCAGCAGCCGGTGCCCTTGCGCTGACGGCGGCAGCGCTTTCGTCGGCGATACCGGACGGACTGTGGCTGCTCGCGGCGGCGATGGTCGTCGTCGGGATGGCCGCGAGCGTCTTCAGCCTGGCCCGGCAGAAGTACCTGACCGAGGCGGTGCCGGTGGCCTTCCGAGCCCGGGCGCTGTCCACGCTGGGCGGCGTGAGCAGGATCGGCATCTTCATCGGGCCGTTCGTGGGCGCCGGCGTGATGCAGTTCGCCGGCATCAGCGGTGCGTACTGGGTGGGTGTCGCGGGGATGGCGGCCGCGGCAATTCTGTCGGTGACCATCCCTGATCTGGTGTCCGCGCCCGGCTCCGCTGACGGTCAGCGAGGGCCGGAGCCCACCATGCGCGGCATCGCCGTGTCCCATGCAGGCGTGTTCCTCACCGTGGGCGCCGGGATCCTCCTGCTCAGTGCACTGCGCGCCTCACGCCAGGTGGTCATCCCGCTGTGGGCGGACAACCTGGGGATGGACGCCACCCACGCCTCGCTGATCTACGGCCTGTCCGGGGCGATAGACATGCTGGTGTTCTACCCCGCCGGCAAGCTCATGGACCGGAAGGGACGGCAATGGGTGGCCATTCCGTCCACGGCGATCATGGGCACCGCCCTCATGCTCATCCCGCTGACCGGCAGCTTTGTAGGCCTGCTGCTGGCGGCACTGCTGATCGGATTCGGCAACGGCATCAGCTCCGGCCTCATCATGACCCTCGGCGCGGACTTCTCCCCGGACCGCGGCCGCGGCCAGTTCCTGGGGCTCTGGCGCTTTATTGCCGACGCCGGCGCCACCGGCGGCCCCGTGCTGCTGTCCGGCGTCACCGCCGCAGCCTCACTCGGGGCCGGCGTGTGGGCCACCGGCGTGCTGGGGTTCGCCGCCGCCGTCGTGTTTGCCATCACGATTCCACGGCTCAAACACCGGCGGAACTACTAGCAGGGCTTGCTGCCGGTGACGGCGCCGGAAACGATGGCACCAGGCTGGCTGAAGCCTTTCACGCCGCTCCGCTGAAGCCCATCGCTAGCCGGCGCAAGCAGGACACGCGGACTTCTGGTGGGACGCCTACTGGCGTGGAGGGTGCATCCCGGCCAGACTGCCGGTATGACGATTATCGAGACCATGGCCCCGTTCGTGGGCAGCTGGCAGGGCCACAACCGGCTGCGGTTCATGCCCACCGACGAGTACCAGGAGTCAGCGGCCACCGCGTCCGTCAAAGTGACCGCGGGGGAGTTCGTGACCATCGAGTACGCCTGGGAGCACGAGGGCAAACCGCAGAACGGCCTGCTGCTGTTGGGCTCCGGCCCGGTCTCCGGCTCGGCCGCTGGCGCCGGTTCCGGCGACAGCGAAACCGGCGACAGCGAAACCGACGGCGAAACCGGCGACGGCGAAACCGGCGTTGCGTCCGGAACGGGTGCGGTGGGCGTGTGGGTTGATTCCTTCCACTCCGGGCCGGAATGGATGAACTTTGCCGGGGACATCGGCGTCGACGGCGTGGTCAGGCTGACCGGCTGGTACGCCGCCCCGTCCGGGCCGGACTGGGGCTGGCAGATCCACGTCGAGCCCGGCGACGGCAACGGCGGACGGATCACCATGCACAACATGGTGCCCGGCCATGAGCCGTACCAGGTGGTCGAGGCCGTGTACCGCCGCCATGCATAGGGCGGCCGCTCCCAACTATCGGCGTAAGTTCCAACTGGCCGCGTAAGTGTGGTGACGCTCTCTCACTTCCTGCACGTCTTTCCCGGACGCTATCTCACCATTCCCGGCGTGTGCGGCACACGGTGAGACAGCGTTTGGGTCTTTCTGCAGGAAGTGAGACAGCGTTTGGGTATTTCGGCAGGAAGTGAGAGAGGGTCTGGGGGTCAGGCGTCGCGGTGGCGGGGTTTCGCTGCGGCCCCGTACTGGGCGAGGGGCGTCAGCAGTGCCGCCCGCAGCTGCGGGGACAGCTTGGTGGGAACGTCCACCTCGGCCGCAATGGCCTGCAGCGTTCGGCTCATGAAATTCCTCGCGGCCGCAGCCAGGGTGATGTCCAGGATTTCCCGGTCGGTGAAGCCGTGGTCCCGCAGCTCAAGGGTGTCCGTGTCAGTCATGGCCACGGCGTCGGTGCTGAGCCGTTCGGCATACTCCATCATGGCCACCTCCGCCGGTGACAGCCCCGCGTTGTGGTAGTCCCGGGCGATCTGCACCAGCTCTTCCTCATCTATGGCCCGCAGCGCCTTCAGACCGTGGGCCAGCCGGCAGTGGGCCGAGCCGAGGGCCTGGGCGGCGGCCAGGGTGATCAGCTCGTAGCGGCGCACGTCCATGTTCTGGGTGATGGCGCTGATGAGCGCTTCGAACGCCAGGTAGGCCTCCGGGTTCACTGCCAGGTCCTTGGTGTGCTTGGCGACATAACCGTGGGACTGGAGATCGTCGTCGTAAATCTTCGCCTTCAGGCCGAACGCCTGGCTTTCGGGAGTGGTGGCGAGTATGGACATGGGGATCCTTCTTCCGGCTGGGGCCACCGCGCTGCACGGCGGTGGAGAGCCCTGGCAGCGCCGGTGCGGACAAATGCGATATTCCTCCGCGGCCCGCGGCGAGTCAACACACGGCCCGGCGTGTTCACCAGGCGGGCCAACGCATGCGGCCCCCGCCTAGCCAATCACCGCGTGGCGGATGGTCTCCTCGAAGGCCGGCAGGCTGCGTTCCACCATCTCCTCATTGGCCGTCAGGGAGATGCGGAAGAAGCCCGGCGTCTCGAACAGGACGCCCGGCAGCACAAAGACGTCGCGGGTGGCTAGGGACTCGGTGAAGGCTTCGTCGTCCGGCACCGGCGAACGGACGAACAGGTAGAAGGAGCCCTCCGGCCGGTGGAGCTGGTAGCCCATCCCGGTCAGCTCCCCGTAGAGGCGGTCGCGTTTGCGCTGCAGCTGGCCGACGTCGATGGAGAACGTCTCCAGCGCGGGGAGCGCGTACTGGAGCAGCGCATTGGGGTAGATCCAGCCCAGGGCGACCTGCAGCGCGCTGAGGATTTCCCGCAGGGCGTCCCGGTCCGGCATGGTGGGCGGCAAGGCCAGGTAGCCCATCCGCTGCCCGGGGGCGAGGTGGGTTTTGCCGTAGGAGTAGGCCAGCAGGGTGTACGGATAGTATTCGGCCGGGCTGTGGAAGCGGGCGCCGTCGTACACGATCCGGTTGTAGGCCTCGTCGGACAGGAGGTAGATCCGGCGGCCGTTCTTCTCCGAGGCCAGGTCCAGCATCGCGGCCAGCTTCACCAGCAGCGCGGGCGGGTAGATCCGGCCCGTGGGGTTGTTGGGCGAATTGACGATCACCACCCTGGTGCGGGGCGTAATGGCAGAGGCAATGGCCATGAGGTCCAGGTCGAACGTGTCCGTGTTGATCCGCACCTTGACCGGAACCAGGCCGGCCTCGGTGAGGATCGGCTCGTACAGGAACCACGGCGGCAGGCTGTAGATCACCTCGTCGCCCGGATCCGCCACCGCCTTCAACGCCATGGCAATCGCCGTGAAGCCACCCGTGGTCAGGTGGATGTCCTCCGGCTCGAACGGCATCTCCAGCAGCCGCTCCAGCGAGGCGGCAGCGGCCTGCTGGGCCTCGATGCCGTTGGATTTATATGCGAACCACAGTTCATTCCTGGGCTCCAGCTGGTCCCGCAGCGCCGCGACATATGCCTCTTGCGGCATTTGATGGGGGTTGCCGAGGGTGAAATCGCAGATTCCCGGCTCGTGCTGCCGACGGGAAAAGGTTGAGCTGCGGAGGTATGAATTGAGCAACAGCAACGACGGGATGGAGGCCACGGCCCGTGCCCTTGCGGGGAAATCCACCCGTGTGGAGAGCTTGGAATCATATATACCGGCCATAGGACCATCCCCTGTTTTGAGCAGCATGCAGTTCAGCTCGCTGCTGAGCCAGTGGAGGCTGTGGTGCGACTCATTCTGGCCTTCGGCGGGGTCGATGTAAATGGCGCCGGCATGGCGGCGCCCCGGCGCCATTTTATGAAGACACTACGTGTCGCCGCAGTTTCGGCCACTCGCAGGAACACCCGTAAGGTGGATGGCGGACCGCTGCGCTACTTGTGCGGCATCCCGCCGGTTGACCGGGAACTGGGCTCGATCAACTTCGCACTTCACCCCGCACGCGACACTCGACCGCGGCACCCCAATGCGGCCCCCCTGCGCCTTGCGCGCGCCTTCCCTCGGGGGCCGCCAAAACCCAGGAGTATCGTTTGCTTCAGATCAACCTTGTTGCTGCCCTCGCTGCCCTGCCCCTGCTGCTGGGCCTCGGAGCGGCCCCGGCCGCCGCACCGTCCGCATCAGCCCCGGCGGGTCAGCCGGCCCCGGCAGGTGAGTCTGCGCCGGCAGTCCAGACCGCGGCCCTTCAGCCCGCGAAAGCCCAGGAGGCGACGATCCAGCCCACGAAGGTCCGTACTCCGCCCGCCTCCAGCTCCTCGGTGAAGGTTGTGGACACCACCGCGGCCATATCCGATCCCGCCTGGTTCAAAAAGGCGTACGACGCCGGCATCCGCCTTTACGTGATGCACTCCACCGTGTGGGGTACTTGTGACCCCTGGTCCCGGACCCAGGCCCAGCTCAAGATGGCCCTGGACGCCGGCCTGAAGATCGCCGTGTACACCCGCGACGCCTCCTGCTGGCAGGGCGGCATCACCGCGGCAGGACCCTACGCTTCCCAGCTGCAGTTCTTCGCCCTGGATGTTGAGCCGGGCAGCCCGGTGGTAACCCGCGCGATGGTGGACGGCGTCCGCAGCATGGGCGTACGCCCGGTCATCTACAGCGGCAGCGGAATGTGGCCCCAGCTCATGAGCAACAGCATGGCCTTCTCCGACGTCCCGCTCTGGGACACGAACACCAGCAACCTGAACTACTCCACCTGGACGGCCAATTACCTCGCGCCGTCCCCGGTGCAGTACGGCGGCTGGAACACGGCCGGCACCATGCGGATCGGCATCCAGCAGAAGTTCGAGCACAGCCTCAACGGCGTCCCCGTGGACCTGAACTCCTTCAACGCCTCGTTCCTCAAGTAAGGCGGGCGCGGTGTCAACGTCCGGAGTCGTCTGCACCGAAGAACACCAGTAGCTGAGGCTGGTCCGGGCCGAACTCGTGGGTGCCGATTTCGACCTGAAACGATGATCAACGTTGCTATTAAGGCGTCTCAAATGGCGAAGATTCCGGTCTTTCCATCAGCCAGCGAGCCGCGCCAGCGGCGATGGTGGGCGGCGTTTCTGAGATGGCAATGACCGTTCCTTTTCATCAGCATCGAGCTGTTCGATTGGTTCGAGCCGGTACTGAAGCAATGTCATCCCGTAGCCGTTGCCAATGACGGTTCGCTCTGGCCTTTAGGCTTCCAGCCGAGCTCGAGGGAGATGGACATAGTCGTCGCAAGAAGGTCAGGAACGCTGCGGCGAAGCTCCTCCAAGCCGGTCTTCTCTCGAAACGTCGTAATTGATATCGCGCCCGCTACGCGGTCGGCGTGATCCCATACGGGTGCCGCTATGCAGTTCGAGACGATGTCGAACTCGCCGTTGTCCTCAGCCCATCCTCGTGCGCGTACCGTTTCAAGACGCTTCACAAATTCGCTCCTCGAAGTGATGGAGTTGGGCGTTCGTTGTTCGAACGTGGCGGTATCCAGGATGGATTCACGGCGGGCGTCATCAATGAACGCGAGAATGGCCTTGCTGACCCCAGCCGTGTGGATGACCACGAATCCGCCGATTCTTGTGTTCAGGCTGATGGATTGTTCGGGTTCGACTTTATCGACGTAGACAATGCGGCTGGCTTCCGGCACAGCGAACTGAACAGTGTGGCCAAGGTGTTCACTGAGCCGGACAATGTGGGGGTGCACGACTGACCTGAGATCGAACTGTTCCAAGGCCGACTGTGCCAGGCCGGCCAGCCGGAACCCGACGCCGAAGAAGCCGCGCTCATCTGTCCGCACAAACCCCGCTTCGATCAAGGTCTGCAGGATCCTTGACGCTGTTGTTCTGTGAACACCCAGGTCTGCGGCGATGTCTTTAAGCGTCCGCGGATGTTCACTGCAATATTCCAGAATTTGGATTGCCCGGGCTACCGTCTGCGACATGGTTTCTGCTCGATCCTGTGTTTTGGTGGTCAGTCGGGATTACGGCTCATCTGCTAATCCGGTTTCCCAGTTTAGACAGCAGGCCACCTGAACCTGGCGTTGGCGGTATCACGGGTGCCAGCGGCTTAAGCAGGCCAGCCAGCCAGATCGGGCCCCCTTTCGCAGCATTCGCGTGGCGCGCAGAGGACGAACACCAGGTTTGTGCCGAGAAATCCTGCAATACCCCCTCCACAGCGTCGTGTGCAACATGTGCACATGTTGTGTATAAATCTACGATTCCACGAGCGGGGCAGTCAAGGCGGATCGCGCCGTTCGTGTTTGGCGAGGTTATTTACGTGCGTCCCTTGCACAGCGTGTGCACATGGTGCACACTATTCCTTGTGTACGACTAGTCGTGGGATCGCCAGATGATCCGAGCGGCTTTGAATTAAGCCAAAGGAGTCTTGATGAAGACATTGATTTCAGCCAGGCAGCGCTCGGCCCAGCTCACATTCGGGGAGCTTGGAGACCGGACCCTGGCAAAGGTACGGCGCCGGATCATCCCTGTGATCTGCCTTCTATATTTCGTCGCATTTTTGGACCGGAACAACGTCGGATTTGCCAAACTGACCATGAGCGAAGACATCGGCCTGACCGCCACCGCCTACGGCCTTGGTGCCGGTATTTTCTTTATTGGGTATGCCCTGTTCGAAGTCCCGAGCAACGGCGGCATGTACAGGTTCGGGGCGAGGAAGTGGATCGCCCGGATCCTCATCAGCTGGGGCATCTGCGCCGCAGCCATGGCTCTGGTCAACGGGGAGACGACGTTCTACGTCATCCGATTTCTGCTCGGAGCCGCCGAAGCCGGCTTCTTTCCCGCCGTTGTCTTCTACCTCACCCTCTGGTTCCCGGCGGCACAGCGGGTCACCGTACTCGGGCTGTTTATCCTCGCGCAGCCGGTCTCCAACGCCATCGGCGCCCCCCTCTCCGGACTTCTGCTGAACCTGAACGGGCTGCTGGGCCTCCACGGATGGCAGTGGCTGTACATCATTGAAGGCATCCCCGCCGTCATCTTGGGAATCCTGGCGCCCCGTTTGTTGACCGACCGCCCCGAGGAGGCCCACTGGCTCCGTCCGGACGAACGCAGCTGGCTGAGCACGACCATGGCCAACGAACTCGCGGAGAAGCAGCGCAGCGGTTCACACAGCTTCCTGGACGGGCTGAAGGACCGGCGCGCCCTCGTGTACGCGTTCCTGAACTTTGGCATGGTTTGCGGCATCTACGGCTTTGGATTGTGGCTCCCCACCGTGGTCGCCGGATTGGGCAAGCTCGATCCCGCACAAGTCGGCTTCATCGTCGTCATTCCCTACGCAGCCGCAGCGTTCTTCGTCTTCTACTGGAGCCGCCGGTCGGACCGGACCGGCAAACGCGCAGCCCACGCCAGCATCAGCATGCTCATCGCAGCATTCGGGCTGACGGGAGCCGCGTTCCTCCTCCCGGTCAACCCTGTCGCAGCCCTGGTGTTCCTCACGATTGCCGCCATGGGCGTATTCTCCGCGACCGCACCCCTACTCTCCATGCCGTCGGCCGCCTTGGGCGGCGCAGCCGCCGCTGCGGGACTGGCGCTGGTCAACTCCATTGGAAACGTCGGAGGATTCGTAGCTCCCTACGCGGTGGGGCTCCTCAATGACGCCACACACAGCAACCTTGCCGGCCTGCTCTTCCTGGCTGGCTGCCTGGTCATCACGGCCATCGCCACGTTCCTCTACGCCCGGAACCGGCCCGAAGGCACAGCCGCTCCGAGCGCCGTCGCCGCAGCCGCACTCGCAAAAACCATTTAGTCGCAGCCGGAGAAACGGCTGGCATGAAAGGAACAAATCATGGTGTTTGAACAGTCACTGCGTGGAAAGACCGCTCTGGTTACAGGTGGCGGCACCGGCATCGGTCAAGGCATCGCCCTCGCCCTTGCCAAGTCCGGAGCCAGAATCGCCATCACGTACAACAACCACAAACCCGATCAGGATTTCGCCGATGACGTGGAACGCCACACGGGACACCCCCTTACCTCCCTGCAGCTGGACGCGACCATCGAAACGGAAGTCCAGAGGACAGTCGAGGCCCTCGGCCGCGACGTTGGACGGCTGGACATTCTTGTAAACAATGTCGGCGGTCTCATCCAGCGTTCTGCCATCGCCGATATGGATTTCAACCTTTGGAAGCAGGTTCTGGCCGTCAACCTGGACAGCACCTTCCTGATGACCCATTTCGCCCTGCCACTGATCAACGGCGGCGGCCGCATCATCAATATCGCCTCACTGGCAGGACGCAACGGCGGACACGCCGGGGCGACAGCCTACGCCACATCCAAAGCCGCTATCTTTGGCTTCACCCGTGGGCTTTCAAAGGAACTGGCACCCTCCGGTATCACCGTCAATGCGCTAGCCCCTGGCTTCATCGAAGCGACGCCCTTCCATGACACCTTCACCACCGCGGAGTCCAAAGCCGCCACGGTCGAGACAATCCCGCTCGGAAGGGCAGGAGTTCCCGAAGACGTAGCAGGCGCGGCGTTGTGGCTTGCTTCCGAGCACGCGCGCTTCGTCACGGGCACCGTTGTCGACATCAACGGCGGACAGTACTTCGCATGATCACCGGACAGCTGACGCATCCACGAATCATTTCCGCGCTGGCAGCCGCCGGCCACGGTGCCACCGTCCTCATCACGGACGGACACTATTCAGCAGCGACCGCAGTAGGACCAAACGCAGAAACCGTCTACCTGAACCTGCAGGCCGACTTTCCAACGGTGCCCCAGGTATTGGCCGCCGTCCTCGGAACCGTCCACATCGAAAAACTAACGCGGATCACTCCCTCCGAAGACGCAACTCCGTGCCTCGTTCATACGGAAATCGATGGCCTAATGCCCGAAGGCGCCGAAACGGAGTTCGTTGACCGATTCGAATTCTATGACCTCGCCAGGTCACTGAATCTTGCCTTGTGCGTCGTGACGGGTGATTCACGGCGGTTCGCTAACGCACTGCTGACGGTGGGCGTACTCCAAAAAGGCTAAAGGCTGAGGGCACCGCTGATGCCAATAGCCAGGGGAACCGCGCCGGGTCACAGGTAGTGGCCGCTGTGCCCGGCACGGTGTTTCCTGTAGTGGTCAAAGGGGGCCACAAGCGCCTCAAGTAAGGCGGGCTTCGCGGCCGGCGGCCCGTCAGCGGCTGCCGGCCACCCGCCGTCGTGCGGCAAACGCGAACAGCGCCGTGGTTGCCAGGGTGGCCAGATACCCGGCCACCACAATCAGTGAAATGCCGCCCCAGAAGTAGCTGGTGGTGCTGCCGCCCTGCCCGGGGACATACCGGGTGAGCAGGAACAGGGCCGCGGCCGCAAACACCAGCCCGGCCAGGGCCGGTAGCCCCAGCCACCAGCGCGAGGACGCCCAATGCCCGCCAAAACCGTCCCACACGTTCCAGGTGTTGCCGGTGCGGATGATCAGCCATCCGGCCGGGATCACGAATGCGCCCACCAGCAGGAAGGCCGCCACCACGTCGGCCGGGCGGTGCCACTGGTTCACTACAGTGGAGATCCCGGACACGATGGCGAAGCTGCCGCCCACAAACCCGGCAAACGGCCGCCACCGCGGGGAAGCCATCAGGAACACGGCGGCGGCAGCGGACGCGGCCAGCGTGGTGTGGCCTGACGGCAGCGAATTGAGCTCGAGGGTTTCCACGCCGCGGAAGGGCCTGGCCGGCAGCAGTTCCTTGAGGACCTGCGTGGCGATGTTCGCGGCAATGCACGCCGCAACCGCAATGCCGGCAGCCCGCCAGCGCTTCCGGATCACCGTGACAAAGAGAACCACGACGGCGGCCACCACCAGCGAAATGGTGGGCAGCCAGTCCAGGAAGCTCGTGGCCGCCTTGCCCGCGGGCCCGTGGATGGCCACGGCCTCCACCAGTGCGGATTCGTCGATGTACTGGCCCGTGGTGGTCCGGACGAAGAAGTAGTAGGTGGCGATCAGGCCGGCGACGCACGCCAGCGTCGCGAGGATGCACAAAGCACCCAGGCCCCTAGCTCCGCGCACCTGCCCGGCGGGCCGCCGTCGTCGGGAATCTTTAAGGTGAGAACTCATCACCTTCAGCGTGCCACAGAATGCTGGGAGCCGCCTGCGGTTCGGGCGGCGGGGCACCGTACCGCCGTAAACCACTGGCGCGAAACCGGCTCCAAAACAGGTAGCAAATACTCGTGCTGGCGGCCGTCCGGCTTCCTAATGTAGGGGTATCGGCCGCCTGCCGATCAGCACTAAGCGGTCGGCCGATGCGGATGCCAATGCCCACAACGACGGTGACACGCGGGGCATTGGCATCCGCAATCAACGCACCTATTCCTTAGCGTTTTGCAGTGCCGTATTCGCATGCCGCAGCGTGCCGGATTAACTGAACACGGACGGCTCGCAGGCGACGTGGTTTATGCCTCGACCGACCAGAAGGAAGTAGTGTCCGCCGAGGTCACGCACAACAGCACCCGGCACGCGAAGGACATCTGCAAACTGCTGGACCGCGCCAAGGATGACGGCCACAACCACCGGTGAATCCAGGTTTCTTGTTGGGGCCTTGGCCGGGGCCTGAGCGGGGGCCTTGAGCCTATCCTCGCGGCCACCAACTCGCTTCTCACGGGCTTCTAACTAACGGCCATCATGCGCTTTTGCGGCGCGTGATGGCCCCTTCCCTGAGTACATTGGGGCGGCCAAAAACGAGTAGCGGGTACTCATGCGTCGGCGGCCCGGGATCCCTAGGATTTTATCAACGGTCCGGTTTTAGACCGGCCGCCCCGCAGCAGATCCGGCGGCTTACCGCAGGGAATGTGCGCCCGGGGCTCCTTGAGCTGGGCCGGCGGCGACGAGTCTCATAAACGTGAAGCTCGCCCCCAGTCGTCGTCGGCCCTACCAAGGGAGCCTTGGCTTCCGTGTCACCTTGGTAGTGTTCCCGCTGTGATTCTGCAGCGGGCCTTTTTTGTGTGGGCTGGGCTGTCGGTGGTGGCCGGTAAAGTGAAATCATGCCCGCCGACGCATCACGCCAGCCCGAACTTAAGGACGCAGACCTCCCGTCCCTTGACCAGCTCCTGGCGTCAGCCCGCGTGGTGAGCCTGCCCATGCGCGTGAAGTTCCGCGGCATCACCCAGCGCGAGGCCCTGCTGCTGGAGGGCCCGCTGGGCTGGGGCGAATTCTGCCCGTTCCCCGAATACGGCGACGCCGAAGCATCACGCTGGCTCGCCTCCGCCGTCGAGGCCGGCTGGCGGGGATTTCCCGAGCCGCTGCGATCCGTGATTCCGGTGAATGCCACCGTTCCGGCCGTCTCCGCGGACCGTGTTCCGGAGGTGTTGGCCCGGTTCGGCCGGGTGGATGCCGTCAAGATCAAGGTGGCTGAGCGCGGCCAGACCCTCGAGGACGACGCCGCCCGGGTTGCCGCCGTCCGCAGCGCCCTCCCGGACGCCGCCATCCGGGTGGACGCGAACGGCGGCTGGGACGTGCCCACCGCGGTCGGGGCACTGACCCGGCTGTCCGCCGTCGGGCTTGAATACGCCGAGCAGCCCGTGCCGGACATCGACGGCCTGGCCGAGGTGCGCCGGCAGCTGCGGGCCGCGGGCATTCCCGTGCTCATCGCCGCCGACGAAAGCGTGCGCAAGGAAGAGGACCCCCTTCGCGTGGCGCGGGCTGGTGCCGCCGACCTCATCGTGGTGAAGGTGGCGCCGCTCGGGGGAGTGCGGCGCGCACTGGACATTGTGGCGCAGGCCGGGCTGCCCGCCGTCGTGAGTTCCGCACTGGACACCTCAGTGGGGATCCGTGCCGGGCTGGCACTCGCCGCCGCTTTGCCGGAACTGCCGTACGCCTGCGGGCTGGGGACCGTGTCCCTGCTCGCGGCCGACGTCACCCGGGATCCGTTGGTGGCCGACGACGGCGCCATCCGCCTCCGCGACGTCACCGCCGACGCCGGGCTGCTCGAGGAGTTCGCCGCGCCCACCGACCGCCGGGACTGGTGGCTGGACCGGCTCCGCCGCGTGCACGCAGTGCTGGCTTCCCGCCAGGGTGTGCCTCCCATATCGGGTACTACCTGGGTATAGTCGGGCCGTATGGCGCTGCGACTTGTTCAGGTGAATTTCAAGGCTCGGGATGACTCAGCACTCGGCCGGTTTTGGGCGGAGGCGCTCGGCTGGCGTGTTTCCAGCGAGGGACCCGGTGTGACCAATGTTGAACCCGTGGGCTTCGTCTGGCCGGACCCCGCCGCCGTCTGCGTCGATGTCGTCACCGTCCCGGACCCCGAGACGGTGAGGTACCGTGCGCACCTCGATCTCGCCACCACTTCTGCGGCCCATCAGGTGGAGCTGGTCGCGCGCCTGCTGGAGCTCGGTGCGACGCCCGCAGACGTCGGTCAGGGTGATGTGCCGTGGACCGTCCTGGCTGACCCGGAGGGCAATGTGTTCTGTGTGCTGGAGCCTCGGGAGATCTACCGGGACACCGGGCCGATCGCCACGGTGGTGGTCAACTGCGCGGATCCGCGAGCCATGGCCCGGTTCTGGAGCGAGGCTACGGACTGGACCCTGCATGAGGTGACCGACGATCATGCGAGGCTGCGTTCGGCCCAAGGTGTCGGGCCATATCTGGAGCTACTTCGTACGTCCGGCGTGGAGACCGTGTGGAACCGCGTCCATCTCGACCTGATGCCGTACCCCGGTGACGATCAAGCGGCAGAGGTGGCCCGGCTGCGGGCTCTGGGCGCCACCGACGCCGACGTCGGCCAGGGTGATGTGCCATGGGCATGCCTTGCCGACCCAGAGGGCAACGAGTTCTGCGTCCTCACCCCCGGCTGACGCAGAGCCTCGGCTCCTAACCGCGCGTTCGGGCGATGCAGGCGCAGAGTTTTCATGACCCTCTCTCACTTCCCGTCGGTTTTTGGGCGATCCTCTCTCGCTTCCTGTCGGTTTCCGCGCGACCCTCTCTCACCCCGCGCGCAAGGGTCGCCGAGTTCACCGGATCTTCATCTGGCTGACGGCTACCGGTTGTGAGCGGCTGGCAGGGTGGGCGGGACCGCATCGAATTCCCCTGGAAGGCCCCCATGTCTGAAACGACCGGACGCAAGTTTGCCCTACTCCCCATGCTCGGCCACACCAAAGGCAAGCGCAGCCCCGTCACCTGCGCGCTGAAGTGCGACAACGCCTGCTCGGGCGAGGTGTGCAACACCAGCTCAAACAGCTACTTCCGCGACATCGCTTCCGCCACCATGTCCCGCCGCGCCGCCCTCGGCTTCGGCGCCGCCGGCGCGCTCGCCGTCGTACTCGGCAGTGCGGTCAGCTCCGCTGAACCCGCCAGCGCCGCGGGACTGTCCAAAGCCGCCAGGGAAGGCTTCGGCAAGTCCAAGCTGCAATTCACGGCCATCGCGCCGGTTGACAAGGCCGTGGACGCGTTCACCGTTCCGGAAGGCTTCGCCTGGCAGCCGATCATCCGCTGGGGCGACCCGCTGTTCAACGACTCACCGGACTTCGACCTGGCCCACCAGACCGCCGCGGCGCAGGCCCGGCAGTTCGGCTACAACAACGACTACACAGACATCGTCCAGATCCCGGACAGCAAGGGCCGCCGCGCCGTCCTGTTCACCAACCACGAGTACACCAACGAAAACATCATGGTTCCGGCCGGGTATGACGCCGCGGAAACCCGCGCCATCGGCCGCGCCGCCCATGGCCTGGCCGTGGTGGAACTCGAGCGAAAAAACACCACCAAGCCCTGGGGCTACGTCAAGGGAGCCCCGCTGAACCGCCGCTTCCTCTCCGACACCTCCTACGAGCTGACCGGTCCCGTTGCCGGCTCAAACCTGGTCAAGACCGTGGCCGACCCCTCGGGCCGGGCCATCAAGGGCACGTTCGGCAACTGCTCCGGCGGCACCACGCCGTGGGGCACCATCCTGTCCGGCGAAGAGAACTTCAACGGCTACTTCGTCACGCCCGGAACGTCCGCTTCCGATAAGCGCTATGGCCTCACAGACAAGCCCACCGCGCGCCAGTGGGAGCTTGACGACCCGCGCTTCGACGCCCGCAACACCGGCTACGAAAACGAAACCAACCGCTTCGGCTGGATTGTTGAAGTGGACCCGTTCGACCCCACGTCCACCCCGCGCAAGCACTCAGCCATGGGCCGCTTCAAGCACGAGGGCGCCAACGTGATCGTTGCCGCATCAGGGCACGTGGTGGCGTACATGGGCGACGACGAGCGTTTCGACTACCTGTACAAGTTTGTCTCTGCCGAGAAGTACCGCGAGGGCGACCGCCGGCACAACATGGGGCTGCTGGCCCAGGGTGACCTCTACGTGGCCAAGTTCACCGGCAACTCACCCGCTGGCGAGATCGACGGCTCCGGGGCCCTTCCCGCTGACGGTGCGTTTGACGGCTCCGGCGAATGGTTGCCCCTGGTGGTCGGCGGCGCCTCGGCGGTGCCTGGCATGTCCGTTGAGGAAGTCCTGGTTTACACCCGCCTCGCCGCGGACAAGGTGGGCCCCACCAAGATGGACCGCTGCGAGGACGTCCAGCCCAGCCTGCACACGGGCAAGGTCTACGTGGTCTGCACCAACAACTCGGACCGCGGCAAGGCCGGCAAGGAAGGCGCGACGGAGGTCAACCCGCGCAACGCCAACCGCGACGGCCACATCGTGGAAATAACCGAAACCGGCGACCAGACTTCCACCAAGTTCAACTGGACCCTCCTGATGGTCTGCGGCGATCCGGCGCAGGGCGACGTCACCTACTTCTCCGGCTTCCCCGGTGACAAGGTCTCGCCCATATCCTGCCCGGACAACGTGGCCTTCGACTCCGTGGGCAACCTATGGATCTCCACCGACGGTGCTCCCTCCGGGATCGGCTACGCGGACGGACTGTTCAAGGTCACTCTGGGCGGCACCGAACGCGGCAAGGTGGAGCAGTTCCTGGCCGTGCCGCGCGACGCCGAAACGTGCGGGCCGATCGTGGACGACGACGAACGCACCGTTTTCGTCTCCGTGCAGCACCCGGGTGAGGAAGGCAGCTTCGACGCGCCGCACTCGTACTTCCCGGACTACGTTGCGGCAGGCACGACGCCGGCGCCCGGCCAGGTCCGCGCCCCGCGGCCGTCGGTGGTACAGGTCTTCCGCACGGACGCCTAGCACCCGTCACTAGTTCCGACGCTCTCTCACTTCCTGTCGGGTTTTGGGTGACGCTCTCTCACTTCCTGTCGGGTTTTGGGTGACGCTCTCTCACTTCCTGTCGGGTTTTGGGTGACGCTCTCTCACCCCCGTGGCCGCGCCAACAGGGGTGAGAGAGCGTTTCCCTTTTAACTGTAGGAAGTGAGAGAGCGTCGGAGGGCGGCCGGGACTGATAATTTGAGCTTGTGAATAATCCGGCCGAAATGGTTGTCCCCAGAGTCCAGGAAGCTATTGCCCAAGCGTTCGGCGAGGAGTACCGCGAAACGGATCCGGTGGTGCGGCCGTCGCAGTTCGCCGACATCCAGGTCAACGCCGCCATGGCGCTTGCCAAGAAGGTCGGCCTGCCGCCGCGCGACGCTGCCGCCAGGATCGTCGAAGCGCTGGAGCTCGGCGGCATGTGCACGGCCGTTGAAATCTCCGGCCCCGGTTTCATCAACCTGACTTTCGACGGCACCTGGATCGAGGAGCTGCTCAACGTCCAGGCCGGATCCGCCCAGGCATCCCAGCCGCAGGGCGGGCCGGAGACGCAAGCCCAGCGCGTCGTCGTCGACTACTCCTCCCCAAACGTTGCGAAGGAAATGCACGTGGGGCACCTCCGCACCACCGTGGTGGGCGACAGCCTGGTCCGCGTCCTCGAGGCGCTGGGCCACACGGTGATCCGGCAGAACCACATCGGCGACTGGGGCACCCCCTTCGGGATGCTGATTGAGCATTGGCTGGAGATCGGCGAGGATTCGCCCGAGGCCGCGCTGCTGGTGGAGGACCCCAGCGCGTTCTACCAGGCGGCGCGGGCAAAGTTCGACGGCGACCCCGACTTTGCGACGCGGGCGCGCCTTCGCGTGGTGTCACTCCAGTCGGCCGACGAGGAGACGCTGGACGTCTGGCAGCGGCTGGTGGACCACTCGAAGCTCTACTTCAACGCCATTTACGCCAAGCTGGGCGTCAGCCTCGAGGACGACCACATCGCCGGCGAAAGCTCGTACGATCCCCATCTGGCACAGCTGTGCCAGGAACTGGAAGAGCGAGGCCTGGCGCGCATCAGCGAGGGCGCCCTCTGTACCTTCCCGGCGGGGTTCACCGGCAGGGAGGGCGAGCCGCTGCCGCTGATCATCCGCAAGTCCGACGGCGGCTACGGCTACGCCACGACGGACCTTGCCACCATCCGGTACCGCGTCCATGAACTCCATGCCGACCGCATCCTCTACGTGGTGGGCGCCCCGCAGAACGTGCACCTGCGGATGGTCATGGCATCGGCGCGCGAGGCTGGCTGGCTGCCGGACGCGGTCGAGGCCACGCACGTGCAGATCGGCAACGTGCTGGGCGACGACGGCAAGATCCTGAAGTCCCGCTCCGGGACGCCGGTGAAGCTGATGGCCCTGCTGGAGGAGGCCGTGGACCGGGCCCGCGCCGTGGTGGACTCGAGCCGCCCGGACCTCTCCGCGGAGGAGCGGGCCGCGACCGCGCGCCAGGTGGGCATCGGCGCCGTCAAGTACGCCGACCTCTCCGTGGGGCACGATACCGAGTATGTATTTGACTTCGACCGCATGCTGGCGCTCAGCGGCAACACAGGTCCGTACGTGCAGTACGCTGCAGCGCGGATCCGCTCCATCGTGCGCAAGGCGGGCGAGGCAGCGGTAGCTGGCATGGTCGCCGCCGCCGGGGCGGCAGGGGAGCCGAGAGCGGCCGCGGTGATCGCCGTCGTCGAACCTGCTGAGCGTGCCCTGGCGCTGCACCTGCTGGAGTATGGCGCCACCTTGCGGCGTGTTGGCGAGCTGCTGGAGCCGCACCGGCTGTGCGGTTACCTGTTCGAGTTGGCGCAGCTTTTCACGTCCTTCTACGACCAGTGCCCCGTGCTCAAGGCGGAGGACTCCGTTCGCGAGTCGCGGCTGGCCCTGTGCGCACTTGTCCTCCACAGGCTTTCCGAGGGGCTGGACCTGCTGGGCATCGAGACCCCGGCGAACATGTAGCCGCCCCTTCGACGGCAACGCCCTCTCACTTCCGCGGCCGTGACGGCGGGATGTGAGAGAGCGTCCGGGGTTTTTCGGCAGGATGTGAGAGAGCGTCCGGGGTTGGGCGGCGGGAAGTGAGAGAGCGTCCGGGGTTGGTGGGAGACTGGATTGGTGACTTCTGAGAACCCGCTGGACCCGCTCAACGCCTATGCCCCCGCCGATGATGCGCCCCTCTCCGAGGGCGACCCCACTGGCGGCTCCGCCGGCGCAGGCGACCCCACCCGCGAGGGCGGCTCCGCCGGCGTGAACACGGCCTTGAGCGCCCCCACCCACCTGGAACCCACCGATACCCTGACCGCACTCGAGTCAGCCCGGATCGCCGTGTCCGCCCTGCTCGACGGCGGCGTCCGGTACGTGGTGGTTTCGCCGGGGTCGCGGTCCGCCCCCATGGCCTATGCCCTCGCCGAGGCCGACGCCGCCGGACGCGTGGAACTCCTGGTCCGGATCGACGAGCGCTCCGCCGGCTTCACGGCCCTTGGCCTGGCGCTGTCCACCGGAGCGCCTGCCGCCGTGCTCACGACGTCGGGCACCGCCGTCGGAAACCTGATGCCGGCCGTCATGGAAGCCAACCACGCCGCGGTTCCGCTGGTGGTGCTGTCCGCTGACCGGCCGGACGAGCTGCGCGGGACCGGCGCCAACCAGACCACGGACCAACTGGACCTCTTCGGCGATCACGTGCGCTTCGCCGTCGACGTCCCCGCCGGAACGGACCCGCAGCGCGCCGTGGAGACAGCCCTTAGCGCCGCCACGGGCGCATTCGAGGACACCCCGCCCGGTCCCGTGCAGCTGAACCTGGCCTTCCGCGACCCGCTGGTCCCGCCAGCCGGCGACCACCTGCCGGAAGCAGCCGGCCCCGGAATCTGGCGGATCGGACGCGGCCCGGAACCACTGACCCTCCCACCCGCACCGGCCACGCTTGAGGAACGCCGCACCGTAGTGCTGGCCGGGCACGACGCCGGGCCGGTCGCCGAAGCCTTCGCCCGTGCCCACGGCCTGCCGCTGCTGGCAGAGCCGTCCTCCAACTCGCGCTTCGGCTCGAATGCCGTAGGCCCGTACCGCCTGCTGCTGGAGCACTTCGGCCCCGATTCCGCGCAGCCCATCGAACGCGTGGTCCTGTTCGGCCGGCCCACCCTGTCCCGTCCGGTCTCCGCGCTGCTGGCCCGCGCGGACGTTCCCTCGGCCCTCTACCAGCCGGTCCCCGTGGCCTGGTACGAGCCCGGACGCCGGACCGAGCTCCCGCTGGACAACCTCTCCGACCTGGCGGATTTCTCCGGACGCGGTTCCCCGGCGTGGCTGGATGCCTGGCTGCTGGCCGGTGCCGCCGCCCAGCATGCGCTCGACCAGGTGCTCTCCGGCGAAGCAGCAGCGACCGGACCGTCCGTGGGCGCGGAAGTGTGGAAGCACACGCGGGGACAGCTGATGCTGGGGTCCTCCAACGGAATCCGCGACGTGGACCTGGCGGGCCAGCCCACGCCCGGGCCGCACGCCACAGTATTCGCCAACCGCGGCCTCGCCGGGATCGACGGCACCATTTCCACCGCCACCGGCGTCGCCTGGGGCGGCCGGCAGGAAACCACTCTCCTGGTAGGCGACGTCACGTTCCTGCACGACGCCGGCGGCCTCCTCCTGGGCTTCGCCGAGACCGAACCGAACCTCCGCATCGTGGTGCTGAACGACGCCGGCGGGGCGATCTTCAACCTCCTCGAGCACGGTGCCGTGCAGGAATCCGGAGCCTATGGGAACGCCGTCGAACGCCTCTTCGGCACCCCCCACAGAGTGGACATCGCGGCGCTCGCTGCAGCGTACGGCGTCGAACACTGCTCAGTAAGTACGACGGCGGGACTCGCCGAGGCGCTGTCCGCACCGCCGTCGGGGCGGAGCATCATTGAGGTCCGCACGGACCGGCAGGGGCTGCGGGACCTGCACGGGCGGATCAAGGCCGCGGTGGGCGCGGCTGCGCAGGGCGTGCTGGCGCAGCAATGACTGTCAGGTCATAAGGCCGACCCGCACAGCACAAACCCCGCACAAACAAAGGCGGCCGCCGCGTGTATACACGCGGCGGCCGCCTTTTTTTGCAGGCAAGCGATTCCGTCTAGAGCACGCGGCCCAGGAACTCTTTGGTACGGGCGTGCTGGGGGTTGGCGATGATTTCCCGGGGATCGCCGGACTCAACCACCATGCCGCCGTCCATGAAAGTAAGGCGGTCACCAACCTCGCGGGCGAAGCCGATTTCGTGGGTCACGACGATCATGGTCATGCCCGACTTGGCGAGGTCCTTCATGACATTCAGGACGTCGCCCACCAGTTCCGGGTCCAGCGCAGACGTGGGCTCATCGAAGAGCATGAGTTCCGGATCCATGGCCAGTGCCCGGGCAATTGCAACACGCTGCTGCTGGCCCCCGGACAGCTGGGACGGATAGTGGCCGGCACGCTCGCCGAGCCCCACGCGCTCCAGCAGTTCCAGGGCCCGTTTCTGCGCAGCGGCCTTCGACTGGCCTTTGACCTGGACCGGAGCTTCCATGATGTTCTGCAGCGCTGTCTTGTGCGGGAACAGGTTGAAGCGCTGGAAGACCATGCCGATCTCGCGGCGCTGGGCAGCGATTTCCTTGGTCTTGAGATCGTGCAGCTTGCCGTTGATCTCGCGGTAGCCGATGAGCTGGCCTCCAACGGAAATGCGGCCGGCACTGATGGTCTCCAACAGATTGACGCAGCGCAACATGGTGGACTTGCCGGAACCGGAAGGCCCGATCACCACCGACACCTCACCCTGGTTGACGGTCATGTCGATGCCGCGCAGCACGTGGTGCTGCCCGTAGTACTTGTGAAGGCCTTCGATCTTAACCAGCGGTTTCTCTGCGGTGACCGTCAATTTGCCTCCTCCTCGGGGAAGTCCATCTTCAGTGCCGGCTCGGAGACGGCACTCGGGGCCACCGCCGCGGCAGCCTTGGCGGCGGCCGGGTTGATCGTGGCAGGGGCCAGGTTGTCCACGCCCTTGCCGTAGTAGGCCTCGATGAAGTGCTGTCCAACCATCAGGATGCTGGTGATAACGAGGTACCAGATGGCGGCGACGATCAGCAGCGGAACGGGAAGATATGTGCGGTTGGCCAGCGCATTAGTGGCGAACGTCAGGTCCAGCGTGAAGGGTACGGCGAGGACCAGGGACGTCGTCTTCAGCATGCCAATCGTCTCGTTGCCCGTGGGCGGCACGATTATCCGCATTGCCTGCGGCAGGATGATCCGCCACATGATCTTGGTCTTGCCCATGCCCAGGGCCTCGGCCGCCTCCATCTGCCCGCGGTCCACGGACTTGAGGCCTGCCCGGAAGATTTCCGCCAGGTAAGCGGATTCGTTGAGGCCCAGGCCCAGGATGGCGGCCGCGGTGGCCGTGACGATCGTACTTGTGTCCACGCTGAACAGTTCGGGTCCGAACGGGACTCCCGCGGCGATCTTGGGGTACAGGACGGAGATCAGGCCCCAGAACACCAGCTGGGTGTACACAGGGGTTCCACGGAAGAACCAGACCCAGACCCAGCTGGACCAGCGGAAGATCGGATTGTCCGACTGGCGCATG
This sequence comes from Arthrobacter sp. 24S4-2, assembly GCF_005280255.1. Taxonomy (NCBI): domain Bacteria; kingdom Bacillati; phylum Actinomycetota; class Actinomycetes; order Micrococcales; family Micrococcaceae; genus Arthrobacter; species Arthrobacter sp. 24S4-2. The sequence continues at coordinate 4,257,344 of NZ_CP040018.1, read as the reverse complement.
AACGCCAGGAGGATGGCCAGGATGATGGCCAGGGCCATGGACGTAACGGTCAGCAGGAGGGTCCAGCCAACGCCCTGGACCACCTTGACATCAAGGATGTAAGTCCCCACGATGTCCCAGCGGAAGTTGGGGTTGGTGACCAGGCTCTGAAGGAACAGCGCCACGACGCCCAGAATGACGACGGCGCTGATCCAGCGGCCGGGATGCCGCACCGGTACGGCCTTGTTCAATACCGGTGCGCCCTCATGCTGCTGATGGCGGTCCATGTGTGCACCTGACTTATTGTCGGTTACGGGAAGAGTCAAGACTTGGCCGCCGGGTTGACCTCGGACTTGGTGATGGCGCCTTCGGCGTTGCCCCAGCCCTCAAGGATCTTCTTGTAGGAGCCGTCTTCCATGAGCTTCGTGACGGTCTTCTGGATGACATCCGCCCAGGCTGTATCCGACTTGGCGACGGCGATGCCCTGTGGGGCGGAATCGTAGACGTCACCCAGCTTCTCCAGCTGGCCGTTGGTCTGGGTCATGGCGTAGCCGATGATGGGGGAGTCGGCGGCCATGGCGTCGATGCTGCCGTTTACCAGGCGCGTGGTCACATCCGTCTGGTTCTTCAGCGTGACAATGTTGATGGGCTGCTTGCCATCGGCAGCGCACTTCTTGTTGCGCTCGGCAAGGTCGGGATCTTCCTGCACGGTCCCGGTCTGGACGCCAACGGACTTGCCGCAGACGTCGTCGAGGGAGAACTTCTTCGGGTTGCCCTTCTGGACGGCCCAGGCGGTGCCGGCGTTGAAGTAGCTGACCATGTTCACTGCGCTCAACCGCTCGGGGTTGATAGTGAACGAGGAGATGCCGAGATCGTACTTCGGACCCAGTGCCGGAAGGATGCCCGTGAACTCGGAGGTCTGGACCTGGACCTTGAGGCCGAGCGTTGCTCCGATCGCCTTGGCGATGTCGACGTCGTAGCCCACGGGGGTCTGGCCGTCCGTTCCCAGGAACTCGGCGGGGGCGTAGCTGGTGTCCGACCCGACCGTGATGGTGCCCTTGGACTTGATCGCCGCGGGAACCATGGCCGCCAAAGCATCGTCTTTCTTGATGCTGGCGGGGTCGAAACTTGCGCTGCCGGAAGCAGTGGGGGCACTTGACGGGCCAGTTTCCGAGGCATTTGTACAGCCTGAAAGGGCCAGCGCGCCAATGGCGATGATGGTTGCGGCCGTCAGCTTGGAGCTGCCCAGGAGGGTGCGGGAAGTCTGCATTTCTTACCTTTTGTTGCAGGGGTATGCGGTATTAAAGCGGCTTATAGTGTAACGCCGAACACGAGATGTGCGTCACATGAAACTTAGTTTTACTATTGGATAACCAAAATACCCCTGAAATCAAGCCTCGCCGAACGGTCATTGTCTGGAATCCCGGACTCTGCAGCCGTATTCCCTGAGGCTCTAGCTCTTGATGCCCAGGGACTCGAGCATCGGACGGAACTTCGCCCAGGTCTCCGCGAGTTCAGCCTCGGGCTGTGAGCCCTCCACGATGCCGCAGCCGGCATACAGCCGCACCGAATCCGGCGCCTCGATCACCGCGCCGCGCAGCGCAATGCCCCATTCGCCGTTCCCGGCCGCGTCCAGCCAGCCCACCGGCCCTGCATAGGGTCCGCGGTCCATGTGTTCGAGTTTGCGGATGAGGGCGCCCGCCACAGTGGTGGGAGTTCCGCAGACGGCGGCAGTGGGGTGCAGCGCGTTGATGAGCGCGAGGCATGTGGGCACGTGGCCCTCCACCTCGGTGAGCTCGGCCTTCACATCCGATGCCAGGTGCCACACGTTGGGTAGCTCCAGGATGAACGGTTCGCTGTGCGCATTCATGGCCTCGGAGAACGGTGCCAGCTGGGTGGTCAGGGACTGGATGGCGATCTCGTGCTCATGCCGCTGTTTCTCGGACCCGGCCAGTACGCGCTCGGCGAACTCCAGCGGCGGACCGTCCATACCCTCGGCGTCGCGCCGGTCCAGGGTGCCTGCCAGGACCCGCGCCTGTGCGGTGCGCCCCTCCACCTGGATCAGCATTTCCGGGGTGGACCCCACCAGTCCGTCAACGCCGTAGGTCCAGCATTCGCGGTACCGGATGGCCAGCTGGCGCAGGATTTCCGCCGCGTTCACGCCCTCCGGAATCGTGGCCACGACGTCCCGGGCCAGCACCAGCTTCTCCAGCTTCCCGGTGCGGATCTCGGCGACGCCCGCGGCCACTGCCGCCATCCAGTCATGCTCGCTGAGCGATCCGGTTTCGAGTTTGGGTACGACGTCGGCAGCCGGCTCTGCGGCAACCCCGCCGCCGGGACGGCCGCCCGGGGGGAGCCCGACGTCGGCGCTTGAGGCTGCGGGTCCGTCGCCCAGGACGTCCAGAACGCCGTCGTCCTCTGCGCCGCCGTCCACCCAGCGTTCCAGGGCGGCGAGGGCGCCCGCCTCGGTGAGTTCGCCGTCGTCGAACGTTAACTGGGTGAGCCAGGCGCGGCCGTCCCTGACCCCCACAACAATCTCCGGGACGATCAGCCGGGAACGGTGCGTGGACACCTTGGAGAAGGCGAAGGAGCCGAACGCCACCGGGCCGGTGCCGGGACACTCAACGGAGTCGGTGATGTCGGCTTCGAGGACCAGGTGCCGCCACCAGATGTCGGCCTCGAGGAAGCGCTCGGGGCCCGTGGCGGTGAAGCGGGCGATCTCGCCGAAGCCCACCAGGCCAGCTTCGCGGCGGGTCCAGCAGAGGACATCGTCCCGGACCAGAAATGACGGCAGCCCCCCGGAGAATGATCTTCCATCCAGTGGGACTGTCAAGGTGCGGAACGTACTCGTCATGATGGGATAACAGTACTACCCCGAATCACCTCGGCATTGGGGGCGATCTAGGGTAAGTAACAGGCACCGCCACGGCCTCGCCGGGCCGCCCGCCGCGCTGGGCGGGCCGTGGTTCGTGGGTCCGCCCAACATTTGAGACAATGGCATGGTGAACCGAGCATCCTTGGATAAGCGTCCGGACGAAGTAGCCACGATGTTTGACGACGTCGCCCCCAAATACGACGTCGTGAACGATGTCCTGTCCATGGGACAGACGCGCCGCTGGCGCAGGGTCGTCGTTGAAGCCATGGATGTGAGGGCCGGCCAGCGCGTGCTCGACCTCGCAGCCGGAACAGGCACATCCAGTGAGCCCTATGCAGACGCGGGCATCGACGTCATCGCCTGCGACTTCTCCCTCGGGATGCTCAAGGTGGGCAAGCGCCGCCGCCCGGACATCAACTTCATTGCCGGCGACGCCACCCGGCTGCCGTTCGCGGACAACACCTTCGACGCCACCACCATCTCCTTCGGCCTGCGCAACGTCAACGAGCCCAAGAAGGCCCTGGCCGAGATGCTGCGCGTCACCAAGCCCGGCGGCAAGCTGGTGATCGCCGAGTTCTCCCAGCCCGTGGTCCCGCTGTGGCGCACCATGTACACCGAATACCTCATGCGCGCCCTGCCGGCCATCGCCGTGAAGGTCTCGTCCAACCCGGACGCCTACGTTTACCTCGCCGAGTCCATCCGCGCGTGGCCTGACCAGGACCACCTGGCCGGCTGGCTGCAGGAATCAGGCTGGGAGAAGGTCACGTACCGCAACCTCAGCGGCGGTATCGTCGCCGTCCACCGTGCCCACAAGCCCGCTGGTTCATCGCCCGACGGCGGGGCCGCCGCCATCGCCAAGCACACCGGCCCCGTGGCGAAGCTGCGCCGCAACATCACCCGGCCGGCGAGCTAGCCGATCCTGCCGTGAAAGTACTGATCGTCGGCGCCGGGCCCGCAGGGTCCACTGCCGCCTACTACCTCGCCAAGGCCGGCATCCAGGTCACGGTGCTGGAAAAGACCACCTTCCCGCGCGAAAAAGTCTGCGGCGACGGCCTCACCCCGCGAGCCGTCCGCGAGATCCAGAAGCTGGGCCTGCCCCACTCCGAGGAAAACGGCTGGCGTCGCAACAAGGGCCTGCGACTGATCGCCGGCGGCCGCACCATTGAGCTCCCGTGGCCGGAAGTCTCCGATTTCCCCACGTACGGCCTGATCCGCACCCGGCTGGGCTTCGACGAGGAACTCGTCCGGCACGCCGAGTCCGCCGGCGCCCGCCTGCTGGAAGGGCACAGCGTCACTGAGGCCCTGCGGTCGGAGGACGGCCGGGTCATCGGCGTCCGCGCCGCGCTGCTTGACGAGTCCGGACGGAAGACGGGGCAGACGCACGACTTCCACGCCGACGTCGTACTGGCCGCGGACGGAAACTCGTCCCGAACCGCCGTATCCGTGGGCATCCAGAAGCGCGACGACCGCCCGCTGGGCGTTGCCGTGCGCACCTATTTCCAGAGCCCCCGCCACGACGACGACTGGATGGAAGGCTGGCTGGAACTTCCCGGCCGGGACGGCAAGCTGCTGCCCGGCTACGGCTGGGTGTTCGGCGTGGGCGACGGCACGTCCAACGTGGGCCTGGGCATCCTGAACTCCTCCAAGGAATTCGGCAAACTCGATTACAAGCAGGTCCTCCGCGAATGGACCGCCGGCATGCCCGCCGAATGGGGTTTCACGCCGGAAAACCAGGTGGGCGAAATCCGCGGCGCCGCGCTGCCCATGGGCTTCAACCGCACCCCGCACTACTACCCTGGGCTGCTGCTCCTGGGTGACGCCGGCGGGATGGTGTCCCCGTTCAACGGCGAAGGCATCTCCTACGCCATGGAATCCGCCCGCTTTGCGGCCGAATTCATCATCGATGACAACGCTTGGCAGAGCCGCTACGCCAAATGGACGAACGACGACGCCGACCTCCACTACAAGGGGTACGCCGACTATGTGCGCGGCCAGTGGGGGAGCCACTTCACCTTGGGCCGGGCCTTCGCGTCGGTGATCGGCAAGCCTGCCGTGATGAAGCTTGCCCTGCGGACCGGCATGCCGGTGCCCCCACTCATGAAGTTCGTAGTCCGGCTGATGGCCAACGTCACGGATGAATCAGCCAAGGGTTTCGAGGACAGGGTGATCAGACTCCTGGAGGCGCTGGTGCCTGCCACGTCCAACACCTCCCTGTCCCCGTCCAGCTACACATCCGCGGTTTCCGCAACAAAAAGTTAGGGTTAACCCGTGACGAACTCTGCCAAGCACAGCTGGACCCACGCCGGACACGGCCTGCCGGACGCCAGGGAGCCCGAGCCCAACACCACCGCGATCGCCACGGGACTCCAGCTGCCCGCCGGTTTCGCCGCCATCGCGGAGGACCCCGAGCTGGGTCCGGCCATCACCACCAACCTGGCCCGCGTGGAAAAGAAGCTCCGCGAGGCCATTGCCAACTCCGACCCCCTGGCTGATGCAACGTCGCGTCACCTGGTGGAAGCCGGCGGAAAACGCATCCGGCCGCTGCTGGCCCTGCTCTGCGCACACCTCGGTGACGCCTCGCGCCCGGCCGTGGTGCAGGCGGCCGTGGTGGTTGAGCTGACCCACCTGGCCACGCTGTACCACGACGACGTGATGGACTCGGCCCCGTTCCGTCGCGGCGCCCCCACGGCCCACGAAGTCTGGGGCAACTCCGTGGCCGTCCTCACCGGCGACCTGATCTTTGCCCGCGCGTCCATCCTGGTGTCCGAGCTCGGCTCGCGTGCACTGGGGATCCAGGCCCGCACCTTCGAACGGCTGTGCCTGGGCCAGCTGCACGAAACCGTGGGACCCCGCCCCGACGAGGACCCCGTGGAGCACTACCTGTCCGTCATCGCGGACAAGACCGGATCGCTGGTGGCAGCCTCCGGCCAGCTCGGTGCCATCTTTGCCGGTGCCGATGAAGCCTACGAACCGCACTTGGTGGAGTACGGCGAGAAGATCGGCGTGGCCTTCCAGCTGGCCGACGACGTCATCGATGTCACCGGCGTCAAGGTCAAGTCCGGCAAGTCCCCCGGAACGGATTTGCGCGAAGGCGTGCCCACGCTGCCGGTGCTGCTGCTCCGCAACGCCGCCGCCGAGGGTGACCAGTCCGCCGTTGAACTCCTGAAGCTGATCGACGGCGACCTTTCCTCGGACGAGGCACTCGCCGCCGCCGTGGCAGGCCTGCGCGACCACCGGGTCACCGCGGAATCGTGGGTTGTGGCGCGTGCCTGGGCCGACGAAGCCATCGCCGCACTGGCCCCGCTGCCCGAAGGCGTGGTGAAGGATTCGCTGACCAGCTTCGCGCTGGCCGTGGTGGACCGCGCCAGCTAAGGCGGACTGCGGGCCTCGCAGTGGCGTGCCGACCGCCTGGCCGGGCTGTCGCCGTCGTGCGTAACCCAAAAGCTTAAACGGAATGGCCCCGGTTCTTTGCAGCAATACGAGTCATTCGCTGCATCGAACCGGGGCCATTTCTCCGTTCGCATCAGATCCACCGGAGGCATTTAGTGGATCCGTGAATAAGTCTATGACAGCCTTGTCACAAACGCGAATCTTGATGTTAATAGGCGTGTCACACGTCTTGGGGCTGCCTGGCCGCTCCGCCGGATTGGTGGCTGTCGTCCGTCGTGGGGCACATTGAGGCGCGGGATGGGCATTCCGGGGCTGGGAGTCGGCGTGTCCGTGTCGAAGTGCCCCGCCACGGCCGGGTTGTCCACATGGAGATGCCCGGATCTGCCCCTTCCGCGGGCTCAGGGGCACCTTGGAATCATGGATATCGAGACCTTCCTCCGCGCGCGGGCAGGGGTAACGAGGGCGTCGGCACTCCGTGCGGCGGGATTTACCCACACTGCCCGCGACAAAGCTTTGGCCGCGGGGCGCATTGTGCGAATCCGGCGGGGCATCTACAGCCTGCCCGGCGAGGCCGGCGTGTGCGGGCAGGCGCTGGGCCACAACGCCCTGCTGACGTGCCTGTCGGCTGCCCCTGCTTACGGGCTATGGACGCTGCATGACGCGGGGACCGTTCACCTGAGCCCCTCGCACAAAGTGACGCCGCCCGGAACGCTGACACATGGCAGATGCATCCATCCGCGTCATCCGTGGCTGCCCGTCGCCGGATTGGCCGACGTGCTCATTCACGCCCTGCGCTGCCTGCCGGAGGTGGAGGCGTTGGTGATGCTCCAGTGCGCAGCCCAGCGGGGAGACATCACCGTGGAGTTCCTGCGCCGCAAGCTGCCTGGAAACCGCAATGCCCGTGCAAGGGCCGTCCTGGACAGCGTGATCCCTCGGGCGGACTCGATCCTCGAGGTGCTGGCCAACTACCACTTCCGGCGGGCAGGCCTCCACGTTCGTATGCATGTGGAGCTTCCGGGCGTGGGCGAGGTGGACTTCCTGGTGGAGGAATGCCTTGTGGTGGAAACCGACGGCCGCTCGCATTTGGAGCCCCGTCAAGTGAAGAAGGATCGGAAGCGCAACAACACCACCGTCATCGGCGGACGCCTGGGCCTCCGGTACGGCTATGACGACGTCGTCAATCACCCCCAGCGGATGGTGGCCGAGGTGCTGGGGGTACTGGAGCTCTGCCGGCAGGGAGCTTTCAGCGCGCGTTAGGGCCCGTCGTGGGGCACTTTGTCGACGAAACCGTGGAATCAGGCTCAGCCTGCGGCGTGTCCGTGTCGAAGTGCCCCATTTGGGCCGGGCAAGCCGCTGAAGCGAAGCCGAAGCCACAGCCGCGGGGACCTAGTCCTCTTCGTCGTTGAACGCCCACTCGAACATGTCGAACACGAACTCGGAGAAGGTGCCTTCTTCGCTCTTCCACTGGCCGCGGGCGTTGTTGCGGCGGTACACAATGGGGTCCGGCACGCCGAGGTCGCCCACGCGGAAACCCCAGGTGAACTGTTCTTCCTCGTCCTCCAGGAACATAAGGAAGCCTTCGTCATCGACTTCGAGCTCCTCGGGGTCCCAGAAGTAGTGGTACGCCTCCATGAGGTCCTCGCAGCCACCCACTGCCTGGTAGAACTCCTTCAGGACCAGCGGGACCTGGAACTGGTGCTCGGAAAGGGCTTCCTTGAGTTCGTCTTCGGGCAGTCCGTCCTCTTCCTGCCATTCGTCTTCGAGATACTTCGGAACAAGCGCGCGGAACTTCTCGAGGAACATGTCAGTCATGGTTCATATCCTAGCTAATCCCGGCCACCGTTTTCCGCCGTGCCCAGCCCCAGCCGATGCCACCCCCGGACGGCCAGCGGAACGTACCAGGAACGGCGCCAGGCAGTGACACGGAAGGCGAACACGACAGCGGCCACGGCCCCCGCCGTGAACGCGTTGAAAGCACCCGACACCCACAGGACCGTGGTCAGCGCTGCCCCCGTGAACGCGGGCAGTGCGTAGAGGTCCTTCGGGTCGAAGAGCTGCGGCACCTCATTGGCGGTGATGTCCCGCAGCAGGCCGCCGCCCACCGCCGTCGTGACCCCAAGCAGCACGGCTGACACCGGGTTCATCCCGAAACTCAGCGCCTTGAGCGTGCCGGTGATGCAGAACAGAGCCAGGCCGCCGGCGTCGAACAGGATCAGCAGCGAGGTGAAGCGCTGGACGCTGGAAAAGAGGAAGTACACCAGCACGGTGGCGAGCACCGGGGGAGCCAGGTAGGCAGGGTTGGTGAACGCGGCGGGCGGGCCGCTGTTGAGGATGATGTCGCGGATTACGCCGCCGCCCAGGGAAACAAGGGAGGCGAGCAGCAGCGAGCCGATGATGTCGAACTGTTTCCGCGCCGCAAGCAGGGATCCGGAGACCGCAAAAAAGAAGACGCCGGCCAGGTCCAGCCATACCAGAACGGAGTCGAAGGAGAAGGTCAATGGGCGTCCCGGTCAATTTCGAGGGGCGGATAGGGCGGCTCCAACGTTACGCTAGCCCCTATGAATAGCCCCATCATGATCGCCTGTGCCCACGGAACGTCCAGCCCGCTGGGCGCCTCCGAGGTGGACGGCCTCCGTGCGGATATCGGCGGGCTACGCCCCGGACTGGATGTCCGCGAGGCCTACGTGGATGTTCAGGACCCGGACCTGGTGGATGTCATGGCCGGGCTGCCGGAAGGTGAGCCGGCCGTCATTGTTCCGTTGCTGCTCAGCGTGGGCTTCCACACCAAGGTGGACATCGCACGGGCGGCGCGGGGCCGCGAAGGCAGCGTCGCATCGGAGCCGTTGGGCCCGGATCCCAGGCTGGCGCAGCTCCTCGACAAGCGGCTGCGCGAGGCCGGCGCCACCGAGCACGACGCCGTGGTGCTCGCGGCGGCCGGATCCACCAACCGCAAAGCCTCAGTGAGTGTCGAGGAGCTCGCTGGGCACCTCAGGGCGCTGCGCGGCAACACGATTGTTCCCGCCTACGGTGCGGCCGCCAAGCCGTCAGTGGCCGACGCCGTCGCCTCGCTCCGCGCTGAATACCCCGGCGGTGAGGGCCGGGGCGGGTGATTGTTGCCTCGTACCTGCTGGCGCACGGCTTCTTCCACGACCAGCTGGCCAAGGCCGACGCAGACATCGTCACGGAACCGCTGCTGCCCTCGAGGATCATGGCCGAGATTGCGCTGGACCGCTACGACGCGGCCGTCGCCGCCACGGCAGACGCCGCGGCAACCACCTCCTGACGGCGCCTCCGGGCAGCCACGAACCATGCACAGCCCCGATCCTTCTTCAAGGCTTCCCGGCGATTCATGACGAAATGTTTCCCTAGGTGACCTCCCGTTTCTGGTCCTTTGTGACGGCTTTCCGGTGGGACCTACAGTCGATGCATGACTGATACAGCTCTAGCCGGAGCGTCCGTGGACTCCGCCGCCGCCAAGCGCCCCGCGCGTGCCTCCCGCCCTGCTGCAAAGCCGCACGGGCAGTGGAAAGTGGACGGCAAAACCCCGCTGAACGCCAACGAAACCTGGAAACAGGAAGACGACGGCCTCAACGTGCGCGAGCGTATCGAGACCATTTACTCCAAGGACGGCTTCGACGCCATCCCCAGCCAGGACCTCCATGGCCGCTTCCGCTGGTGGGGCCTGTACACGCAGCGCAAGCCCGGGATCGACGGCGGCAAGACCGCAACCCTTGAGCCGCACGAGCTGGAGGACAAGTACTTCATGCTCCGGGTCAGGATCGACGGCGGCGCGCTCACCACCGAGCAGCTGCGCGTCATCGGCCAGATTTCCGTTGACTTCGCGCGGGATTCCGCCGACCTCACCGACCGCCAGAACATCCAGCTGCACTGGATCCGGGTGGAGGACATCCCCGAGATCTGGAACCGGCTTGAGGGTGTTGGCCTGTCCACCACCGAGGCCTGCGGCGACGTGCCCCGGGTCATCCTCGGTTCCCCGGTGGCGGGCATCGCCAAGGACGAAATCATCGACCCCACCCCGCTCATTGCGGAGCTGGGCGAGCGGTTCATCGGCAACCCGCTGCTGTCCAACCTCCCGCGCAAGTACAAGACCGCCATCACCGGCCACCCCAGCCAGGACGTGGTCCACGAGATCAACGACTTCGGCCTGGTGGGCATGGTCCACCCCGAACTCGGCGCCGGCTACGACCTGTGGGTGGGCGGCGCGTTGGCCACCAACCCCATGCTGGCCAAGCGCCTGGGCGCCTTCGTGAAGCCCGGGGAAGCTGCCGACGTCTGGCTCGGCGTCACCAGCATCTTCCGTGACTATGGCTACCGCCGCATGCGCACCAAGGCGCGACTGAAGTTCCTGCTGGCCGACTGGGGTCCGGAGAAGTTCCGCCAGATCCTGGAAGACGAATACCTGGGCTACAAGCTGGCCGACGGCCCCGCCGCCCCGAAGCCCACGACCCCCGGTGACCACATCGGCGTGCACGAGCAGAAGGACGGCAAGTTCTTCATCGGTGCCACCCCGCTGGCCGGCCGCCTGTCCGGCGCGCAGCTGGTGAAGCTCGCTGACACCCTCGAGTCCCGGGGCTCCTACCGACTGCGCACCACCCCGCACCAGAAGCTGGTTGTCCTGGATGTTGCCAAGGACCAGGTGGAGCCGCTGGTGGCGGAGCTCGACGGGTTGGGCCTCTCCGCCCGGCCGTCCGTGTTCCGCCGCGGCACCATCGCCTGCACCGGCATCGAATACTGCAAGCTGGCCATCGTGGAAACCAAGGTCACCGCCGCCACAGCCATTGCCGAGCTGGAACGGCGCCTTGCGGACCTCGCCGAGAGTGGCGAACTGCCGCACGCCCTGTCCCTGCACATCAACGGCTGCCCCAACTCCTGCGCCCGCATCCAGACTGCGGACATCGGACTCAAGGGAATGATGCTGCCAACGCCCGACGGCGACCCCACCCCCGGCTTCCAGGTCCACCTGGGCGGCGGGCTGGCTTCCTCCACCCGCGAAGAAGCTGGCCTGGGACGTACCGTCCGCGGCCTCAAGGTCTACGTCGAGGACCTGCCCGATTACGTGGAACGCGTGGTCCGGACATTCGTCGCCCAGCACGCCGAAGGGCAGACCTTCGCCGAGTGGGCCCACGCAGCAGATGAGGAGGCACTTCAGTGAGCAAGCACGCCCTAGGAGTAGACCCGGTGGTTGAGCGGTTGGGGAGCGAAAGTCCGGCAGCCCCGGTACTCCGCACCCACGATGAACTCAAGGCCATCGCCGAGGCCGGCGCCGCCGAACTCGGCTGGGACACCCCGGCCCGGGACGTCATTGCCTGGGTGGCCCGGAACTTCGAGCTGCCCGCCGTGGCTGTGGCCTGCTCCATGGCCGACGCCGTCCTGCCGGCACTGGTTGCCGACCAGCTTCCCGGCGTCGACGTCCTGTTCCTGGAGACCGGCTACCACTTCCCGGAGACCTACGCCACGCGCGACGAAGTGGCCGCAAACCTCCGCGTCAACGTGGTGGACGTCCTCCCGGAGAACACCGTGGAGCAGCAGGACCGCCTGCTCGGCAAGGACCTCTTCGCCCGCGACGCCGCCCAGTGCTGCGCCCTCCGCAAGGTGGCCCCGCTGCGCCGCACCCTGGCCGGCTACGAACTGTGGTTCACCGGCGTGCGCCGCGACGAAGCCCCCACCCGCACCAACACCCCGCTGATCACCTGGGACGAAACCAACGGCCTGGTCAAGGTCAACCCGGTGGCGGCCTGGAGCTTCGACCAGCTGGTGCAGTTCTCCGACGACAACCTCCTTCCCGTCAACCCGCTGCTTTCACAGGGCTACCCGTCCATTGGCTGCCAGCCCTGCACCCGCAAGGTAGCGCCGGGCGATGACCCCCGCGCCGGCCGCTGGGCAGGAACCGACAAGACAGAATGCGGACTACACGTATGAGCATCGAAACCACCAACGAGGACCTGGAGCTGTCTGTGCTGGAACTTGACGCTGATTCTCCGAAAGCGGCGCATCGCGCGAGCGAGGAACGAGCGAGTGTGTCTAAGCCGCGTGGAGAAGCAGTGGCAAGGCTCTCCAGCCTGGACACCCTCGAGTCCGAAGCGATCCATATCATCCGCGAAGTCGTCGCCGAGTTCGAGAAGCCTGCGCTGCTGTTCTCCGGCGGCAAGGACTCCGTGGTGATGCTGCACCTGGCCACCAAGGCCTTCTGGCCGGGCAAGGTTCCGTTCCCCGTGCTGCACGTGGATACCGGCCACAACTTCCCCGAGGTCCTCGACTTCCGCGACCGCACCGTTGAGCGCCTGGGCCTCAAGCTCGTGGTCGGCTCCGTCCAGGAGTTCATCGACAGCGGCGAACTGGCCGAGCGTGCCGACGGCACCCGCAACCCGCTCCAGACCGTCCCGCTGCTGGACGCGATCCAGCGCAACAAGTTCGACGCCGTCTTCGGCGGCGGTCGCCGTGACGAGGACAAGGCCCGCGCCAAGGAGCGCATCCTGAGCCTCCGTGATGAGTTCGGCCAGTGGGACCCGCGCAACCAGCGTCCCGAGCTATGGAACCTGTACAACGGCCGCCACACCGTGGGCCAGCACGTCCGCGCGTTCCCCATCAGCAACTGGACCGAGCTGGACGTGTGGCGCTACATCGAACGCGAAAACATCGAGTTGCCGGGCCTGTACTACGCCCACGACCGCGAGGTCTTTGCCCGCGACGGCATGTGGCGCGCAGTGGGCGAGGTCTCCCAGCCCCGCCCCGATGAGGAAGTCATCACCAAGACCGTCCGCTACCGGACCGTGGGCGACATGTCCTGCACCGGCGCCGTTGAGTCGGCGGCCGCCACGGTGCGCGACGTCGTTATCGAAGTTGCCGCCTCCACCATCACCGAACGTGGCGCCACCCGTGCGGATGACCGCATCTCCGAGGCCGCCATGGAAGACCGCAAGAAGGATGGCTATTTCTAATGAGCACCGAAATCGATACAGCCCGCGCGGCTGCCCTTCTTGACGAGGCCCCCTCGCCCACGCCTCACTGTTCCGTTTCGCCACCGCCGGATCGGTCGACGACGGCAAGTCCACCCTGGTGGGCCGCCTCCTGCACGACTCCAAGGCGATCCTGGCCGACCAGCTCGACGCCGTTGCCCGCACCTCCGCGGACCGCGGATTCGGGGGCCCGGCGCAGCCGGTGTACAAGCGATTGACCTGGCCCTCCTGACCGACGGCCTGCGTGCCGAGCGCGAGCAGGGCATCACCATCGACGTGGCCTACCGCTACTTCGCCACGGACCGCCGCAGCTTCATCCTGGCCGACTGCCCCGGGCACGTGCAGTACACCAAGAACACGGTGACCGGCGCGTCCACCGCGGACGCCGTCGTCGTACTCATCGACGCCCGCAAGGGTGTCCTGGAGCAGACCCGCCGGCACCTTTCCGTGCTGCAGCTGCTGCGGGTGGCCCACGTGATCGTGGCCGTGAACAAGATCGACCTGGTGGACTTCAGCGAGGCCGTGTTCCGCGAGATCGAAGCCGACGTGCAGCAGGTGGGCCGCGAACTCGGCCTCGGATCCGACGGCATCACCGACCTGCTGGTGGTTCCGGTTTCCGCGCTCGACGGCGACAACGTGGTGGAGCGCTCGGAGCGCACCCCCTGGTACACCGGCCCGGCCCTGCTCGAGGTGCTCGAGACCCTGCCCGCCGCGGACGAACTGGAAAGCCACCTGGAGAGCTTCCGCTTCCCGGTGCAGCTGGTGGTCCGGCCCCAGGGCGCGCTGGCTCCCGATGCGGTTGCCGGCGGACTCGACGTCGAGAAGTACCGTGACTACCGCGCTTACGCCGGGCAGATCACCGAAGGTTCGGTCAAAGTCGGGGACAAGGTCAGCGTGCTGACCCCCGGCCAGGACCCGCGCACCACCACGGTGACGGGCATCGACTTCGCGGGCGCCGAGCTCACCGAAGCCGTCGCGCCGCAGTCCGTGGCAATCCGCCTGGCAGACGAGTTCGACGTCGCACGCGGCGACACGATCGCCGCCGCAGGCACCGTCCGCGAAGCCTCCGCCGACCTCTACGCGGCACTGTGCTGGCTGTCCCCGAAGCCGCTCCGCGAAGGCGCCAAGGTGCTGGTCAAGCACGGCACCCGCACCGTGCAGGCGCTGGTCCGCAGCGTCAGCGGCAAGCTGGACCTCGCCACCTTCAAGCTTGAGGGAGCGTCCAGCCTGGAACTCAACGACATCGGCCACGCGCAGCTCCGGCTCGCCGCCCCGCTGCCGCTGGAAAACTACCTGCACCACCGCCGCACCGGCGCCTTCCTGGTGATCGACCCGCTGGACGGCAACACGCTGGCTGCCGGTCTGGTCAACGACCACCCCGGCGACCACGAAGACGAGCGCTACTCGATCTGATCGCTTGACGCTCTGATCGCTTGACGCTCTGATTGCTTGGCTGCGGAAGGCCCCGGTCCGGAATTATCCGGACCGGGGCCTTCCGGCGTCGAGCTTGCAGTAGCTGAAACCGGCTGCCTTGGATACTCTGCTGGTTACGGGCTGCTGTGTTCTGAGGGGGAATGGTTGGACGATCATGAGGCAGTTGTTGCCAGCTCCCTGGTGCAGTACGCGGAGCTGCTGCCCCGGCTGAATGCGGCTTCGGACGCCATCGGCGATGCCATCCGGGCCCGGCTCAGGGACGACGGACTCAACCATCACACCGTTCAGGCCAGGGTCAAGGACCCCGGCTCTGTCAGGGAGAAGCTGGGCCGGTTGACCGTGGCCGGCAAACCCAAATACGGCAACGGCATTGTGCAGCTCGATGACCTTATCGGGGTCCGGGTGATCATGTTCCTGGAGCCCGACATCGCCGATGTTGCCACCGCTTTAAAGGGCCAGTTCCACTGCCGGGAAGACGACGACAAAACCAGCTCCCAGCGGCGCAACGGCCAGATCGGCTATGCGGGCAGGCACCTCATCCTCGAAGTGCCGGCCGAGAACGTACCCGTGGGCTGCCAGACGTTTGTTGGGGAGCGCTTTGAGGTCCAGATCCGCACGGTGCTGCAGCACGCATGGGCGGCCTTCGAGCATGACATCCGCTACAAGGGCGGAGCCGAAGCCAACGCGGAAGTGGACCGCGCGTTCACCATGGCGTCAACCCTGATCGAACTGGCGGACGCCCAGTTCTCGGCGATCAACGACATCGTCAAGCGCCGAAAGGCCGAGAGCACCGCCGACTTCGCCGCGAACCCCGCCACCGAGATCACCGGGGACATCCTCCAGGACATGCTGGCGCGGCTGCTGCCGGAACACCCCAGAAGCCAGGCCCGGCAGTACGGCTGGCTGGGGGACCTGCTGGCAGCCAACAGCGTCAGGACAGTGGCCGACGCCGAGGAGCTCTTCGGTGCCGCCGACTGGTCTGCCGTGGCCAAGAAGATGGACTACAAATTTCCCGCCGGCCAAGTGCGGATCGCGGACGACTTCCTGCTGAAGAACTGGGGCTCCGAATACATTGCCCGCACCAAATCCGTGGGCAACGACGTCAAACGGGAGTCGAAGCTGAAGTACCGTTTGGAGCGCATGCAGGACTGAGATGCGGCGGAGGCCGGCGCCTGAGGGCGCCGGTGAGCGCCGGTGAGCGCCGGGAGCGGCGCGAGCGGCGCGGGCGGCGCGGGGGCAGCGCGGGGGCAGCGCCCGGGAATGTCAGGTGCCCGGACGCCGGTACTTGATCTGCTCGGCTTTCCGCAGGGCCTCCATTGTTTCGTCGACGGTCAGGAGCACGGTGGTGTCGAACGAACTCAGCGCCCCGCCTCCGCTGATCGCCAGTGCGACCGCGGCCATGGACACATTGTCGGGTGCCTCCCAGAGGTTGTAGCCGTCGTGAGAGCCAAATGCGTACCAAAAGCCATGGAGCTTTCCGCCGACTGATTCGATGTAGGTCTGGGCTGCTTTCCTGCGGTCCTCGGGGTTGCTGATCAGTTTCGCCCAGGTCTCCGGTGTGTAGCTGAACTTCGACAGATAGAGCGGCATTGTCGGGTCCTTTCGTTTCTTGCACCGGTGGTGCCGATGCAGCAAGACTGGCAGTCTCCGGGCAGGGCAGCAATGCCCGGGACCTTTTCCGCCGGGAATGGCCTTGCCCTGTATTGCGCGAATATGACGCTGCATGAACGCGCGTGACCCCCCGTTTCCGAGTCATTGAACCTCGTTTGTGACACTCCCTATGGTGAAACAATGACAAGTCCCCAGCCCGGAATGACCCGCATCGTGGCAGGAGAGCGCAACAAACCGAAGCGCACGCGCGCCGTCGAGGTTCTGGTTGCCCTCGGCCTGGTGCTGCTCATTGCCGCCGGTGCCGTGGTGGCGTCAACACTTTCCCGTAGCACTGAAGCCCAGGCCGCCGCTCCCACGCCTGCCGCGGAGCTGAAGCTTGGCTACTTCGGCAACGTCACCCACGCCCCTGCCCTGGTCGGGGTGAAGGAGGGCTTCATCGCGAAGAACCTCGGGGAGACGAAGCTGAGCACGCAGGTGTTCAACGCCGGCCCGGCAGCGATCGAGGCGCTGAACGCGGGCGCTATCGACGCCACGTACATCGGCCCGAGCCCGGCCATCAACTCGTTCGTGAAGAGCCAGGGCGAGTCCGTCAGCATTATCGCCGGTGCTGCCGCGGGCGGGGCGCAGCTGGTGGTCAAGCCGGAGATCGGTTCCGCGGCGGATCTGAAGGGCAAGACCCTCGCCTCGCCGCAGCTGGGCGGGACCCAGGATGTGGCGCTGCGGGCCTGGCTGGCCGGGCAGGGCTACAAGACCAACACCGACGGCAGCGGCGACGTGGCGATCAACCCGACTGAGAACGCGCAGACGCTCAAGCTGTTCCAGGACGGCAAGCTCGACGGTGCGTGGCTGCCCGAGCCCTGGGCGTCCCGGCTGGTGCTGCAGGCCGGCGCGAAGGTCCTGGTGGACGAGAAGGACCTCTGGGTCGGCTCCCTCACAGGCAAGCCGGGCGAGTTCCCCACCACCATCCTGATCGTGAACAGGAAATTCGCCGCCGAGCACCCGGACACCGTCAAGGCACTGCTGAAGGGCCACGCCGAGTCCGTGAAATGGCTCAACGACACCCCTGACGCAGAAAAGGCGAGCGTGCTGAATACTGCCCTGAAGGAATCCTCGGGCGCCGAACTGCAGCCCGACGTCATCGACCGGTCGCTAAAGAACATCGTCTTCACCGTGGATCCCCTGGCCGGAAGCTACAAGAAGCTGCTCGAGGACGGCGTGAAGGCCGGCACCACCAAGCAGGCCGACATCAACGGCATCTTCGACCTCACCGCCCTGAACAGCGTCACCGCCGAAACCGGCGGCGAGCAGGTCTCCGCAGCCGGGCTCGGCAAGGACTAAACAAGAGCACCACCCCAAGCAACACTTCCAGCCCCATCAACGTAAGGACAGGATCATGCCAGTCGTACTGGAAAACCTGGGCAAGCGCTTCGGCGACGGCGCCCCGGTGCTGGACGACGTCAACGCCAGCATCGCCCAAGGCGAGTTCGTCGCCCTCCTGGGTGCCTCCGGCTGCGGCAAGTCCACCTTGCTGAACATCATGGCGGGACTGGAACTCCCGACGTCGGGCGCCCTTGAGGTCCCCAGCGACGGCGCGGCCTTCATGTTCCAGGACGCCGCACTGTTCCCGTGGCTGACGGCCCGGGAGAACATCGAGCTCGCCCTGAAGCTGCGCGGCGTGGGCAAGGCCGAGCGTCGCACCAAGGCCAACGAACTCCTGGACCTGGTCCATCTGGGCGGTGCCGGCGACAAGCGCCCCCACGAGCTTTCCGGCGGCATGCGGCAGCGCGTCTCCCTGGCCCGCTCCCTGGCCCAGGACCGGCAGCTTCTCCTCATGGACGAGCCGTTCGCCGCGCTCGATGCCATCACCCGCGACCTCCTCCACGACGAGCTGGAACGCATTTGGAAGGAAACGGGCCGCACCATCGTTTTTGTGACGCACAACGTCCGCGAAGCCGTCCGGCTGGGCCAGCGGGTGCTCCTGCTGTCCTCCCGCCCCGGCCGCGTGGTGCAGGAGTGGAACGTCACCGAGGAACACCGAACCGACGCCGGTCTTGCCGGACAGCTGACCGGGGTCATCACCGCCCGGCTGCGAGAGGAGATCCGCCGCCATGCCAAGTAACCCCACCCCGGTGGCTGAAGCCCCCGTCACCGGCGAAGCGCCCGTCACCGGCGCAGCGCCCGTCCTCGAGCCTGAGACCCGCAAGGTCCACGCGGCACTGACCCGGTCCTCCACCGGCAACGAAGACCTGCGCGAACTCGAATCGGGGCTCGATTCCCTGCAGTCGGACGCACACCGTGCGGCGCGCATCGACTGGAGCCGCATCCTGCTCCCGGTCGCTGCCCTCGTGGTGCTGGTCGTGGCGTGGCAGGTCTATGTTTCGCTCGGCCTCAAGCGGCGCGACCTGGTGCCAGGGCCCCTGGACGTGCTGGGCCAGTTCGGCACCTTGTGGGCCGACGGTTCGCTGCAGGAAGCCGTCTGGACGTCGCTGCAGCGAGGCCTTATCGGCTTCCTGATCAGCGTGGCCATCGCGACGCCCATCGGACTGCTGCTGGCACAGGTTGCCCCGCTGCGCCGCGCCTTCGGTCCGCTCATCTCCGGCCTGCAGGTGCTGCCCTCCGTGGCCTGGGTGCCCGCGGCCATCCTCTGGTTCGGCATCACTGACGCCACCGTGTACTTCGTGGTGTTCATGGGCGCCATCCCGTCCATCATCAACGGCCTGATCTCCGGCGTGGACCAGATCCCGCCGCAGTACCGCAGCGTCGGCACGGTCCTGGGCGCCAACCGGCTGCAAATGGCCATTCAAATCATCCTTCCCGCAGCATTGCCGGGTTACCTGAGCGGCCTCAAGCAGGGGTGGGCCTTCTCCTGGCGTTCCCTCATGGCCGCGGAAATCATCGCGGTGGGCGGCACCATCGGCTTCGGCCTCGGCTCCATGCTGAACCAGGGCCGCGACCTCTCTGACATGACAATCGTGATGTCAGCCATCCTGCTGATCCTGGCCGTCGGCATCCTGATCGAACTGCTCGTATTCGCGCCGATCGAAAAGCGCCTTCTCCGGCGCCGCGGCCTCCTCGCCGGCAGCACGCGCTAACCCTCCCCACTACAGCCACAGCAAGACCCAACAGCAGAGCCCGACGGCGGGTCCCGCCGTCGGGCTCTGCTGTTCGCTTTTACGGCGGGAGAGTCTGGCAGACTGGCGCCATGACCGTCAGCTTTGTGTGCCGCACCGAATCCGCCCTGCCCCGGGAACAGCTGTTCGACCTCGCGCGCAGCATCGACGCGCACCTGGACTCGCAGGCCGACGCGGGGGAGCAGGCCGTGGCGGGCGTGACGTCCGGCCTGATCGGCACCGGGCAGGAAGTGACGTGGCGCGCGCGGCACTTCGGGTTGCCAATACGGATGACCAGCCGCATCACGTCGCTGGACTTCCCCGAGCGCTTTGTGGACGAGCAGGTCCGCGGGCCGTTCCAGACCTTCCGGCACGTTCACGAGTTCGAGGCGACAGACCGCGGCAGCATCATGACCGACCGGGTGGAATTCACGGCTCCGTTCGGGGCGCTGGGCCGGATCGCGGAGAAGCTCGTGCTGCGCCGGTACCTGGAACGCCTGATCGCGGTGCGCGGCCTGCACCTCGCCGGCCTTGTTCCCCCCGTGCCACCTGCCTAGACTCGCGAATAGGCCGGCATTCGGCCCGGTCAACGAAGATTGAGGAGATCCCCGTGGCACCAAAGTTTGGACTGCTAGCAATGGTCGAGGCCCAACCCGGGAAGGAACAGGAAGTGTGGGACTTCCTCAACGGAGGCCGGGAGATCGTGGACAACGAGCCGGGCACCCGGACCTGGTATGCCTTCCGGGTCAGCGAAAACACGTTCGGCATTTTCGACACCTTTGATACCGAGGAGGACAGGCAGGCCCACCTCCACGGTGCCATTCCGGCCGCACTCGCTGAACACGGCCCGGCCATGCTCGCCAAGGATCCCGACATCAAGCTGATCGAACTCATCGCCGTGAAGTAGGGCCGAAGGAAGGCCCGGTAGAGGGGTGCACCCACGCGGCGGACCGCCGGCCCACCACAGGCCCGCCACGTTTTAATGTGACGCAGCGTTACCTTACGTGAACTGGTGTTTCCGCGCCGTTGTTCCGGTATATGACGCGGCCCTATCGTCGATTCATGGCAATTCAGGATATTTACCCCACGGCACTGCGCCTGCTGGGCCGCCCCGTACTGGTGGTGGGCGGCGGGCCCGTGGCTACGCGCCGCGCCAAGGGACTGCTCGACGCCGGTGCCCGGGTAACCGTGGTTGCCCCCGCCGCCTCCGCCGGGCTTGAGGAACTGGCCGACGCCGGCCTCCTCGCCTGGGAGCAGCGCCCCTACCGGACTTCCGACGTCGACGGCGTCTGGTTCGTCCAGACCGCCACCGGCGATTCCGCCGTGGACTCCCGGGTTTCGGCCGACGCCGAGGCGCAGCGCGTCTGGTGCGTCAACGCCTCCGACCACGAAGCCTCTGCTGCCTGGACCCCCGCCGTCGCCGTGGTGGATGACGTGCAGATCGCCGTGAACGCCGGCGGAGACCCGCGCCGCGCCATGGCCCTGCGTGACGCCGTCGCCACCGCGCTGGAAACCGGGGACCTTCCGCTGCGCCGACGCCGCGCCTCTGCTGGAAGCGTGGCCCTCGTGGGCGGCGGCCCCGGCGACACCGGCCTCATCACAGTCCGCGGCCGCCGGCTCCTGGGCCAGGCCGACGTCGTGGTGGCAGACCGCCTCGGACCCCGCGAACTCCTCAAGGAACTCGCCCCGGATGTCCGTGTCATTGAGGTGGGCAAGACTCCCGGCCACCACCCTGTACCGCAGGCCGAGATCAACAGGATCCTCGTCGACGAAGCCCTCGCCGGCCACCGGGTAGTCCGGCTCAAGGGCGGGGACCCGTACGTCCTGGGCCGCGGCGGCGAGGAAGCAGAATACTGCCGCCAGCACGGCGTCGAGGTTGAAGTCGTCTCAGGCGTGACCTCAGCGATTTCCGTTCCCGCAGCCGCCGGCATCCCCGTGACGCACCGGGGCCTGGCCAAGGGCTTCAGCGTGGTCACCGGCCACGAGGAACTCTCCGAGGTCCCGGCCCGGGCCGACCACACCATCGTGCTGCTTATGGGAGTGGGCCAGCTCCGCGAATCCGCCGCCGCGCTGGCCGGTGCCGGTTTGCCTCAGGACACTCCAGTTGGCATCGTTGAGAACGGTTATCTGCCCAACCAGCGCGTGACCATTGGCACTCTCGGTTCCATCGCTGACCGGGCCGAGGCCACCGGCGTCGCGAATCCCGCTGTGATCGTGATCGGCGACGTTGTCCGCGTCAGCCCGTTCGCGCCGTCGCACTTCAAGACCGCCGACTACAGCACCACCACCCCGAACCAGCCCCGCACCACCCCAAGCCCTCAAACCTCGAGAACCACCCGCGTCCTCACCACCTAGCCCCCACCCAACTAGGTAGCAGTAAGTGTCGTTATGAGCCCTCAAAACGACACTTAGTGCGACCTAGTTGGGCCGTGACAGAAAAAAGGAACACAGCCGTGTCAACTAACACCACCGTAGGTTCTGCCGCCCGCCCGCTCCGGGTCGCCGTCGTGGGTTCCGGCCCCGCCGGCGTGTACGCCGCCGACATCCTCACCAAGAGCGAAGCCGTCAAGAGTGGCGAGCTGACCGTGAGCATCGACCTCTTTGACCGCTACCCGGCCCCCTACGGCCTGATCCGCTACGGCGTGGCCCCGGACCACCCGCGCATCAAGGGCATCGTCAACGCCCTGCACAAGGTCCTGGACCGCGGCGACATCAGGTTCTTCGGCAACGTGGACTACGGCACGGATCTCTCCATCGAGGACCTCCGTACCCACTACGACGCCGTCATCTTCGCCACCGGCGCCATCAAGGACGCGGACCTGAACATTCCGGGCATCGAACTCGAGGGCTCCTACGGCGGCGCCGACTTCGTCTCCTGGTACGACGGCCACCCCGACGTGTCCCGCGAATGGCCGCTGGATGCCAAGGAAATCGCCGTGATCGGCAACGGCAACGTGGCACTGGACGTGGCCCGCATGCTCTCCAAGCACGCCGACGACCTGCTGGTCTCCGAGATCCCGGACAACGTCTACCAGGGCCTCAAGAACTCGCCCGTCACGGACGTGCACGTCTTCGGCCGCCGCGGACCGGCCCAGGTGAAGTTCACCCCGCTGGAACTGCGCGAACTGTCCCACTCCAAGGACGTGGACATCATCCTGTACCCGGAGGACTTCGAGTTCGACGAGGAATCAGACCGCCAGGTCCAGAGCAACAACCAGACCAAGACCATGGTGGGCACGCTCACCAACTGGATTGCCGAGCAGCCCGAGGACGTTTCCGAGCTCAAGGCATCCCGCCGCCTGCACCTGCATTTCCTGCACAGCCCGGTTGAAATTTACGACGACGCCGACGCCCCCGGCCGCGTTGCCGGCATGAAATTTGAGCGCACCGAGCTGGACGGCACGGGCAACGCCCGCGGCACCGGCGAGTTGGTGGACTACCCGGTCCAGGCCGTGTACCGCGCCATCGGCTACTTCGGTTCCGCCCTCCCGGAGGTCGAGTTCGACCACAAGAAGGGTGTTGTACCGAACGACGGCGGCCGCGTGCTGGACGCTGCCGGCAGCCACGTTCCGGGCATCTACGCCACCGGCTGGATCAAGCGCGGCCCGGTGGGCCTCATCGGCCACACCAAGGGCGACGCCCTCGAAACCGTGACATACCTGCTCGAAGACCGCGAGAACCTGCCGGTTGCCGCCTTCCCCGAGGCGGAGGCCGTCGTCGAACTTCTGGACTCCCGCGGCGTGAAGTTCACCAGCTGGGAAGGCTGGCTGGCCCTGGATGCGCACGAACGCGCACTGGGCGAGAAGGCCACGGAGACCGGTTCGCACGGCATTGAGGTTGCCCGTGAGCGCGTCAAGGTTGTGCCCCGCGAGGACATGGTGTCCATCTCCCGTGACGGAGTGGCCGCGCAGGTCTAGTCACCACCCCTAACCACCCCGCGAACTGGCAGCAGATGACCGCAAACTCCGTGTTTGGGGTCATCAGCTGCCAGTTCGCGCTTTGGCCTAGCTGCCCGCCCCACCCGCTGCCATAAGTTCCAACCGGTTCAGCGTTTCCGTGTTCCGGACAGCGATGAGTGGGTCGCGGATGAACTTGGGGATCCAAAGGCCGGGGCCTTTGGCGGGGTCCTCGGCCATAGTTACTTTGCACCCGGTTTCGTCCGGCTCTACCGTGATCACAACTTTGGCCTCTCCCAGCGGCCAGCCCCGGGCAAATCAGCTCGATGGACTTACCAGGCTCCGATGCCATCATCTGGGTTTTGTCGTTGATCAGCAGCGGCCACGCCCCGACCGAGTGATGAAGGACAGCGTCGACAGCGGGCCACAATGCGTCCACATCCCTGATCCTCGACGCACCCACGACCCACCCGGAGGAGAGCCAGCCGTCGGCTATCACTTTCCATACATCGGCCGGTGGGGTGAGGAAAGTCTTGGAAACAGTCGCCATCTCAGTGCTCGCTTTCTCCTGGGCGATGCGAGCTTGGGTATTGGGTCTGGGGTGTTGGGCAGGGTAGTGGCGCCAGCCTACCCCTGCCCGGATGCGGTCAGAACTCTCCGTTGATGAAGCCGATGACAATGGCCGTCCACCAGCACAACTGCGAGAGGCTCAGGCACGCCAGCATGTGGAACCGCTGGCCGGGGGTCAGGTCCCTGAACGTAGCCTGATGCGGCAGCTTGACCAGCCGCCGCATCAGCGGAATGAGCATGATGCCGTTCAAGATGAGCACCAGGACAGCGGCGAGCTTGACGTCGGTCATGGGGCTGGCCAGCTTCGGGTCCAGAAGCGACCCGCTGGCCAACAACACGGCCACGCCACCCCAAATCAGCGGCGTGGCGGCACCATCGAGGCGGATGGTCTCAGAGAGGTCGCGGCGTCCGAGGAGCCACAGAAACCTTTGCCAGTCCACCAGGAGAATGGCTCCAAAGGACAGGACCAGGCCAAGGATGTGAATGATCCCGGCAACTGTGTGCAGGGTGCCCTCCGTGCGGACCGCGCCCGCGATCAGGAGGGAGATCAGCCAACCAACGGTGGCGGCAATACACAGCGCCACGACGAGCCGCCGGGTGGAACGTTCGGATTCGCGCTGTTTTCTTGCGGTACGCCTGCTGACTGCGATGTAACTCATGGCTCACCTCGGAGGGCTCGCGCCTAAGCCGGTGACAAGCTCAGCGATAGTCCCTCGGCCCACGGCCAACAAGCGGCCTGAGGGGTGCTGACGGCGCCCGGATGCTACATCCGACCGAACCTGGCCCGCAGCAGGGCAAAGGCGCCATAGCTGATGAACCCGGCCCCGATGGCCGCCAGCAGGTACGGTCCGGCAGGGTGGCCGAGCAGCGCCTTGAGGCTGCCGTCCAGTCCCGTGGATTCGCCGGGCCGGTTCTTGGCCGCGGCCACCACGAACAGCAGCCCCGCGAGGATCAGGGCGATGCCCTTGGCCACGTGGCCCGCCACGCCCAGCCCGCTGATCAGGCGCCCGCGCCGGGTCCCTTCGAAATACCCGAGTTCTTCCTTGAACTTCTTCCGGACGCCCTTGACGATGAAATAGATCCCGACGCCGATGACCGTCAGTCCCAGCGCGATCAGCGCGGGAATGCCGAGGGGCCTTGGACGAGGGCGGTGCTGAAGTCCTTGGTGGAGTCGCCGGAGTCGCCCCGCATGCCCACCGCGAACCCGGCAAAGGTCAGTCCCACACTGCCGTACGCCACGGCGAGGAACCCGGACGAAATGAGCTTGCCCAGCCGCTGGCCTGCCGGAAGGCGGCGGGCACGGAGGGTGGCTTCGCTGAGCTGCCACAACGCCAGTCCGGCACAGCCAACCAGCCCGGCCCACATAACGCCCGGCCCCCAGGGGTTGGCGGCCAGCTGTTCAATGGCCCCGGTGGGCTCGGCCTGGCCCGGCTGCCCCAGCGCCAGGGCGATGGCGATGGCCCCGATGACGATGTGCAGCAGGGCCATTACGGCAAAGCCGGAACGCGCGACGACGTCCAGCGCCTTGGTGTTCGACGCCGCTTCGACCGCGTCAGCGGCTTCGCCGAGGGCAGTATCTTCGTCCGCCATTGGATGTGTTGGCTCCTGCCTTGACCGTGCGGTGTTGGCCGTCCCTCGGTACTAGCCGTTCATGGGGCCTTCGGCGTGGACCTTGTCGGAGCCCGGACCCACGAGTTTCACGGTGGAGCGAACAATGACCTGGTCGGGTGTTTTGTCGTCATCCGCCAGGGTGTCGCCGGGCTTGATGACCGTGTAGCTCTCGGTGCCCGGTTCGACGTCGAAGCCGCGTGATGCGGCATCCTGCGTGGCGTTGGCCAGGGCATCGCGCCGCAGCTGGTCTAAATATTCCTCGTCGCCGGCTCTGGACGAGTCACCAAAGGCCCAGCCGAAAAGGGTTCCAGATTCATTCATAGGGCTGATCTTACGCATCCCATACCCTACCAAAATATTGATAAGTGTGCTTACTATGTTGGGACATTCCCACTCACGTTAGGAAAGATCACCATGGCAGGAAACCTGATTGCACGGTCCCTTCACGACCTGACCGCCGGCGCGTGGTTCGGCGGTTCCCTGATGGGCGCCATCGGACTCAACGGGGCGGCAGCCGCGGCAAAGGATTCAACCGAGCGCACCAGGCTCTCCAGCCTGGGCTGGAAGAAGTGGGCGCCGGTTCAGGCCGGAGCCTTCGCGGTACATCTTTTGTCCGGCCTGGCCATCGCTTGGGAGAACAAGGGCCGCACTGCCGCGCAGGAAGGCGTGGCCGGCCTCAACGTGTACAAAACGGCGGTCACCCTGGCCGGCGCCGGAGTGACCTTGTATGCGGGGATCCTGGGCAGCAAGGTGGAGAAACTCGCTGCTGAGGGGTCGGAAGGCGCAACCGAGCCCAAGCCTGGCGCTTCGGACGAACTCAAGGCGGCCCAGAAGCAACTGAAGATCCTGCAGTGGGCCATCCCGGTATTTGCAGGCTGGGTCATAGTGCTCGGTGCCAGGCACGGTGAAATGCAGCGGCCGAAGAATGTGGTTCAAGGCCTGCTGCACCGCGCCAGCTAGCCAGCTAGCCGGCTGACGCCCGGACGCCCCGACGTCGAAAAGCGGCCCGGACCCTTGTGAACTGTTCCCGGAAGTTGGACTGAGATATTCAGTTCCGACTTCCGGGAACAGTTCATTTACCGGGTCCGGGCCGCTTTCAGCTGTGTCCCCTTCGGTGTGGGGCGTGCCTGCGGTTACGTCCGCGCGCTGTCCGCCGGAACAAGGTCCGGGTCCACGGGCTCCGGCTTCTGGGTGTCCGGGTCCACAGTGTCCGGTTCCGGGGCGTCGCTCGTCCAGACCTGGACGATGGCCCAGACGACGGCGGCCAGGGGAACGGACAGCACGGCGCCGATGATGCCGGCGAGGATGGTGCCCGCTGTGAGCGCCAGAAGGATGACCAGGGCGTGCAGTTGGAGTGACTTGCCCATAACCACTGGTTGGAGCAGGTTGCCCTCGAGTTGGTTGACGGCGATCACCACGATCACCACGATCAGGGCGACCACGGGTCCGCTGGCCACCAGGGCCACGAGCGCGGCCAGGATTCCGGCCACGGTGGCTCCCACGATCGGGACGAACGCGCCGATGAACACGATGATGGCCAGCGGTATGGCCAGCGGAACCTGCAGGACCAGCAGCGCCGTGCCGATGGCAACGGTGTCCACCAGGGCGACAATGGCCGTTCCGCGCACGTAGTCACCCAGGACCTGGATGGTGCGGGTGCCTGAGCGGCGCAGCTTGGCTTCGCGTGCACCGGTGTAGGGCCGCAGGAAGAAGTTCCAGATGCCGGTGCCGTCCTTGAGGAAGAAGAACAGGATCACCACCACGAGGCTGGCGCCGGCCAGGAACTCCGTGATGACGGACAGCCCCGTGATGGCTCCGGAGCGGACCTGGCTGCTGGCCGCGAAGTCGACGACGGCTGACCGGGCCTGCTCAATCTGCTCCGGGTCCACGGGGATGGGGCCGTTAAGGAGGAAGGACTGCAGCTGGTCCAGGCCGGAGGACGCCTGGGTTGCCAGGTCATTCCACTGGCTGCGGACCGAGAACACAATCACCGTGGCCACGCCGGCGAGGACCACGAGGAGGGCCACAAAGGCCACGCCCGTTGCCGCTGCGGCCGGCAGCCCGCGACGCTTCAGGAAGTTCACAAACGGGGCGATCGCCGCCGCGAGGATCAGCGCGATCAGCACCGGGATGACCAGGAGTCGGATCTGCAGCAGGGCAAAGACGGACACCACCACGACGGTGATGACCAGAAGGATCTGGGCCGAACGGACGCCGGCCCGGCCCAGGCTGTCCGCCCAGGGGTTCGGTGCCCTGCCTTCGACAGTTACTTCCACTGTTCTGGCCAAGGGGTACTCCAATTCGTCAGCGTGCAGAAAACGGGCAAGCCGGACGCGACCAAGGCCGGATGACGAACTCCCCCAAAGAGACAAGCCTACTGACTCCGGCGGACGCATGCTGCAGCGTCCGGACCGGCTACTCCCGGAGCCACTCCGCGCACGAGTTAAGGTTCCGGTTGACGCTGTCCACGGCGGCGGCTTCATTGTGCGCCTCGATGGCGTCTACCAGCTCCCCGTGCCCTTCGTCCGGGAGTCCGTTGAAGCCTCCCCGGCGCTGCTGCCGGAGCAGGTCCGCGTGGAACACGGCACCGAAACTGACGTACAGCTCGTGCAGCAGCGGGTTCCCCGATGCCTGTGCCACGAGCACATGGAAGTCCCAATCCGCCTGCGCCCAGGCGGGGTAGTCTTCGGAGTTCCAGGCGTTCCGGCGGACATCCATGAGGGCCCTCATGGCGGCAACGTGGTCCGCCGTGGCGTTGCGGGCGGCCAGCCGCGCCGCCTGGGTGTCCAGGCCCACCCGGACCTCGAGGATGTGCTCCTGGGTGTGGTCCTTGTACATGCGCTGCGCGGCACCGGAGATCTCGCTCGTGGCCCGCACATAGGTGCCGTCGCCGCGGCGGACTTCCAGCATCCCGCTGTGCGCCAGCGCCTTGATGGCTTCCCGGAGGGTGCCGCGGGAGACGCCCAGGCCGGCCATGAGCTCAGGCTCGGCGGGAATTTTCTGCTGCAGCGGCCATTCGCCGGAGTGGATCATCTCGCGGAGCTTGTCCGTGATCTCGTCGGCCAGGACGGGCCGGTGCGAAGCGGTGAGGGTCATGCCCGGCTCCTTGCCGAAGTGATGGTGGACAGGCCAGCGACCTGGCCCGCCGCCGCGCCCGCGGCAGCAGACGCCATTTTCTTGCCCGTCAGCAGGTGTGCCACCACGATCTGGGCCAGGGCGATGGCCAGCAGCAGGACCAACGGAACCGTCCAGCCGCCCGTGGCGCTGTGCAGCAGGCCCATGCCGAACGGACCCGCCGTGGCGAGCAGGTACCCCACCGATTGGGCCAGCGTGGACATGGCGGTGGTTTCCGCCGTCGTGCGTCCGCTGCGGCTAATCATCACCATGACCAGCGGGAAGATGCCCAGGCCGAAGCCCAGCAGCACGGCCGGAACGGCGGCCAGCGTTGCAGGCAGCAGCATCAGGGCGGCCACCCCCAGGGACATGGTGACGCTGGCCAGGTAGAAGGCCGGGCGCAGCATCCGCGGCCGCGATCCGATGGCGATCAGCACCATGCCGGCCGGAACCGAGACAAGCTGCATCAGCCCGAACATCAGGCCGCTGTCCGTCGCCGTGAGGCCGTTGGTGGTGAGCATGTACGGAAACCAGCTCAGCACGGCGTAGGCAAGAAGCGCCTGCAGGGTGAAGATGGCGGTGAGCAGCAGGCCCTTGCGGGTCCGCAGCAGCGGCCACGGCGAAATGTGGGTGCCGCGGCCGGGTGCAGCGTTCCGGTGGGCGTGCAGCGCAACAGGAAGGAACCCCAGGAAGGCGGCCACGGACAGCAGGCCGATGGAGCCCATGCCGGCCGATGCCGAACCCATGGCCTGGGCGATCGGCACGATCAGCACCGCGGTGACCGTGGCGCCGGTGGTCATGGTCACCGTGTAGAGGCCGGTCATCAGCGACGTACGGTCCGCATAGTGCTCGCGGATGAAGGACGGCATGGCCACATTGCAGACGGCGAGCCCGGACATCCCCACCACCGTTCCGGTCAGCAGCATGCCGGTGGACGGGATGCCGCGCAGCAGCAGCCCCGCGGCCAGCATTGCCAGGGCCAGCAGGATGGCCTTCTCAACGCCCAGCCGGCGGGTCAGCCAGGACGTGGCGGCGCCGGCAAGGGCGAAACACAGGGTGGGAATGGAGGGGATCACGGCGGCAATGAACGGCCCGTAGCCCAGGACTTCCTGGAGGTCGTGCAGCAGGGCGGAAGCCCCGGTGATGCCGGCGCGGAGGTTGAGGCCGATCAGGACGATGGCAAGGATGCCGAGGACGACGACGGCGCGCGGCCGGGCAGCGCTGACCCGTGCGGTGGGTGGGGTGTCAATTCCGGGAGGTGCCGTCGTCGTGGTAGCCATACTTAAACATTAGACGTTAGACGTTTGATGTTTGTAAAGATGTGGCAAACATCTCCGGAAGGCTCAAAACGCGCGCCTAGCCTAGCCCTGTTGCCGCTGCGAGAGCCGCTGCACGGCCAGCGCCAGCCAGAGCTGCACGCGGTCCTGCGTCTGGGACGGGTCGTAGCCGGTCAGCTCGGTGACCTGGGCCAGCCGGTACCGCACCGTGTTGCGGTGCAGCGTCAGGGCTTCGGCGACGGCGGCCACGGAGCCGTTGTTGTTCAGGTAGCTTTCCAGCGTGGTCATCAGCTCGGCGCCGTGCAGGGCATCGAAGTTCCTGAGCGGGTTGAGCGACTCATTCGCCATGTCCGCCAGCGGCACGTCCTCGCTGGCCAGGAGCAGCGACGTCAGGCTGAGCCGCTCGGGCTCGTTGACGGGCAGTCCGTGGCTGGCCGCGTCCCGGGCCTCGAAGTAGCTCCACCGCAGCCCGTTGGGTTTGGTGTAGGCGCCCCCGATGCCGATCGTGGCGTGGATGCCGGCCTCGGCCAGGTGGTCGCTGAGGCTCTTCGCGAGCGCGCTGGCACCGCTGCCGTCGTCGGCGACAACGATGATCAGGTCCTTCCCGACGACGGCGGTCACCCCGTGCTCCAGCGGCCGCGGCACCGATGAACTGGCCAGCTGCTTGGGGTGCGCCGCGGACTCGGCGAGCAGGACCACGTTCTTCCGGGTGCTGTTGACGCCGATCCCGGCCAGACGGCGTGACGCCTCGCTGGCCTCGAGCGTCCCGTGGATCACGTCCTCCAGGACCTGGCCGGACAGTGCCCGCTGGGCCTGCCGCTGCTTGACCATGTTGTTGAGCTCGACGCTGATCAGGTTCTGCGCGTACCCCACGATGCCGGAGTCCTCGAAGGGCTGCCGGACCCACAGGGTGCAGGCGTCCCGCCGGCCGGTGGGGATGGGGTAGGACGCCCAGGTGTCCGCCGTGGGCGCAGGGTTGCCGGGCACGCTGTTGTACAGCTGGGCCGTGAACTGGGTCAGGATGATGTCAGTGCGCAGCATGGAGCCCAGGTTCTTGAGCAGCTCGGAGAGGCCGCCGCCGGTCAGCAGGGCGCGGGCCAGGATCTGGTGCCCGGCGATGAGCCGTTCCAGCTTGGAGTAGTGGTCCGCGGACTGGGCATCGGCCACCAGCTTGGTGATGGCAATGAACGGTGTCTCGTAGGGAACCTCCACCACGGGCAGGCCCCAGCGGTTGGCCTCGGCAATCAGCGCCGGCGGCACGGCGTCGTGCGTCAGTCCTATCCCGAAGCCGATCCCCACCGCGCCGGCCCGCTGGACCTGCCGCACAAAGCGGCGCTGCTCGGGCGCGGACTTCAGCCGCATGCCCGTGGTGAGCACCAGCTCGCCGCCGTTGAGGAAGCGCTGCGGGTCCTCCTGCTCAGTGACGGCAACCCATTGGATGTCCTGGTGCCACGTGGTCTCGGCCAGTCCGGCTTTGATGAGCTTCAGCGACGGCACGCCCAACAGGGCGGCGAGGGAAATTGCCATGGATTCAGGATAACCGCGTGCTGGGCAACCGCACTAAAGGGTTCGGGGGATGGTGTGCAGGTGGCTATTCCCTGTCTATCTGCCCTGGCATAGGCTCATGAGCAGTTGCAACACTGAGCCCGTTTCAGAACCGGTTGCAGAAATCAGTATGAAAGAGGTTGAACACCGTGGTCCAAACCTTGCAGAACTTCATCAACGGCGAGTTCGTCACGCCCGCCGGCACCGGACTGCTGGACATCGTGAACCCCACCAACGGTGACGTCGTGGCGAAGTCGCCCATCTCCGGGCAGGCCGACGTCGACGCCGCCATGACGGCCGCCAGCGAGGCGTTCAAGACCTGGAAGCACGTCACCCCGGGCCAGCGCCAGCTCATGCTCCTCAAGCTCGCCGACGCCGTCGAGGCCAACAGCGACGAACTCGTTGAGGCCCAGCACCGCAACACGGGCCAGGTCCGCAGCCTGATCGCGTCCGAGGAAGTGGCCGCCGGCGCCGACCAGCTCCGCTTCTTCGCCGGCGCGGCCCGCATCCTCGAAGGCAAGTCCGCCGGTGAGTACTTCGAAGGCCACACTTCCTACGTGCGCCGCGAACCGATCGGCGTCGTGGCCCAGGTGGCCCCCTGGAACTACCCGTTCCTGATGGCCATCTGGAAGATCGGTCCCGCGCTCGCCGCGGGCAACACCGTGGTCCTCAAGCCCTCGGACACCACCCCCGAATCCACCCTGGTGCTGGCTAAGCTGGCCAAGGACATCTTCCCGGCCGGCGTCCTGAACGTTGTCCTGGGAACCGGTGAAACCGGAGCCATGATGGTGGACCACAAGGTCCCCGGCCTGGTCTCCATCACCGGCTCCGTCCGCGCCGGGATCGCTGTTGCCTCCGGCGCCGCGAAGGGACTCAAGCGCGCCCACCTGGAGCTCGGCGGCAAGGCTCCGGCCATCGTGTTCAAGGACGCCGACATCAAGAAGAGCGCTGCGGCCATTGCCGAGTTCGCCTTCTTCAACGCCGGCCAGGACTGCACCGCCATCACCCGCGTCCTGGTTGAGGACTCGGTCCACGACGACCTCTTGGCGGCCATGGTGGAACACACCAAGACCCTGCACACCGGTTCGCAGAACGACGAAGACAACTATTTCGGCCCGCTCAACAACGTGAACCACTTCAACGCGGTCACTTCCGTGGTGGAGCACCTGCCGGAGAACTGCCGGATTGTGACCGGAGGCCACCGCGCGGGCGAGAAAGGCTTCTTCTTCGAACCCACCATCATCACCGGCGCCAAGCAGACGGACGACGTGGTGCAGAAGGAAACCTTCGGGCCGGTCATCACCGTGCAGAAGTTCAGCACCGAGGCCGAGGCCGTGGAGCTGGCGAACGACGTCGACTACGCCCTGGCCTCCAGCGTCTGGACCACCGACCACGGCACGGCCATGCGCGTCAGCCGCGACCTGGACTTCGGCGCAGTGTGGATCAACACCCACATCCTGCTCACCGCCGAAATGCCGCACGGCGGCTTCAAGCAGTCCGGCTACGGCAAGGACCTCTCCATGTACGGCGTCGAGGACTACACGCGCATCAAGCACGTCATGTCTGCGCTCGACGCCTAACCCGCACGCATTACCCCATCCCTCCCGGTGGTCGAGCTAGTCAAGACCCGGACCGGCACTCACCAGAAAGGCATTCCCATGACTGCAACCGCCCATGACATCACCTACCGTCTCGAGCAGAAGCGCCGCGTCCAGGCCGACTTCCCGGGACCCAAGTCCGTCGCCCTGACCGAACGCCGCAAGGCTGTCGTCGCCGCCGGCGTGGCCTCCAGCGTCCCCGTTTTCGTTGCCGACGCCGACGGCGGCATCATCCACGACGTCGACGGCAACTCCTTCATCGACCTCGGCTCGGGCATCGCCGTGACGAGCGTCGGCGCGTCCGATCCCGCCGTCGTCGGGGCCGTGAAGGAAGCCGTGGAGCACTTCACCCACACCTGCTTCATGGTCACCCCGTACGAAGGCTACGTCGCCGTCGCCGAGCAGCTGAACCGGCTCACCCCGGGCGACCACGAAAAGCGCACGGTGCTGTTCAACTCCGGCGCCGAAGCAGTGGAAAACGCCGTCAAGGTGGCCCGCCTGGCCACCGGCCGTGACGCCGTCGTCGCCTTCGACCACGCCTACCACGGCCGCACCAACCTGACCATGGCGCTGACCGCCAAGGCCATGCCGTACAAGACCAACTTCGGTCCGTTCGCGCCCGAGGTCTACCGCATGCCCATGAGCTATCCGTACCGCGAGGAAAACCCCTCGATCACGGGTGCGGAGGCCGCCAAGCGCGCCATCACCATGATCGAAAAGCAGATCGGCGGCGAATCCGTTGCCGCGATCATCATTGAGCCGATCCAGGGCGAGGGCGGCTTCATTGTCCCGGCCGACGGCTTCCTGCCGGCACTGGCCGCCTGGGCCAAGGAAAAGGGCATCGTCTTCATCGCCGACGAGGTCCAGTCCGGCTTCTGCCGCACGGGCGAATGGTTCGCCGTGAACCACGAAGGCGTTGTGCCGGACATCATCACCATGGCCAAGGGCATCGCCGGCGGCATGCCGCTGTCCGCGATCACCGGACGTGCCGACCTGCTCGACGCCGTCCACCCCGGCGGCCTCGGCGGCACCTACGGCGGCAACCCGGTTGCCTGCGCCGCCGCGCTGGCGTCGATCGGCTCCATGGAGGAGTACGACCTCAACGCCCGCGCCAGGCACATCGAGGAACTGGCCACCGGCCGGCTCCGCGAGCTGGCTGCTGAGCTGTCTGAGCGGTCCGTTATTGGCGACATCCGCGGCCGCGGCGCCATGCTGGCCATCGAACTGGTGCAGGCCGGGTCCAAGGAACCGAACCCGGAACTGACCAAGGCCGTAGCCGCAGCCTGCCTCAAGGAAGGCGTCATCATCCTCACCTGCGGCACCTACGGCAACGTGATCCGCCTGCTGCCGCCGCTGGTCATCACCGACGAGCTGCTGCTGGACGGCCTTGAGGTCCTGGCCGCCGCCATCAAGGCGCACGCCTAACGGCCAGCAGCAACCACGGCCGCGCCCGACCAATACCGACCCCACCAGGGCCCCATCCACTGGGACTCCACCGGAATGCCTGACCCGGGCACCCGGAGCCAACCGAAGAGCCGCGGACCGACCGTCCGCGGCTCTTCCGTTTAAGCCGCCCGCCGGGCCGAAAGGTACGCCTGAAACGTGGCCTTTTGGACTAGAGTCTGCAGTACCACTGCAGGAACGCAGACCGGCCGACGTCGCCCGGGAATCCCGAGCGAGGCTGGATTCTGCCCCAGACCCAAAAAGGGGTTCACCCATGCGATACGTAGTTGGCTACACACCAAACGAACGCGGCGCCGATGCCGTTGCCCTCGCGTCGGCCCTGGCCAGGGCGCAGGGCGCCCAGCTGGACCTTGTCTATGTGGTGAACAAGGGCGTGCACGTTGCGCAGGAGGTGGCCGGCGGCCACGCCCTCGCCGGCGAAAAGGCTGTGGCGGACGCGCAACGGGAAGGGCTCGGGCTGGTTCCGGAGGACGTCCCCGTGGAATTCCATGTGCGCCATGCCGAGTCGTTTGCGTCGGGGCTGATCGACGCCGCTGTCGACTACCAGGCCGGGCTCATCGTCGTCGGGGCGGCCAGCAGCGGGCTGTTCAAGCGGCACACGGTGGGCAGCGTGGCCAACGCGCTCCTGCACGCCTCGCCGGTTCCGGTGGCGCTGGCTCCCCGCGGTTACCGCCGCACCGAGGCCCTGACCCGGCTGACCCTCGCCGTCGGCCAGCGGGCCGGCGCGGATGCCGCGATCGACGTCGCCATCGACGCCGCGCAACGGCGCGGCGTTCCGCTCCGCATGGTTTCCCTGGTGGAGCTCGACGCCGAGGGGGACAGCGGTGAAGTGGTGAACGCCGCGCACATCCACGCCAACACCGTTCTCACCGAAGCGTCGCACCGGCTTCCGGAGGGCCACAAGGTGAGCGTGGAGGTGGCCCACGGCCGCATCATCGAGGAGTGCATCGACGACCTCGAATGGGACGACGGCGAGATCCTGATCGTGGGCTCGTCACGCCTGGCCGAGAAGTACAAGCTGTTCATCGGCAGCACGGCCAACAAGGTGCTGCGTGCGCTGCCGGTGCCGATGGTGGTTATCCCGCGCGACTACCAGCGCGTCGACAGCCCCTAAGCAACCCCTCCTAAGCGCGAACGGGCAGATAGTGGCCCCCAAAAAGCGAAAAACAGGGCATTATCTTCCCGTTCGCGCTTGGAGGTTGTGGGTGTGGGGATGGCGGGCGGGGCTTAGCTGCCCGCTCGCGCTTCCCGCAGCGCGCACTTCCGGATTACCGAGTTCCTGCGCGTTGCCGCGAGCATGTCCACGGTCAGCACCAGCAGCGCCAGCCACACGACGCCGAAGCCGATCCAGCGGTCCAGGGTCATGGTTTCCTTGAACACCACCAGGGCCACGATGAACTGGAGCACGGGAGCGAAGTACTGCAGCAGGCCGATGGTGGTCATGGGCAGGCGGCGGGCCGACGCGCCGAAGAACACCAGGGGCACCGCGGTGATGATGCCGGAGGCGGCCAGGAGCCAGAAGTGCCCCGCGCCTTCCGTGCCGAGGGTGGCGGCCCCGCTGACACCGAGGAAGATCATCGTGGCGGCTGCCAGGGGAGTGAGCACCACCGTTTCCATGGTCAGGCTGGTGACGGCATCGGCCTTGGGCCCGATCCGTTTCTTCACGAAGCCGTAGAGCCCGAAGCTGACGGCCAGTGTCAGCGCGATCCAGGGCAGCTTGCCGTAGGAAATCGTCAGCACCACCACGGCAATGAAGCCGATCCCGACGGCGGCCCACTGGAGCGGACGCAACGTCTCCTTCAGCACGAACACGCCCAGCAGGACGGACACCAGCGGGTTGATGAAGTAGCCCAGGGACGCCTCCACGGCCTGGCCGGTGGTCACGCCGTACGTGTACGTCAGCCAGTTCACCGCGATCAGGGCCGCCGCGATGGACAGGGTGCCAAGGAGGGTCCGGTCCCGGAATGCCGCCCCTAGGACGCGCCACGAGCGGGTGACCGTGATCAGCAGCGTGCAGAACAGCAGCGACCACACCACCCGGTTGGCTACGATTTCCACCGCACCGGCCGGCTGCAGGGCAAAGAAGTACAGGGGCAGCAGCCCCACAAACCGTATGCGCCGATCCCGAAGAGGACACCCGCCGTCGTGTCCTTGTCCACTGCCTTAAGGGCGACGTCGGGGCGGGGCGGCTGTCCGCCGGACGCGCCGGCTGCAGCGGAGGTACCCGGAGTGGTCAGGGCTGGGGCAGTGGTTCCGTCGGGTGTAGGCACACGATCAATAACACCACCACGGCGGCCCGTATTCCGCCAAGCCGGCACTGATTCGCCGCAGACCGGTTCCCGGAACCTTGTGGTGCTCAGTACGCTTACTAATATGAATTCGCATTCTGAACCGGCCGCGCGATGAGGCTCCGCCACAGCAACGCCTCGGGGAGGGGCTACGGGCGCCTGGCCGCGGGCGCCGGCTTCACGTACCGGGACCTGGACGGATCCACGCTTCCCCCGGGCCCTGTCCGGCAACGGCTGGAGGGCATCGGCATCCCGCCGGAGTGGACCGACGTGTGGATCGCGCCCTACGACAACGGGCACATCCAGGCCACGGGACTGGACGCGATGGGCCGCCGGCAGTACATCTACCATCCGGCCTGGCGCGAAAAGAAGGACCGGCTCAAGTTCGATCGTGCCCTCCAGCTCGCCGAATCCCTGCCGACTGCCCGCAGGCTGGTCACCCTGGACCTCCGCAGCGACGGCGCGGCCCGCGTGCGGGTCCTGGCCGGAGCCTTCAGGATGCTGGACAGCGGGTCACTGCGGGTGGGGTCCGAGCGGTACACCAACGAGAACGGCAGCCACGGCCTGGCCACCCTGCTCTGCGCCCACGTGAAAGTGAAGCGGGAATGCCTGCTGCTGAGTTTCCCGGCCAAGAGCGGCAAGACCTGGGAGTCGGAAATCGACGACGCCGACCTCGCCGCCCTGGTCCGCCTGCTCAAGCGCCGTGGCGGGTACGCCAGGCTGCTGGCGTACAGGAACGGGCGCAGCTGGCATCCGGTGGTCAGCGCGGAGATCAACGATTACGTGAAGGAACGCACCGGGGCCGACTTCACCGCCAAGGACTTCCGCACGCTGCGCGGAACCGTGGCCGCCGCTGTCAGCCTGGCCCGCACCGGGCCGCAGAAAACGGTGGCCGCGAAAAAGAGGGCCATCAGTGTGGCCATGCAGGAGGCGGCAGCGGTGCTGGGAAACACGCCCGCCATTGCCCGGAAGAGCTACGTGGATCCGCGGCTGCTGGATCATTTTTCCGCGGGGGAGACCATCGACCCCCGCCGGACCGGCGCGGCCGAATCCGAACTGCGGGCGCTGCTGTACCGGGAAGGCGACGTAGTATCCCTCAACAGCCCGGCAGGGAACGCGGGCTGACCATTTAGAATGGGACACTGTGCGCCACGTGACCTGGCGCAGTCTCTCAGTTTTCAGAAGGGCTCCCGGTGTCCAACTCGGCCGAAACCACCCCCAAACGTCCCCTCCGCGTCGCGATCGTCGGCGCCGGACCGGCCGGCGTGTACGCCGCGGACATCCTGACCAAGTCCAACGAGGTCAAGGGCGGCGACTTCGAGGTCAGTATCGACCTCTTCGAGGCGTACCCCGCGCCGTACGGCCTGATCCGCTATGGCGTGGCCCCTGACCACCCCCGGATCAAAGGCATCGTCAACGCCCTGCACAAGGTCCTGGACCGCGGCGACATCCGCTTCCTCGGAAACGTGACCTACGGCCGCGACCTGAAACTCCACGATTTCCGCGCCTTCTACGACGCCGTGATCTTCTCCACGGGTGCCATCAAGGACGCGGACCTGAACATTCCCGGCATCGAGCTTGAGGGATCGTTCGGCGGCGCGGACTTTGTGTCCTGGTACGACGGCCACCCGGACGTACCCCGCGAATGGCCGCTGGATGCCAAGGAAATCGCGGTGATCGGCAACGGCAACGTGGCCCTGGACGTGGCCCGCATGCTGGTGAAGCACGCGGACGAACTGCTCTCCACCGAAATCCCGGACAACGTCTACCAGGGCCTCAAGAACTCCCCGGTCACCGACGTGCACGTCTTCGGCCGCCGCGGACCGGCCCAGGTGAAGTTCACCCCGCTGGAACTGCGCGAACTGAGCCACGCCAAGGACGTGGACATTGTGCTCTACCCGGAGGACTTCGAATTCGACGAGGCCTCCGACGACGCCATCCGCAGCAACAACCAGATCAAGACGATGGTCAACACCATGACCAACTGGCTCGTGGAGGAGCACGCCGAAGCCGAAGTGCCCTCCTCGCGGCGGCTCCACCTGCACTTCCTGCACAGCCCCGTGGAGATCTACGACGGCGCCGGCAACACCGCGGGCACCGGCAAGGTGGCGGGCATCAAGTTTGAACGGATGCAGCTGGACGGCACCGGCCACGTCAAGGGCACTGGGGAGTTCATCGACTACCCCGTCCAGGCCGTCTACCGGGCCATCGGGTACCACGGCTCGCCGCTGGACGAGCTCGAATACGACGCCCGGGGCGGCGTCATCCCCAACGAAGGCGGCCGCGTGCTGGACCCCGGGGGCAACCCGGTCCCCGGCATCTACGCCACCGGCTGGATCAAACGGGGCCCGGTCGGCCTGATCGGGCACACCAAGGGCGACGCCCTGGAAACCATCGGCTGCCTGCTCGAGGACCGGCTGACCCTACCGCCGGCGCAGAACCCGGACCCGCACGCCATCATTGCGCTGCTGGAAGAACGCGGCGTGGAATACACCACCTGGGAAGGCTGGAACAGGCTGGACGCGCACGAAGCAGCCCTCGGGAAGGAATGGACCGAAGCGGAGGCGGACACCGGCGTCGTGCGTGAACGCGTCAAGGTTGTGCCCCGCGAGGAAATGATCCGCATCTCCCGGAACTCGGAGGGCTAACCCTATGGCGGCTTGCTGGATGGCAATAGACTGAGCAGACCAATCCAGCACGGCATGCCGTCACGCCTGGCACGCCGTTGTGCCGGCAAGGGAGTTCGATGAGGAAAACGAATCAGCCAGCAGTTCCGGGCACGGACGCCGCGGCACTGCTCCAGCGGCATGCCCTTGCGGGCCACGAGTTACTCGGTGCGACCGGCTTCGGCCCGGCCGGCGGCCTCGACTCAACGAGCAGCGCCGGCCACGTCAGCAGCGTGCACCTGCCCGGGCTGCGCAGCCTGGTGGAGGAGTCCTGGCAGCGTTCCGTCCAATTCCGTGCCAACCCGGACAACCCCGAGGCGCCCCTGGCCATGGACCGGGAGGAGCTCGAGGAATACCGCCGGCAGCACCCGCTGGCCACCATCATGCCCGTGATCCACAAGCTTTTGGTCCTGCCCAGCCACGACAGCGGGCTGCTGGTCGCCGTGGGCGATGAGGTGGGGCGGCTGCTTTGGGTGGAGGGCGACGCCGTCATGCAGCGCCGCGCCGAAGGCATGATGTTTGTGGCAGGCGCCGACTGGTCCGAGGCCAGCGTTGGCACCAGCGCCCCCGGAACAGCCCTGGCCCTGGGCCGCAGCATCCAGATTTCCGGCGCCGAACACTACAAGCGCTCAGTCCACCCGTGGAGCTGCACGGCGGTGCCGTTCCACGACCCGGACTCCGGCGCCCTACTGGGCGTTGTGGACATCACGGGCACAGAATCCGCGGTTGCTCCGCACACGCTGTCCCTCGTGGAGGCCACCGTGGCGGCAGCGCAGGCGCAGCTGCGCGTGGAGCGGCTCCAGCTGGCGGCCGCCCGCCAGGCAGCGCCGGCCCGACGGCGGACGGCCTCTTTGGCTGCCCGCAGGGCTGACGGCGCCGGTTCCGGTGCGGAAGGGAGCCTGTACCGCAACAGCCTCCAGCTCCTGGGCCGGGACCAGGCCCTGCTCAGCATCGAAGGCCGCACCGTGGCACTCTCCGCCCGGCACAGCGAAATCCTGGCGTTGCTCAGCGTCCACCCCGAGGGGCTCAGTGCGGAGGAACTCTGCACGCTGCTGTATCCGGGCGACGGCTCCTCCATGACGCTCCGGCCGGAGATGGTGCGCCTGCGCAAGGTCCTCCAGCAGCTCAGCCCTGAGGCGGTCCCCGATTCCCGCCCTTACCGGCTCCCCATGGACCTGATGCCGGATTCCAGCCAGGTGCTCAACTGCCTGCAGCGAGGGGCGCACCGCATTGCCCTCGAGATCTACCGCGGCGCGGTGCTGCCGCGCTCGGAAGCGCCAGGCATCATCGACCTGCGGGACCGCGTGTCCACGCTGCTGCGCGAGGCGGTCCTGACGGACGGCAGCGCCGATGCGCTGTTGAGGTACGCGGAACTTCCGGAAGCAAAGGACGACGTCGGCGTCCGCACCGCCGCGCTGAAGCTCCTGCCGCCGCGCTCGCCCAAGCGGGCCGCCGTCGTCGCCGATCTGGAACGGCTGGAAAACGAACTTAGCGCCTGAAGGGTGGCGCCTGCGGCGCGGGACGGCGCCGGCGTGAGCTGAGTCACAGGGTTGCAACCTGGTTGCAACCTCCCGGCTCCTACGGTGGAGGCATAGTAACTGCCACAGCAAAGGAGCTAGCAATGACTGTCTACGCACAGC
Source organism: Arthrobacter sp. 24S4-2 (assembly GCF_005280255.1). Taxonomy (NCBI): domain Bacteria; kingdom Bacillati; phylum Actinomycetota; class Actinomycetes; order Micrococcales; family Micrococcaceae; genus Arthrobacter; species Arthrobacter sp. 24S4-2. The sequence goes on along the minus strand of NZ_CP040018.1, from coordinate 4,216,299 downwards.
CCGGTACCGAGGGTTCGAAGGTCACGTTCAAGGACCGCTATGAGAACTGGATCGGCGGCGAGTGGGTTGCCCCGGTCAAGGGCCAGTACTTCGAGAACATCACCCCCGTCACGGGCAAGGTCTTCTGCGAAGTTGCCCGCGGCACCGCGGAAGACATCGAGCTGGCGCTGGACGCCGCGCACAAGATCGCACCGTCCTGGGGCAAGACCTCCGTTGCCGAACGCGCCGCCATCCTGAACAAGATCGCCGACCGCATCGACGAGAACCTCGAGATGCTGGCCGTCGCCGAATCGTGGGACAACGGCAAGCCCATCCGCGAAACCTTGAATGCGGACATTCCCCTTGCGGCGGACCACTTCCGCTACTTCGCCTCCGCCGTCCGCGCCCAGGAAGGCCGGCTCTCCCAGCTTGACGACGACACCACGGCCTACCACTACCACGAGCCGCTCGGCGTCGTGGGCCAGATCATCCCGTGGAACTTCCCCATCCTCATGGCCGTCTGGAAGCTCGCCCCGGCCCTGGCCGCCGGCAACGCCGTGGTCCTTAAGCCCGCCGAGCAGACGCCCTCCTCCATCCTGGTCCTGATGGAACTCATCGGTGACCTGCTGCCGGCCGGCGTGCTCAACGTGGTCAACGGTTTCGGCGTGGAGGCCGGCAAGCCCCTCGCGTCCAGCCCGCGGATCCGCAAGATCGCCTTCACCGGCGAGACCTCCACCGGGCGCCTGATCAGCCAGTACGCCAGCCAGAACCTGATCCCCGTTACCCTGGAGCTCGGCGGCAAGAGCCCGAACATCTTCTTCAACGATGTTGCCGAATCCGACGACGCGTTCTACGACAAGGCTCAGGAAGGCTTCGCGCTCTTTGCCTTCAACCAGGGCGAGGTCTGCACCTGCCCGTCCCGTGCCCTCGTCCAGGAGGACATCTACGATTCCTTCATGGCTGACGCCGTGGCCCGGGTGGAGAAGATCATCCAGGGCAACCCGCTGGACACCGACACCCAGCTCGGTGCACAGGCCTCCAACGACCAGCTGGAGAAGATCCTTTCCTACATCGACATCGGCAAGCAGGAAGGCGCCAAGGTGCTCACCGGCGGCGCCCGCGCCCAGCTGGAAGGCGACCTGGCCGGCGGCTACTACGTCCAGCCCACCGTCTTCGAAGGCCACAACAAGATGCGGATCTTCCAGGAGGAGATCTTCGGACCTGTCGTGTCTGTCGCCCGGTTCAGTGACTACGACGACGCGATGGAAATCGCCAACGACACCCTCTACGGCCTGGGCGCCGGCGTCTGGTCGCGCAACGGCAACGTCGCCTACCGTGCGGGCCGCGAAATCCAGGCCGGCCGCGTGTGGGTCAACAACTACCACGCCTACCCTGCCGGCGCCGCGTTCGGCGGGTACAAGTCTTCCGGCATCGGACGTGAAAACCACTCCATGATGCTGGACCACTACCAGCAGACCAAGAACCTGCTGGTCAGCTACAACGAGAACAAGCTCGGCTTCTTCTAAGGGATTGGGGCGCTCCCGTGGTGTCGACTCCGTCGCCACGACGGGGCCCTCGCGCCCCTCTCCGCCCTTGGCCCGGGCGGGGACGGATCAGCACTGATCCGTCCCCGCCCGCACCACCCTGGCCACCCCTCAGGAAGGCAGCACCACCCTTCACCGCACGAATCACACCAACGCTCCATCGACGCAAGGATTTCGCCAATGACGACGACAATGCAAGCAGCTGTAGTAACCGAATTCGGCAAGGATCTTCAGATCCAGACCCTCCCCATTCCCACCCCGGGACGCGGTGAGGCGCTGGTCAAGGTCATCACCACCGGCGTCTGCCACACGGACCTCCACGCGGCCGAGGGTGACTGGCCGGTCAAGCCGACACCGCCGTTCATCCCCGGCCACGAAGGCGTGGGCGAAGTGGTGGCCCTGGGGGAAGGCGTCACTGATTTGGCTGTCGGAGACCTCGTGGGCAACGCCTGGCTCTGGTCCGCCTGCGGCGACTGCCAGTACTGCCGCACCGGCTGGGAAACCTTGTGCGAGGCGCAGAAGAATGCCGGCTACAGCGTTGACGGCTCGTTCGGCGAATACATGCTCGTGGACACGCGCTTTGCCGCCCGCATCCCGGCGGGTTCGGACCCCGTTGAGGTCGCACCCGTGCTTTGCGCCGGCGTCACTGTGTACAAGGGCTTGAAGATGACCGAGGCGAGGCCCGGACAGTGGGTCACTATTTCCGGCATCGGCGGACTCGGGCACATTGCCGTGCAGTACGCCGTGGCGATGGGCCTGCGGGTAGCCGCCGTGGACATCGCGGACGACAAGCTCGCCCTGGCCAAGAAGCACGGTGCGGAACTGACCGTCAACGCCCTGCACGAGGACCCGGTCGAAGTCATCCAGCGTGAAACCGGAGGTTGCCATGGAGTCCTGGTCACGGCAGTGCACCCGTCTGCATTCGGTCAGGCGATCGGCATGGCCCGCCGTGGCGGAACGATCGTTTTCAACGGGCTGCCGCCGGGCGACTTCCCTGCGCCGATTTTTGAGATCGTGCTCAAGGGCCTGACCGTCCGCGGTTCAATCGTGGGTACCCGGCAGGACCTTGAGGAAGCCCTCGAATTCTACGCGGAGGGCAAGATCCACCCCACCGTCTCCACCCGGGAGCTCTCCGAGGTCAACGCCGTTCTTGACGAGATGAAGCACGCCAAGATCGATGGCCGCGTCGTCATCAAATACTGATGACGGAGGCGAGGCTTGATGCCGCAGTGACGCTGCCCGGGGAGGATATCTCCCGGGTGGCGCTCACCGCCGAGGCCGTGGAACTGCTCAGGAAACTCTGGATCCAGCACGGACCCCTGATGTTCCACCAGTCCGGCGGCTGCTGTGACGGCTCCTCGCCCATGTGCTATCCGGCCGGGGAGTTCATCACAGCCGATGCGGACGTCCTCCTTGGCCTGTTCGATCTCGCCGACGGCGTGGCACCGCAGCCCCTCGAGTTCTGGATGTCGCGGGAGCAGTTCAGCTACTGGAGCCATACCCACCTCACCGTGGACGTGGTCCAGGGCCGGGGGAGCGGCTTCTCGGTGGAGGCGCCGGAAGGCAAGCGGTTCATGATCCGGTCAAAGCTGATGGACTGGCCGGCCTAAGAGGCCCTGCCCAGCAGCCCTGAGAGACCCGTCCAACAGCGCGAACGAACACTTGAGGCCCCTCGTGAGAGGGGCCTCAAGTGTTCGTTGGCGCTGGGTTGACTCCGGCCCGGCCCGCTTATTTGTCTCATTATCTGAGATAAATGTGACCGTCCACTGGATGGACACTACTCTTGATAAGTCTGTTTCCAACAAGCTATCGAGATTGTGGACTTTCCTATGAACCTTTTCCGGACGAAATCCATCGAGCAGTCAATCGCTGACGCCGATGAACCCGGACGCAAACTGAAGCGTTCCCTGAGCACGTGGGACCTGATGATCATGGGCGTCGCCGTTGCCGTTGGCGCGGGTATCTTCTCCGTCGGTGCCAAGGCCGCGGCGAACTTCGCCGGCCCTGCCGTGACCGTTTCCTTTGCCATTGCGGCTGTCACCTGCGCCCTGGCCATCATGTGCTACGCCGAGTTTGCCACCGCCATCCCGGTGGCCGGTTCCGCCTACGTCTTCACGTACGCCACCATGGGCGAGCTGCTGGCCTGGATCATCGGCTGGAACCTCATCCTGGAGCTGTTCACGGCCGGCGCCGTGATCGCCAAATACTGGGGAATCTACCTCAGCAAGGTGTTCGCCCTGATGGGCGTGGACATTCCGCCCGCCATTTCGCTTGGCAGCGTGGACCTCTACTGGGGCGCCTTCCTGGTGGTGGCTGTATTCACCGTCCTGCTGGTGCTGGGGACAAAGCTGTCCGCCCGCGTCGGCAACATCTTCACGCTGATCAAGATCGCCGTGGTGCTGTTCGTCATTGTGGTCGGCTTCAGCTACGTGAAGTTCGAGAACTACGCCCCGTTCGTTCCGGCCTCCGAGCCCACTTCCGCCACCGGCTCGGCGGACGTGCTCAAGCAGTCGTTCTTCGGGTTCCTCACCGGTGCCGTTCCGGCCCAGTACGGCACGCTGGGCATCTTTGCCGGCGCGGCCCTGGTCTTCTTCGCCTTCATCGGGTTCGACGTCGTGGCCACCTCGGCCGAAGAGGTCAAGAACCCGCAGAAGACGCTTCCGCGCGGCATCTTCGGCGGCCTGGCTATCGTCACCGTCCTCTACATCCTGGTGTCCCTCGCCCTGACCGGCATGGTGTCCTACACGCAGCTGGCGGAGGCGAAGAACCCCACCCTCACCACCGCGTTCGAGGCCGTGGGCAACACCGACGCCGCCAAGGTCATCGCCTTCGGTTCGCTGGTTGGCCTGACCACGGTAATCATGGTGCTGCTGATGGGCCTGTCCCGCGTTGTCCTGGCCATGAGCCGCGACGGCCTGCTGCCGCGCTCGCTGTCCAAGACGAGCACCATCCGTGCGACGCCGGTCCGCCTCCAGATCATCTGTGGTGCCGGCGTTGCCCTCGTGGCTGGCCTCACCAACGTGGACCTGCTGGAGGAAATGATCAACATCGGCACGCTCTCCGCGTTCGTGATGGTCAGCCTGGGGATCCTGGTCCTGCGGAAGAAGCGCCCGGACCTGAAGCCGGCGTTCCGGGTGCCGTTCGGCAAGGTCCTCCCGGTGGTATCCGCACTCCTGTGCCTCTACCTGATGACAAACCTCGCCGTGGAGACGTGGATCTTCTTCGCCGGCTGGCTGGTCATCGGCGTGGGCATCTACTTCGCCTACGGCCAGCGGCACTCGCGGCTCAACGAGAAGTTTGCCGCCGCAAAGGCGGCAGTCAACGGCGCACCGCACGCCGTGCAGGACGAGGACGCGCTGACACGCAGCTGACGCCCGTACAGCGCCGCAACGCGCCCTGCCGCACCTGAAAACTGCCCTGGCCATGATTCCATAAGATGGAGTCATGGCCAGAGCAGTTAAACCGGAGCGCAAGATGGAGCTCTTGTCCGCCATCCAGGACTACCTGATGGACAAGACCCTGGCGGAGCTTACCTTCCGAAGCCTGGCCGAGGGCCTGGGCATCAGCAGCTACGTTCTGGTCTATCACTTCGGCAACCGTGAACAGCTCGTCAATGAGATCATCCGCTCCATCGAATCCCGGCTGGACAGCATGCGCACCACGGACGTGCGCGACATCGACCGGGAAGCCTGGCGGGCCTACCTGATGGAATCCTGGCAGTGGACCATGGCCCAGCGGAACCGGCACCTTGCCAGGCTGGAGTTCGAGGCCACGGCGCAGGACGTGGTGGCGCCAACGCCCCGCGGAACTGCCCAGGAGCACTTCCGGCTACTCCACGAAAAGGCGCGGGACTGGCTGGTGGTGCAGGGCATCCGTCCGGAGTTCGCCGACACCGACGCACGGCTTTTCACGTCCACGTTCTACGGCCTCCAGTTCGATTTTGTGGTCATGAACCAGCCGGAGGAAGCCACCAGGGCCTTCGAGCTGATGGTGGCCGTATTCTTCTCCAACCTTGAGCACCGCCTGGCCACCGACGGCCAGCACGTCTGACCCCGTCAGGGTGCCGCGTGCCGCCCGACCCACTCGACGAGCGGCCGAATCTGCTCCCACAGCCGGGCAACCTCGTCAGCGGCGGCCGGAGTCGACAGCCAGCCGGGCTCGCCGAGTTCCCGGCCCGCGGACAACGACTTGTATTTGAGGAGCTCGGCCCGGGGGTGGTCGCGCGGGAAGCCCCGCGGGACAGTCTTGAGCTGTTCGCCGTCCACGGTGAAGCCGGCCGCAGTGACGTTGCCGATAATCTGCTGCAGCAACTCGCCGGTCCCGGCGGCGTCCACCGAGTTCCGGAGGCGCGTGAGCTGGGCGGGCGTGCTCGAATGGCAGCCGCCGCCCACCAGGAGACCGTCGGCGCTCAGCTGAACGTAGTAGCCCACGCCTTCCTGGAACGACGCGACCGCTCCCTGGGCAGTCTTGTACGGGGACTTGTCCTGGGAGAAGCGGATATCGCGGTTCGGCCGGAAGATCTTCGCGGGACCGAACCTCGGCTCCAGCTGGGCCAGGAGGGCCGTTAGCGGTTCCCGGACGAGTGCCTCGTAGCCGGACTTGTGCTCCAGCCACCACTGCCGGTTGTTGTTCTGCTCGAGTCCGGCGTAGAAGCCGGTCGCAGCGGCGGGAATGCCCTCGAATGTGTCCATGTAGGGAGCCTAGGGCCGCCAGGCATAGCAGGCCAGAGGCTCCGCCGCGTATGTGGAAAGGCATCCGAAAAGCACCGGAAGGCACCCGAAAAGGCACCGTATGTGGAAAAGAACACCCCGCCGCGGATTGTCCGCGGCGGGGTGCTCTGTCAGGCAAGTGGCACTGTCAAGGTGCCGGGCAACGCGGATCAGAGCTTGTTGGCAGCCTCTGCGTCGGATTCCGTCTGGCCTGCGCCGAGGTTGGCGCGCAGCTTGGCGCCGAGCTCGGCGTCAACGTTGGTCCAGTACTGGATGGCGCGTTCCTTGATGCCAGCGTTCTTCACGCCGCCCACCGCACCGGTGATGGTGTCCAGCAGGCGGGCCTTGGCGGCGTCGTCGAACACCTCGCGGTACAGCGTGCCGGCCTGGACGAAGTCGCCGTCCTCGGCGTGCAGGGAGTGTGCGGAGAGCGTGAGCTCGCCGTCGTTCTCCCAGCCGCCGGCCGGGGAAGCCGGCTCAACTGCAGCGGGGCCGTTGAAGGAGTTCGGGGCGTAAACCGGTACGGACGGGGCATTGAAGTGGTAACGCCCGGCGCCGTCCTGGCTGTAGTTGTTGACCTGGTTCTTCGGCTGGTTCACCGGGATCTGCGCGTGGTTGGTGCCCACGCGGTAGCGGTGTGCGTCGGCGTAGGAGAAGATGCGGGCCTGCAGCATCTTGTCCGGCGAAGCGGCGATGCCCGGCACGAAGTTCGACGGCGCAAAGGTGGCCTGCTCGATCTGCGCGAAGTAGTTCTCCGGGTTCTTGTTCAGCTCCATGGTGCCCACGTGGATCAGCGGGTAGTCCGAGTGCGGCCACACCTTGGTGAGGTCGAACGGGTTGAAGCGGTAGGTCTTGGCGTCTTCGTATCGCATGACCTGGACGTGCAGTTCCCAGGACGGGAAGTTGCCCTCGGCGATGTTGTCCTGCAGGTCGCGGATGTAGAAATCCGCATCCGAGCCGGCCAGCTCTTCAGCCTGGTCACCGGAGATGGTCTTGACGCCCTGGTTGGACTTGAAGTTGTACTTGACCCAGAAGCGCTCGCCCGCGGCGTTGATCCACTGGTAGGTGTGCGAGCCGTAGCCCTGCATTTCACGCCAGGAGGCCGGCAGGCCGCGGTCGCCCATGAGCCAGGTGACCTGGTGTGCTGACTCGGGGGACAGGGTCCAGAAGTCCCACTGCATGTCCGCGTCACGCAGGTGTGTGCCCGGGAGGCGCTTCTGCGAGTGGATGAAGTCCGGGAACTTGATGCCGTCGCGGATGAAGAAGACGGGGGTGTTATTGCCCACGAGGTCGTAGTTGCCCTCGGAGGTGTAGAACTTGACGGCGAAACCGCGGGGGTCGCGCCAGGTGTCCGGGGAGCCGCTCTCGCCGGCGACCGAGGAGAAGCGGATCAGCATCTCGGTCTCAGCGCCCGGCTGCAGGAACGCGGCCTTGGTGTACCTGGAAATGTCCGAGGTGGCCTTGAACGTACCGAACGCGCCGCCGCCCTTGGCGTGCACTACGCGCTCCGGCACGCGCTCGCGGTTGAACTGGGCGAGCTTTTCGATCAGGTAGTGGTCCGTGAGGATGATGGCGCCGTCGGCACCGACGGACTGTGCGTGCGCGTCGGAAGTGACGGGCGCGCCGGACTGGGTTGTTGAGATGTTCGCAGTCATTTTTCTCCTATTTCTCGATTACTTGTGAGGGACGTTCAGAAGGAAGTTTTTGGGTGCGCTGGCAGTCCTGGCAAATGCCCTGGTACATCACGTCGGCAATCTGGATGGCCATCGGCTTGGCGTCCGGACTCCAGTGCGGGGTGAGGCAGGGCGCGTGGCCGACGGCGCAGTCGACATCCTCCACGCGGCCGCAGCTGATGCAGATGGCGTGGTGGTGGTTGTCCCCCACCCGAGTTTCGTACAGCGCGGGGGAGTGGGGCGGTTCGAAGCGTCGCAGCATGTGCAGATCGGTGAGATCGCCCAGGACCACGTAGACGGACTGTGCGGTCAGTTCGGGGAGTTCCTCACGCGCGGCGGCAAGAATGCTTTCAGCCGGCGAGTGCGGGTGGTGTTCGACGGCGGTCAGCACGGCCAGCCGCTGTTTGGTCACCCGGCGGCCGTGGGCGCGCAGGGCGGCAGCCCATGCATCCTGGCCCGCCACGTGAACTGTCATGACCCCATTCAAGCACTTATTATGACTGAATCACAATAAGGCTGGGTTAACTTCCGGTGAATCGAGCAACATTTCCAGCGGATTGACGGATTCGCCGGCGGCGCGGCCCAGCGCATGCAGCTCCAGTTGCCCGCCAGTCACGGCGGTATCGGGCACGATGCAGCTGAGTCCGGTGACAGGCTGCCTCACCGCCAGGTCCTCCAGCGCCGCGGCCAGGGCCAGCAGCTCCGGGGGTGTCACATCCTGGACGGAACCGATTGCCCGTTCGGGAGCCAGAACCGTGTGGTGTGTCCCGGCAGGGGACGACGGCGTCCAGGCTCGGACGGAAGGCAGCGGCGCCGCTCCTCCGGGGCCGGGGCCCTCCGCTGCTGCGACTGCCGCCTGCAGCAGCGCGGCGCGCAGGCCGCCGTCGTGCTTGTTCAGGTCCTGGTGCGGGACGGGCCTGCGGCGCCAGGCCGGAAGTGCGAGCTGCTCCGCCGGGGTGACAGGTTCCCCGTCCCAGCGGCCGAACAGGTGGAAGGACGGCGTGGACGACTCCGCCGCAGGTTCACCGATGGCGGCACCGAGGGCGTGCCAGCGGTGTGCAAACAGGAGGGTGCAGGCGCCGGCCCCGAGCACTGAGGCGAGTGCCTCACGGGCTGCGTTGTGGCACCGGAGCCAGTCGGCGGCCGAACGGTGGTCCAGGGCCGTAGCCGGATTGCTGAGGCGGATCATCAGGTGGCCGGCGGTAAGCGGTGTGCGCGGGCGGGTGACTTCCCACACGGCCGAGCCGAAAAGCAGCCGTCTGGACAGCTCCATGCGCACTCCTTCCCCCGTTGTGTTCACCGCCCGAGACTATCAAGGTAAGCGCCCGTGTCATGGTGCCCGCTTCAGGATGATCCGGCGGCGTCGGTGCCCGCGGCTAGAGTTGCGCCAGTGGGAAAACTTCTGGCCGACATCACTCCGCTGCGCGAGAGCACTGACTTCCGCCGGCTGTGGCTCGGGTCAGCCGTGTCCAACCTTGGCAGCCAGCTGACCCTCGTGGCGGTCAGCCTTGAGGTGTACCGGCTGACGCAGGACAGCCTCTACGTGGGGCTCCTCAGTATTTTCGCGCTGGTTCCCCTGGTGCTGGGAGGCCTGCTGGGCGGTTCCATCGCGGACGCCCACGACCGTCGCAGGGTGGCGCTCCTGGCCACCACCGTCCTGTGGCTGACCACCGCCGGACTGGCGCTGCAGGCCTGGCTGGAGGTGCGGAACGTGTGGCTGCTGTACGGGCTGGTGGCCGTGCAGAGCGGGGCGCAGGCCATCAACCAGCCTGCCCGGAGTGCCATCATCCCGGTGCTGGTCCGCAAGGAGCTGCTGCCCGCGGCCAACGCACTGAGCATGATCACCTTCGGACTGGGCATGACAGCCGGTCCGCTGCTGGCCGGCGTGCTGGTGGCCTGGGTGGGCTTCGGCTGGACCTACACCATCGACGTGGTGAGCTTCGCCTTTGCGTTCTGGGCCCTGCTCAGCCTTCCGCCGATGCCGCCGGGCAAGCAATCGCACCGCGCCGGGCTGCGCTCCGTGGTGGAGGGCTTCCGCTTCCTGGGCACCCGCCCCAACTTGCGCATGACGTTCGTGATCGACCTCGTGGCCATGATCTTTGCGCAGCCGCGGGCCCTGATGCCGGCCATCGGTGCCGTGATGGTGGGCGGCGGCGAAGCGACCGTGGGCGTGCTGCTGGCCTCGACGGCCGTGGGGGCGTTCCTGGCCGGGCTCTTCTCCGGACCGCTCGGCGGGATCCGCCGGCAGGGACGTGCCGTGGTGTGGTCCGTGATGGGCTGGGGCGCGTCCATCGCCGGGTTCGGGCTGGTGGTGGTCCTGGCCGGGCGCTCCGGTGCCGGCGGCGTGACATGGTGGCTGCTGCCCGCAGCGCTCTGCTGTGCCCTTGCGGGAATCTCCGATTCCGTGAGTGCCGTCTTCCGCACCACCATCCTGCAGGCCGCCGCCCCGGACCATCTTCGCGGGCGGCTGCAGGGGGTGTTTGTGGTGGTGGTTGCGGGCGGTCCGCGGGTCGGGGACATGCTGGCCGGCGGCGGTACTAGACTTTTGAGTGAAGGTTGGGTCTTGTTGCTGGGCGGCTTGGTGTGCATTGCCGTGGCCTGGGCGGTGGCACGCTGGCAGTCGGGCTTCCTGAAGTACGACGCGCGGAACCCCGTTCCGTAGCAGCACGTTGGATAGGCATATTCCAGGGCAGGAGTCTCGCGAGGAGGCACAGTGCATAATCACCACAACGGACTGAAGACCGCGGCGCTGTTCGGGGTGCTTTGGGCGGTCCTTCTCGGACTGGGCGCCGTGATCGGCACCAGCATGCGCAGTGCCGCTCCCATCTGGATCATGGCGCTGGTGGGCGTGGGCACCACCGTGTACGGGTACTGGAACAGCGACAAGATCGCCCTCCGGTCCATGCAGGCCTACCCCGTGACCGAGGACCAGGCTCCCCAGCTCTACCAGACCGTCCGGGAACTCTCCGCCCGGGCCAACCAGCCCATGCCCCGGATCTACGTTTCGCCCACACCCGCGCCGAACGCCTTTGCCACCGGCAGGAACCCCCAGAACGCTGCTGTCTGCTGCACGGAAGGCATCCTGCGGCTGCTTTCCGTCCGGGAACTGCGCGGCGTGCTGGGCCATGAGCTCATGCACGTCTACAACCGGGACATCCTCACCTCATCGGTGGCCGCGGCGGTGGCGGGCGTGATCACCTCGGTGGGGCAGATGCTGCTGTTCTTCGGCGGCGGCGACCGGCGCAATTCGAATCCGCTCGCGATGATCGCCATGGCCCTGCTTGCCCCGCTAGCGGCGACTGTGATCCAGTCGGCCATCTCCCGGACCAGGGAGTACGACGCCGACGAGGACGGTTCCGCACTTACCGGCGATCCGCTGGCGCTCGCCTCAGCCCTGCGCAAGATCCACCAGGGCGTGCAGATGGTGCCGCTCCCGCCGGACCAGAAGCTGGTGAACGCCTCGCACCTGATGATCGCCAACCCGTTCCGGGGCGGCGGACTGAGCAAGATGTTCTCCACGCACCCGCCGATGCAGGACCGCATCGCCCGGCTGGAACTCATGGCGGGCCGCCCGCTCAGCTGAGCGCCGCCGTCGTACTTTCCCCTTTGCGGGGACAGCCAGGGGGCCTTTCGACGCGCAAAAAACCCTTCGACACGCAAAGAGGCCGGCGCGGCCCGTATACGGGCGTCGCCAGCCTCTTTGCGTAGCGTCAGGATTTTTTCGCGTCGAAAACGACGGCGGGACGCTAGCTGCGGAAGTTCACGAACTGCAGGTCGGCCTCGTCGAAACCCTTAAGCAGGTTCATGGTCTCCTGGAGGTCGTCGCGGGACTTGGAGGTCACGCGCAGTTCGTCGCCCTGGATCTGGGACTTGACTGACTTCGGGGCCTCGTCGCGGATCAGCTTGTTGATCTTTTTGGCGAGGTCCTGGGCGATGCCCTCCTTGATGGAGGCCTCCAGCCGGTATTCCTTGCCGGACGCGTAGGGCTCGCCGGTGTCCAGGGACTTCAGCGAGATGCCGCGGCGGATGAGCTTGGACTGCAGTACGTCCAGGACGGCAAGTACCCGCTCCTCGGAGTTCGCCTTCATCAGGATCTTCTCCCCGCTGAAATCGACCTCGGCGCCCACGCCCTTGAAGTCATACCGCTGGGCCAGTTCCTTCTGCGCCTGGTTCAGCGCATTGGCAACCTCCTGCTTGTCTACCTTGCTGACGACGTCGAATGTGGATTCGCCTGCCATAACTGTCCTCCTGCTGATCGCCTGAATACCCCTTGAAGGGCGGTGTTGTCTGCATTCCAGCCTAGTACGGATGGTGTCCAAGTGAAGGCCGGGTCCCGGTCAATCGTCCACAATGAAAAAACGTTCCGGGGGATTCACAGTTTCCTCATAGCGGACGCATGGCGGGAACGAAGCCTCGGCCTCCAGAGTTGAAGGTGTTGGAAGAGTTGCCCCGGAAGGAAAGCACATGCCCCAAAAGGCCGTCCGTTACGTCACCCGCTCAACTGCCGCCGCAGCCGCAACCATCGCCACGGCGGCCACCTCTGTGGCAGCGGCCGCGGTGGCCGCGTCCATCATCCTCAGTCCCGTGGCGGACGCCTCTTCACGCCTGGACGGTGTGCACTCGGACCTGATGCGGGCAGTGCAGCTGAACCAGATCACCGAGGAGCAGGCCGCGAAGTTTGAGGCCAAACTGGCCGGGCGTATTCTCGGCGAGGCCTGATTTTCCGCGGATTTCCGGGGTTTTGGGGTGCCCTGGAAGCCCGATTCGATTCTTCGGCAGAAGTTCTGTAAAGTTGTCTTGCCCGCGGTTGCTGGAAGCGGAACGGACTGGAAACAGCCGTTCTGAACACGGAAGCCGCGAGTGATCTTCTTTTGAAGTTCGGCAGATTACCCGAGCGGCCAAAGGGGGCTGACTGTAAATCAGCTGGCAACGCCTACGGGGGTTCGAATCCCTCATCTGCCACCCAAGGAAAAGTCTCCGGAACCGTAAGGTTCCGGAGACTTTTCTGTTTTACTTCGTTTTTCGCCATCGGGCCTAAGCTTGTCCGCGGCACCTGGCCCTGAAGGCTCGGAACCGCGGACAGCCCAGGAAATCAGTTGAGGCCTATCACCAGCATCTGGTTGGTACCCGGGATGCAGGTCTGCAGGATAACCCGCGGAAAGCCCCCGAAAACGGCTGAGACATTGTTGGTAGTGCCGGGGTTTGGCACCTGTCCCCGCCCGCTGACGGTATAGGTGCCGTACCCGGGAATGCTGACCGTTTCGCCGACGCCGATCCCCGAGAACCGTGCCCACCCACCGCAGAAGTCGTGCTCCGTGATGAAGAGGGCGTAGGCGTCAGTCGGTGTGAAATGGATGGGGCCGATGCAGGCGTCCACCATTGACTGGCCGCCGGAGCCCGCGACATAGATGGTCCGGACCGCAGGAGCAGGAGCAGGGGCAGGGGCTGGGGCTGGGGCCGGATCGGGTGCCGGTGCTGCGGCTGCTGGCGCAGCAGCGGGTGCGGCAATGGCCGGTCCCGTCAGCTTCAGGACCTGCCCTGGCACGATAGGCGAGTACACGCCAAGCCCGTTGGCTGCCAGCATGGCATTCATGTCGACACCGAAGCGGGCCGCGATGGCCCCCACAGTGTCCCCGGCAACCACCGTGTAGGTGTTGGACGCGTCAGGTGCCGGTGCTGCAGCCGGCGCGGGCGCTGGAGCCGCCTCGGCTGCCGGTGGAGCTTCCGCGGCCGCGGCCGGCGGCTGGGGGGCTGGTTCCGGGGCGGCGGCGACGGCGGCCTCCGGTGTACCGGCCCCGGCCGTTGCGGACGCCGTCGCCGGCGGGTCTGCGGGTTTGTCGGTTTCAGGTGCCGCTACGGCATGGGCCTCGCTGACCTGGGATGTCTGGGCGGAGGCCGAGTAAGCCACGGCGGTCACGGCAATTGCCGTAGCAACGGCTCCCGCGGCCAGTATGGTCCTCAGCTTGGCGGTCTTTCCCCGGAGTTTTTTTGTGGTTGTTGGGACAGGATATTTGTCCTCGTGGTTAAGCTCATTTTGATCCATCGGTTCCCCCGAGAGTCAATGCCCTTGAGGGTCAACCGGACAGCAGGCCCCAGGGCGGTGGTGCGCCGGCGCCGGACCGCACGTAGGGGTGCAGCCCGTTGCGCGAAGACGCGTGAAGAGGGCTGCCGATTTAACGACGAATTACGGGAGCCCAATTGATAAGACCCATGGCCACGGGGTGGTCATGTGATATTCCGGAATTACTGCTTGCCCTAGGAATATCGAGTCTATGAATGGGCCGGGGGTGGCCGCACGAGTGGGCATTACCCGAATCTTCAGGCACAGCACCCGCGAATTCGGGGCGCATACCCAAAGGCATATTTGTGCAACGCCGGGGGTACTCGCAATGGCGCGCAAGATTACTTGGTTCCAGGAGCCGGGGCCTGAATGCCCTCCCGTCGGGCCCCGCCAATGCTTGAACACGCGCGGAATGGACCACTAATTAGTTAATGATTTGCTGCGGAATGGCGGAAAGATGGGGATCAAATTGTGAATAGTTAATTCATCCACTGGATGATGGAAATACGAAAGCGGCGGTCCGGGCTTATGCCGGCCGCTGCTTTATGGGGTGTGGCTGCCTGGGGCAATCGCCCTAGCGTTCGCGTTCGAGGCGCAGTTCCGCCAATTCCTGCCGCAGTGCAGCCACCTCCACCAACAGTTCGCGGACCTCCGCGCGGACGGGTAGTTCAGCAGCTTCCACGGCCGCCCCGGTATTCTCTTCCACCCTCTGCACCAGCCACGAGGCAATGGACGCCGTGACGACACCCAGCACGGCGATGCCGCTCATCATCATGGCTGTGGCAACCAGGCGGCCTATCGGCGTGACGGGAAAGAGGTCACCGTAGCCCACGGTGGTGATGGTGGTGATGGCCCACCACGCCGCGTCGCCGAAGGTCAGGATCTTGGCGTCGGGAGCGTTCTGTTCGACGTCGAGGACGGCCAGGGCCCCGACAAACACCAGCAGGACGGCGGAGCCGGCCACATAGGTGATGACGCGGCCGCGGAGCGTCTCACCCACGGTTCGGTGCAGCACGGACAGCAGGGTGACCAGCCGGAGCAGCCGCAGCGGCCGGAAGAACGGCAGGGCCACAATCAGTAGTTCGTGCAGGTTGCGGATGAACCAGTGTTTCCTGTTGTCCGCGAGCCACAGATTGGCCGCATAGTCCGCAGCGAAGATTGTCCAGGTGATCCACATGATGCCTTCCAGGAGGTCCGCCTGGCGTCCTTCGATGTGGCCAATCACCTGCCAGGCATAGGCTGCCAGGAAAACGAGTGCCGTCCCCATGAGCGGCCACTCGGCTATGTCCCTGTAGCGTTGCTGCGTCATGGGAAGATCCTAAGCGCCCCGGCTCTTGGCGCCGATGTTACTGATGGGTAACATGGTGGCATGCACTTGCTTCTGCGAACCCTGCTGCTTCTGTTCACGTCCTCCCGCCGCCCGCCCCTGAGCATCTGGGAGACGTCCTCCCTCCCGCTGCGCGTGCTGCCAACGGACATCGACATAGCCATGCACGTCAACAACGGGATGTACTTCTCCCTGATGGACCTGGGCCGCTTTGACCTCATGGCGCGGAGCGGGACCTGGGCAAAGATGCGCCGGCGGGGCTGGTCGCCGGTGGCCGCGGGGGAGACCATCGCCTTCCGCCGGTCCCTGCAGCTGTGGCAGCGGTACACCATCGAGTCCCGGATCATCGGGCTGGACACCAAAGCCATCTACTTCGAGCAGCGCATGGTGGTGGACGGGGAAATCTACGCACGCGCCCACATCGCGACGCGGCTTGTCTGCAAGGGGAAGCCGGTCAGCCAGGAAGAGATCTTCGCTGAATTCGGTGAGCCACCTGCGGAGCTTGAACTGCCGGAGTGGATCCACGAGTGGCGCGAAACCAATGCGCTCCCCGGATCGCTCCGCCCGGCACCGCACGTCTGGCGCTGACTTCAGCTTGCTCCAGCGCTGAACAACCGACTCATCGAGTAGAGCTGCAAATACGCAATTGGCTTGCCAGCAGTTCCGCGTAGGGCCCGCTCGTGCGGGAGCCCTCCGATTCTTAGACTTGAAGCTACTAGGCGACCAACTATTTCGCAGCTGATTTGCGTCACTGACGACGTGAGGTGTCTGATGTCCAAGTCAAAATGGCGAATGATCCGCCACACGGCCGTAGTTTTGGTCGGATTACTGCTGATCAGCGGGTACGTAACGGTGACTTGGCACCACTCCGCGAGCGCCACCGGATCGCATCACGGGCACATCACGATGCTGCCGGCCGCTGCGATGGCGGCGGCGCCGGCTCCATTGTCACGGATCGGGTGGACGGCTTCGGCCAGCGACGAGGAGACCTCCGGCGAGAACGGCCGAGCCAGCAATGTGCTCGACGGGAAAGCAGGCGCCATTTGGCATAGCAAGTGGACCGCACCCGCCGTCCCGTTACCGCACACCATAAGGATCGACACCAAGGTGACTCAAAGCATCTCGGGGTTCCGCTATCTCCCGCGTTCCAGCGGTGCGAACGGGCGGATCGGCAGCTTCGAGATCCTGGTGAGCACTAACGGCACCACCCAGGGTACCCTGGTGGCCAGCGGGACCTGGGCGGACACCGGTGACGAGAAAAGCGTGACGTTCGCGACGGTGTCGGCGCAGTATGTCCGGCTGCGAGCCATCACCGAAGCCGGCAACCGAGGTCCCTGGAGCAGTGCCGCCGCGATAAACCTGCTCGCCGAGCAAACCGCCCCTCCACCGCCTACAACCCGTGTGCTGCCCCGCTCCGGCTGGGTGGCGAGCGCCAGCGACGAAGAGGTCACCAGCGGGAACGGCCGCGCCGCCAACGTACTCGACGGCAGTGCGGCTACGATCTGGCACAGCAGGTGGTCCCCGGCGCCCGCGGCCCCACTGCCGCAAAGCCTGACCATTGACATGGGTGTCGAAAACCAGGTTTCGGGGTTCCGCTATCTCCCTCGTTCCGACGGTTCGAACGGACGGGTCGGCGCCTACTCGATCGATGTCAGCTCCAACGGAGCCACTTGGAGAGTGGTCACCAGTGGCACCTGGCCGGACACCAGTGCGGAGAAGACGGCGAACTTCACAGCGGTTAGCGCCTGGTACGTCCGGCTGACCGCGACTACCGAGGCCGGCAACCGCGGGCCCTGGAGCAGCGCCGCGGAGATCAATCTGCTCGGCCCACCGCCGGGTGGGACGCTGGGGTCCTGGGGCCGACCATCAGTTTCCCGATCGTCCCGGTTGCGGCGGCGCTATTGCCTGGCAATCGGCTCCTGACCTGGTCCGCCTATTCCCCGACCAATTTCGGTGGCAGCAGTGGCATCACTCAGACGTCCATCCTGAATCTCACGACAGGTGCGGTGAGCCAGACCCAAGTGGCCAACACCGGTCACGAAATGTTCTCCCCCGGGACTTCGCTGCTACCGGACGGGCAGATCCTGATCAGCGGCGGCAGCAACAGCTCGAAAACGACGCTTTACAACCCTGAGACGAACACCTGGTCCCCGGGGCCGGACATGAAGATCGCCCGCGCCTATCAGGCCAACGTGACCACGTCCACCGGTGAGGTGTTCACCATCGGCGGTTCGTGGGCGGGCGGTATTGGCAACAAGAACGGAGAGGTGTGGTCCAGCGCAGGCGGCTGGCGAACGCTGCCAAATGTACCGGTCGACAACATCCTGACCAACGATCCCAGTGGCGTCTACCGTTCCGACAATCACGCCTGGTTGTTTGCTGCCCGGGGTGGCAGGGTATTCCACGCCGGCCCGAGCCGCCAGATGAACTGGATCTCCACAACCGGCAATGGCAGCATCACCTCAGCCGGTCTGCGGTCCGATAGCCCAGACGCGATGAACGGCGACGCCGTGATGTACGACGTCGGAAAGATTCTGACCATGGGCGGGGCGACCGCCTACGACAATGCCAATGCCACGGCGGGGGCGTACACGATCGACATCAATAACGGTGTCACTGTGGCCCGTACCGCAAACATGGCCGTCACCCGGTCGTTCGCCAACGGGGTCGCGCTGCCCGATGGCCAGGTGTTCGTGGTCGGCGGTCAGGCCACGCCCCTTCCGTTCACCGACACTGGCGCCAGGATGGCCCCAGAAATCTGGAATCCGGCGACCGGTCAGTGGACCACGCTGGCCCCGATGGCCGTCCCCCGGACGTATCACAGCGTCGCCCTGCTGCTCCCTGATGGACGGGTCTTCGCCGGCGGTGGCGGGCTGTGCGGCACCTGCACGACCAACCATCTGGATGGAGAGATTTTCACGCCGCCGTACCTGCTGAACGCCGACGGCAGTGCGCGCACCCGGCCGACGATTGTGACCGCTCCGACCACCGCCGCGGCCGGCAGTTCGATTGCGGTGACCACCGGAGCGCAGATTACCAAGTTCTCCCTGATGCGGATGTCCACGGTGACCCACACTGTGAACACCGATCAGCGGCGAATCCCGCTGACTGCAACTGCGGTCTCGGGCAACACAGTGTCGCTGACGTTGCCGGCGGATCGCGGCGTGCTGGTGCCGGGCAGTTACCTGCTCTTCGCAGTCGACGGCAACGGCGTGCCCAGCGTCGCCCCGACCATCAAGATCAGTTGATGACGACGAACGGGGTCAGGGCCCATGCCTGGGGCCCTGGCGTCGTCGTCCCTGTGCGGTGAAGGTGTGCCAAGAGCGAAACGCATGGGACATCCCAGGGCGGCTCGCGTACCGTTGACCCATGGCTACCGTAGACATTACAGGTGAACAGTTCGCATCAACCGTCGAGAGCAACGACATCGTCCTCGTTGATTTCTGGGCCGAATGGTGTGGTCCCTGCAAGCAGTTTGGACCCACGTATTCCGCCGTTTCCGAGAAGCACCCGGACGTCGTCTTCACCAAGGTGGACACCGAAGCCCAGCAGCAGCTGGCGGCCGAGGCCGGCATCACGTCCATCCCCACGCTGATGGCTTTCCGCGAGAAGGTTCTGGTGTTCTCCCAGCCCGGTGCACTGAACGCCCAGCAGCTGGAACAGGTTGTTGACGCGGTGAAGGCCCTGGACATGGAAGAAGTGCACGCCCACGTGGCCCGTTCACAGGCTGAGGCAGCCGCCGCTGCCGGCAAGCAGGACGGCACCCAGATTCCTGAGGCCTAAAGGTCGGCTGGGCTTCCATCGCTTTTAGATCCATCGCCGTAAACTCCAACGCGGGGTACCCTCCTCCCACGAACCCAGGTTCGTCGGGCGGAAGGAACCCCGCGTTGTTTGTGTCCGGACGTACTGGGGACTACACCCGTTCGAGCTGAACAGCTTCAGCCAGCAGCGCGCTCAGGGACTCGTTGAGATCCTGGACGGCGGTGCCCTTGGAGTGCTTGTCGAGGTCCGCTTCGGAGGCCCACTGTTCGGTCAGCACCAGCCTTTCCTCGGTGGCCTCGGTCAGTTCGTACCGGATGCAGCCGGGCTCGCTGACCACCTCGTCGATCGCGATTTCGAGGGCGAGCTTCACGCGGAAGAATTCGCCGTCGTTGGGGATGAACGTTGCCTGCAGGTCAATTGGTGCACTCATGCGTTTCACAATACCGGGCAGGGGTCCCGGCCGCCTGAATATTTTGTAGGACTTCCTAGTTTTGCGCTTCTCTTGCCGGTGGTCTGTTGGTAGCGTGCCAGCATGCGCGCTTATACAGCCGGGGACACTGACGTCCCGCTGCTCGAAGAGACCATCGGACAGAATTTCGAGCGGATCGTGGCCCGGTTCCCGTTCCACGACGCCCTGATCGAGGCGGCTCCGGTTCCCGGCGCGGATGCCCGCCGCTGGAGCTACACAAAACTGAACGACGACGTCGACCGGCTGGCCCGCGCGCTGCTCGCGCTCGGCGTCGCCACGGGGGAGCGGATCGGCATCTGGAGCCCCAACTGCGCCGAGTGGACCATCCTGCAGTACGCCACAGCCAAGATCGGCGCCATCCTGGTCAACGTGAATCCGGCCTACCGGAGCCACGAGCTGGAGTTCGTGGTCAGGCAGAACGGCATGCGCATGCTCGTCACGGCGCCGTCGGACCGGAGCAGCGATTACACCGGGATGGCCCGGCAGGCGCTCGCCGAGTGCCCGGAACTGAAGGAACTGGTGTTCCTCCCGGACGGCGGGCAGCCGCAGCTGCAGGCGGGTGATCCGGAAACGGACGCCGAACTCACCTACGCCGAGCTGCTCAAGCGGGCTGACGGCGTCGGGCATTCCGTCCTGAAGGCCCGCTTGGCGGGGCTGGACCCGCAGGACCCCATCAACCTCCAGTACACCTCGGGCACCACAGGCTTCCCCAAAGGCGCCACCCTCACGCACCGCAACATCCTGAACAACGGGTACTCCATCGGTGAGCTGCTGGGCTACACGGAGCACGACCGCGTGGTGATTCCCGTGCCGTTCTACCACTGCTTCGGGATGGTGATCGGCAACCTGAACGCCCTGAGCCACGGCGCCGCCACCATCATTCCGGGACGGTCGTTCACCCCGGCAGCCGCCCTGGAAGCGGTCCAGGATTTTGGCGGGACGTCGCTGTACGGCGTGCCCACGATGTTCATCGCCGAACTCGCGCTGCCGGACTTCGCCTCCTATGACCTGTCTACGCTGCGCACCGGCGTGATGGCCGGGTCCCCGTGTCCCATCGAGGTGATGAACCGGGTCATTTCGGAGATGAACATGAAGGACGTTGCCATTTGCTACGGCATGACGGAGACATCGCCGGTGTCCACCATGACCCGTGACGGCGACACCATGCAGCACCGCACCGAGACCGTGGGCAGGACCATGCCGCAGCTGGAGAGCCAGGTGGCGGACCCGGTCACCGGCAGCGTGCTGGAGCGCGGCGAGATCGGCGAACTGTGCACGCGCGGCTATGCCGTGATGCAGGGCTATTGGAACCAGCCGGACAAAACCGCCGAGGCGATCGACGCTGACGGCTGGATGCACACCGGGGACCTGGCCCGCATGGATGCCGACGGCTACGTGGTGATCGAGGGCCGGATCAAGGACATGGTGATCCGCGGCGGCGAGAACATCTACCCCCGAGAAATCGAGGAGTTCCTCTACACCCACCCCTCGATCGAGGACGTGCAGGTGATCGGCGTCCCGGATGCCAAGTATGGCGAGGAACTCATGGCCTGCATCATCCTCAAACCCGGCGCCGGGCCGCTCGATGCCGCCGCCGTCGCCGAGTTCTGCCGGGGGAGGCTGGCGCACTTCAAGATCCCGCGCTACGTGGACGTCCGCGAAAGCTTCCCCATGACCGTCTCCGGAAAAGTCCGCAAGGTGGAGATGCGCAAGGAAGCAGTGGCCCGGCTGGGGCTCTAGTCAGTCCGGCTGCTTCGGCGGCGCCGGCACGGCCCGGCAGCCCGCGACGCCTAGTGGCTGCGGTGGTCCTGGATGGTCATCCGGGGGCCGAAGGTGGGTTTCCGGAAACCGCTGAGGCCGATCATCCGCACCACCCGCTGCCGGTGCCCCTTCCACGGCGCCAGCAGCCGCAGCATCCCGGCGTCGTCCGTCCGCCGGCCCGTCAGCGCGGCACCCACGTAGGCGGCGAGATGGTAGTCGCCCACGGCGATGGAATCGGGGCAGCCGTGCGTGCGCTGCACCACCTCCGCCGTGGTCCAGATGCCAATGCCGGGAATGGTCTGCATTTTCGCGGACGCTTCCGCTGCCGGGACCGCTGCCAGACGCTCAAGGGCGACGGCGGAACGCAGGGCCCGCATGACCGTCGCCGAGCGCTGGGGTCCCACCCCGGCCTTGTGCCATTCCCACGACGGAATGTGCAGCCACTGTTCCGGTGTGGGCTGAACGCGGAGCCCTGCCGGTGCGGCTGTTCCGGCAGCGGGTGCCGCCGTGCCGAAGCGGTACATGAGGTAGCGGTAGCCCCGACGGGCTTCGATGACGGTGACCTTCTGTTCGAGGATGGTGGGCACCAGGGCATCAACCATCCGGCCGGTGGCCGGGAGCCGGAGGGCAAGGTTCCGGCGTCGGGCTTCCACCACCATCCGGGGGAGCGTGGCGTGGAAGTCAGGGTGGTCAAAGGCGGACCAGTCGTCCCCGCAGCCCAGCAGCTTCGGCGCGGCCGCTATGGCTTCCGCGGAGCCCGGTCCCCAGGCCTGAACATCGATAGCCGGTTCGCGGGGGTCCCCGCTGACGGTGAGGCGCAGGGTGACCGGTCCATCCGGCGTCGCGAAGGCCATCCAGACGCCGTCCGGCGCCGAGGCAAACGCAGGGTCCCCGCTGCCGCGCATTAGCGTTCCGAGGGTCTGCAGGAGATTGAACGGGCCGCCCGGATGCCACCGCAGCGAGGCGTCTGCCGCGGTGGCCAGGCCGGCGGGGACGTCTGCGATGGTCATTGAACCATCGTCCCACGCAGGGCTGTCAGGGCCCGAAACGGCAAGGCCAAACGGCCCTGCCCGTCACGGACACCCGGGCCTAGACTCCAGATGTGGCGTGGACCGCCCGCGCCGGGCCGATTGCGGCCAGAGTGTGGAATGCCAGGTGAAGACAATGGCCGGAGGAGTAGTGCACTTCGAGATCCCCGCCGACGACGAGGGCCGCGCGCGGGAATTTTACAGTTCGGCGTTTGGCTGGGAGATGAGTCCGCTGCCGGATATGAGCTACACGCTGATCACGACGACGCCGGTCGATGACACCGGCATGCCGTCCGCGGCCGGTTCCATCAACGGAGGCATGTTTCGCCGTGAGGGGGAGATGGCGGCACCGGTGGTCACCGTTGACGTGGAGGACATTGACGCCGCCCTGGAGAAGATTGCCGCTGTGGGAGGTTCAGTCTTCCGGGGCAAAATGGAGGTTCCGGGCATGGGGTGGAACGCGTATTTCAAGGACAGCGAGGGGAACATCGTGGGCTTGTGGCAAAACGCCGAACCAGGCTCCGCCGTCAGCCCGGACGCCGCCGCGAACGACATCGGCGCGTAACGCCTCAGTGCATCCCCGAAGCCGTCCAGAGCGCCACGACAGCCAGGGGAACGGTCAGCGCCGCGGCCACGAGACCGGCCACCGCGAATCCGCCCCACTTGATCCGGACATTCAGCGTCCGGAGCCGCTCGTGCCAGAGCAGCGTGGCCAGCGAGGCCCACGGGCTCACCAGCGGTCCGATGTTCACGCCGATGAGCAGGGCGGCCAGCCGGGCGGGCGAGCCGGCTACCGGTTCCAGGGCCAGGTAAGCGGGAAGGTTATTGGCCGCATTTGCGGCTCCGGCGCCCAGCCCGGCCAACTGCAGGAGGGCAGGCAGGCTTTCGCCTGAGCCGGCCACGCCGGCAAGGGCCGATGTGAGGCCGTTGGCGTGCAGGGCCTCCACCACCATGAACAGGCCCACCGTCAGCATCAGCGGACGCCAGGGCACCATGGCCCACCGCAGCGCAGCCGGGCGCCGCCGCAGGAACACAGCCAGCAGGAAGGCAGCGGCCGCCATGGCGGGGTACTGCACCGGCACGCCGGACACCAGGGCCGGCAGCAACACCAGCACCGTGACAGCCGCGAAGATCAGCAGCCTGCGGTCCCGCACGGGATGGACAGGCTGCGGGCCGTACGTTCCGCGCAGGTCTTTATGGAACGCCAGCCACAACAGGGTGAGCGGAACCAGCAGTCCCACCACGGCGGGCGCCCAGACAAGGCCCGCGAATCCCAGCGGGCTGAGTCCAAGCCTGTCCTGCGCCAGCAGGTTCGTCAGGTTGGACACCGGAAGCAGCAGGGAAGCCGTGTTGGCGAGCCAGATGCTGGTCAGGGCAAACGGCAGCGGCGGAATGCGGGCATGGACGGCAAGGAGCACCACCACGGGCGTCACCAGCACGGCGGTGGTGTCCAGGGAAAGAAAAATCGTAGAGACGGTGGCCACTGCGATGACCAAAAGCCACAGGAAGAACACGCGGCCGCGGCCCAGGGCGGCGAGGCGGTCCGTGACCACCCGGAACAGGCCCGCCTCGTCCAGCAGCTCCGTGACCAGGGACATCGCCAGCACGAAGGACAGGATGGGAACGGTGCGGCCCGCCAGTTCCGCGAAGGCCGGTAAGGGCAACGCGCCCAGGCCCAGCACCGCCACTCCGGCCAGAAGGATCCCGGCCGGCAGGAGGTAACTCCGTATCTTGGTCAACCACGCGAACCGCTGCACCGCCCAATCGTCCCACCCGCCCCCGCCTGCGCAGTCGCCCGGCACACCGGCGGGCAGCCGAGACGGTAACTTGGTACCTATGAAGTACGCCCAGTCCATCCTGGACCTCATCGGCAACACGCCGCTCGTCAAACTCAACCACGTAACTGATGGCATCAAAGCCACCATCCTGGCGAAGGTGGAATACCTGAACCCCGGAGGGTCCATCAAGGACCGCATCGCGGCGAAAATGATCGAAGAGGCAGAACGGGACGGCAAGCTCCTTCCCGGCGGAACCATCGTGGAACCCACCTCGGGCAACACCGGCGTTGGGCTGGCCCTCGTGGCGCAGCAGAAGGGCTACCGGTGCATCTTTGTGGTGCCGGACAAGGTGGGTGAGGACAAGCGCGCCGTCCTGCAGGCGTACGGCGCCGAAGTGGTGGTGACTCCCACCGCCGTCGCCCCGGACAGCCCGCAAAGCTACTACAGCGTCTCGGACCGGCTCGTCACCGAAATCCCCGGCGCCTACAAGCCGGACCAGTTCTCCAACCCCGCCGCCCCTGGCAGCCACTACGAGACCACCGGCCCTGAGATTTGGAACGACACCGACGGCCGGATCACGCACTGCGTGATCGGGGCCGGCACGGGCGGCACCATCACGGGAACCGGCCGCTACCTCAAGGAAGTTTCCGCCAACCGCCCGGCGGCCGACGGTGGCCGCGTCCGGATCATCGGCGCCGACCCCGAGGGCTCCGTGTACTCGGGCGGCACGGGCCGGCCGTACTTCGTGGAGGGAGTCGGCGAGGACATGTGGCCGGCGAACTACGACAAAGCCGTTCCGGATGACGTGATCGCCGTCAGCGACGCGGACTCCTTCGAGATGACCCGCCGGCTGGCCCGCGAGGAGGGCCTGCTGGTGGGCGGCTCCTCCGGCATGGCGGTGGTGGCTGCCCTGCAGGTCGCCAAGGACCTGCCCGAGGACGCCGTGGTGGTGGTGATCCTGCCCGATTCAGGCCGCGGCTACCTTGCCAAGATCTTCAACGACCAGTGGATGCGGTCCTACGGCTTCCTCTCCGGCGGCGAAGAGGCCTCGGTCGGCGAAGTGCTCAAGTCGAAGACCGGGGAACTGCCCGAGCTGGTGCACATCCACCCGAACGAAACCGTCCGCGACGTCATCAACATCATGAACGAGTTCGGCGTCTCCCACATCCCGGTCCTGTCCCAGGAACCCCCGGTGGTCATGGGCGAGGTGCTGGGTGCCGTGGACGAACGCAGCCTCACGTCCAAGCTGTTCCGCGGCGAGGCTAAACTGACGGACAAGATTTCCGAACACATGGGCGAGCGTTTGCCCGTCATCGGATCCCTGGAGACCATCTCCGCCGCCCGCGAACTCCTCTCCGACGTCGACACCGTCATGGTCACGTTCGTCGGCGCCCCGGTGGGCATCCTGACCCGCCACGACCTCCTCGCATACCTCAGCAACTAGTCCTGATTGCAAGCCCGATCGGCAGCCGAAAGGAACTCCATGTCTAACGAAAACCAAGGGTTCAACACCCGAGCCGTCCACGCCGGCCAGGCCTTCGAGCCGCGCACCGGCGCCGTGGTGCCGCCCGTGCACTTCAGCTCCACTTATGCCCAGGACGGCATCGGAGGGCTCCGCGACGGCTACGAATACGGCCGCGGAACCAACCCCACCCGCGACGCCCTGCAGGAACAGCTGGCGGCGCTCGAAGGCGGCTCGCACGCCTACTCCTTCAGCTCTGGCCTGGCCGCGGAAGACTCGCTCATCCGCGCCCTCACCCGCCCCGGGGACCACATCGTGCTGGGAAACGACGCCTACGGCGGCACGTACCGGCTGATCAGCCGTGTGCTGGGCGAATGGGGGATCGGCAACACCCCCGTGGACATGGCGGACCTTGACGCCGTCGCGTCCGCAATCGCCGCGGGCGGATCGAACGGCGGCAAGACACGCCTCGTGTGGGTGGAGACGCCCTCCAACCCGATGATGAAGATCACCGACATCGCAGCCCTCTCCAAGCTGGCGCACGACGCCGGCGCCCTCCTGGTGGTGGACAACACTTTCGCGTCGCCCTACCTGCAGACCCCGCTGGCGCTCGGCGCCGACATCGTGGTGCACTCCACCACGAAGTACATCGGCGGCCACTCCGACGTCGTGGGTGGCGCCATCGTGGTCAAGGACGCCGGGCTCGCCGAGAAGATCGGCTTCGTCCAGTTCGCCGTCGGCGCCGTCTCCGGTCCGATGGATGCCTTCCTCACCACCCGCGGCCTCAAGACCCTCGGCGTGCGCATGGACCGGCACAGCGACAACGCCCAGGCCGTGGCTGAATGGCTGCTGGAGCGCCCCGAAGTGGAGGCCGTGCTCTACCCGGGCCTGCCCTCGCACCCCGGCCACGAGCTCGCCAAGAAGCAGATGAAGAAGTTCGGCGGCATGATCTCCGTGCAGTTCAAGGGCGGCGAAGCGGCTGCCCGTACGGTCGCGGAAAACACGTCAGTGTTCACCCTGGCCGAATCCCTGGGCGGCATCGAGTCGCTGATGAACTACCCGTCGGAGATGACGCACGCATCCGTCAAGGGAACCGAACTGGCCGTTCCGGTCAACCTTATCCGGCTCTCCTGCGGCATCGAGGACGTCGAGGATCTGATCGCGGACCTCGAGCATGCCTTCACCTTCATCGGGTCGGGCAGCTAGCAGCCGGTGACCATCTCGATTCGGGCCATTTCGCCCACCACGCGCGGCTGGCTCGCGACGGCGGCCGGCGCTGCCGCCGTCGTCGTCGCCCTTGCGGTCCTGTACTCGGCGTACATCCCGCTGATGAACGACTTCGAGGTGTACTACTACGGCGGCAGCCGGGTGCTGCAGACCGGCGAGACCGGCGTCAACGAGCTTTACGCGCCGCGGAACGGCCTCCCGTTCACGTACCCGCCGTTCGCCGCGCTGCTGTTCGCGCTGCTGGCGACGCTCAGCATCGGCGCCAGCAGCCTCATCTTCATCACGACGGCGCTTGCGGGGGCCGCCGTTGTGTCTGCCTGGCTGGCACGGCACTACTTCGGGCTACGCCGCTGGAAGGACGCCTTCGCCGACTGGCGGTTCCGGGCCGTGGCGCTCGCGGGGACGGCGGCGATCCTGCTGCTTGGGCCCTGGCGTGACACATTCGATTTCGGCCAGATCAACATCATCCTGATGGGCCTGATCCTCGCGGACTTCGCCCTGTACGGGAAGTCCCGCGCCGGTGAGCTGCGGTGGCCCGCGGGCCTGCTGATCGGCCTGGCGGCGGGGATCAAGCTGACGCCGTTGGCGTTCGGCCTGTACTTCCTGGTGCGCCGGGACTTCAAGGCGCTCGGCTGGATGGCCGCGGGCTTCTTCGGTTCCATCGCGATGTCCTGGGCCGTGCTGCCGCAGGCTTCCCTGACGTTCTGGACCAAGATCCTGCCGGACACCGGACGGATCGGCGGGCCGGGCTACGTGGACAACCTGTCCGTCAAGGGCCTGCTGCTGCATCTGGGCATGCCGGACTCCGGTGTCACCAGTGTGGTGTGGCTGGTGATTTCGCTGGTGCTGGTGGCAGCGGCTGCGCTGGTGATCAACTGGGCTGTTGCCGCGGACGAGAACTTCGTGGCCGTGTCCGCCACCGCCCTGCTAATGCTGCTCATCAGCCCGGTCTCCTGGTCCCACCACTGGGTGTGGATGGCAGTGGCGCTGCCGTCCATGGCCTTTGCCCTGCACCGCGTCCCGTCGAGGGACGGGCGGATGCGGCTTGCCGGCTGGGCCATCGTGGCCGCCTCGGCAGTGGCGTTTTACCTGACGCCGAAGTACCTGGCTGTCATGGCGGGTGCGCATGAGTGGGGCAAAGACCCGCAGACGCAGTGGCAGCTCACGGTATCCAGCCTCGGAGTTGTCTGCGGCATCGCCATGCTGGCCTACTGGGCGCTGGCCTATCGTCCGTCCAGGGCCACGCTCCGCTGATGTTTTAGTCCCGGAAATTCATCCAGGAAACCCTGGCTTTCTTGAAAAGAGTCAGCTAGGGTGTCCTGCATGGCACTCCGCTCTGACTGGTCCCAACGCACCTGCGCCATGGCCCGCGGCCTGGACATCCTGGGCGATCCCTGGAGCATGCTGGTGCTGCGGGAGGTCTTCTTCGGGAACGGCCGCTTCGATGCCATGAAGGAACGGCTCTTGGTTGCCGATTCCGTGCTTACCAAACGCCTGGCCGGCCTCGTGGAGGCCGGTCTGCTGACGCGGAAACCGTATGACGACGGCGGACGCACCCGCCGCGAATATGTCCTCACCGAAAAGGGCGAGGACGCCCTGCCGGTGCTCAACGCCGTCGTAATCTGGGCCGAAAAGCACCTGCCGGCACCGTCGCAGCAGGCGCACATGTTCGTCATCCACTCGACCTGCGGGCAGCGGACGTCCTCGGCGGACACCTGCACGGCCTGCGGCGAGCGGCTCACCGCCGAAAACACCAGCTGGCACAGCCTCACCCGCACCCCGGAACCGGTCCGCCTGGCCACCGCGGGCTCGCCGTCCGCGCGCCGGAACGCAGGCCTTCAGACCAACTCCCCGCAGACCGCCTCACAGATCGGACCCGCAGCATGAGCGCTCCCGAGACCACCCTGCTGCCCTCGCCCAAAAAGCGCCTCCATCCGGCCTGGATCGTGGCCGCCGTCGCGTTCCTGGCACTCGTGGGCGCCGCCGGCTTCCGGGCGGCCCCCGGCGTCCTGATGGTGCCGCTGCAGAACGAATTCGGCTGGTCCACCACCGTGCTGTCCGCCGCAGTCAGCATCAACCTGGTGCTCTTCGGCCTCACCGCACCCTTTGCCGCAGCGCTTATGGAACGGTTCGGCATCCGCGCCGTGACTTCCGTGGCGCTGGTGCTGATCGGTGCCGGCAGTGCGCTGACCGTGCTGGTCAACCAGTCGTGGCAGATCCTCCTCACCTGGGGCCTGCTGATCGGACTCGGGACGGGCTCCATGGCCCTGGTCTTCGCCGCCACCATCGCCAACACCTGGTTCGCCAAAAGCCGCGGCCTGGTGATCGGCATCCTCACCGCGGGGAGCGCCGCCGGACAGCTGGTCTTCCTGCCGTTCATCGCCATGCTCGCCCAGGAACCGGGCTGGCGGCAGGCGTCACTGCTGATCGCTGCCGGCGCTCTGGCCGTGGTGCCGCTGGTGCTCAAATTCCTCAAGAACTCGCCTGCCGACGCCGGCGTGGAGCCTTACGGCGCTGAGGAAGTTGCGGACGGTACGGATGACGGCGCGGCCGCCGCGGGCAGCCCCGCCGCCGGACCGGTAGCCGCGACGGACTCCAGTCCGGGAACCGAAACGGCGGCAGCAACCGAGCCCAGCAGAAATGCCGCTGTCAGGGCGCTCCAGGTGCTCAAGCGCGCCAGCAAAGTCCGGACGTTCTGGGCGCTCGTGGCCGGCTTCGCCATCTGCGGGGCCACCACCAACGGGCTGATCGGCACGCACTTCATCCCGTCCGCCCACGACCACGGCATGTCTGAGACCACGGCGGCTGGCTTGCTGGCGGTCGTCGGGATCTTCGACATCGTGGGCACCATCGCCTCCGGCTGGCTGACCGACCGCTTCAACCCGCGGCTCCTGCTGGCGGTGTACTACCAGTTCCGCGGTATCGGGCTCCTGGTGTTGCCGATCCTCCTCAGTGCCACGGTCCAGCCCAGCATGATCGTCTTCGTCGTGATCTACGGACTGGACTGGGTGGCGACTGTTCCGCCAACGGCGGCCATCTGCCGCCAGGTGTTCGGGGCCGACGGCAGCGTGGTGTTCGGCTGGGTCTTCGCGGCCCACCAGCTCGGTGCCGCCGCCGCGGCCCTGGCTGCCGGAGCCATCCGTGACGCCACCGGCCAGTACACCTACGCGTGGTTCGGCGCAGCAGCCATGTGCACCATTGCCGCCGTCATCAGCGCCACCATCCGCAAGGACGCCGGAACGCGGGAGCCGGTGCTGGTGGCCGCCAGCACCGCCGGCAGCTGAACCCTGCTCCTAGGGGGCAGGCCGGCTTTCGGCTTGCCGCGCCACACCGGTGCTGCGCAACCCGGGACTGGGACGCTGCTTCAGTAGGATGTGAGGACGAGGCGCCGAATCCGGCGCGAGTCAGCCGTCACAACATCGCGATACAGCGCGCAAAGCGCCTTCAGTGGCGCAGCTCTGCAGGAACAACGTTTGGGGATACCGGATGGCAGTGCTCGACGCCGAAAAAGAGCTCGACGCCGGAACACGGCCCGCTGCCGGCAAGAACATCCAGCCCCGCGCCCTAAGTGCTGCAACATGGACTTCTGCAACCAGGACTGTCGCGAGGTGGTCGCGGAGCCGGCTGGCAGTCGGCATCCCGGCTGAGCTGGTGACCCTGCTGGCCGTGCTGGCGGCCGCGGTGTTCCTGTCCTCCAGGCTCGAAGCCTGGGGCGAGCAGGGCCTCGACTTCAGCGTGTACTGGCACGGCGGCAAGATCCTCAACGACGCCGGCCAGGCGCCGTCGGGCCTCTACCGGTTGACAGTGGGCTGGGCCGGAGGGCCGGAGCTGCCGTTCACGTATCCGCCGTTCGCCGCGCTGCTGTTCGGCCTGCTGGCCAGGCTGCCGGAGGATTCGGCGCTGAGGCTGTTCAACACGGCCGGGGTGGCCGTGGCCGTCTGGGTCGCGGTGCGGGGAGTGCGGTACTGGAGCGCCAAACAGGACTGGCGCAGCACCTTTGGGGCCGCCGGTTTCACAGCTACCCGGAACCGCTGGGGTGCTGTGGTGCTGCTGCTGGCCGTCATCAATCTCGGCCCCTGGCGCGAGACCCTGGCATTCGGGCAGATCAACATCCTGCTGATGGGCCTGATGGCAGCCGACCTCCTGGCCAGGAACCAGCATTGGAACCGGGGATTTCCGGGCAGCGGATTCCTGGTGGGCATCGCGGCCGGCATCAAACTCACGCCCCTGGCGTTCGGACTGTACTTCCTGGTGCGCAAGGACTGGCGGGGGCTGATGAACATGGCCGGCGGCTTCGCCTTCACCGTGGTTCTGGGCTGGCTGGTCCGCCCGGCGGAGTCCGTCCAGTTCTGGCTGGAGATCCTCCCCGACACGTCCCGGATCGGCGGCGCAGGCTACGTGGACAACCTCTCCCTCAAAGGCGCGCTGCTGCATTTCGGCGTTCCCGAAGCCGGTATCACCCTCCCGTGGCTGCTGCTGAGCCTGCTGGTGGCGGGCGTGGGTGCCCTGGTCATCAAGGCCGCCAGCGACCAGGGCGCCCGGGTGGTGGCCATTTCGGCGACCGCCCTCACCATGCTCCTCATCAGCCCCGTCTCGTGGTCCCACCACTGGGTCTGGATGGCGGCGGTCCTCCCGGCCTTCGCCTGGACCCTGCGGGAGACACCACACCGCCACCGGGCAACCCGCTGGGTCATGGGAGGCGTGCTCGGGGCATCGATTATGGTGTTCTTCTTTTCACCTAAAAGCATCGGCACTGCCCTCGGAGCGGAGAACCTGGACTTCCAGACCCCGGTTCCGTGGATCATGGCCTCCAGCGCGGGAGTGTTTTGCGGTGTTGCCATCCTGGCCTGCTGGCTGGTGGTGCTGCGGCGCGGCGCACTGGCTGAGGTGCCGGCGTGAGCCTGTTCCCGGAAGGCCAGCCTGCGGCGGAGCCCGTTGGCGTGCAGCCCGCCGAGCCCCAGACGGTCGAGCAGCGCAAGACCGCGCTGGTTACCGGTGTCGGACGCCTCGCCGGAATCGGCGCCGGCATTGCCCGCCGCCTGGCCGCCGACGGCTGGGACCTGGTGCTGACCTACTGGCAGGAGTACGACTCCCGGATGCCCTGGGGAGTCCAGCCTGACGACGTCGAACGCCTCATTGCCGAACTGGAGGCCACAGGCGCCCGAATACTCGCCCTGCCTGCGGATCTGGAGGATCCGCTCGCGGTGGACCGGCTCATGGCCGACGTTGCAGATCAGGCCGGGACGCTGCAGGGCATGGTCCTCAGCCACGCGGAGTCCGTGGACTCCGGCATCCTGGACACCACCCTGGCCAGCTGGGACAGGCACTTTGCCGTAAACACCCGGGCCAGCTGGCAGCTGATCGCCGCCTTTGCCCGGCAGGCATCGCACGACGGCGGCGCGATCGTGGCGCTGACCAGCGACCACACGGCGTTCAACCTGCCGTACGGCGCTTCCAAGGGAGCGCTGGACCGGACGGTCATTGCCGCGGCGAGGGAGCTGGGACCGCTCGGCATCACGGCAAATGTGTTGAATCCCGGTCCGGTGGACACCGGCTGGATGGACGCGCCGCTTCGGGAGGACCTCGCCCGGCGCCAGCCCGGCGGGCGGCTGGGAACACCGGCGGATGTGGCGGGAACGGTGGCCTTCCTGCTCTCGCGGGAGGGCCGGTGGGTGTCGGGCCAGCTGATCAAGGCCGACGGCGGTTTCTCGGCCTGAGCGGCGCGTCCTACCCAACTAGGTAGCAGCAGGTGTCGTTATGGGCCCTCAAAACGACACTTGCTGCTACCTAGTTGGGCCGGAACGGCGTTTACCGGAAGGCGCCGATGCCGGTGATGTGCTGGCCCAGGATGAGGGTGTGGACCTCGTCGGTGCCCTCGTAGGTGCGCACCGACTCCAGGTTGGCGGCGTGCCGCAGCGGCGAGTAATCCAGGGTGATGCCGTTGCCGCCCAGGATGGAACGGGCCTCGCGGGCAATGGCCAGGGCTTCACGCACGTTGTTCAGCTTGCCCAGGGAGATCTGCTCCGGCCTCAGTGCGCCGGCGTCCTTCAGCCGGCCCAGATGAAGGGCCAGCAGCGTACCCTTCTGGATCTCGAGCAGCATGTTGACCAGCTTCTCCTGCGTGAGCTGGTAGCCGGCCAGCGGCCGCCCGAACTGCAGCCGCTCCTGTGAGTACTCCAAGGCGGCTTCATAGGAGTCGCGGGCGGCACCCATGGCGCCCCAGGCAATGCCGTAGCGCGCCTCGTTGAGGCAGGTAAAGGGCCCGCGCAGGCCCCGGGCACCCGGCAGAAGGGCCTCGGGTCCCAGCCTCACGCCGTCGAACACCACGTCGCACTGGATCGAGGCGCGCATCGACAGTTTCCGGCCGATCGGCGTCGCGGTGACCCCGGGCGTGCCTGCCGGCACCAGGAAGCCGCGGACGCCGTCGTCGGTCATGGCCCACACCACCATCACCCCTGCAACGGAGGCGAGCCCGATCCAGCGCTTGGCGCCGTCGAGGACCCAGCCGGCGTCGTCCCCGGACCCGTCGCGGCGGGCCACGGTGGTCATGGAGGACGGGTCGGACCCCGCTGTGGGTTCCGTGAGGGCGAAGCAGCCGATCACCTCTCCGGCGGCCATCCGGGGGAGCCACTCCTGTTTCTGGTCCTCGGACCCCCACCGGTGGATAGCGGTCATGGCCAGGGACCCCTGCACCGACACGAACGTGCGGATCCCGGAGTCCCCGGCCTCCAGTTCCATCGCGGCCAGGCCGTACTCGACGGCGGACCGGCCGGGGCAGCCGTAGCCCTCCAGGTGCATGCCCAGGACGCCCAGTTCGCCGAGTTCCGGGGCCAGGTCCAGGGGAAAGACGGCGTCGTCGTACCAGCGCGCGATGTCCGGCCTGATCCGTTGCTCCGTGAAGTCGCGGATCCGCTCCCTGACCGCCAGTTCCTCAGCGGTCAGCAGGGCATCAAGCGCCAGGACGTCAGAGGGGTCCGGAACAGCGGGAACGTCAGCAGCGTTGCTCATTGGAGCATCCTACGGGTTTGCTCCTGCGCGCCGCTGCTACCGCGTGCTTGAAACCGGCTGCCGCGCCACGAAGTAGCCCCGCGTGGCGGGGGCGAAGCGGCACACCACCGCCAGCACCACGCCGAGGGCCAGCAGCACCACGCCGCTGACGAACGCGCCGCCCACACCGAAGATCTCCGAATCGCCGTAGGCCGGATCCCACATCTGCACGGCGGAGATGAAGAACGCGGCGGTCAGGAGGAACGCGCCCAGCAGCGGCAGGATCCCGCGGAACCAGAGGTTGCGGGCGGAATCGCGCAGGGTGCCGCGGAAAAACCAGAAGCACGCGAAGCCGGTCAGCGCATAGTAGAAAGCAATGAACAGGCTGATGGCACTGATGGAGTCTGAGAGCAGGTTTTGGCTCAGGAAGCTCATGGCCACGTAGTACACCACGGCGGCGGCACCCATCACCTGCGTGGAGAACCCCGGTGTCTGGTTGCGCTCGTGGACTTCGCCGAACTTGGCGGGCAGTGCTCCGTGGACGCCCATGGACAGGGTGCCGCGGGCGGTGGGCAGGATGGTGGTCTGGGTGGAAGACAGCACAGATGCCAGGACGGCCACCACGATCAGCCATCCCCACGGCCCCAGCACCACGTCCTTCATGGCCAGGAACACGTCGTCCTGGTTGGCCTCGTTGCCCAGGCCGATTCCGTCCGTGCCCACGGTGGCATACATCATCACCAGCAGGGCCACGGAGACATAGATCGCCACAAGCACGAACGCCGAGATGATGGCACCGCGGCCGGGCGTGTGGGCCGGGTTTTCCGTTTCCTCGTTGACAGCCAGGCACGTGTCCCAGCCCCAGTAGATAAAGAGCGCCAGCAGGGCCCCGTGAACCACCGCGCCGGGATCGGCGAAGGCGCCGGCCGGGTTAAACCACTCGATGTCGAACGCCTGGCCCTCGGGCGCCCCGCCCGTGATCCTAAAAACGATCGCCAGCGCGAATATGCCCAGCGAGACATACTGCACATAGGTCAGCACGCGCTGGACGTGCTCGCCCAGCCGGATGCCGCGGTAGTTCACCAGGGTCATGAACACGATGAACAGCACACCGGTGGCCGTCACCACCAGGTCGTTTTCGGCCAGGGAACCGTCTCCGATCAGCAGCCACAGGTACTTCCCGGCCACCTGCGCCAGGTTGGCGAGCACCACGATGCCGGCCAGTGCAACTCCCCAGCCGCCCAGCCAGCCCGCCCACGGACCGAAGGCCCGCCGGGCCCAGATGAACGTGGTGCCGCAGTCCGGCATGGCGCTGTTGAGTTCCCGGAAGGCGTAGGCGATGAAGAGCACGGGCACGAACCCCAGGAGCAGGATCAGCGGCGTGTAGTTGCCGTTGACCGCGACAATAAGGCCGAGCGTGGCCGCCAGTGAATAGACGGGGGCGGTGGAGGCCAGGCCCAGCATGACGGAGTCGCCCAGGTCCAGGATGCCGGCGCGCAGTCCCTTGGACGGAACTGCCGGCGGCTGACCGCCGGACTTGCTTCCCGCCGTCGGCGTCCCTGTGCTCATAGTGCGATACCTGCTTTGCTGGAGGAGGCCGAGGCGGCCTGGACTGAAAGTGGTGCCGGGGCGTCGATGGTGTTGGGGACGAACCGGCAGAAGTAATCGGTGATGGGGCCGTCGGATTCACGGATGCCGCAGCCCACGGACTCGCCGTCCACCACCCACAGGCCCAGCACGGGGTGGTTGCCCTCGAAGTCGGGAAGGGAATGGAACTGCTGGTAGCACCAGCCCTCGCGGCCGTAGCCGCCGGGCTGCTCCATGTTGATGCCGGCGGCGTGGATCCGGATGTTGTCCCCTTCGCGGCCGTGCAGGGGCTTCGCCACCCATTCTTTGAGCGGCCCGGGCTCGTTGAGGTACGCGGGGAGGAGATTCGGGTGGTCCGGGAAGAGGTGCCACAGGGCTGCCAGCAGCGCCTTGTTGGACAGCAGCATCTTCCAGGCGGGCTCCAGCCATCGCGGATTGTGGGCACGCTGGAGCAGGCGCTGGCCGAAGGGCTCCTTCATCATCAGTTCCCACGGATACAGCTTGAAGATGGTGCTGATCATGAAGTTGTCGAGGTCCACGAAGCGGTTCAGGTTGGGGTCCCAGCCGACGTCGGACATGTTGATGCCGATGGTGGTCCATCCGCCCTGGCCGGCGACGTCGCGCATGTAGGCAGCGGTCATCCAGTCCTCGCCGGACTGTTCGGCTTCGGAATGGGCAATGTGCAGGGTGCTCATGCCGGTGCGGTACTGCAGCTTCTTCCATTGCCGGATGAGGGCTTCATGGATGCCGTTCCACTGGTCCTTCTCCGGGAACACATCCTGCAGCCAGAACCACTGCGCCACCGATGCCTCGATCAGGCCCGTGGGAGTGTCCGCGTTGTACTCCAGCATCTTGGCCGGACCGCCCCGGCCGTCATACACGAAATCGAAGCGGCCGTAGATGTCCATATCCCCGGCCTGCAGTGATTCAGCAGCCAGTTCGAGTGCCTGCGGCCCGATCCCGATGTTGCCCATGGCTCCGGTGGCAAGGTACTTGGCTGCCTCCAGGCACATCAGGTGCATGTCCTCGGCGGTCTTCTCAAGGGTTTCCACCTCGTCCATGCTGAATTCGTAGTACGCGGACTCGTTCCAGTACTCGATCTTCTTGCCGTCCGGCGTGGTGGTGGTGGAAAAGACCAGCCCCTGTTCCTCGATTTTTTGCTTCCAGTCGGGCCGCGGAGTCGCCTGCAGTCTCTTCACGCCCTAGCCACCCGTGCTTCCGCCCTTGGAACTGCTGCCGAAGCCGCCCCTGCTGACTGTGCCGCCCTTGGTGCTGTACCCGGTGGACGTCTTGGCACCCTGCGGCGCGGTCTTCGTGAAGCTGGGGTACTGAGACCTGTTCTGCCCGACGGCCGGGACGCTGGCGCCGCGCGAGTAGAAGTACCAGGCGTAGATGCCGGAGCTCCGGCCCGCACTGCTGCTGTTGTTGCACTGCGTGTCGTCCACGCGCTCGCCGGTCTCATCGTTGAAGCAGACCTGCGCGTAGTCGGCTTCCGCTTCGTTGCTGGCCACGATGGCGGTGATGGTGCCGGCCAGCAGGGCAGTCACGCCGAGGCCGACGACGACGGTACGGCGTTGCGAGCGCTTCTTCCGTGCCGCTGCCTCACGCTCGCGTTCACGTTCGAAGGGATCGATGATCGGTCCCCCTCCGGGAACCGGTCCCGGCGCCGTTGCCTGCCCATGCCCTGCGGCGGCGCCCTGCTTTCCCCGCCCTGCCTTCTTCCCGCCATCTGGCCGCTGGTTCCCGGCCGCTGAATCGCTGAGCAGGTCCGGCCGGAGCTCCGGCTTGGGGACCTGCCATGGCGGCAGCTGGCCCGTCGCAGGGTGGTGAGGCTGAGGGGTGAAATCTTCGGGGGAAGTCATCCAGCCGGGAGCGGAGGCACCTGGCTCTTCGGGGCCGCCGGGCGTCGATGCTGCGCCGTCCGCGCCGGTTTCCCCGGAACGCTTGCGCTTCGGATCCTTCGTCGGATCGTTCGACGGATCCTGGTGCGGATCCTGGTGCGGGTCCTGCGGGTCCATGGGTCCCCTTGGTTGTCCATGCTGAAACTGTGACCGGCCACGCCGCGGCGGGCCGCCGCCCGGCAACGCCGTCCGGCCAGGCCGGACGGCAACACAGAGCGGGCATAAACCTTAAGTCAGCCTAGTACCTGGAAGCAGGTGCGGGTAACGAAAATCGGGGTACAAGTACCCATGCCAAGATGGAGCCATGGCAGCAGTTGAATCCGCCGGTTCAGGCACCGCGCGCTCCGGCCCCGTCCGTTCCGGGACCGCACGCTCGGCCGTCCAGGGAATAGGGTGGAGCCGCTTTGTCCTGGGCATGGTGCTGGCAGTGGTCCTGCCGCCCGCCGTTGAAGTCGGAGTGACGCTAGCGGGCTACCGGAACTTCGCCATCATCATGCTGCTGCACCTGGCCGTCGCCGTGGCAGTGGCCGCCATCGGAGGCTTCTGGCCCGCCGTCGTGGCTGCAGTCCTTGGCACGACGCTGCTGAACTACTTCTCTGCCGACCCCGTGGGCTCGCTGTCCATCGCCGATCCGTCCACGCTCTTCACGCTGCTGGTGTTCCTGGCCGTCGCCTGCAGCGTGGCCCTGGCCGTTGGCCTCGCCACCCGCCGGGCGCAGGAGGCCGCCAGGTCCGGAGCCGAAGCCACGGCGCTGAGCGAGCTGTCGCTTCGGATCCTGAGTTCCGACGGCAGCCTGGAGACGTTCCTCGAGAAGGTCCGAAGCAGGCTGGGGGTGGAGGCCGTCACGCTCGTGGCAGTCAGTTCCCCTGGCGGTCCGAGGGAACCGCGGAAGGCGGCCCCCGGGCGCGGTCCCGGCACCGGCATCGCCGAATGGACGGTGCTCGCCAGCGCCGGGACCAGTCCGCCGGTGACGCACGCCGCGGCGGACCACGCCGCCGCCGTCGATTCCCGCTATACCCTGCTGATCAACGGCGGCCCGCCGGCCGGCCATCAGTTCTCCGGACAGCACCAGCGGATGCTGGCCGCCTTCGGAGCGTTCCTGGTGGCCATCCTGGAGCGAAGGCAACTGGTGGCGAGCATGCAGGACAACCAGCGGCTGTCCGAGGGCAACAAAATGCGGACGTCCATCCTGCGGGCAGTCAGCCACGACCTCCGGACACCGCTGGCGGGCATCAAACTGGCGGTCAGCAGCCTGCGCCAGGAGGATGTGCGGTTTTCCCCGGAGGATGAACGCGAACTGCTCGCCACCATCGAAGACTCCGCGGACCGCCTGGACCACCTGGTTGGCAACCTCCTGGACATGTCCAGGATCACGGCCGATTCAGTCAACCCGCTCCTCCGGGGGCTGGGCTGGGCAGACGTGCTGCCCGACGCGCTGAGGGGGCTGCCTTCCACCCGGATCCGGGTGGAAATGCCGCCCAACCTGCCCCGGATCGAGGCGGACGCCGGCATGCTGGAACGCGTGGTGGCCAACCTCGTGGAAAACGCGCTCAAATACGCACCGGAAGCAGACGTGGTGCTGACAGCCCGGGCGGGGGAGGGGATCGCGCTGGGCACCCGCCCCGCCAGCGAATTCCGGGTGGTGGACGGTGGCTCGGGCGTGGCCCCGGCGGCAGTGCAGGAGATGTTCCGGCCATTCCAGCGGCTGAACGACTCCCAGCGCACCGACGGCGGCCGCAACGTGGGCATCGGGCTGGGCCTCGCTGTGGCCAACGGCTTCACCGAAGCGATGGGCGGCACCTTGGGGGCGGAGCCGACGCCGGGAGGCGGGCTGACCATGGTGGTCACGCTGCCGCTGTGGGAGGGGCCGCTGCCGTGAGCCTTGTACTCATCATCGAAGACGAGGCCCAGCTGGCGCGGGCCATGCAGATCAACCTCCGGGCCCACGGATACCAGGCCATCACCGCGGGCTTTGGCGCCGACGGGCTGAAGCTCGCCGCCCAGCATCCGGTGGACATCGTGGTGGTGGACCTCGGGCTGCCGGACATGGATGGCGTGGACGTCATCCGGGGGATCCGGGGCTGGAGCTCGGTGCCCATCATCGTCCTGTCCGCCCGGCACGCCTCCGAGGATAAAGTGGACGCCCTCGACGCCGGGGCGGACGACTATGTGACCAAGCCCTTTGGCCTCGACGAACTCCTCGCACGGCTGCGGGCGGCATCGCGGCGGTCGCCCGGGCAGCGCGAGACGCCCACCGTCGAGACGGCCGACTTCGTGGTGGACCTGGCCGCCCGCAAGGTGGTCCGGGACGGGCAGGAAGTCCGCCTCACCCCCACCGAGTGGAACATCCTGGAACTTCTGGTGCGCAACGCGGGGAAGCTTGTCAGCCAACACCAGCTCCTTACCCAGGTGTGGGGACAGGCGTACGCGAAGGAGACGCAGTACCTGCGCGTCTACCTGGCCCAGCTGCGGCGCAAACTGGAACAGGATCCGTCCAAGCCGCGGCACCTGCACACGGAAGCCGGGATGGGATACCGCTTCGATCCGTGAAGCCCTGCGGAAGACGCCCGTACGGTCCGGTGCCGGGTCCGTCCGGGCAGTGCCCGCGGAATCGCGGCGGAAGAACCTAGACTGGTGCCATGGACACCGCATCTGTGCTTGCCGTCTGCCGGGTACACCAGCTTCTGAGTGACGAGGGGAGCGTCGGCGTCACGGCCATCGACAAGCGTGCTGTGGACGGCCCGGTCAAGGTCCACAAGCTCGGCCTCCACGGGGACATCCAGGCGAGCCGGATCCACCACGGCGGCGTTGACCAGGCACTGTATGCGTACTCCCAGGAAGACGCCGACTACTGGGTGGCGGAGCTGCAGCGGGAGCTCCCGCCCGGAGTGTTCGGCGAGAACCTGCGGGTCGCGGGCATCGGGACCACTAGTGCGGTCATCGGCGAACGCTGGAAGATCGGCCTTGACGTCGAAGTCGAAGTGACCTCACCCCGTGTTCCCTGCGCCACGTTCCAGCGCCGGATGGACCAACACCAGTGGGTCAAGCGTTTCACCGACGCGGGCCGCGTCGGCACCTACCTCCGCGTCATCAGGACCGGAAGTGTCCAGGCCGGCGACCATATCCACCGGCTGTTCGTCCCCACCCACGGCGTCACGATCGGCAAGTGGTTCAGTGATCCCACCCTGGAGGACATCGAAGCGCTGCGTGATGCCGATGCGGACGGGGAGATCCGCCTGCAGCCGGAGTACCACGAGGAATTCGAGAAGCTGCAGCGGCGCCTGGGCGTCTAGCTCGGCGGGCCCGGTTCCACCCTCCCGGGGGCGGGCTGCGCGGCCCATGTGCGCCCGCTGTGCGGGCCCATGTGCGCAACGTCACCGCCCCTGGGTGGCCGCCGGGTTAGTACAACCCGGAACCATGCCTTACACTTGAAATATCCCCCACTCCGGAAATCCCTTATTCCTGCCCAATTTTTGAGGCAGGACTGGCAAGTGTTGGGGCCCGCACAAGCGATGCGGGCATTTTCATAGGGAGAGCCGGCTAAAGAAAACGCTGTACAGACTGCTGGGATAGCAGCCAAGAGATGCAGCGGGAAGTCCTGCCACGGGATTGCGAAAGCGCCGGACTTCTACGTGACCGGCCGGTCAATGTCTGCCCGGCGTCCAAACGGCACATGCACTGCGGCTCCGCTCACCTCGGGTTGTGCCGCCTGGCCCCCTATGGATGAGGAAAACTCCCCTATGCCCGAAAATCACAACGACGCCACCGCCGAAGCCGCAACCGTCGACACCACTGCCGAAAACGCTACCCCGGTAGCCGGCGCTGCCCCTGTTTTCACCGAGGCCCCCGCCGCTGCGGAAGCGCCTGTAGCTGAAGAAGCCCCGAAGTCTGAAGAAGCACCCAAGGCTGAAGCCCCGAAGTCTGAAGAAGCCCCGAAGGCTGAAGCCCCCAAGGCTGACCCGACCAGCGGCGAAACTGACACCGAAGCTGAAGGCATCCGCTTCGTGGACCTCGGCATCGACCCCCGCGTCCTCGCTGCCCTGCAGGATGTCGGCTACGAGAAGCCCTCACCCATCCAGGCAGCCACCATTCCGCTGCTCCTTGAAGGCCGCGACGTCGTGGGCCTGGCCCAGACCGGTACCGGTAAGACTGCAGCATTCGCAGTACCGGCACTGTCCCGCCTGGCCGAGCTTCACGACCTCAACGGCCCGTCCCGCAAGACGCAGGCCCTGGTCCTGGCTCCCACCCGCGAACTGGCGCTCCAGGTTGCCGAGGCCTTCACCTCGTACGCCAAGCACATTGACGACTTCACCGTCCTCCCCGTCTACGGCGGCTCCGCCTACGGCCCCCAGCTCGCCGGCCTCCGCCGCGGCGCCCAGGTTGTTGTCGGTACCCCCGGCCGTGTGATCGACCACATCTCCAAGGGTTCGCTGGACCTGTCCGAACTCCAGTACCTCGTGCTGGATGAAGCCGACGAGATGCTCCGCATGGGCTTCGCTGAAGACGTGGAGCAGATCTTCCAGCAGACGCCTTCGGACCGCCAGGTTGCACTGTTCTCGGCCACCATGCCGAGCCAGATCCGCCGGATGTCCAAGCAGTACCTGAACAACCCGGCTGAGATCTCGGTGAAGTCCAAGACCACCACCGGTGCGAACACCCGCCAGCGCTACCTGCAGGTCATGGGCCCGCACAAGCTCGACGCACTGACCCGCATCCTCGAGGTTGAAGAGTTCGACGGCGTCATCGCCTTCGTTCGCACCAAGATGGCCACTGAGGACCTGGCGGACAAGCTGAGGTCCCGTGGCTTCCAGGCTGCCGCCATCAACGGTGACATCCCGCAGCAGCAGCGCGAACGGACTGTCGATGCGCTGAAGGAAGGCCGCATCGACATCCTGGTGGCCACCGACGTCGCGGCCCGTGGCCTTGACGTTGAGCGCATCAGCCACGTGATCAACTACGACATCCCGCACGACACCGAGTCCTACGTCCACCGCATCGGCCGCACCGGCCGTGCAGGCCGCAGCGGAGACGCCGTGCTGTTCATGACCCCGCGGGAAAAGTACCTGCTGCGTTCCATCGAAAAGGCAACCCGCCAGCCGGTGGAGCAGATGCACCTGCCCACCGCCGAGACCGTCAACACGCTGCGCCTGGGCAAGTTCGCCGAGCGCATCACGGAGACGCTCGAGTCCGAAGACGTGGCAGCGTTCCGCGACCTGATCGCGTCCTACGAGGAAGAGCACAACGTTCCGGCCGCAGAGATCGCTGCCGCGCTGGCCGTCATGGCGCAGGGCGGACAGCCGCTCCTGGTCAAGGAACTGCCTGCTGCCCCCGAGTTCCAGAAGCGCGAGCGCGCCAAGGACGGCTTCGGCTCACGTGGCCCCACCCGCACCCTGACTGAGGGCAACGCCACCTACCGGATCGCCGTCGGACGCCGCCAGCGCGTCATGCCGGGTTCCATCGTTGGCGCCATTGCCAACGAAGGCGGCATCTCCTCGGCCCAGATCGGCGGCATCGACATCCGTTCGGACCACTCCCTCGTGGAGCTTCCGGCGGACCTGAGCGCCGACCAGCTCAAGGCCCTGTCCCGCACCCGGATCGGCGGCGAGCTGATCCACCTGGAGCTGGACAACGGCCGCAAGCCGTCCGGTGGCGGCGGCGAGCGTGGCGGCTACCAGGGCACCCGTGGCGGCGACCGCGGCGGTTACTCCGGCGGCGGAGACCGTGGCGGCAACTTCAAGGGCAACGGCGGGTTCAAGAAGGAATTCCGCAAGAGCGACGGCGAGCGTTCCTCCGCCGACCGCGGCGGCCGTTCGTACAGCGACCGTTCGGAGCGCACCGTTGGCGCTGACAGCGGCGCCACCCGCGGCCAGGCCAGTGACTCCCGCTTCGGCGGTCACGGCGACGGCTCACGCAAGCCCCGCCACGGCAACGAAGGCGGACAGGGCGGCTTCAACCGTAAGGGCAAGTGGTAAGCCCTAGCAACACCAGGCAC
This sequence comes from Arthrobacter sp. 24S4-2, assembly GCF_005280255.1. Classification (NCBI taxonomy): domain Bacteria; kingdom Bacillati; phylum Actinomycetota; class Actinomycetes; order Micrococcales; family Micrococcaceae; genus Arthrobacter; species Arthrobacter sp. 24S4-2. Next base: position 4,173,052 of record NZ_CP040018.1, on the reverse strand, counting down.
TAGGAACGGGCCGGCTTTCGAGCCGGCCCGTTTTCCGTTTAAGCCGACTTCCGCTTGGGCCGGCACTGCTGCCTTGGCCGCCGTGGTTGTTGGATTCATCACATCGGCACAGCCAGGCGCCCGTCGCGCCCGCATCGAAGCCGTCCGGGGCCGTTGTAGGCCCGGATTTCAGGGCTTTTCGGGGGACATATCCCCATTGCAGACCTGGCTCACCGCCGATTTGTTGGGAGGGGAATCTTCCGGTAGAGTATTTACTCGTTGCCCCCCTAGCTCAGTGGTAGAGCGCGTTCTTGGTAAGAACGAGGTCACCGGATCGATTCCGGTGGGGGGCTCTGAATGAGGGCCTGTGTCAAGGCGGTTTTTGACCGGCTTGATGCAGGTTTTTCTCATTCGTGGCGGTGTAGCTCAGTTGGTTAGAGCGCACGACTCATAATCGTGAGGTCGGGAGATCGAGCCTCCCCACCGCTACAGGACAAGCCCCCGGAATCCTTGAGATTCCGGGGGTTTTTCTGTTTTCCAGGGCTCCGTGGGTAAAGGCAGGACACGACCGTGACAAGCGGCCCGTTTCGCCGTAGCTTTGCAGCACCTGACGGATGGGGAAATCAGTGGACTTCTTTGGCGCAATCATGCTTCCGTTCAAGTGGCTGGTGTCCGCCATCATGGTGGGGTTCCATGATGGACTGAGCGCCATCGGCCTGCCGGCGGCGGACGGCTGGACGTGGACGCTGTCCATCATCGGGCTGGTGCTGGTCATCCGCGCGGCCCTGATCCCCGTCTTCCTCAAGCAGGTCAACGCCCAGCGCCGTATGCGGCTCCTGCAGCCGGACCTGAAGAAGCTCCAGGAAGAGTACAAGGGCAAGACCGATCCGCTGTCCCGCCAGGCCATGGCGCAGGAACAGATGGCCCTGTACAGGAAACACGGCACGAACCCGTTTTCGGCCTGCCTGCCCGTGCTGATCCAGACGCCGTTCTTCCTGGCCCTCTACCAGGTGCTGTCCGGCATCAGCACAGCGGCCGGCCGCGGCGAAGGGATCGGAGCGATGAGCCACGCGCAAGCCCTCCAGTTCGATCAGTCGAGCGTCTTCGGCGCCCCGCTGTCCGCATCCATGCTCCACGGCGGCGGGGACCCAGCTGCGGTCCCGGTGCTGGCCATCATGATGATCCTCGCCATGACGGCCGCGCAGTTCATCACGCAGAAGATGATCATGGCCAGGAACATATCCGATGACACTATGGCGGATCCGATCATGCGCCAGCAGAAAGTGATCCTGTACATCCTGCCGCTCGTCTTCGGTGTGGGCGGCATCGTTTTTCCCATCGGCGTCCTGATCTACTGGACCGTTTCCAATCTGTGGACCTTGGCCCAGTACGCCCTCGTCCTGGACCGGGAAGCTGGTCAGGGCCGGGTCACCTGACGACGGACACCCAGGCATCAGCCGAAAGTTTGCGGCATGGGTAACCGCCGCGTGCGGGCCGGAAACAATACAGATAACGTGCGGCTCAGGACACTAGTTATCAGGGGGATACCGTGCTTTCCGAGCGTGAACTGGCATTCATAGCCATACACAAAGACAGTTATCCTGCCGTTTTCAGGTTCGTGCGCCGGAGGGTGGAATCCCCCGAAGTGGCGGAGGAAATCGCGTCGGACGTTTTCCGGGTGGTGTGGCAGAAATGGAGCGATGAACCGCGGACGGATGCCGCCTGGCTGCTCACCGTGGCCCGAAACCTGATCGGTAACGCCTACCGAAGCCGTGACCGCCAGCGGGCCCTGCAGGAGAAACTGCGGGCCACGGCGGTGCTGCGGTTCGGGGACGGATCCGAGAACCTTGCGGTACAGGACGCCATGGCCGGGTTGCGGGAGAAGGACCGTGACATTCTCCAGTTGGCCTACTGGGACGGGCTGGGCATGGCGGAGATCGCAGGTGTGCTCCAGTGCAGCGAGTCCGCTGCCAAGGTCCGCCTGCACCGGGCACGGGCTGCGTTCCGGAAACAGATGCCTGCGGGCGCCGACACGATCACACAGAGGATGGGTGCCTGAAATGGATCCGCTCAAGAACTTGATTTCCGCAACTGATCCGGTGCGCGACGATCTTTCCGCACCGGATGGCGAAGCGGCCCTTCGCAGGATGATGTCCGGATCCGCCGCGTTCAGCGACCGCCTCCCGGTGCATGAGACGTCGCTCGCGGAGCGCAGGCTGCGGCGCGCCCGGCTCGCCGGCGTGATCACCCTGGCTGCGGCCGCCGTCACCGCGGGTGTGCTGACTGCCACCAACCTCGGTCCGGTGAACCCGGTGCCCGCACCGGCCGCCACCGTCACCGGATCGGCATCACCGACCGCAACGCCGTCGGAGGCCACACCGGGCAGTAAATTCGTGTTCCCCGACGGCCACCTCTCCTTCACCTACCCGAAGGGTGGAGCGTCCGGACGGAACAGGGTCCCTACCTGGCTGAGGAAGCCAAAGCCGGTTCCGTGTCCGCGGTGGTCCTTGACGGTTCCGGGGCCGAGGTGGCCCGGGTCCTCAGCGGGATGTACGGCGACGGGGCGGGGGGCAGCGTCAAGCGTACTGTTCTCGACCACGCGCCCGTGCCCGGGATCACCGACGCGTCAGGGCACCCTGCCGAGTTTGGCTTCGCCTCTGACCAGATCCTGCCCGTCCCTTATCCCGGGATGCCGGAGCCCACAGAGTCCACGGAGCCGGCGGACAGTGCCTCCTACTACTTCATGGACGTGCGGCTGGCCCAGGAGTTCCTTCCGACACAGACCGGCTCCGGAACCAACCAGATTCCGTTACCCAACGGGGTGATGTCCGCCTACGTTGTGTTCGACGTCGAAAGGCAGCCCGTCTTCGCGACGCCCGACGCGGCAAGAGCCTGGATGGCGAGCGAACGGTACGCCCAGCTGAAGGTTCTGCTGCTCAGCCTCAACTACTCCTAACCTGATTCCCGGGCGTGTCAGTTGGGCGTCTGCCCAACTGACATCCGTTTGGGACAGAATGAGTCAATGACGCACATCGCAATCATCGGCGGCCACGGCAAAGTGGCTTTGGAACTGGCCAGAATCCTCGCGGCGGAAGGTGAGGACGTCACGTCCTTCTTCCGCAACCCGGACCACACTGACGACGTCGCGGCGACAGGCGCCACGCCGTCGGTCCTGGACGTTGAACACACGACGACGGCGGAACTCGCCAGCGCCCTCCAGGGCCACGACGCCGTGGTGTGGTCCGCCGGTGCCGGCGGCGGCAACCCGGAACGAACGTACGCTGTGGACCGCGACGCCGCCATCCGGTCGATGGACGCGGCGGCGGAGGCCGGCGTCGGACGTTATGTCATGGTGTCCTACTTCGGTGCGGGACCCGATCACGGAGTCCCCGCGGACAGCAGCTTCCACGCCTACGCCGAGGCGAAGGCCGCCGCGGACCAGTACCTGCGCGGCACGGACCTGGCCTGGACCGTCCTGGGCCCCGGGAGCCTCACGGACGGACCGGGCAACGGGCTGATCGACGTCAACCCGGCGGACACCTCCGCGGGCACCGCCACTTCACGGGCGAACGTGGCGCTCGTGACGGCCGCCGTCCTGGGACTGCCGGAAACCGCCGGGCGCACCATCGAATTCCGGGACGGAACCCTGCCGGTGGCCGCGGCACTGGAGCCCGCCGGCTGACCAGCGAGTAACGCCCGCCCCGCACCCGATATCGTGGAGGAGGCGGCTGCGCATCCCCGCGGGCGCCTCCACTTCGGGGAAAGTGAGCATATGGATCAGCTGGCACTCATTATCGGACTGCTGCTTGCCACGGTGGTGGCCGTGGGCCTGGGGGACCGGCTCCGGCTTCCCTATCCCGTGCTCATGCTGATCCTGGCGGCATCGCTGACCTTCATCCCGGGCTTTCCGGAAATGGACATCTCGCCCGAGCTGATCCTGCCCATCTTCCTGCCGCCGCTGCTGTTCGCGACGGCCCAGCGCAGCTCGTGGGCGGTGTTCAGGGTCCGCTGGCGGACGCTGATCATGCTCGCCGTGGCCCTGGTGATTGTGTCCACCGCTGCTGTGGCCGGGGCGGCCTGGCTCATGATCCCGGGAATCGGGATTCCCGCCGCCATTGCCCTCGGCGCCATGGTGGCTCCGCCGGATCCTGTTGCGGTGGAATCCGTGGCCGGCCGGGTGCACATGCCGCGCCGGCTGATCACCGTCCTGCAAAGCGAGGGCCTATTCAACGATGCCGCCGCCATCGTCATTTTCCAGGCTGCCGTTGCAGCCGCCGTTTCGGGCAGCAGGATGGGGCCCGACGTCGTCCTCAAGTTCCTCGTCGGAGCCGCGGTGGCGGTGCTGGTGGGCATTGCCATGGGCTGGGTTACGTCGCTGATCACCCGGCTGGTGACCTCCATGGTGGCCCGCAGTGCGGTCACCCTTGTGGTGCCGTTTGCCGCCTACATCCTCGCCGAAGAGGTCCACGCCTCAGGCGTGATCGCCGTCGTGGTCACCGCGCTGGAGATGCAGCGCCATTCTCGGCCGCAGGACGCCGCCGAGAGGGTGACGCGCACGGCTTTCTGGGACGTTGTGGAGCTCCTGGTGACGGGGCTGGCCTTCGGGCTGGTGGGGCTGGAGATCCGGCAGGTCATCCACGACGAAGGCACCGGGATCTACGGCATGATCGGAACCGCGGTGGTTGTGTGCATCATCGTCTTCGCGGTCCGGTTCCTCTGGCTGGGCCTCCTGGCCGCCTCGGCGCGCAAGCGGGAGAACCTGCTGCAGCCCACCTCCGCCAAGGAAGTCCTGATCCTGACCTGGTGCGGCATGCGCGGCCTCGCGACGCTGGCACTCGCCCTGGCACTGCCCCTGACCCTGGCGGACGGCACGCCCTTCCCGGCGCGTCACGAGCTGCTGGTCATCGCCTGCGCCGTGCTGCTGGCCACGCTGGTGCTGCCGGGCCTGACTCTTCCCTGGCTGATGAAGGTCCTGAAGGCCACCGGCGACGGTTCGGAGGAACGTGACGCCGCCCGCCTGCTGGCCAAACGCGCGCAGCAGGCCGCCGTCGCAGCACTGAAGGATAACGACCTCATGAAGGAGCTCCCGGCGGAGAAGGTGGCCCTGGTCAAGGAAAAGATGACGCGGCTGCACGCGGAGCTCCTGGACGGAAGCCTGCGGAACGAATCCCTCGTGGAGAAGCGCCAGCGCGGCCGCGAACTGGCCATCGCCGTGCAGACCATTGCGCTCGATGCCGCGCGCCAGGAAGTGGTGGCCGCCCGGAACGAACCGGACATGGACCCGGAAGTGGCGGACCGCGTGCTGCGGCAGCTGGACCTGCGCACCATGATCATGCCGGAGTAGCTTCTCCCGACGCAGCTGACTGGGCCGGGGCTGCCAGCTCCAGGTCGAGGGAATTCTCCTCGACATAGTCCAGGGCACATCGCACGGCCCCAACGGTCACGATTGCATCGCCAAGCGGGGAGACCGCCACCCTCGGGGAGTCACGGTGAACTCCTTCAGCCGTTCGGCAATCGGTTCAAGCAGCACGCCCGCAGAATTTGCCACGGCACCGCCGATGACCACCAGTTCGGGGTTGATGATGGTGGCCACGGCGCCAATGACCCTGGCCATCCGGTCGGCCAGCCGGTCGAGGATTTTCAGGGCCACGGCGTCGCCGGCAGCCGCAGCTGCAAAGACATGCTCGGCCTCGACGCCTTCGCCGGCGTGCTCGCGGAGTGAGGTTTTGGCCTTCGCGGCAAGGGCGTCCGCGGCCCATCCCCTCGCCAGGGACGCGATGCCGAAGGTGTCTCCCACCCCCTCCACCATGTCCAGGAACGCCAGTTCGCCTGCGCCGCCGCCGCAGCCGTGCAGCAGCCGCCCGCCGTCGATCACTCCCGAACCCAGGCGTTCACTGGCGAGAATGACCACGACGTCGTCCACGCCCGCCGCCGCCCCGCGCCAGCGGTCGCCCAGGGCGGCGAGGTTGGCGTCGTTTTCCAGCAGTACAGTCCACCCGTGCAGGTCCCTCAACGCTGCCTTCAGGCCGACGTCGAACAGTCCCCAGAAGTGCTGGGTCACCAGCACGTCGCCGTTGCGGTCCACCGGTGCGGCGATGCCCGCGCAGACGGCCAGTACGGCCTCAGGTGAGGCGCCGATGCCGTGCAGGGCCAGCATGGCGGTCCGGTCAATGACGGCGATGCGCTCTTCTGCCGAAATTTCGGCACCGGCGAACGGCTGGCTGGACCGGCCCAGGGCTTTGCCGCGGAGATCGGACACCACCACCGTGGCCTTGGAGATGCCCACGTCCATGCCCAGGACGTAGCCTGCCCGTTCGTTGAGCTCGAACCGCCGTGCCGGCCTGCCTTTCTGGTAGCCGCCAAATGCCCGCTGGTTTTCCAGTTCCGTGATCCAGCCGCGCTGCATGAGGTCCTCGCAGACGGAAATTGCGGTGGCCCGGGTGAGCCCGGTGGCCTCCATGACTTCCGTGACCGTCACCGCCTGCGAGGCGCGCATGAATTCCAGCACTGCTCCGGCGCTCACGCGCCGCAACAGTTGGGGCGTTGCCGCGGTCATTTCAGACATGGTGTTGACCTCTCTGTGCTTTGCACCACATAATACTTGAGGAACTAAATTTAGATTCCATATAAACTTTGAGCATGTGGACCGGACGGCCGCCGACCACTGGCTTGAGTTCCAGCCCTTCACTCAGCCTTTTGCAAAGGAGCAACTGTGAACCGCACCCTGAGGCACTGCCCGCCCGGACCCGGGCACCAGCCCCGCCACCTCCGCACGTCAGCCCCTGCCCTGTGAACGCCGCTGTGCCCGCATCGCTGCTGAGCCGGCGTTCCCTGCTCCGGGCCGCCGGCCTGGCCGGGGCCGCGGCCATGATTCCCTTCACCGGCTGCGCGTCACCGTCCGGACCGCAGACCGGCGTCACCACCCTGCGCTTCATGCAGAACAAGCCCGAGGTGGTGGCCTACTTCAACCAGGTCATCAAGGACTTCGAGGCGCTGAACCCGGACATCCACGTGGTCCAGGACTTCAATGAGGGCAACTTCGTCCCAGGCCTGGTCCGCAACGATCCGCCGGATGTTGTGACCCGCGGCTTCGCGCAGGCCACCGCCGATTTTGTCCGGAAAGGCATCTTCGCCGACCTCTCGGACCTGCCCGTGGCTGCCAGCATCGACCCGAAAATGCAGGAGCTCATCAGCTCCTGGGGCCAGTACAACGGCAGTGAGATCAGTGCGTTGCCGTTCTCGCTGGCCGCGGCCGGGGTCATCTACAACCGCGATATTTTCGAGGCCCAAGGTGTCGCTGTCCCCACCACGTGGAGCGGGTTCGTCGCGGCCTGCGAAACGTTCAGGGCCGCCGGCATTGCCCCGATCTACGGAACGTACAAAGACACTTGGACCCTCGCCCAGGGCATGTTCGACTATGTGTCCGGCGGCTCGCTGGACGTTGCGGACTTCTTTGCCAGGATCAATGCCAAGGGCGCCCGAATCAGCAAGGATGCGGCCGAGTCATTCTCCAACAACTTCGGCCCGGCGCTGCCCAAGATGCTGCAACTCGCGTCCTACTCCCAGAACGGTGCCGCCAGCAAGAACTACGCGGACGGCAACGCGGCGTTCGCCAAAGGCCAGGCGGCGATGTACCTCCAGGGTCCGTGGGCACTGTCCCAGCTCGTTTCGGCCAACAAGAACATCAGGCTCGGGAGCTTCCCGCTGCCGGTCACGGACAACCCTGAGGAAACCAAAGCCCGCGTGAACGTGGACATGGCGCTCTCCATCACCCGCAACACGCCAAACATGGCCGCGGCGCAGCGGTTCGTCAACTACCTGCTGGAGCCGTCCGTGGTGAACACGTTCAACGAAAAGAACGCGGCCTTCTCACCCCTCAAGGACGCTCCCGCCGTCAGCAACCCGCAGATCAGCGGGCTCGGCGAGTCAGTCAAGGAAGCGCGCTACTACCAAGGCGCTGCGACCTACTTCCCGCCGTCGGTGCCCCTGAACAACTACATCCAGTCCTTCGTGTACGGCAGGAACGGCGAGCAGTTCCTTTCAGCGCTCGACGACGAATGGCGCCGCGTGGCCCAGCGCACCGCAGTCTGACCCCACCCCGACTCCAGGAGTTCAAATGACTACAACTTCCCGGGTGGCCCAGACAGCCCGTCCCGCAGAAGGCAAGACCCCCGCCTCAGCTTCCACAGGCACCGGAGCGTTCCGGTCCAAGAGCAAGATCGACCCCACGTACTACTGGATGGTGGTGCCTGTACTGGCACTGTTCGCCTTCTTCATCACGCTGCCGGCACTCGTGGGCGTCTTCTTCAGCCTCACGAACTACGCCGGTTACGGCGACTGGAAGTTCATCGGGCTGATGAACTACGTCAACATCTTCAAGGACCCGGCTGTCCTGCAGTCCTACATCTTCACCTTCGTCTTCGCCCTGACCACCACAGTGGTGGTCAACGTCGTGGCGCTCGCCATTGCACTGGGCCTGAACGCGAAGATCAAGTGGCGCACCGGCATCCGCACCGTCTTCTTCATCCCCATGGTGCTGTCCGCGCTCATCGTCTCCTTCGTGTTCAACTACCTCTTTTCCAACACCCTCCCGGTGCTGGCGGAGCGGTTCGGAATGACCCCGCTCGCCACCAGCATCCTCGCCAATGAGAACCTGGCCTGGATCGCCATCGTGGTGGTTACTGTCTGGCAGGCGGCGCCCGGCGCCACCATCATCTACCTGGCGGGACTGCAGAGTGTCCCTTCCGAGGTCTATGAAGCCGCGGACCTGGACGGTGCCGGCAGTTTCCGCCAGTTCCTCAGCCTGACGCTGCCGCTGATCCTGGGCTACCTCGTGATCAACGTGATCCTCGGGTTCAAAGGCTTCCTGGGGACCTACGAGATCATCGTGGGCCTCACCGGCGGAGGTCCCGGCATGGCGACGCAGTCCGTGGCCATGCGCATCTTCTCCGGCTTCACGGGCGGCGACTACTCCTACCAGATGGCGAACGCCGTCATCTACTTCCTGATCACCCTGCTGATCTCCGTCATCCAGCTGCGCCTCATCCAGCGCCGGGGGGTTTCACTCTAATGACTGTTTCCACACATTCCGCGCCCATCACCGGAGCCGCGGGGCCCACCAGTGTCACGTCGGGCTTCCGCAAGAACCGCAAGTCCAACCGCGAGGGCTTCAAGGTCAACTGGTGGCTCACCGCCCTGATGCTGGTGGCCTCGCTGACCGTCCTGCTGCCGCTCTACTTCACCGTGGCCATGGCACTCAAGTCCCCGGACCAGATCGGAACCGGCACGGGCCTCGCCTGGCCCAACCCGATGAACTGGGAAAACTTCGCCGCCGCCTACGTGGCCACCAACTTCCCGCGGGCCTTCATGTCCACGGCGTTCGTTACCGTGTTGAGCGTCCTCGGTTCCCTGGCCTGCAGTTCCCTGGTGGCCTACGCCATTGCCCGGAACTGGAACCACAGGTTCTTCCGGGGCTCGTTCGTCTACCTGCTGTCGGCAATGTTCATTCCCTTCCCGGTGATCATCCTGCCGCTCATCAAGCAGACGGCGCTCCTTGGCCTGGACAACCCGGCCGGCGTTGTGTTCCTGCACGTCCTCGGCGGAATCTCGTTCAATACGCTGCTGTACATTGCCTTCGTACGCTCCATTCCCGTGGAGCTGGAAGAGTCGGCACGCATGGACGGCGCCACCACGTGGCAGGTGTTCCGCAGGATCATCTTTCCGCTGCTGGCTCCCATGAACGCAACTGTGGGGATCTTCGCCTTCCTCGGCTCCTGGAATGACTTCCTGCTGCCGCAGATGATGATCGCGGACCCCGCACTGCAGACCCTCCCCGTGGTGCAAATGCTCTTCCAGGGCGAATTCAACACCAACTACAGCCTGGCCTTCGCGTCGTACCTCATGGCCATGGCGCCCACGCTGGTGGTTTACATCCTGGCGCAACGTTGGGTACTGTCCGGAGTCATGCGCGGTGCAGTGAAGTAACCAGTGAAACAGGCGCAAGGCATCCGGGCGCCCATCAATTTTTCCCAAGACCGGCAACAACAACCAACCCAAGAAAAGGAATCTCTTTTGTCCACCACCGCCACTCTGGCAACCCTGTCCGATTCAAACCTCGCAGCCGATCCCAACTGGTGGCGCCAGGCCTCCGTGTACCAGATCTATCCGCGCAGCTTCTCGGATTCGAACGGTGACGGACTGGGCGACATCAAGGGCATCACGGCCAAGGTGCCGTACCTGAAGGAACTGGGGATCGACGCCGTCTGGCTCAGCCCGTTCTACCCGTCCGCGCTCGCTGACGGCGGTTACGACGTCGACGACTACCGCAACGTGGACCCCAAGCTGGGCACGCTGGAGGACTTCGCCGAGATGTCCGCCGCCCTGCACGCCGCCGGCATCAAGCTCATTGCGGACATCGTCCCCAACCACTCCTCCAACCGGCACGAATGGTTCAAAGAAGCACTCGCCGCACCGAAGGGCTCCGCCGCGCGCGAGCGCTACATCTTCCGCGACGGGCTCGGCAAGAACGGCGAGCTGCCGCCGTCGGACTGGGACTCCGTGTTCGGCGGTCCCGCCTGGGAGCGCATCACCGAACCGGACGGCACCCCCGGCCAGTGGTACCTGCACATCTTCGCCAAGGAGCAGCCGGACCTGAACTGGTCCAACCGCGAGATCCGCGACGACTTCCTGAAGACCCTGCGCTTCTGGTCCGACCGCGGCGTGGACGGCTTCCGCGTGGATGTGGCGCACGCCCTGACCAAGGACCTGACCGAGCCGCTCATCTCCAAGGTGGAGCTGACCGAGGCCAACACGGGCACGGACGGCTTCCCGGACGGCTCGCACCCGTTCTGGGACCGCGACGAAGTCCACGAGATCTATGCCGAATGGCGTGAGGTGTTCAACGAGTACAACCCTCCGCGCACCGCCGTCGCCGAAGCCTGGGTGCACGCCACCCGCCGTGCCCGCTACGCGAGCCCGCAGGGCCTGGGCCAGGCCTTCAACTTCGACCTGCTGCAGGCTGATTTCAACGCCGAGGAATTCCAGGAAATCATCACCCGGAACCTGGCCGAAGCGACGGCAACCGGCGCCTCCTCCACCTGGGTCTTCTCCAACCACGACGTCGTCCGGCACGCAACGCGGTACGGCCTGCCGATGGGCGGGGGAGTCCACGCCAAGGGCCAGGACGGCAAGGGCTGGCTGCTGGCCGGCGCACCGGCCGAGGAACTGAACGTGGAACTGGGCCTGCGCCGCGCCCGTGCGGCCAGCCTGCTGATGCTGGCACTGCCGGGCTCGGCCTACCTGTACCAGGGCGAGGAACTCGGCCTGCAGGAAGTCGGCGAGATCCCCGACGCCGACCGCCAGGACCCGTCGTTCTTCCGCAACAAGGGCGTGGAGATCGGCCGCGACGGCTGCCGCGTGCCGCTGCCGTGGGCCAGTGAGGGCACGTCATTCGGCTTCGGCGCCGGAGACGCCCACCTGCCCCAGCCGGAATGGTTCAGCCGCTACGCCGTGGATGCCCAGGACGGCGTGGAGGGCTCCACCCTGGAGCTCTACCGCAAGGCGCTTAAGCTGCGCCGCGAGCTGCAGACCGCGGAAGAGCTGGAATGGGTGGAAACCGGCAACCCCAACGTGCTGCAGTTCAGCCGCCACGGCGGCTGGCAGTCCGTGACCAACTTCGGTGCGGAGCCGGTGGAACTCCCGGCCGGCGAGGTCCTGCTCAGCAGCGCCCCGCTGGAAGCCGGCAAGCTTCCTGCCAACGCGACGGCCTGGCTACGCTAAGGCCGGGGTCAAGCATGATCTGCTAGCTTAACCATGAAACTCGTCCTGGTGGCGGTGCCCTGCCCGGGCGCCGCCACCGGGGCTTTTTCCGTTGGGCCCTGGCCGGATCGACGGATCCGCAGGATCAAGTGAAAGAGTGGCGACATGAGTACACAATCTGCAAACCCGTCCGGACAGGAACTGAACCGTACCCAGGAACTTATTTACGGTTGCATGGGCCTCGGCGGGAGCTGGTCTGCTGAGCCCTATGCACCCCAGCATGTGGAGCAGGCGGCCGCTGCGATCGACGCCGCACTGGATTCGGGCATCACGCTGTTTGACCACGCGGATATTTACCGCAGCGGCAAGTCGGAGGCCGTCTTCGGTGAAGTCCTGGCGATCACACCGGGGCTGCGGGAACGGATCCGGCTCCAGACCAAGTGCGGCATCCGGCTCAACGAGCAGGGCCTCGAGACGCACTACGACCTGAGCCGCGAGGGAATCCTGGAACGGGTCAACGGCAGCCTGAAGCGGCTGAAGACCGACTACGTGGACGTCCTCCTGCTGCACCGCCCCGACCCGCTGGCGGACCCCGCGGAGGTGGCGTCCGCCGTCGGGCAGCTGATGCAGGAAGGCAAAGTCCGGCAGCTTGGCGTGTCCAACATGTCCGCACCCCAGATCGAGGCACTGCAGGACCACCTGGAAACCCCGGTGGTGGCCAACCAGCTGGAAATGAGCCTGCTGAAACGGGCCTGGCTGGAAAGCACCGTGCTGGTCAACCATACCGAGGCCCTGGACCACAGCTTCCCGCACGGCACCCTGGAATTCTGCAGCCGGCAGGGGATCACCCTGCAGGCCTACGGAGCGCTGGCACAAGGACATTACACCGGCGCCCCGCCGGAAAGCCCGACGCCGGCGGAAACCGCCACGGCGGAGCTCATCGCCGAGATGGCGAGGGACAAGGGAACCACCAGGGAAGCCATCCTCCTCGGCTGGCTCATGCGGCACCCGGCCGGGATCGCGCCGGTGATCGGTTCGGCGAACCCGGACCGGATCCGTGCCTGCGCCGGAGCCGCGCGGGTTGCCGCTGCCATGACCCGTGCCGAGTGGTACCGGCTGTGGGTCACGGCCCGCGGGAGCAACATCCCCTAAGCCCCGGCCGCCCAAGTGCCCCGCTTAACCCAACTAGGTCGCAGTTAATGTCGTTATGAGCGCTCATAACGACATTAACTGCGACCTAGTTGGGGTATCTTCTTGCCGATGAAGTCCCGGGCGGTGCGGATGGGGCTGTCTTCCTTGACGTAGAAGCCATTGAATGTCTTCTCGTCCTCGCCGTAGTAGTTGATGACGGCCTTCACCGGGGCGCCGGCTTCCACGAGCTTCACCACCGCCCCGGTGAAGGCACCGCCGAAGTCGGTCTGCCCGGTGGCTGCCGACTGGATGTCCTGCGGGCCGCTGATGGTGTTGCCCACCCAGTTGAGCTTGACGTCGCCGAGGTAGCCGAGGTCCTGGGCCAGCTCGGGAAGCGTGACGGAGTTGGCCCAGCCCTGGTAGCGCAGTTCCTTCACCTCGGTGGCGCCGGAGGAACCTCCTCGGGCAGCGCTCGCGGCAGCACTTGCGCCGGTGCTCGTGCCGTTGGCAATTCCGCCGCAGCCCGACACCGTCATCGCGATGACGACGGCGGCCGCGGCACTCATGATGGTCAGGTGTCGTTTCATAGGGGGTTTCCTTTGTGGTGCATTAGGGTAAGTGATGGGGTGAAGCGGCGGGGCCGTTTGCCTGCCGCTTGAACGATGTAAGCGCACCTTCCGGCTCAAAAAAAGGGCGGCTGTAACGCCGGGAAACCCTCGGAAACGAGCGGAAACACGAGGAAACTCCGGGTCACAAGACGCCCCGTTTCGTCCGGTAACGGCCCGTGAAGGAGTTTGACGCGCCCGCCGTGCCGGATTTTGGTCGTATTGTTCGCGGTATTGTTCCAAGGGTGGGCGGCTGTTACTTAGCGTTGGAGGGCTCCGGGCGGATACGGTAGGAGTATGACCACCTCTACCTCCGCCGCCGTCGACACCGTACGGCCCGAACGAAACATCCCCGCCGAAATTGCCCGTTCGTGGCTTTTGGTGAACGCGATGAAGCCTGAGCTTTTTGACGTCTCGGCCGTGTCGCGCGCGGACTCGATCATTCTTGACATCGAAGATGCGGTAGACCCCTCGCAGAAGGACACCGCCCGCGAACACGTCATCAACTGGCTGACTGCCGGCGGCCGGGCCTGGGTGCGCATTAACGATGCCACGAGCCCGTTCTGGGCCGCCGACCTCGCCGGCCTGCGCGGCACCCCGGGCCTGCTCGGCGTCATGCTGGCCAAGACCGAGTCCGCGGACCAGGTCACGGAGAGCTACCACCGCATGGACGGCAAGACCCCCGTGATTGCGCTGGTTGAATCCGCCGTCGGCATCGAGGAAGCCAACAACATTGCGAAGGCCCAGGGCGCGTTCCGCCTGGCGTTCGGCTCCGGTGACTTCCGCCGCGACACCGGCATGGCAGCCACCCCCGAAGCGATGGCCTACCCGCGCGCCAAGCTGGTTGTCGCCAGCCGCGTGGGCAACCTCCCGGGCCCCATCGACGGCCCCACGGTGGGCACCAACCACCCGATCCTGCGCGAGCAGACCGGCATCACCGTGATGATGGGCATGACCGGCAAACTGTGCCTGGCCATTGACCAGACCCACGTCATCAATGAAGTCATCAGCCCCACGCCGTCGGACGTCGCCTGGGCCACGGACTTCATGTCCGACTTCGAGGCCAACGGCCGCGTGATCCGCGACGGCTCCGACCTGCCTCGCCTGGGCCGTGCCGAAAAGATCATGAAGCTCGCGGTAGCCTTTGGCGTGCAGCCGGCGCTCTAGCGGCCACTGAGCAAGAACCAAGGAGACCCCGTGACCGATACCCGTTATCTGGTTCACGGGGTCTTTTGGGATGGTGCACCTCCTGGTTCCCCGGAGGGCCCCGGATCAGTAAGGCACGACGGCGGGACTCCGGCCATGCGGCTGCAGGACCCCGCCGGCGGTTTCAGGGAGCTGACCCTCGACGCCGGCAGCCGGCTGGGCTTCCGGGTCGCCGTCGAAGGGAAGTTCTGCCTGGGGCATCACAGGGTGCACGGCCCGGCCAGCCGGGACCACGTCCTCTGCCCGGCCAAGGCGCCGGCAGCCAGGGGAAGCCAGTGCGAGCGCTGCTTCGTGGTGGACGATTCCCGGCTCATCCACGACTTCCACCGCGGCGGCGGCGTCCCTCCGGGCCTGCGCGCCTACCTGATGCAGCAGCACTGGTTGTACGTGGCCACCTTCGCCAACGGGGCCAGCAAGGTGGGCACCGCCTCGAACCTGCGGAAATGGAACCGGCTGGCCGAGCAGGGAGCCGTGGTGGCCCGGTACGTGGCACGCGCCGACGACGGCAGGGTGGTCCGGGTCCTGGAAGACATGCTGACCCGGGACGCCGGGCTCCCGCAGCAGGTCCGCTCGGCGGCCAAGGCCGCCGCCCTGGTGGCGCCGGCACCCGCCGTCGAACTTGATGCCCTGAACCGGAAGTTGGCCGGAGACGCCCGTGCGCTGCTGGTGCGCGCCGGCGTCGAAGGCTTCGAGGTTGTGGACGAGCGCTGGGTGCGGCCCGCGCTCGCTGACAGGGCGTGCATGCCGGCTTCCCGGCATTCCTACCCGCACGACCTAACCACCGGAACCCACGGATTCCGCATTGCCGCGGTGAGCGGCGGCATCGCCGTGGCCGCCCTGGACGGCGCGGAGCTCGAGTTCGTGGTGAACCTGAGCCAGCTGAAGGCGCGCACCGTAGAGCTCGGAGACGACTACGGTTCTGACGTTCCGGTAGTGCAGGAATCCCTGTTCTGAACCCCGGCCCGTAGAATGGCACGGTGCTGAACGAATTCTGGGCCACCGCATCCACCGCCTACAAGGTGCTCGTTTTCAGCGCCATGGGCCTGATCGCCGTCGGCATCATCCTCAACCTGGTGGGCAACACCTCGAACAACCAGGGCCTCGCCGTGGCCTCGCTGCCCGTGATCGGGCTGGGCCTGGTCCTGCACGTTGTGGGCATCGTGGTGCGCGGGCAGCAGATCCGCAAGAACCTCAGGCGCTAGCAGCGGCGTTCCGCAGCACGTGGCTCCGGGCGTGCTCCACGGCCGCCGGCAGCGTGGTGAACAGATGCTTGTGGTGCCGCAGGGACCGGATCACACCGACGTTGGTCACGAGGGCCATATGTTCCGGCTGGACCCCCTTGACCAACACGGTGATGCCCCGAAGCTCGAGGGCTGAGATGACCTCCACCAGGGCGTGGGCGCCCGTGGCGTCCAGCATCCGCACCTGGGACAGGCGGATGATGGCCACCTGGATGTCCTTCACCTCGCTGATTTCCTGCAGGATCCGTTCCGCGGCGCCAAAGAACATGGCGCCTCCGAGGGTGAAGACGGCAATGTGCTCGTCCCCCTCCACTGGCGCCCCGGCAATGTCCTGCCGGCGGACGCCACTCATCGATGCGAACTTTCGCAGGGTCAGCAGGGCGGCAGCGGCGAGGCCGATCTCGATGGCGATGATCAGGTCGAACGCCACGGTGATGAGTGCCGTCAGAAGGAAGACTGCCGCATCGGAGCGGGTGGAGCGAAGAATGGCAGTGACGGTCCGCTGTGAAACCATCCGTGTTGCGGTCACCATCAGGACTCCGCCCAGCACGGCCAGCGGGATCCGGCTTACCAGCCCCGCTGCAAGGTAGATGATGGCCAACAGCACCACGGCGTGCACGATCGCGGAGAGACGGGTCTTGGCACCGGAACGGACGTTGACGGCGGTCCGGGCAATGGCGCCCGTCGCCGGCATGCCGCCGAAGAGGCCTGCCGCCACGGAGGCCAGCCCCTGGCCGGTGAGCTCGCGGTCCGGCGTGTAGGGGCCGCTGAGCCTGCCGTCCGGTCCAACCAGTCCTGCGCCCACCCGTGCGGACAGTAGCGACTCGATGGCGGCCAGCATCGCGATTGCCACCGCGGGCATTACCAGGCCGCCCAGCGCGGCAGGGTCAAACGTCGGTACCCGGGGCGCCGGCAGGGAATGTGGCATGGCCCCGATCCGTGGGATGTCCAGCTGCAGCAGTTCCGCTGCAATGGTGACCAGCAACACCGCAATCAGGCTCGCGGGCAGCGACTTGTGAAGCCTAGGCGCAATCAGCATGATGGCCGCGACCCCCGCCACCACAGCCAGGGTCTGGGCAACTGTGGGCACAGTGGCAAGCGATGCGCTCTCGATGGCCGCGAGGAGGATATTGTGGCCCGGGATACCCTCGGTGCCCAGGGCCGAGGGAACCTGCTGGAGGAAGATAATGGTGGCGATCCCCAGGGTGAAGCCTTCCACCACCGGCCAGGGAATAAAGGCCACAGCACGCCCCAGCCCGCTGATGCCGAGGGCGCAGACCATAAGGCCTGCCATGAGGGAAACCAAGGCAATACTTCCGGTCCCATGGGTCGCCACCACCGGGGCGAGCACCACCACCATGGCACCGGTGGGGCCGGACACCTGGACGTTGGATCCGCCCATCACCGCGGCCACGAGGCCGGCCACCACGGCCGTGATCAGGCCGGCCTCGGCTCCCACGCCGGAACTGACCCCGAACGCCAGGGCCAGAGGGAGCGCCACGATTCCTACGGTGATGCCGGCCAGCAGATCCGTCTTCCACGAGGAGCTGAGACCGTCGTAATCCCCGCGGGACGGCAGATACTTCGTCAGAGCGGAGCGCAGCCGCGACTTGGGGGAGGCCGCCGGAACGGCGCTCACAATGCGGGACCCGAGAGGTGCGCACTCGGCAGTTCCTGAGCCAGCCGGAGCTGCTCGTTCGAATCAGCCAGATTGTCCAGCAGGAAGGTCCGGGAAATGGACAGCAGTTCGGCAATCTTGGGGTGTGCCAGGCGGTACGTGACGGCATTCGCTGTCCGCACCGACGTGACAACCTTGTGCCGGCGAAGCGTTGCCAGGTGCTGGGAGAGGTGTGAGGCCTCAAGCCCCGTTTCGGCCAGGAGGAAGCTAACGGGGGCCGTCGTGTCGGGGGCGGCCGCAAGCAGTTCGAGGATCCTGATGCGCGCCGGGTGGGCTAGCGCTTTGAAGAGGTTGGCCTTGATTTCGTACAAAGGGGCCTGTGCCGCGGAAAGCATTGTGACCTGCTGTCGCTGGGTTCATGCCGAGGATGCCTGTGCCGGTCGCCATGAATTGATGGAATGATGAATCCATCATACCGCTCGCGGGGGAACGGTGCCAGGCCCTCTGCGCGTAACAGGCCGTGAGCCGGCCCACCTCTTCGGCGTCCGACGGCACGGGAACGATAGGCTTGAGGCCATGACTATCAATCCGGATCTGCAGGGCCGTAGCTACCCTGCCGCAGAGGTGTACGACGTCGGCCGCGAGAAAATCCGCGAGTTCGCCCGGGCCGTCAAGGCCACCCACCCCGCGCATTTCGACCTGGACGCTGCCAAGGCCCTTGGCCACAACGACCTCGTGGCGCCGCCCACCTTCGCCATCATCATTGCCCAGCGCGCCGACGCGCAGCTGATCGAGGATCCGGAGTCCGGCATCGACTTCTCCCGCGTGGTCCACGCGGACCAGCGCTTCATTCACCACCGCCCCATTTTCGCCGGCGACCGGCTGGTGGCGGAGCTGCACGTGGACGGTGTCCGTGCCATGGGCGGCGGCGCCATGATCACCACCCGTTCGGAGATCTTCGCCCTCACCGGAGAAGACGGCTCCCGCGAGAGCGTCTCCACCACCACCTCGTCCATCCTGGTCCGCGGAGAGGGACAGTAACCATGAGCACAGCATCCATTGCCCCCACTTTCTCGGATCTCGCCGTCGGCCAGGACCTCGGCAGCCGCAGCATCACCGTCAGCCGCCAGGACCTGGTGAAGTATGCCGGCGCGTCCGGCGACTTCAACCCGATCCACTGGAACGAAGCCTTCGCCACCGGCGTGGGCCTTCCCGGCGTCATTGCCCACGGCATGTTCACCATGGGCGCGGCAGTCCAGCTGGTGACCGACTGGGCGGGCGACCCCGCCGCCGTCGTCGATTTCCAGACGCGCTTCACCAAACCGGTCCTGGTCACTGACACCACCGGTACCGATGAGCCGGGCGCCGTCATCGAGGTAAGCGGCGCCATTGGCGCGCTCGACGCCGGGGCCGGCACCGCCCGCGTGGACCTCACCGTTGTCTTCGCCGGCCAGAAGGTCCTGATGAAGGCCCAGGCAGTCGTCAGGCTTGCGTGACAAAGCTTGCGTAACAACGGCGCTGCCGTGACCAAGGGCGCCTTCGTCCCGGCCGCCGAGGTCACCCACTGGCGCAACGCTGTGGTGGTGGCCTATGGGGCCAGCGGAATCGCGTTTTCCACCTGGGTGTCCCGGCTGCCCGCGATCCGGGACGGCCTGGACCTGACGCCCGGCACCATCGGGCTGCTCCTGCTCTGCCTCACTGCCGGCTCTTTTGTTTCAGTGTCCGCATCGGGGCTGATCGTCCTGCGGCTGGGGTCCAGGCGGACCATCCGGATCGGCAGCATCATGGTGGGCTTCGGGCTGGTCCTGGCGGGATTCGGCACCTCCGTGCTCGCCAGCCCGGTGGTGGTTGCCGCGGGAATGGCGGTCATCGGGCTGGGCGCCGCCAGCTGGAACACCGCGTCCAATGTCGAAGGTGCCGCGGTGGAACGTGCCGTCCGGAGGCACATCATGCCCCGGCTGCACGGCTCCTTCAGCCTGGGAACAGTGGCAGGAGCCGGGCTGGGTGCCTGGGCCGCCGGTGCGGGCATCCCGGTGTTTTGGCACTTGGCCGCCGGCGGGCTCCTCGTGGCCGGCTCGGTGGCAACTGCCGCGGCCTGGTTCCGTGCTGACGTTACGCCGGTCCAGGGCGAGCGCCCCTTCAGGGCCGCCGGGACGGATACCTTCGAGGACCCGTCCACCGGGCCCATCCCTATCGTCCGGCAGACGGACGCGGTTCCGGAACAGCCGCTGGACAACAAACGCCAGATCGCCCAGGCCTGGCGTGACAAGCGCACCCTGCTACTGGGCGTGCTGGTGCTGGGCCTTGCCCTCGCCGAGGGGGCGGCAGGCGACTGGGTGGCCCTGGCCCTTGCCGACGGCCACGGCCAGACCGACGCCGCCGGGGCAGCGGGCTACGGTCTGTTCGTCACCTTCATGACCATCGGCCGCTTCGCCGGCACCTTGGTCCTGGACCGGTTTGACCGGGTTCCCGTGATGCGCTGGTGCGCCGCGCTGGCAGTCGCCGGCCTGGGACTGTTCGTGTTCGCTCCCGTGCCATGGCTGGCGTTCGTGGCGCTGGCTGTCTGGGGCCTGGGTGCTTCGCTGGGCTTCCCCGTGGGCATGTCCGCGGCGGCCGATGATCCGGTCAGGGCAGCTGCCCGCGTCTCGGTGGTGTCCACCATCGGGTATGGCGCTTTCCTCTGCGGTCCGCCGCTGCTGGGACTGCTGGCCGAACACGTGGGCATCCTGCACTCGCTGCTCGCCGTGATAGTAATGCTCGTGGTCAGTTTCCTGCTGTCACCCGTGGCCCGGAAAACTTTCCTGAATCCCGGTCCCGCCCCAATCACCGCTAGGCTGGACAGGTGACCCACACCTTGCTTTCCGACCTGACCACTGCCGCTGTTGGCGGTCCCGCCGGCAACTATGTTGAGGCGCGTACGGAGTCGGAGATCATCGACGCTGTCCGCTCGGCGGACGCCGCCGGGGAGCAGCTGCTGATCATCGCCGGCGGTTCCAACCTGCTGATTTCCGACGACGGGTACCCCGGCACGGTGCTCAGGATTGCCTCTGAGGGGTTCACCGTCAACGCCGAAGACTCGTGCGGCGGGGTGGCCGTGGTGGTCCAGGCGGGGCACAACTGGGATGCCCTTGTGGAGCATGCCGTGCTGCATGCATGGTCGGGAATCGAAGCCCTTTCCGGTATTCCGGGGTCCACGGGTGCCACCCCGGTGCAGAACGTGGGCGCCTACGGAGCGGACGTCTCCCAGACCATTGCCGCGGTGCGGACGTGGGACCGGGAACAGAACGCCGTGCGAACCTTCACCAATTCCGAGCTGAAGTTTGGCTACCGTGATTCGGTCCTCAAACAGACCACCGTCCACGGGTCTCCGCGCTATGTGGTGCTCACAGTCGAATTCCAGCTGCCGCTGGGCCGCATGAGCGCGCCCATCCGGTACGCCGAGCTCGCGAAATCCCTGGGTGTTGAGCCCGGGAAGAGGGCCTACGCCAACGATGTGCGCCGGGAAGTCCTGCGCCTCCGGGCCTCCAAGGGCATGGTCCTGGACCCGACAGACCGGGACACCTATTCCACCGGCTCGTTCTTCACGAATCCGATTGTCCCGGCAGAGGCGGCGGAGACGCTCCCCGAGGGCGCTCCCCGGTATCCGGCCGGAGCCGACGGACAGGTGAAGCTGTCCGCCGCCTGGCTGATCGACCATGCCGGCTTTGGCAAGGGCTATGGGCTGGAAACCGCTGGCGTCTCCGGCGGCCGTGCATCCCTGTCCACCAAGCACACTCTGGCCATCACCAACAGGGGTTCCGCCAGCGCGGCGGACATGGTGGCCGTGGCGCGCGAGGTGCGCCGCGGCGTCGTCGAGCAGTTTGGCATCGAGCTGCACCCCGAGCCGCTGCTGATCGGCGTCGAGCTCTAGGACGCGGCGTTCCCGGGTCCGTCCAGTGGGGATTTTCCGGGAACCGTCCGGGTAGCCGTCAGTTCCTGCTGTGGCGCGGGGTCACTTTGCTGAACAGCATGAAGGTGAAACCGGACGCCGCGGCGCCAAGGAGGAAGACCTGGCAGAATGCCACCGACTGCGCGCTGGGCCCGCTGCGCAGGACAAGTCCGGCACAGGCGAAAACCACGGCGCCCGCCAGTAAAGCGAAGGACGCCAGCAGGAAGCTCCGGATGGTCGGCGGGAGCTCACCGGCCTGCTCATGCGCCGCATCCGCCCCGCGGGAATCCGAGGCGCGCCAGCCACGGTGCTGGGGCTGCAGCAGCGAGGCTGCGATGAAGCTGAGGACGGCCACACCCATGCTGACCGTGGAAGCCAACTGCAGTGCCTGCATGGTGGGGGAGAGGCTGGTTCCGCCAGCGATGGCGATCGAGAGTCCCGCAGCCATGCCGGCGGCACTCGTGAGCCAGCCCAGCAGGGCCAGGGACCGGCATAGGGGCCGCAGGTGCGGCCAGAGCTCTCCAACGGTCATGCATCCAGCGTAGGGACGTCGGCTGTAAGCAGGCTGGGAGGAGGCGGTGTACTGCCCGTACCGCGCCGTCGGTGTGGGACCTTCCGGTAACGCGGGCCGGGAGCCTCCGGAATTGCGGACGCGATTGGGGACCGGAAATGTCCGCGGGCCGTCCTACGATGAGTGCATGGGAGCAGGCACACGAACCCGGATCACCCGGCATGTCATCGGCCGGCTGCGCCTGGCCGCGCAGGGGCTGCTGGCACCGGACTTCGAATCGGCGCCGGACGCCGTGCGCTGGATGACGGCCATGCAGGCCCAGGACATTCAGGCCGCGCTGTGGGCTGTCGGGCTCAGGATGCGCAGCTCCGGCGTCGACGCCGTCCGCGCTGCGCTCGATGAAGGACTCATCGTCCGCTCATGGCCCATGCGCGGGACCCTTCACCTGCTGGCTCCGGAAGACCTGCGCTGGATCCTGGACATCACCGCAGACCGCCTCCTCCGGGGGATGGGCGGGCGCCACCGTGAGCTGGAGATTGATGCCAGGGACGTCGAATCCAGCCGTGAGGCGGCGCTGGAACTCGTCGCGGGCGGCGGATCGGCCACGCGCCAGGGGCTCTTCGCGGCCTTTGAAGCCGCAGGGCAGTCCACCGCCGGCCAGCGCGGCATCCACCTGCTGGGCGTCCTCTGCCAACGGGCCTGGCTGGTGCAGGGGCCGCTGGTGGGGAACCAGCAGCTGATCAAAGCGTTCGACGAGTGGATCCCGAAATCCCGGGAGCTGGACCGTGCAGAGGGCATCGCGGAGCTGGTGTTGCGGTACATGCTCAGCCACGGCCCGGCCACCGAACGCGACTTCGCCTGGTGGTCCAACACGCCAGTAACAGAAGTTCGCAGCGGCCTCGCGCTGGTGAAGGACCAGCTCGTTGAACTGGAGTTCGAAGGAACCAGTTACTGGATGTCGCCCGCCACCGCGGCCCTGCTCGACGACGGCGTTCCCGGCCAGCGCACCCTGCTGGCCCTGCCGGGGTTGGATGAATTCCTGCTGGGCTACACCGACCGCTCACTTGTGCTCCCGCCTGAGCATGCCCAAAAGGTTGTTCCTGGCGGCAACGGGATGTTCAAGAAGACCATCGTGTCCGGCGGCGAAGTGATCGGCACCTGGGCGCGGACCGGCACCGGCCGGACGGCCGCCGTCGTGCCTGAACCCTTTGACACGGTTAACGGACTGCGGCCTGCAGCCCAAAAATCATTTGAGCTGCAGGCCGCGAGGTACCTGAGGTTCCTCGGCCAAGCGGCGTAGCGCCTGGTGCCGCGAACCGGGGGAGGCGCCTAGAGGGTGCCGGTGGCGATGTTGAGCATGCGGCGCAGCGGCTCGGCGGCACCCCACAGGAGCTGATCGCCCACGGTGAAGGCGCTGATGTATTCCGGGCCCATTTCGAGCTTGCGGATACGGCCCACGGGGATGTCGAGCGTGCCGGAGGCAGCCACCGGAGTGAGGCCCGCCATGGAGGCTTCCTTGGTGTTCGGCACCACCTTGGCCCACTCGTTGTCTTCGTCGAGCAGCTTCTCGATTTCGGCAACAGACAGGTCTTCGCGCAGCTTGAGCGTGAGCGCCTGGGAGTGCGAGCGCATGGCGCCGATCCGGATGCACAGGCCGTCCATCATGATGTGGTTTTCACCGGCGGTGCCCAGGATCTTGTTGGTCTCCACGCCCGCCTTCCACTCTTCCTTGGACTGGCCGTTGCCCAAGTCCGCGTCGATCCAGGGGATCAGGGAACCGGCCAGGGGGACGCCGAACTGTGTTGCATCGATGTCGGTGCGCTGGTGCGCCAGGACCTTGCGGTCGATTTCCAGGATGGCCGACGCCGGGTCGTCCAGTTCCGAGCTGACCTCGGCGTTGAGCGTGCCGAACTGGCTGAGGAGCTCGCGCATGTGGCGGGCGCCGCCGCCGGAGGCAGCCTGGTAGGTCATGGACGTGCCCCACTCGACGAGGCCGTTCTTGAACAGGCCACCGAGGCCCATCAGCATGCAGGATACGGTGCAGTTGCCGCCGATGAAGTCCTTGGTGCCGTTGACCAGGCCCTTGTCGATGACGTCGCGGTTGATCGGGTCCAGCACGATGATCGAGTCGTCGTTCATGCGCAGGGTGGAGGCGGCGTCGATCCAGAGGCCGTCCCAGCCGCGGCCGCGCAGCTCGGCGTGCACGCGCTTGGTGTAGTCCCCGCCCTGGGCGGTGACGATAATGGGCAGCTTCGCCAGGGTCTCGACGTCGAACGCGTCCTCGAGCTTGCCGGCCCCATCAGCAAATGACGGGGCGGCACCTCCTGCGTTTGAGGTGGAGAAGAACACCGGGTTGATGTTGGCGAAGTCGCCTTCGTCCTGCATGCGCTGCATCAGGACGGAGCCGACCATGCCGCGCCATCCGACCAGGCCGACGGAGGGGGTAGCTGCTGTAGTCATTCGTCCAGTTTAGACTTCGGAACCGGCACGGCGCAGTCGGTTACGTCACGGTGCCGAACGTACGACGGCGGCACGGAGGTGCCGCTACTCGGCGTCGTGCTGCTCGAGGACCGCCGCCTTGCGGAGGCGCAGTGCATAGAACGCCCCGAACGCGAACGCCTGGGTGACCACCACCAGCACGATGGCTCCGGCGATCTTGTTGCCGCCCAGGATCATGGTCAGCCCCACGATCGCGGACAGAAGGGCCAGCAGCGGGAGCAGCATGTAGCCCAGGACAAAGAGTGTTTCCGGCTTCTTCAGCATGGCCCTAGCCCTCGGTCCGGCGCCACATGGTGAACCGGTACCGCGTCCCGCTGGCGGACGTGAGCCAGCCCGTGGCCGGCTCGCTCGCTGCCAGCTTCCACTCGTAGGAGAGTTCGGGCGCGTAGGTGTCGCCGTCGGTCTCGGAGTCGATGAAGGTCACCACGGCGACGTCGGCGATGTCCAGGGTCTGGGCAAAGATTTCCCCGCCGCCCAGCACCCACACCGTCTCGTGGCCGGGGGCGAACTGGGACTCCAGCAGCGCGTCGTCGAGCGACTTCACCGCGAGGGCGCCCTGCGCCTCGTCAGTCTCCCCCCAGCCTTCCTGCCGGGTCACCACAATGTTCGTGCGCCCTGGCAGGGGACGGTATTTGTCCGGGAAGGAGAGCCAGGTCTTGCGGCCCATGATCACGGGGTGCCCGGTGGTGAGCAGGGTGAAGTGCTTCATGTCCTCGGGAAGGTGCCACGGCATATCGCCGTCCTTGCCGATCACGCCGGCCGTGGTCTGTGCCCAGACCAGCCCGACGCCGGTGGTGCCGGCGGCAATTTTTTCAGTGAAGGCCAGGGGATCCATGGCGTGGTCGGTGCTCATACTGCGATCGGCGCCTTAATCGTAGGGTGGTGCTGGTAGCCGACCACTTCAAAGTCGTCCAGCGTGTAGTCGAAGATGGAGCCCGGCTTGCGGAGGATTTTCAGCTGCGGGTACTCATACGGCTCCCGCTTGAGCTGCTTGAGCACCTGGTCCATGTGGTTGTCGTAGATGTGCACGTCGCCGCCGGTCCAGACGAACTCGCCCGGCTCCAGGCCCACCTGCTGGGCCAGCATGCAGGTCAGCAGCGCATACGAGGCGATGTTGAACGGAACGCCCAGGAACGTGTCCGCCGAACGCTGGTAGAGCTGGCAGGACAGCTTTCCGTCCGCGACGTAGAACTGGAAGAAGGCATGGCAGGGCGGCAGCGCCATGTCCTGGAGCTCCGCCACATTCCACGCGGAGACAATGTGCCGGCGCGAGTCCGGGTTGGACTTGAGGTTTTCCACAAGCTCGGCGATCTGGTCGATGTGGCCGCCGTCGGGCGTGGGCCAGCTGCGCCACTGGACACCGTAGACGGGACCGAGCTCGCCGTCGGCATCCGCCCACTCGTTCCAGATCGTCACCCCCTGGTCCTGCATCCACTTCACGTTGGTTTCGCCGCGCAGGAACCACAGCAGCTCCACTGCCACGGACTTGAAATGGACCCGCTTGGTGGTGACCAGCGGAAAGCTTTGGCTGAGGTCAAAGCGCATCTGCCGGCCGAACACGCTGAGTGTGCCGGTGCCGGTGCGGTCAGATTTGTGCGTGCCGTTGGCAAGGACGTCACGCAGGAGGTCTTCATAGGGCGTTGGGATGCTCACTGTCCCAGTCTACTTAGGCCGAGCCGCACCCGCAGAATGCCCTCGAGCGTGCCGTCATCGAGTCCCGCCGCGCGGCCTTCCGCGATGTAACGGTCGACGGCGGCCACGACGTCAGCGTTGACGGCGCCGCCCGCCGGTAAGTCGTCGTCGGGCATCCCGACGACGACAGTGCCGTTCCGCCGCCGCGTTTCGGTCAGGCCGGCCTGCTCAAGTTCCTTGTAGGCCCGGGCCACCGTCCCCGCGGCGATGCCCAGGTCGGAGGCCAGGCTGCGTATCGTAGGCAACCTGGTTCCGGCGGCCAGGGATCCCACGGCGATCAGCGAGGAGATCTGCGTGCGGATCTGCTCATACGGCGGGACAGCCGACCCGAGATCCACGGATATGCCCGCCCTCATGTGACGAGGTCCTGGTCCGGGCGCCGGGCAGGGAGCCGTTTGGATCCCGCGAACTTTCCGACGGGTATTACGGCAATGACAACAGCGGCGGCGGCCAGGAGTGCGCCCGCAAGGGAAGCAGGCCACCACGGGATGGCCGGCGGGGCCGGTGACGTACCGAAGACAGCAGCCAACGCGCGGCTGTTCGCCAACAGCAACAGGCCGGCCTGTGCCATCAGCATGGCCGCAAGGGTCCGGACTATCCGGTAAACGGTGATTGCCCGCAGGGCCCCATCGAGGCCCGGGGGAGCACCCGGTATTCCGTACCGGAAGCGGGCCGCGAAGAAGGCAGGCAATGCCGCAGCCACGCCGGCGGCGCTAAGGACCGCCGACGGGATCCAGCCGCCGTCCTGGCCAAGAAGGGAATTCCCGTGAGCCGTGACCACCAGTGCCGCCAGGAAAATGAGCAGCGCCAGGATGGCGGTAGTCAACAGGGCGGGCCCAAACGGCTGCCGGGGCCAGCTGCGGCGTTCCTCAGGGGCGGAGTAATTGCGCCCGAGCAGCAGCTCGCCGGCCGCCAGGACCAAAAGCACCAGCAGCGTCACCAGCGCCACGAAACCGGGTGGTCCGTAGCCGGCCGCCGCGCCCATGATCGCGGGCACGAAGAAGACTCCTACGAGGAGGGGAAGGGCTGCAGCGACACCGAGGGCGGCGCCGATCGAGACAACCAGCCGTGTGGCGGGGTGCGACCCTCCTGCAGGATTGGCGAGCCTGGCCTTGGAGCCCGCCGGCCCGGCCAGTTTCGGCGGTGCCCAGATCAACATGGCGAGCAGCACGGCCATGCCCGGTATGCCTGCGAAGTTTGTCCATGACATGCTGCCGGCGGCAGGGTCCGGCCGGGCGGCGAAGTTTCCGGCGATGATGGCCAGCCCTGATGCCACGGTGGCCACGGTGCGCAGGAGCCTGTTCATGGCGATCGTCCGGAGCATTGAGTTGTCGTGGTCCGTCAGTTGCTCGAGCTGCCTTCGGCGGGAGATGAGCAGCAGAACGGCCCACGTGCCCGCAGCCAGGACAACCAGCGCCGTTCCCAGCCAGGCGGCGAGTCCGATACCGGCGATCCGCCCGTCGCCGCCGATGGTCCGGAACCCTTCCGGATCCTCCCCGAGTGACCCGTAGGGCAGCGGTGCGTATGCCCGAAGCGTGCCCGTCCAGGCGATAAAAACGGCCGCAGCCGCGAAGATAGCCAGGGTAGTCCACGCCAGCGGCCGCGGAAGGAAATCGCGGATCTTCCGCACATGGAGGCTTGCCTTGCGGCGGAGGCGTTTGGGCCTCGGATAGCTGACCTGGCCGAGGGCATGGATCCCGAGGACCCCAAGAATGGGCCAGGCCAGTGCCGGGATCATTGTCTCGGGTGTCACCAGGAAAGGTCCGATGACAGGGTTGGTCGTTCGGCCCGCCGGGATGATGCCGATGTTCATGGCACCCTGCAGTGAACTGGCCATCCAGCCAATAGCGCCCACCCAGAGCGCGTGCTGGGAAACAGTTTCGGGTGAGGCGCCCATCTTGGGTTCCCACACCACCCACCTGAGGATGAGGTAGAGAACGACGGCGGCGACCAGCGGTCCCAGCAGCATCATCGGCGGCAGTTCGAATTGGACCGGCATAAATCCCCCAGATTTGCATCAATGTACTGAGTATTTGATACAAAGCCGTGAAGGTCAACCGAAAGGATCTTTCCGGCGCGCGGCGCGCGGCTCGCGGCGTGCGCCGTTAGTCGTCGAAGGGCCGGAACTGTTCCACGGCCACGATCTTGTGGTTGCTGCCGCGGGCCACGTGGCACACAATGATTTCGCCCGGCGCCAGATAAGGGTCGGAGGACGGCAGGAGGGCGCGAAGCCGGGCGTTCATGTGCTCACCCAGCTGCTTGAAGACGGTGGGAAGCGCAGGCCGGTGCGTGCACAGAGCAATGGCGCGCTGCTTGTCGAAAAGGGATTCCACCACTGTGGCGGTCTTCTTCGGGCTGCGGGCGTGGCGGTGCTCCGTCAGGGCGTCGTGCAGTTTCACCTTGGCATCGGCCGACTTGGCGTATGGTGCGATCGTGGCAACGCAGCGCTGCCACGGGCTCGAGTGAACACGCAGCGGCCTCCACACGTGCAGCAGCCTGCGGACGGCCTGCGCCTGGCGCAGGCCGGTGGCGGCAAGCGGCCGGTCCCCTTCAGCCTTGGTCCAGGAGGACCGCGGCTTGGCTTTGGCGTGGCGCACCACCAACAGCGGCCAGGTGTCCAGTTCCTTGCGGGCGTGGGCTGCCACCAGGTGTTCCAGCGGGGCGACATCGCCGGGGTTGCTTAACAGGGTGGCCGCCTTTTCCGGCGAACACCACATCACGCTGTCCACTTCCTTGCCATCGGGACGCAACATGGCACCGTCCACATCCACTGCCCAGTAGTGGACCACCTTGAGGCCGGCGGACACGTGGTAATGGATGGGCGGGAGCGGGATGCCCAAGGTTGCGCTGAGGCCGATTTCCTCTTCAATTTCACGGACGGCGCACTCGGGAATGGTCTCGCCGGCGTCGATCTTGCCCTTGGGCCATGACCAGTCGTCATAGCGTGGGCGGTGGATCAGCAGGACTTCCAGCGTGTCCTTGTTGACGCGCCACGGCAGCGCTCCTGCCGCGGTGACGGCAATCGCTTCGCCGGGGTGGTCAGTCTGGTCTGCAACAAGTGAATCGTTACCCGTGTCGCTGGTGGCATCGATTTTTGCGTCGCTTTTCAAGGCCAGGGTCCTACCGCCTTATCGTCGGGCGCTGCCGTGAGCGCGAAGCGAGCAGCCAGGACTGGACGTCCTCCAGGAGCTGGCCGTCCTCGCCGAGGTGGTGCCTGGTCCATTCGCCCTGGCTGTCCAGGTGCCAGCTGGAGGCTTCCGGGTCCATGTAGCGGCGGAGAAGGTCCAACACATAGGTGGTGTCGTCTCCGCTGGTGAGCTGGACCAGGGCCTCAACCCGCCGGTCCAGGTTGCGGTGCATCATGTCCGCGGAACCGATGTAGACCACGGGCTCGCCCCCGTTGGCGAAGGCAAAAACCCGCGAGTGCTCCAGGAAGCGTCCCAGCACGGAACGCACGGTGATGTTTTCGCTGAGTCCCGGGATGCCCGGGCGCAGTGAACAGATGCCGCGGACGATCACGTCAACGTTCACCCCGGCCTGGGAGGCGCGGTAGAGCGAATCGATGATCGCCTCGTCCACAATCGAATTGACCTTGATCTGCACCCTGGCCGCGATGCCTGCCTTGGCGTTGCGGATTTCCTTCTCGATACGGTCGATAAGGCCGGAACGCACCGATCGGGGAGCCACCAGCAAACGTTTGAAAGTGGACTTCGGAGCGTACCCGGAGAGCTGGTTGAAGAGCTTTGAAAGGTCCTCGCCCACCTGTTCGTTGGCCGTCAGCAGCCCGAGATCCTCGTAGTAGCGGGCTGTCCGGGGGTGGTAGTTGCCCGTGCCGATGTGGCAGTAGCGGCGCAGCCCGTCGACTTCCTGGCGCACCACCAGGGACAGCTTGCAGTGGGTTTTCAGGCCCACGATGCCGTAGACCACGTGCACGCCGGCCTGCTCCAGCTTCCGGGCCCAGGAGATATTGGCCTGTTCGTCGAAGCGGGCCTTGATTTCCACCAGGGCCAGGACCTGCTTGCCCGCCTCGGCAGCGTCAATGAGGGCATCGACGATAGGGGAGTCGCCCGAGGTGCGGTACAGGGTCTGCTTGATGGCCTGCACCTTCGGGTCCGCCGCGGCCTGCTCCAGGAAAGCCTGCACGGACGTGGAGAAGGAATCGTACGGGTGGTGCAGGAGGATGTCCCGCCGCCGCATGGCGGCGAAGACGTTTGCTGCCTTGGACGTTTCCGACTCGTTCAGGTAGCGCGAGGTGTGCGGCACATGCTTCGGGTAGTGCAGGTCCGCACGGTCGATCCCGGCAATGACGGACAAGCCGCGGAGATCCAGCGGCGCGGGTACGGAGTAGACCTCCGATTCCTCCACGCCCAGTTCACGGATCAGCAGTGCCCGGATGTTCGGGTTGATGTCGTTGGTGACCTCGAGGCGCACGGGCGGGCCGAAGCGGCGGCGCAGCAGTTCCTTTTCGAGGGCCTGCAGCAGGTTTTCGGCGTCGTCCTCTTCAACCTCAACGTCCTCATTGCGGGTGACGCGGAAGGTGTGGTGCTCCAGGACCTCCATGCCGGCGAACAGTTGATCCAGGTGGACGGCGATGACTTCTTCCAGCGCGATGAACCGGGCCACGCGGCCGGGCACCGAACCGGCGCGGGGGCCGTCGATGGAAATGAGGCGGGGCAGCTGGTCCGGAACCTTGACGCGGGCGAAGAGCTCTTTGTCACTGACCGGGTTGCGGACCACCACGGCCAGGTTCAGGGACAGTCCCGAGATGTAGGGGAACGGGTGGGCAGGATCCACCGCCAGCGGAGTCAGGATGGGGAAGACCTTCTCCGCGAACATCGCACTGAGCTGGTCCTTGGCCTGGTCATCAAGTTCATCCCAGTGCATCAGGTGGATGTGCTCATACGCCAGGGCCGGCCGGATCTGTTCGGCGTAGACCCTCGCATGGCGCTGCGCCAGACGGTGCGCGGCGTCGCCGATCTGATCCAGCACCTGCAAGGGGCTCAGGCCGGCCGGGGAGGGGACGGCCAGCCCGGTGGCGATACGGCGTTTCAGCCCGGCCACGCGGACCATGAAGAACTCGTCCAGGTTGGAGGCAAAAATGGAGAGGAAGCTGACCCGCTCCAGGAGATAGAGGTCGGGATCCTCGGCCAATTCCAGCACACGGGCGTTGAACGCCAGCCAGCTCAGTTCGCGGTCCAGGAAACGGTCCGGGCTGATGTCTCCCTCCGGCTCAAGGTTCGGCGCGAACTCCGGGATATCGATCCGGTCCTGCGTAGCACGGGAAGCCGGCACCTCGGAGGACCCGAAACGGGCGCGCACCGGCAGCGCCTTGGCTTCAGACGTGACGGTCCCGGCTGATTCCGGTTGCATGGTCTCTCCTTTTGCTGGCGCGGTTTACCTTCAACCTTACAAGCATTCGATTCGGCGGATACGCAGATTTCCTGAACCGTCAGGCATGCGTCAGCCGATTGGATTAACGGCCGTTTAGGGGTCCATACATAACGTCTGCGTCCCACCGCGTGAACCCGAGCCTGCGGTACAGGGAAACGGCGGGGGCATTGTCCGCATCGGTGTACAGCATCACCGCTTGGAGGCCCTTGTCGTGGAGATACCTGATGCCGGCCACGGTGAGGGCCTTGCCCAGTCCCAGGCCCTGGGCCTCGGGCGTCACACCCACCACGTAGACCTCGCCGATTGCGGGATGGCTGCCGTGGCGGGGGTGCACTTTGGTCCAGTGGAAGCCGAGGATCCGGTCGGCGGGATCAACAGCGAGAAGGAAGCCGGCCGGATCGAACCAGTCCTCAGCCTTCCGCGCCTCCAAATCCTGCCTGGTCATGTTGCCCTGCTCCGGGTGGTGGGCGAAGGCTGCCCTGTTGGCCGCCAGCCAGGCCTCTTCGTCCTGTCCGGGCACGAAGGCGCGCAGGCCCACATTCCCCGGCAGCACGGCGTCGGGAAGTTCCGTGGACGAAGCGGTGAGCCGCATCTTCCAGAGCTCCCGGACTGGCCCGTAGCCGTATTTCGCTGCGAGGTCGGCCGCTGCTTCGTGGTTCCCGTGGGACCATGCCGTGAGTCCGTCGAAGCCCCGGGATGCCTTGAGCGTGGCCACCAGCCGGTCCGCGACGCCCTGGTTCCGGTAGCTCGGGTGAACGGCCACTTCCAGTACTCCTGTGCCTTCCGCTTCTTCGACCACCACCGCGAATCCGGCGAGGTCCTGGGCCGTTGCGGGATCGGAGTCCTCGTCCGGTGCGTAGAGCGCCAGCGCCAGGAGCGAATGGCTTCCGGTTTCGCCGGCCTGGAGCGTGACAAAGGTCTGCTCGGAAAGGGGAGGGTTGCCGTCCGATTCTTCGGCGGCTGCCGCCAGGGCCTTGAAATCCCTCAGCAGTTCTTCATCCACTTCGCCTTTGATGACGAGCACGGGCCAGTTTTCGGGATGCGCAGGACTCATGGAGTACAGGCTATACGGCCCGTCTGGTTGGCGGAGGATTGGGCGCCGATTTGATGAGGCGGGATCCGGCACGTATAGTCATTACCTGTTCCGGCTTCCTTGAAGCGGAATTTGAGGGGGATCCACCACTGGGGTGGCCTCGATACGTTCGACCCGTATGTCCTCCACTGCAGGCGCAAAGCCCAACAAGAAGCCCCGGACCAGTGGTCCGGGGCTTCTTCGTTTCGATGAACTGCGTGCGGCGAACTGCACGGGCGGATGACACCGACGCTGCCGGTGGCTACGCCTCGGTCAGCTCTTCCTCGGGCTGGCGGACCAGCGTGAGGCGGTAGCCGACGTTGCGGACAGTGCTGATCAGGTTTTCGTGGTCGGCGCCCAGCTTGGCGCGCAGCCGCCTGACATGGACGTCCACTGTCCGGGTGCCGCCGTAGTAGTCGTAGCCCCAGACCTCAGTCAGGAGCTGCTGGCGGGTGAACACGCGGCCCGGATGCTGCGCCAGGTACTTGAGGAGTTCGAATTCCTTGAAGGTCAGGTTCAGCGGAGCCCCGTTGACCCTGGCGGTGTAGCTGGCTTCGTCGATGACGACGCCTGCGGCACGGATCTCGGTGGGGGTATCTTCCTGGTCAGGAACGGCACGGGCTACCGAAAGTCGGATCCGGGCCTCGACCTCAGCCGGACCTGCAGAGTCCAGCACGATGTCATCCACGGCCCAGGCCGAGGAGACCGCCGCCATGCCGCCCTCGGTGAGGATCAGCATCAGGGGCGCGCTAAGTCCGGTGGCCTTGAGCAGCTGGGTCAGGGACCGCGCTCCCACCAGGTCCTTGCGGGCATCCAGGAGGACCACATCGCAGGGGTCGGTTTCCAGCAGCGCCGTGGGCTCGGCCGGGAGGATATGAACGCGGTGGTTCAGTAGTTCCAAGGCAGGCAGGATGTCCACCGATGACCCGGTGCTGTTCGTCAGTAGCAGGATGTGCGACATTGTTCCTCCAAGGGGCTGTCCGCGCATCATTGGGCGTCTGAACCGGGCTTTCACCGGCCGGTACTGGCCGCCCGCGTCGGTAGTGGGCCAGCCGGATTTCCGGCGGGTTCCGCATCCTCCGAAGGAAGCGTAGCTGAGCTTTGAGTATACCTAAAAGCCTCTTCACAGACACTGATCCAGTTGCTTTCAGTTCCCGATTTGCGACATATGCAGGTCACATAGGGCAGGATTGGACCGTCAGGCACCGCCTGCCAACCCCAACGGAGTCCGCACGCGGGAACCCAGGGATGACCAAAGCAGGGCGGGCGCTGGACGGATACGCAGCGAAGATGACGTCAGCAGAGAGTGAGCGCGGGTAAACAGTGAAGCCGTGGACGATCGGAACCATCGGACTGGCCGGGCTTGCTGTCTTCATCGGCGGCGCTTACACCTCACCGGAAGTGCTGCTGGGGGTTGCCGTGGCCGTCGCCCTGGCGGTCGGCATCGGCTGGCCCCATTTCCTAGGCATCCCTGCGAAGAAGACCCTCGCGGCGATCATCGGGCTTCCCGGAGTCGGTGCCGCCGTGGCTGCCACGTACGTCCCGGCGCCAGGGTTTCTCGACTGGACGCCCGCCTTCATCGCCGCAGGCGTCATGGCAGTCTTCCTGATGCAGCTCCTTCGGGGCACGGGCCAGGCGCAGCGCCTGGAGTCGACGCTGGGCTCAAGCGCAGGCGTCCTGCTGTCCTGTCTTGGCGCAGGCTGGATCGCGGCCTCGAGGTTCAACGGAGTGAAGGAAATGCTGCTTGTAGCCGGCATCAGTGCTGCGTTCGCACTGCTGGCCGGCCTCATCCGGTGGCCGGACCGGATCGTGGCCCCGCTGGGTATCGTGCTCGCGGGCCTTACGGCCCCGTTGGCGGGCCTGATCTTCTCGAACATCGCCGTAATACCCGCCGCCGTTGTGGGCATTGTGGTGGGCGCGGTTCTGGTAAGCCTCCGCAGATTGGTTATACTCCGCGGGGACCGGATTGACTTTCCTGCCGCTTTTGGCATGGGCCTCGCGCCTGTAGCCGCGGTGGGTTCGCTGGCCTACTTCATAGACAAACTACTCATCTACTAACGCGTTAGGATGGCATCATGTCCGTACTTGCATTTGAGATTTTCTTCCTTGTCCTGCTTGGCATTGCCAGCCTTTCCATGGCCTGGTTCGCAGGTTTTGTGGTCTACCGCCTGTTCAAGGGCCAGAAGTAATACCAGTTCAGAGTTAGTTGTCTGCGGAGGTAGTTACTGTGCCGATTGAAATTCCTACAGACCTCACGCCCGAGCTCGTCCCGTTGTCCTGGCTCATTGGTGAGTGGGAGGGCAACGGACGCCTGGGGGCCGGCGAAGAAGATTCCGAGCACTTCCTACAGCACGTTTCCTTCACGCACAACGGCCTGCCGTACCTCCAGTACCGTGCCGAAAGCTGGCTGACGGACGACGACGGAACGAAGCTGCGGCCACTGACGGTCGAGACCGGTTTCTGGGCGCTGGAGCGGAAGCAGCGGGAGGAGGACGGCGGGCCGGGGCTCATCCCGGCGGACATCGTCCCCGTCCTGAAGAGCGCCGACGAAGTCGAGGCCCTGCGCAACAGCGACGGCGGCTTTGACATCTCCGTTTCCATTGCCCACCCGGGCGGGATCACCGAGCTGTACTACGGCCAGATCAAGGGGCCGCAGATCCAGCTGAGCACCGACATGGTGATGCGCGGGAGCCATTCCAAGGAGTACACTGCCGCCACCCGGATCTTCGGGCTGGTAGACGGAAAGCTCCTCTGGCGCTGGGACGTGGCCACCGGAAAAGGTTCGACGCCGGGCGGCGGGCTGGAAGCCCACGCGTCGGCCATCCTCAGTAAAACTTCCTAGGCCGCGCGGCCAGTCCCGGAAGCCTGGCCGCTGGGTCTCACTGATTTTTGTTGTCCGCAACGAGTGCAGGGAGCAAGACCGTGAACAGCCAGCAGCCAGACCCGGGTAAGCCAAGCCAGGCAAAAAGCGCAAGCTACGGCGATCTCAAAGCTGTTTTTTTCAACGGCACGCTCAAGAAATCGCCGGAGACCAGCAATACGCAGGGCCTGATCGAGGTCAGCCGCCTCATCATGGAGAAACAGGGCGTCACCACCCGCGTGATCAGGACGGTGGATCACGATATTGCCAGCGGCGTGTATCCGGACATGCGCGAGCACGGCTGGGAAACCGACGAATGGCCCGAACTGTATCCCGCCGTCAAGGACGCGGACATCGTGGTGGTGGCCGGTCCCATCTGGCTCGGTGACAATTCCTCCCAAACCAAGAAACTGATCGAGCGCCTGTACGCGCACTCCGGCGAACTGAACGAAAAAGGCCAATGGGCGTTCTACCCGAAGGTGGGCGGTTGCCTGATTACCGGCAATGAGGACGGCATCAAACACTGCTCCATGAATGTTCTTTACAGCCTCCAGCACGTCGGGTTCACCATCCCCCCGCAGGCGGACGCCGGCTGGATCGGCCCGGTGGGTCCGGGGCCAAGCTACCTGGATGAGGGTTCGGGCGGCCCGGAGAGCGACTTCACCAACCGCAACACCACCTTCATGACATGGAACCTGCTGCACCTCGCGCGGATCCTGAAGGACGCGGGCGGCATCCCGGCCTACGGCAACCTGCCGGCGGAATGGAAGGCCGGCACAAGGTTCGACTTCGAGAACCCCGAGTACCGCTAGGCCCGGACGCCAGACCAAACCGCCGTCTTTCCCGGTGGCCGGGCCGCCGGCACCGGAATACCTGCCTATCAAAGGATGTTCCCTTCATATGACTATCAAGAGCCCCCTGTTGTCGCGCCCTGGCGCGGTCGAGGCCGGTGGCGCCGACTCCGGCGTCGCTTCGCACTACGGTGAGCCGCTGCGGGAGCAGCGCGCGCTGGCTGCCGGAACCGCCGTCGTCGACCTTTCGCACCGCGGCGTGGTAACCGTTACCGGTCCCGACCGGTTGAGCTGGCTCAACACCCTTTCCTCGCAGCAGGTCACCAACCTTGCCCCGGGCGAGTCGAGCGAGCTGCTGCTGCTGAGCATCCAGGGCAGGATTGAGTTCGACGCGCGGGTAATTGACGACGGCGCCACCACCTGGCTGATCGTCGAGGCCGCCGAAGCGGCACCGCTGGCGGAGTGGCTGAACCGGATGAAGTTCATGCTCCGCGTGGAGATTGCCGACGTGTCGGACCGCTGGGCGGTCCTTGGCACCACCCGGCGGGTGGAGGAGTGGTCCGGCCTGAAGGTGTGGGAGGATCCGTGGCCGCACGTCGGGGCGGGAGGATACTCGTACTCCGTCGTCGCCGAAGCATCCCACCCCGGCCTCGAACGTCCCTGGTTTGAATACCTGGTGCCCGCAGACGAACTGGAGGCGACCGTGGGCGAGCGGCCGCTGGCCGGTGCGTGGGCAGCCGAAGCGCTGCGCGTTGCCGCCTGGCGCCCCCGCCTTGGCGCGGAAACTGACGACAAGACCATTCCGCATGAGCTGGACCTCCTGCGTACCGCAGTGCACCTGGCGAAAGGCTGCTATAAAGGCCAGGAGACGGTCGCCCGTGTGCACAACCTGGGTCATCCGCCCCGCCGTCTGGTCTTCCTGCAGCTGGACGGTTCGCAGCACACCCTCCCCGCCGCGGGCAGCGAGGTGCGCCTGGGTGAGCGAAAGGTGGGAAACGTGACCTCCGTGGTGCAGCATTACGAGATGGGCCCCATCGCGCTGGCAGTCATAAAGCGTTCGGTTGCCCCGGATGAAATACTGACGGTCGTAGACGGCGACGAACCATATACGGCTGCGCAGGAAGTCATTGTGGCTCCCGACGCCGGCCAGGTGGTGGGCCGCCAGACCGGATTCCTGAAGGGAACACACCGATGACCGACAACGCAGCGGACAGCAGCACCGCCGGACCCGACGACGAAACACTGGCCCTCGCGCATGCGCTCTTTGATGCAGCACGGGAGGGTGACTCGGCGTTGCTGGGAAGCTACCTCGACGCCGGGGCGCCCGCCAACATGACCAACGCATCCGGCGACTCACTGCTGATGCTGGCGGCCTACCATGGCCATGCCCCCGCGGTTGAGCTGCTCCTGCGGCACGGCGCGGACGCAAACGCCGTCAACGATCGCGGGCAGACGCCTCTCGCCGGTGCGGCATTCAAGGGCTACACGGACGTGGCGGAGGCTCTCCTGGGTGCGGGCGCAGATCCCGACGCCGGTACGCCCTCCGCACGCGCAGCGGCACAGATGTTTGCCCGCGCAGAGATTCTGGCGCTGCTGGGCTGAACACCGCCAGATTGAAGCGCAAGAAGCCGGAAAGCCCGCGGTGGTTGCACCCGCGGGCTTTCTTGCGCCCTAATACTCCATGTGGAATAGTTGAAGCGGAATAACCGCCACGGCGCCGTCGATTGACTACGGTGCCGTCGAACACCTGGTGCCGTCGAACACCTGGTGCCGTCAAACACCAGGTGCCGTCGATCAATAGGGGAGTGGCCAGAGCATGGCGCGATCAGTTCCCTTGACGCCGCTAGGCATTTCCGCCCTCTCCCTGCTGGTGGAGGAGCCGATGCATCCGTACGAGATGTACCAGCTGCTGATGGCCAGGCACGAAGACCGGCTGGTCAAGGTCCGCCCCGGAACGCTGTACCACGCCGTCGGCCGGCTGGAGGAACGCGGCCTGGTGGAAACAGCCGGAACGGACCGCGAAGGCAACCGGCCGGAACGGACCACCTACCGGATCACGCCTGCGGGCCGCGAGGCCCTTACCGCGCGGCTGCAGGACATGCTCGCCGAGCCGATCAACGAATATCCAACCTTCCCGCTGGCGGTGGCAGAGGCGTACAACCTGCCGGCCGCCGTCGTGCTGGACCTCCTGGACCGCCGCCTGGAACTGCTGCAGGAACAACTTCAGTTCCTGGAAACAGGGGAGGCGGCAGTCCGGCAAAAGGACGTGGAGCGCAAGTACTGGATCGACCTCCAGTACCAGCAAGCCATGCTGAAGACCGAAATGGGCTGGATACGCGGCCTGCAGGACCAGCTCCGCTCCGGGGAAATCCCGTGGTAGCAGAACACACAAGACAACAACACACGAAGGACCCACATGGAAAACGTAGCTAGGCCGTGGCCGGCCCTTTGGTCCCTGGTGATCGGCTTCTTCATGATCCTGATCGACACCACCATCGTCTCAGTGGCCAACCCCCGGATCATGGAAGGCCTGAATGCGGACATCAATTCCGTCATCTGGGTGACCAGCGCCTACCTGTTGGCTTATGCCGTGCCGCTGCTGATCACCGGCCGGCTGGGTGACAGGTTCGGGCCCAAAAGGCTTTACCTGACGGGCCTGGTGGTGTTCACCCTAGCGTCCCTGTGGTGCGGGCTGTCCGGCGACGTCCAGACCCTCATCCTGGCCCGGGTGGTCCAGGGCTTCGGTGCCGCAATCATGGCGCCGCAGACCATGGCTGTGATCACCCGGATCTTCCCGCCGGACCGGCGCGGCGCGGCCATGGGCATCTGGGGCGCAACCGCTGGCGTCGCCACCTTGGTGGGACCGATCCTCGGCGGCGTGCTGGTGGACGGCCTCGGCTGGGCATGGATCTTCTTCATTAACGTGCCGGTGGGCATCGCGGGCTTCATCCTGGCACTTCGCTACGTTCCGTCGCTGACCACGCACCCGCACAAGTTCGACATCCCCGGCGTGCTGCTCAGCGCCGTCGGGCTCTTCCTGCTGGTGTTCGGCATCCAGGAAGGCGAGACGTACAACTGGGGGACCATCACTGGCCCCATCACGGTGTGGGGCCTGATCATTGCCGGCGTCGTGGTTCTGGCCGGGTTCGTGGCGTGGCAGCGTTTCAACCCCAAATTCAACGGCGGCGAGCCCCTGCTGCCGCTCTCGCTGTTCAGGGACCGCAACTTCTCGCTCGCCAACCTGGGAATCACCACGGTGGGCTTCACGGTAACGGCCTTCAGCCTCCCTCTGATCTTCTACTACCAGGTGGTCCGGGGGCTGACTCCCACGCAGTCGGCCCTGATGATGATTCCGATGGCGCTCATTTCGGGCGGCCTCGCACCCGTGGTGGGCAAGATCATCGACCGCGTGAATCCGAAGTACATCACCGCCGGCGGCCTGGCGCTGATGTCGGTTGCGCTGTTCTGGAACTCTGCACTAATGCGCCCGGACACGCCCATCTGGCTCTTCCTGCTGCCCAGCGCCGTCCTTGGCTTCGCTAATGCCGGCATCTGGGCGCCGCTCAGCTCAACGGCCACGCGCAACCTGCCTCCGCGCCAGGCGGGCGCGGGCGCCGGGGTCTATAACACCACCCGCCAGATCGGCGCCGTGCTGGGCAGCGCGGCCATTGCCGTGCTGATGCAGTCGCGCCTGGCCGCAGAACTCCCGGCGGCGGCAGGCGCTCCTGCGGGGGAAGCCAGCCCCATGAGTTTCGGCGGCCAGCTCCCCGAAGCCCTGCATGAGGCCTTTTCGACAGCGATGGCCCAGTCCATCATGCTGCCGGCTGCAGTGATCGTGCTGGGCGCCGCCGTGGCACTGTTCTTCGCCAAGCCCAAGCCGGTGGAAAACTGGGGCGGCTCCGGCGCCCCGGAATCCGGCGCTGCCGGGGCCAACTCAGCCCCGGCAAAATCCGCCTGAACCTGCTGGGCTGAACCGTAGTGGTCTGAACCTGCTGGGTGAACCGCCGGTTCAGCCCAGCAGGACGCTGGTGTGGATCCCGCCCGTGACGAAACCGAGGCTCCGGGCAATCGCGAGGGCGCCCTTGTTGCTGACGTCCGAGCGCCACTGCAGGGTGAGCCCCGCCGCGAGTGCCTCATGGGCAGCGATGGATGCCGCCAGGGAGCCAAGTCCCCGGCGCCGCCAGTCAGGGTCCACCAGCACGCCCATATGGGCGAGGATTCCTTCCCACTCGGAGTAGGCCCCGCAGGCCACCGGTACCTTGCGGCCGTCGTCGTCGCGCAGGATCGTGAACCGGTGTTCGAGGTCGGACAGGCCCACTTCGTTCACGTCGTCAGGCGGGCACAGCCCTTCTAGTTCGATTGCCTCAGGGTTTCCGTGCGAGACCGTCAGCTCCTCCGCCGGCTGCCGCAGCGGGAGGTCGTCCGCGAAGAAGAGGGCAGCCGCGCCCTGCCCGTGGCCGCCGTGCTGCCGTGTGATGGTCAGGAGTGTCACGTGCTGGGCGAGTTCCTCGTCCGCAATGCCCGCGGCGGCGTCAAGGGCCCATTGGGGTCCGACCAGGGCCGAGGCCCCGAACAAGCGCACGAAATCCACCGATTTCCGCGATTCGTCCGCGCGCGTGATCCGTGCTGCGGCCGCAATTGAGTCGGCCCCGGAAGCAGCGGAATCGGCGTCGATCTTCCGGGCCGCGGCGAACGCCCCATCATCGAGGCCCAAATGGCGGGCCCATGCCAGCTGGATGATGTCTATGGAACCGGGGTGGAGAGTCATGCCTCAACCCTACCCAGCCCGAAACAGCGCGAACGGACACTTGAGGCCCTTGGAAGTGCGGCCTCAAGTGTCCGTTCGCGCAATTGTGGCCTAGCCGAAGAGGACGGCGGCTTCGTCGTAGCGGTCCTGCGGAACGCTCTTGAGGTTGCCCAGGGCGGCGTCGAAGCCAACGTGGACGATGTCGGTGCCGTTGAGCGACACCATGGTGCCCCAGCGCTGATCCACCACGGAGTCGATGGCGGCCATGCCCAGACGGGTGGCCAGGACGCGGTCGAACGCGGACGGGACGCCGCCGCGCTGGATGTGGCCAAGGACGGTTGCGCGGGTCTCGATGCCGGTCCGGGCCTCCAGCTCGGGGCCAGCATCTCGGCGATGCCGCCCAGGCGCGGGCGTCCGAAGGTATCCAGGCCGCGCTCGGAGTGCGGCGTTTCCTGGCCCTCGGGAACGAAGCCCTCGGCCACAACCACCAGGGGCGCGCGGCCGCGGTCGTGGGCTTCCTGCACCCACTCGGTGATCTGGTCCATGGAGGCTTTCTGCTCCGGAATGAGGATGGCGTGGGCGCCCGAGGCCATGCCGGCGTGCAGGGCGATCCAGCCCACGTGGCGGCCCATGACCTCGGCGATCATGCAGCGGTGGTGCGACTCACCGGTGGTGCGGAGGCGGTCGATGGCCTCGGTGGCGATCTGGACGGCGGTGTCGAAGCCGAAGGTGTAGTCCGTGGCGTCAAGGTCGTTGTCCACGGTCTTGGGAACACCGACGATCTTCAGTCCGGCGTCGGTCAGGCGCTTGGCTGCGGCCAGCGTTCCTTCGCCGCCGATGGCGATGATCGCGTCGATGCCCAGCCGGTCCATGTGGGCCTTGATGACCTCGGGGCCGCCGCCGTTTTCGAACGGGTTGGTCCGGGATGTCCCAAGGATGGTGCCGCCCTGCTTCGCGATGCCGCGGACCATGGTGCGCGGGATGGGGATGATGTCGCCTTCGACGACGCCGCGCCAGCCGTCGAGGAAGCCTACGAATTCGTGGCCGTGGATGGCGATCCCCTTGAGGACGGCGCCGCGGATAACCGCGTTCAGTCCGGGGCAGTCGCCGCCGCTGGTGAGAATTCCAATTTTCATGTCTCGGCTCAAATCCTGGTGAGAGGGTGTACAGGCAGAGCGCCACGCTGAGCTCACCCTAGATTCTACTGGTGAGTGTGGGTTACGACACAAACTGGTTACAAAGGGCTGTATTCCATGGCATGCGGCGTCCCCCTTCCATGGCAGACAAAAGGCCCCCGCTCCGGAGAGCAGGGGCCCTGGGACCCCGTAGTCAGGATCCGTTTATTGATCGTTTGTCCAGGAAGCTCTGGAGGATGATCGCGTTCCGCTGGTCCGGGAGGATCAGCCAGGCTGCGAGGTAGAACACGAAGGCCGGTCCCGGCAGCAGGCTGAGGAGCAGGAACGCGATCCGAACGAAGGCAACATCCACGTTGAGCTTCGCAGCGATGCCTCCGCACACGCCGCCCAGCCACCGTTGCGGACCACGTTTCAGTCCAAGGCCCCTGACAATGCTGAAGAACTTTTCCATGCCTCAAGACTTCCCTGTTGTGGTTTCTTTGTCACGTCCGCGGGCTGAGAGGAGTCCTCCCACCACCAGTGCGGCGCCGGCGCCGATCATCAGGCCGATCAGCACATAGGTGCCGTTCAGTGCCACGATGCCCAGCTGGCCGATGATGATCAAAGCCGCCAGTGCCAGGACGATCAGCCCCCAGACCACCGTGCCAACGCGTGCCGGCGAAGGTCCGCCGTGCCGCGCTCCGGTGCTGCGTGCCGGTTCCGTGGGGAGGGCCGTGGTGTCCGGGGCAGGTTCGTAGCTGCTCATGTCAGTTTCCTTCCTGGATGGTGACGTTGCTCATGGTTCCGTCGATCTCGAGGATGAGCGCGGCGCCGGGCTTGTCGGTGTTGTAGTTGCTCTGCTGCGATGTCATGCCCCCGTGGTTCTTGGAGCCTTCGTTGAGATTGCCCATCGTCATGTCGGCCCTGATTTGCACGGGGACGGTGTTCGGGATGATGACAGTCAGGTTGCTGGCCGTGACATCCAGGGGAATCACGACGTCGGTGCGCAGCGGCGGGGTGAGGTTGAGCCGCGTCAGGTCAGCGGTACCGCTGCCGCCGGTGACGTCAAAACCTTGCGTGGCCTGTTCAATGCTGACCGGGTTCCAGTTGGCTTCCTGGAACCGGAACCGGTCACCATTGGGAACCACGTTGAAGATGCCGCCGATGATGAGCGCCACCACCGCAAAGAAGCCAAGGATTCCCGAGGTCCTGCCCCTCAGGCCTGAGATGAGGATGCCGAGGCCCAGGACTGCGGCACCGCTGGCCCAGACCACCGCGTTCGTGGCGTCTCCGAGATGGGTGATGTTCAGCGCCTCAAGGGCTTTGATGCCGCCTCCAACCAGGAGCGCGAGTCCGGCCGTCACCGCGACGGCCGGGGCTCCGGGGCCCATGTTGCGCACTTTGGGGGCGGGTGCCGAGGGTCCTCCGTAGCCGCCGCCGTAGGGCTGGTTGGGTCCGTACGGGGGAAGGGGGCCGGAGGGGCCGGCGCCGCCGGGTCCGAAACTGCCGGGGCCGGCGCCGGAAGGGCCGTAGCTGGCGGAACCTGGGGCGCCGCCGTCGTACGGGCCGCTGGAGTAGGGGGTGCCGCCGTACGAGCCGGTCGCATACGGCGAGCCGGATGCCGCGGTTGCGGATGATGTGTCCACCGTGGGGGTGGCTGCAAATGCGGCTCCGCCGGAGGCGGCGCCGGCCTGGGCGCTGGTGGTCATGGTGGGCGCTCCGTTCCTGGTCTTATCGCGTTGCGAGAGGTAGTAGATGAGGTAAATCGCGCCGGCGATCCAGAAGACTGTCCAGAAGAAGCCGCCGAAACCGTTCCGTTCCCAGCCCCAGAATCCTCCGCCCAGGCTGGGCAGGCCGATCACCGTGGTGATGAGGGCGCCGGTCATGCCTGTTGACCATCGGCCTGCGCCTGCTTCCTGGGCATGGATGC
Organism: Arthrobacter sp. 24S4-2; assembly: GCF_005280255.1. Lineage (NCBI taxonomy): Bacteria > Bacillati > Actinomycetota > Actinomycetes > Micrococcales > Micrococcaceae > Arthrobacter > Arthrobacter sp. 24S4-2. The sequence goes on along the minus strand of NZ_CP040018.1, from coordinate 4,128,979 downwards.
GGCCGTCGGGCTCGGGCAGCAGGGCCCAGGCGATGCCGTACAGCAGCACGCCGATGCCGGCGAAGATGGACAGGACGATGAAGACGCCGCGCACGATCAGCGGGTCGATGCCCAGCCGGTGTGCAATGCCGCTGGCTACGCCGCCGATCCAGCGGTCGCGTCCACGCTGGATACCGTGTCCCCGGACCCAGTTGAAGAAGTTCTGGGGTTGGGACTGCGGGTAGGCGTTAGGGTACGCATTCGGGTATTCCCCGTTTGGGTAGAGCGGCGGTGCCGGCAGGGGACCGTCGGCGGACGGGCCGGTCCCCGTCGAGGAGTCCTTTGCAGCCGGGTCCTTTGCGGCGGAACCGGCGTTGGGTTCAGCATCGGGGCCGGAGTAGGTGCCGTCCTGGGCAGGGCCGGAGCCGGCGTCAGAATTGCCTTTGGCTGCTTCGGCAGAACCGGGTTCGGGGCGGCCGGACGGCAGCGGATCTTCACTGGGGTTTGCATTGTGCGGGTTCATACTTCGATCCTGCCGGTTGTCAGGTCTGCGCTCTATTGGGGAACACCCTGAGCTGTCCCTGAGTGACCCCCGGTTCGTGCCGAAAACAGGCGTGGGAAACCCTGATCCGTGTTTGGATTGACACATGACAACCGCCGTTTCCCGCCCTCCGCTGGTCCGCAGCAGCGACCGCGTGATTGCCGGCGTGTGCTCCGGACTCGCCGCCCACCTGGGCTGGCCGGTGCGGATGGTCCGGATCGGGATGGTGGTGGCCGCGCTCGCGGGCGGAGCCGGACTGGCGTTCTATGCGTGGCTCTGGATCATGGTTCCCACCGCGGACGAGAACGCGAAGCGGAACGCCAGGCGTCCGGCGTCGCCCATTGCCCCCGCAGTCAGCGCGCCGGGTCCGCTGCCGGTACCGCCGGACTTTGTTGCCGGTCCACCTCCGGCGGCCATGTTCCCGGATCCCGCCACGCTTCCGCTTGCCGTCGGTCAGGACGGCTTGGCTGCTGCCCGGATGAGCGGGCCGGCAGAGGCCGGAGCCTTCAAAGAAAGCACGACGGCGAATCCCGCCTGGTTCCGTTTCCGCCGCATGCCGTACGGCAAGGAAATCCTGCTGGGCGCCGGCCTTTTGCTGGCGGGCGGAATCCTGACCGCGCGGATGCTGGGCGTCGACGTTCCGCTCGGAACCCTGATCCCTGCCGCCGCGATCCTCGGCGGAGCGGCCATCGCGTGGATGCAGCTGGATGAAACCCGGCGGGCCGGTCTCCTCGACAAGACCAAGGCGGACCAGGCCGGCGGCTGGGCGAGGCTCGCCGCTGGACTGGCCTTGGTGGTGGCCGGTGTGCTGGTGATGGTTTCCGGATCCGGGTCCTGGGAGCAGACCTGGCTGGCCCTGCTGGCATCCGTGGCGGTCCTCGGCGGCGTAGCCCTGGTGCTGCTGCCGTGGGGCCTGAAGTTCTGGCGCGACCTGGAAGCAGAGCGCGCGGGCAGGGTCCGCGCCACCGAACGGGCTGAGATTGCCGCCCACCTGCACGACTCCGTCCTGCAAACACTCGCGCTGATCCAGCGCCGCGCCGGAAACGAGCACGACGTCGTGCGGCTGGCCCGCGCCCAGGAACGTGAGCTTCGGGGCTGGCTGTACCGCGACCCCGGCAAGGAGGCCGGGCAGCTCTCGGAGCGCATCCAAGCCGCGGCGGCGGAGGTTGAGGACTCCCTGGGCAACGCCGTCGACGTGGTGAGCGTGGGCGACACCGCCATGACCGAGCGGCACGAAGCACTGGTGCAGGCCAGCCGCGAAGCCATGGTGAACGCGTCCCGCCACGGCGGCGGTGCCGTGTCCGTCTATCTGGAAGTGGCCGACGGCGGCGCGGAAGTTTTCGTCAAGGACCGCGGACCCGGCTTCGACCCGCAGTCGGTTCCGGCCGACCGCATGGGAGTCAGGGAATCGATCGTCGGACGGATGAAGCGCCACGGCGGCACGGCCGTCATCAGCAGCAGTGCGGACGGGACGGAAGTGCGGCTCAGGCTGCCTTCGGACGCCGCGGACAACGGAGAGGGAAAGTCGTGAACAACATCGACACAGCGGGCGCGCATGCAGGAGGTGTTTCAGTTATCCGCGTGGTCATCGTGGATGACCACGCCATCTTCCGTTCGGGACTCAAGGCCGACCTGGACGCCCGCGTCACGGTGGTGGGCGAGGCCGGAACGGTGGAACAGGCCATCGCCGTGATCGCACAGACACGGCCCGAGGTGGTGCTGCTGGACGTGCACCTGCCCGGCGGACTGGGCGGGGGAGGGCGGGAGGTGATTGCCGGCTCGGCGTCCCTGCTGGCCAGCACCAGGTTCCTCGCCCTGAGCGTTTCCGACGCGGCGGAGGATGTCGTATCGGTCATCCGCGCCGGCGCCCGGGGTTATGTGACCAAGAGCATCTCGGGTACCGAAATCACTGACGCCGTGCTGCGGGTGGCCGGCGGCGATGCCGTTTTTTCGCCGCGGCTGGCGGGGTTCGTCCTGGACGCGTTCGGCACTGCGCCGGCGGATATCGCCGACGATGAACTGGACCGCCTCTCCGCCCGTGAACTGGAGGTCATGCGGCTCATCGCCAGGGGCTACAGCTACAAGGAAGTGGCCAAGGAGCTCTTCATCTCCATCAAGACAGTGGAAACCCACGTCTCGGCCGTGCTGCGCAAACTGCAGCTTTCCAGCCGCCACGAACTGACAAAATGGGCCGCCGAACGCAGGCTGCTCTAGCCCCAACGCTCTCTCACTTCCGGTCGCCTAAACCCAAACCCTCTCTCACTTCCGGTCGCTTAAACCCCAACGCTCTCTCACCAGGGTGAGAGAGCGTTGGGGTTTTTCCTGCGAAAGGTGAGAGAGCGTCCTTATTTGGCCTTGCCGAGGAAGCCCTGCAGCCGGGCCACGCCAGTGGCAAGGTCGTCGTCGCCAAGGGCGTAGGACAGCCGGATGTAGCCCGAGGGGCCGAAGGCCTCGCCCGGAACAACGGCAACTTCAACCTCGTCCAGGATCAGGGCTGCAAGTTCGGCGGAGGTCTGCGGGCGGACGGTCCCGTTCGCCGTCTCGAATTCCTTGCCCAGCAGCCCGCGGACATCCGCGTAGACGTAGAAGGCGCCGGTCGGCGTCGGGCATTCCACGCCATCGATGGCGTTCAGGCCCGCCACAATCGCCTTACGGCGGCGGTCAAAGGCGACCTTCATTTCGTCGACGGCGGTGAGCGGGCCGGAGACGGCGGCGAGGGCAGCGATCTGCATGATGTTGGAGACGTTGGACGTGGCGTGGGACTGCAGGTTGGTGGCCGCCTTGATGACGTCGGCCGGGCCGATCATCCAGCCAACCCGCCAGCCGGTCATGGCGTAGGTCTTGGCCACTCCGTTGAGGATGACCACCTTGTCGCCGAGTTCCGGCACGGCGGTGGCAATCGAGGTGAAGGGAACGCCGTCGTAGGTCAGGTGCTCGTAGATTTCGTCGGTGACCACCCACAGTCCCTTGGAGGCGGCCCACAGTCCGATTTCGCGGACCTGCTCCGGGGAGTACACCGAACCCGTGGGGTTGGACGGCGAGACGAACAGCAGGATTTTGGTGCGCTCGGTGAGGGCGGCTTCAAGCTGCTCCACGGTGACCAGGTATTCCTGCTCCGGGCCCGCGAAAACCTCCACAGGCACACCGCCCGCCAGCCGGATGGCTTCCGGGTAGGTGGTCCAGAACGGCGTGGGAACGATCACTTCGTCACCCGGATCAACCAGCGTTGCGAAGGTGTTGTACACCGCCTGCTTACCGCCGTTTGTCACCAGGACCTGGGATGCCTCGGCCTTGTAACCGGAATCCCGGAGGGTCTTCTCCGCGATGGCCTGCTTGAGCTCCGGAAGTCCGGCGGCGGGCGAGTAGCGGTGGTATTTCGGCTGGCCGGCGGCCTCAATGGCGGCCTGCACAATGTATCCGGGGGTGGGAAAATCAGGTTCTCCAGCACCAAAGCCGATGACCGGCCGGCCGGCTGCCTTGAGCGCCTTGGCCTTGGCATCAACGGCAAGGGTGGCGGATTCGGCTATGGCGGAAATGCGTTGGGAAACGCGGGCGGCAGGCATGGCGGGTCCATTCTTCGCGTGCAGCTCGATGGCTGGATGTGGGATTCGACGAAATCTACTCTATGCTGTTCAGCGGATCGTTTAGCGTGGCGGCCAGGAATGTGACCGGAGCCCCGGTCGGTTCCCGGCGGCAGCAACGAAGGTCCGAAATGAGGCTGGTTCGACGTAAGCGCAGTTGTTGCGTAGACTAGTTCTCCGGTGTTGAAAACACGATGATGGCCTGCGCCCCGCGAAGTCTGCGGGAAGTGTGGCGTGATTGGTTTTCGATCCATAGGGTAGTGGCGCAATTGGTAGCGCAGCGGTCTCCAAAACCGCAGGTTGCAGGTTCGAGTCCTGTCTGCCCTGCGCAAGCGGTTCCGGCGGTGAGCCGGAGCCGGCGCAGCAACCATGGTTCAGTTCAGAGCCGGGTATCCGACTTTGCGAGGATGAGTGAGGACCAGGTGACCGAAACGGCTGCAAGCAGCTCCAAGGGCCGCCCCGCCAAGAATGCCGCTAAGGCAGGCTTCTTCGCTCGCATCGCACTCTTCGTCCGCCAGGTTATCGGTGAGCTGAAGAAGGTCGTTGCACCCACCCGCAAGGAACTGATCAATTACACGCTCGTGGTGCTGGTGTTCGTGATCATCATGATGCTCATCGTCACCGTCCTGGACTTGGCTTTCGGGACCGGAGTGAGCTGGGTCTTCGGCGGCACAGGCCCCACGGACCGCTAAGGCGATCCGTCCGCAGACTGCGTGGAATGCTTCCGATAACCGGAGGCATTCGCGGGGTGTGCGGAATTGAGCCATTTAAATAGGCATGTTAGGCAATGAGGAAGCAGGAGACCAAGTGTCTGAGCAGGAGCTCGAGGTAACTGAGACTGAGCTGGATGGGTCCGAGGACAGCACAACAGACGCCGCGGCGGTAGCCGGGGAAGAGTCCGAGGTTGAGTCTGCTGCGCCCGATTCCATCGACGATTCCTCTGAGGCCGACGCTGAAGATGACGCCGACGCCGAAGATGACGCTGACGCTGATGCTGATGACGCCGAAACGGACGAAGCTGACGCTGACACCGACGACGAGCAGGCCGACGCCCTCGCCGCCGCGGCCGCCAAGGCCGACGTCGATCCGGCTGAGGAATTCAAGGCCAAACTGCGTCGCCAGGAAGGCGACTGGTACGTCATCCACTCCTACGCCGGTTACGAAAACCGCGTAAAGGCCAACCTTGAAACCCGTATCCAGACCCTGGACATGGAAGATTACATCTTCGAAATCCAGGTTCCTATGGAAGAAGTCGTGGAGATCAAGAACGCCCAGCGCAAGGTGATCAACCGCGTCCGCATTCCTGGCTACGTCCTGGTCCGCATGGACCTGACGGACGCCTCGTGGGGCGCCGTCCGCCACACCCCCGGTGTCACCGGCTTCGTGGGCAACGCCCACAACCCCGTGCCGCTCCGCCTGGACGAGGTCTTCTCCATGCTGGCCCCGGTCTTCGAAGAAGAGCAGGCCGAGAAGGGCAAGCCGATCAAGCATGCGGCCGCCCAGGTCGACGTCGACTTTGAAGTCGGCGAGTCCGTCATCGTCAAGGAAGGTCCGTTCGAGACCCTCCCGGCCACGATCTCCGAGATCAAGATCGATTCCCAGACCCTCGTGGTTCTGGTATCCATCTTCGAACGCGAAACCCCGGTCACCCTGGCGTTCAACCAGGTCTCCAAGATCTAGCAATACCCACAGAATTCGCTCGGGGCTGCCCGCTTAGCAGCCCCGAAGCGGCCGGTCGCCTCGCCATGGCGGCCACCAACCTGAGGCACGCTCCTGTGTCCCAGGACGTATTTGAGAGAAGGACCCTACATTGGCTCCCAAAAAGAAGGTCACCGGCCTCATCAAGCTGCAGATCCAGGCAGGTGCCGCTAACCCGGCTCCGCCGATCGGTCCTGCGCTTGGCCAGCACGGTGTCAACATCATGGAATTCTGCAAGGCGTACAACGCTGCGACGGAAGCCCAGCGCGGCAACGTTATTCCTGTGGAAATCACGGTTTACGAAGACCGTTCATTCACGTTCATCACCAAGACCCCGCCCGCTGCAGAGCTCATCAAGAAGGCTGCAGGCGTTGCCAAGGGTTCACCTACCCCGCACACCGTCAAGGTTGCCAAGCTGACCCAGGCCCAGGTCAACGAGATCGCCACCACCAAGATGGAAGACCTCAACGCCACCAGCCTCGAAGGCGCAGCGAAGATCATCGCCGGCACCGCCCGCTCCATGGGTATCACCGTCGAGGGTTAATTCCCCACCGCTGATGCGGCTCGGGATCGGGAAATCGATCACGACGCCGGACGGCACCGCCGGGAGACCGGCACCACTGAAACATTGAAATGTCAGAAACCCGGCACGGATAATCCAGCCGGAATCCTGACTGTGGCAGGGCCCAGCGCGGTCCGCAGACCACAACTGCACAAGGAGAATAAGCAGCATGGCAAAGCGCAGCAAAGCATATGAGGCAGCCGCCGCCAAGATCGACGCGGAGAAGTTCTACGCGCCGTTCGAGGCAGTGACGCTGGCCAAGGACACCAACCCGTCCAAGTTCGACGCCACCGTTGAGGTCGCTTTCCGCCTGGGTGTAGACCCGCGTAAGGCCGATCAGATGGTCCGTGGCACCGTCCTCCTGCCGCACGGTACCGGTAAGGTTGCCCGCGTCCTGGTCTTCGCAACGGGCGACAAGGCCGAAGCAGCAATCGCTGCCGGCGCCGACTTCGTTGGTTCCGATGACCTGATCGAAAAGATCGCAGCCGGCTGGACCGACTTCGACGCCGCCGTTGCCACCCCTGACCTCATGGGCAAGGTTGGCCGCCTCGGTAAGGTCCTGGGCCCGCGTAACCTGATGCCGAACCCGAAGACCGGCACCGTGACCGCTGACGTCGCCAAGGCCGTCAACGACATCAAGGGCGGCAAGATCGACTTCCGCGTCGACAAGCACTCGAACCTGCACTTCATCATCGGCAAGGTTTCGTTCGACGCCGCCAAGCTGGCCGAGAACTACGCCGCAGCTCTGGAAGAGGTGCTTCGCCTGAAGCCGTCCGCTTCCAAGGGCCGCTACATCCAGAAGGCCACCGTGGCTACCACGTTCGGCCCGGGCATCTCGGTTGACCCCAACGTCACCAAGGTCCTGACCGAGGTCTAATCCTCACCAGGCTCGAAAGAAAGACCGTCCCGCTTGTGCGGGGCGGTCTTTCTGCGTTCGTCCTGTTTGCGTGTCCAACCGGCGGCAGGGACGCATGTGCCGCGAGGGCGCGTGCAGGCATTGCGTGTGCCACAGGCTCCCGGCGGCTAGGCTGTCCCCCGTGGATACAGCGCCGTACCTCATCGAACCACTCGTCCTGCCTGCCGCAATTGATTCAACGGACGCCGGTGAGTTCCTGGAATTCGTAGGACTCAGCGACGCGCTGGTGCTGGAAACATGGGGCAACCCGGACCGTTCGTCACCGGCCAAGGCCCGGCTACAGTATTGGCGCGATAACCCGTACACCCGGTTGCGGCTTTTCTTTGTGCGGGTGGACGGACGCATGGTGGCAAGGTCCTGGATCCGGTTCGGGCTCCAGGAGAACGTCCACACGGCGCTCCTTCACGTGAATGTGCTTGCGGAGTTCTGCGGACGCGGCATCGGGACGGCGCTGGTGTGCCATGCCGAGGAGTTGGCGGCATTACTCTGCCGGACCACGCTGCAGACCTTCACGGAACACCCCGCCGACTTTGACCCCGAGGACCCCCGGCTGCTCAAGCCCGCAACGGGAACCGGAGGGGTGCCGGGAGAGGCCAGGGGCGTCCGGTTCGCGCGGCGGACCGGCTACAGGCTGGAGCAGGTGGAGCGCTTCAGCAGCATGAACCTGCCTTCCGGGGAGGGCACTTTGGCTGCCCTTGGAATGAAGTGCAGCTCAAGGCTGGCGAGTATTAGCTGCTGCACTGGACGGACGGCTGTCCCGATGAATACGCGGACCAGCTGGCAGTCCTGATGTCACGCGTGAGCACCGATGCGCCCAGCGGCGCCCTGAGCAATGACGCGGAATCGTGGGACGTGGCGCGGGTCCGCCATGTCGAGAAGACCTGGAAGCAGGCGGGCCTGCATTCGCTCGTGGCCAGCGCGAGGCACCGCGAAACGGGCGAACTTGCCGCCTATACCGTCCTGCAGGTGTCCGCGGGGAAGCCGTGGCTGGCCAGCCAGGACGACACTCTGGTGGCCAGCCATCACCGGGGGCACCGGCTGGGCATGCTGGTCAAGATCCTGAACATCCGCAGGCTGCTGTCCGGCTACCCCGCAGTGGAGCGCATCATCACGTTCAACGCAGCGGAAAACGATCACATGCTGTCCATCAACGTGGCGCTTGGGTTCTGCCCTGCAGGGTATGACGGCGAGTGGCAGAAGGCGCCGTGAACGGTCTGGTGATCACCGCCGTCGCCGTCCCCCAGGCCGGAGACCGGGGCTCAGGCACTGAGCGGGAACCCGACCTGTTGGCGTGCCGCGCGCTCCGGGATGCCCACCATCTGGCGCTCTGGGGAAACCTGGACCGCGCGTCCACGCTCCGGGAGGACCAGGAGTACTGGCGGGGAAACGGGTACGAGGACCGTCTGCAGTACCTGGCCAGGCTGGACGGAGCACCAGTGGGCACCTGCTCCGTGGTGCTGCCGCTGAAAGAGAATACCGCCACGGCATGGATCGAGGTCCTGGTGGCTGCCCCGCACCGCCGGCAGGGGATAGGCCGGCGGCTCCTCGCCTGTGCCGAGGAGGTGGCACGGGAGCGCGGACGCACCGTGTTTGACGGCTACTGCGAAGAGCCGTTATCGCATTCCAAAGCAATGGCGGATGACCACGGCGGGCCGGGGGACCTGCTGCCGGCGAAGTCGGGAAGCGGAGGCGTTCCGCTGAATGGGGCGTCAACACGGTTTGCCCTCGCCTGCGGCTACGAACTGGAGCAGGTGGAGCGGTCAAGCATGCTGCCGCTGCCGGTCGAGTCCGGGGTGCTGGACAGGTTGGGGGCCGATGCCAGGGCGTATGCGGACGGCTACCGCACAGTGGGTTGGCAAGGCAGTTGCCCGGACACGCTGGTGGATGCCTATGCCGGGCTGAAAAGCCGGATGAGCGCCGATGTGCCCACGGCCGGCCTGGAAGTCGAGGCGGAGGAATGGGACGCCGCGCGGGTCCGGGCCGAGGAACAGAGCTGGGCTCGGGGCGGTGTGGATTCACTTGTGGCCGCGGTGCAGCACAGGGCTTCCGGTGAACTGGTCGCCTACACCCTGCTGAGTCACCGTCCGGAGCGTCCCCATGTCCTGATCCAGGAGGACACCCTCGTGACAGGACCGCACCGCGGCCACCGGCTGGGAATGCTGGCCAAGATTGCCAATATCCGCCGTGCCGGGGAGGTCTGGCCCGCCGCGCGGTCCGTCATCACGTGGAATGCCAGCGAAAACCGGCATATGCTGGCGATAAATATTTCGCTTGGATTCAAGCCCGCCGGCTTTGAAGGTGAGTGGCAGAAACGACTGGAATGACGCCCTCTATGGCACAAGACGTACGGATCGAACAACTCTGGATTCCCGATTCCCTCGACGGGCCGGACTGCACCGACTTCCTGGCCGCCGTCGAAGTCGGTCGCAAGGTACGGATGCAGACCTGGGGGAGTGACGATCTCGCGTACACCCCGCTTGAAAAGCTCCTGGAACTTGCCGATCCCTACGAACGCCAGGTGATTCTGGTGGCCAAGGTCGACGGTGACATCGTGGGAGCCGTGGACATTGCCCTGCCCCTGGCGGACAACCTGGACCTCGCGGAATTTACGCTGGACATCCTGCCGGAGTTCCAGCGCCAGGGTGTGGGCCGCCAGCTCCTGGAGGCGGCGGAGCAGTTCGCCCGCGACGAGGGCCGGACCATGATCCTGATCGACACCAACCATCCCGGCGTCTCCCTGAGCACCAGCGAGGCCGACCAGTTGGTCCCCGGCTCCGGCCTGGGGTTTGTGCCGATGGGCAGCAGGGAAGTCGAATTTGCCCGCAAGACGGGTTACACGCTGCAGCACATTGAGCAGTTCAGCTCGTGCCTGCTGCCGCTGGACACCAAGCTTGTCGCGGAGCTCGAAGACGAGGCCGAACAGGCTAACGCCGGCAGGTACCGCCTCCATCACTGGACGGACAGGTGCCCGGACAAATGGCTTGAGGCCGTGGCCGCGCTGGAAAACCAGGCAGGTGAGGACACCACACCATCGTCGAGGACCGAAGAGCAGCTGGTGTTCGACGGCGCCATGATCAGGGAAGCTGAAGAGGCCACCATCGCGCAGGGCCGGCGCACGGTGGTCACCGCCGTCGAGCACCTCGCCACCGGAATGCTAGTGGGACTGACCACCATCAGCGTCCTGTCCCAGCGGCAGGACGTGGTGTTCCAGGACGACACGGTGGTGATGCAGGAACACCGGGGCAACAAGCTGGGCCTGCTGATCAAGGTGGCCAACATGGAACGCCTTACGGAGCAGTTCCCCGATGCCAGGGTCATCTACACGTGGAACGCTCCGGAGAACCGGTATTTACTCAAGGTGAACCAGCAGTTGGGTTTCACCACTGCAGGTGTCACGGGAATCTGGCAGAAGGACCTCCCGGACTTCGGGCCGAGCAGCAGCTGAGCGGCGCCGGGCAGCAGCCTCGCCTCCCGCGTGGAGACCGATTTGGAGTACGGGCCGCGTTGCCCGTAAGCTTGAACTACCAAAGACCGTCGGTTGTTGGAAATCCACTCTCCTGAGCATCGCTCAATACTGCAGTTGTGTGCGGGAGAGCCAGTGGGTTTTCGGACGAAGGACCCTGAACATAGGGCGGCCGGCGCAGGTGAACGAAGCAAAGCTCCGCGGTTAAACTGTGTTGAGCCAAGCCCCGTGCATCTGCGCGGGGCGTTTTTTAGTTTTAGCTCACCTGAGCGGGGACCCGGTATACCGGCACTATCCCCGGAAGGAGGGTTATGGCAACGCCTGCAAAGGTTTCAGCAGTAGCTGAGATCACTAACGATTTCAAGGAATCGAACGCCGCTGTCCTGACCGAATACCGTGGGCTCACTGTTGCACAGCTCAAGCAGCTGCGTGTTTCTCTCGGCCAGGACACCAAGTTCTCGGTCGTCAAGAACACCCTGACCGCCATTGCAGCCAAGGAAGCTGGTGTCGAAGCATTCGACGGTCAGCTCGCCGGCCCCACTGCAATCGCGTTCATCAAGGGTGACGCAGTTGCAGCGGCCAAGAGCCTGACGGATTTTGCCAAGACCAACAAGCAGCTGGTTATCAAGACCGGTTACTTCGAGGGCAAGGCACTGAACGCCAGCGAAGTTGCTGCCCTGGCAGCACTCGAGTCCCGCGAGCTGCAGCTCGCCAAGGTTGCAGGGATCCTCAAGGCTCCTGCCGCCGCCGCTGTACGCATCATTGACGCCCTGCGCCTCAAGCTTGAAGAAGAGAACGGTGCACCGGCAGCAGCCGAAGCGCCCGCCGCTGAAGAAGCCCCGGCCGCAGAAGCAGCAGAGACCGAAGCTCCGGCCGAAGCCGCAGCCACCGAAGAGAACTAACTTTCTCTTTCAAACCAGACTCCGGTGCGAAGGCAACGGCCCAGGCCGCCAAGCACCACCTATAGGAAGGACGCCACACCATGGCGAAGCTCACCAACGAAGAGCTCATTGAAGCTTTCAAGGAACTGACCATCATCGAGCTCTCCGAGTTCGTCAAGCTCTTCGAAGAGACCTTCGAAGTTACCGCTGCTGCTGTTGCTGTTGCCGGCCCCGCCGGTGGCGGCGCCGCTGAAGAAGCTGAAGAGCAGACCGAATTCGACGTCGTTCTCGAAGCTGCTGGCGACAAGAAGATCGCAGTGATCAAGGAAGTTCGCGCCATCACTTCCCTGGGCCTCAAGGAAGCCAAGGACGTTGTCGACAGCGCTCCGAAGGCCGTCCTCGAAGGCGTCACCAAGGAAGCTGCAGAGAAGGCCAAGGATCAGCTCGAAGCTGCCGGCGCCCGCGTTACCGTCAAGTAACACTCTCTGCTCCGGAAGGCTTCCAGCTTTCCGTACGGCTCCGGGAACCCCGTCCACTCCGGTGGGCGGGGTTTCCTGCGTTTAACCCAGCGTGCCCCATTAGATGGCGTCGCTGATGTCCGCGACCACGGCGTCCAGGGCAGTGGTCAACGCATCGGCGTCCACGAACGCGCTGTAGCCATGTTCCCCGGCGCCCATGGAAATGCGCCTCCCAGTGATGGTCCGGTCCGCGTACACCGGCCACGGCGTGGTACTCCCCAGCGGCGTGATGGTGCCGCGTTCGTACCCCGTGGCTTCCAGGGCGACGTCGGCCGGCGGCAGCGAGAGCTTGTTGACCCCCACCAGCCCCCTCAGCTTGGGCCAGGAGATCTGCCGGTCGCCGGGTATCAAAGCAAAGAGGAAACTTCCGTCCTTGTGCTTCACCACCAGGGACTTCACAATGTCCGCCGGCGTAATGCCCAGGATGCCGGCGGCCTCCTCAAGGCTCCTGGCTGCAAGCCGCTCCACTATTTCGACGTCGAGGCCCCGCGCGGCGGCGTCGGCCAGGAACCGTGCCCTGCCGACGCTCCCCGCCGCGTCCGCCGATGAAGCCGCCATCAGTCCCGGAACAGCAGAAGGGCCTCGCCCTGCCCGCCGCCGCCGCACAGCGAAACGGCGGCCTTGCCGCTGCCCCGCCGCTTGAGCTCGTGGGCGGCATGCGCCGCCAGCCGCGCACCGGAGGCGCCGATCGGGTGACCCAGGGCGATGGCACCGCCGTGGATGTTGCACTTTTCCAGCGGGTACTTAAGGTCCTTGAGCGACTGGACGGCAACGGAGCCGAACGCCTCGTTGATCTCAATGAAGTCGAGATCCCCGGTGGTCCAGCCGGCGCGGTCAAGGGCGTTCTTTATCGCGTTGGACGGCTGCGAGTGCAGCGAGTTGTCCGGGCCTGCGACCTGGCCTGGCTTCCCGACGACTGCCAGGTAGTCCAGGCCGTTGTCTTCGGCATATTTCCTGGTCGTCAGCACCAGCGCTGAAGCGCCGTCGGAGAGGGGCGAGGAGTTGCCCGCAGTGATGGTGCCGTCGCTCACGAAGGCGGCGCGCAGCCCGGCCAGCGATTCGACCGTTGTATTGGGGCGCACGCCTTCATCGGTGGAGACAACGATGGGATCACCCTTGCGCTGCTTGACGCTGATCGGTGCGATCTCGTCGTCGAAGACGCCGTCCTTTGCCGCCAGCGCGGCACGCTGGTGCGACTGGGCCGCCACATTGTCCTGCGATGTCCGGTCAATGCCCAGGACCAGGTTCTTGCTTTCGGTCGAAAGGCCCATGGACTGCCCGTCAAAGGCGTCCGTCAGGCCGTCGTGCGCGGCAACGTCCAGAGCCTGGATGGCGCCGTACGTCCACCCCTGCCGGGAGCCCGGCAGGATGTGCGGGGCCCTTGTCATGGATTCCTGGCCGCCGGCGACGACGACGGTGGCGTCACCGCTGCGGATCATTCGGGCGGCGTCAATCACCGCGGTCAGTCCGGAGAGGCATACCTTATTGATAGTCACCGTGGGGACATTCCATCCGATGCCTGCCCCGATGGCGCTTTGCCGCGCCGGATTCTGTCCGGCGCCGGCCTGAAGGACCTGGCCCATGATCACCGCGTCCACCCGGTCTGCGCCGACGCCGCTCGCCGCAAGGGCAGCCTTGATTGCGTGCGCCCCGAGTTCCACTGCCGTGAAGCTGGCCAGCTGCCCGTTGAGGCGGCCCTGCGGCGTGCGGGCCGCGGCGAGGATGACAACATCGTTGTTGTCTGGGGAGTTGCTCATGGTTATCTCTTCCGATCTGTGACGATGTAGGCCAAGGCTATCGTGAGCCGAATCACCTATCCATTCAAACGCCGTTCCGGCCGGCTCCATTCCGCCGGGTATGGGGACAACTGCCCATGGTGCCAGTGTGCGGCGCCGGACGCGGCTGAGTAGGGTGGCGGAAACGCCGCACCGACGACGGAACCGTCCAGCGCGTCAGCTGCGCCGTCGTCGTCCAAAAAGCTGTAGCGGGGGAGCGCCGCCTGCCGGAGGGGCAGAGGGGGCGGAATAGGTGCCTTCGGCAACGGTGCTTGCAATAACCGGGGAAGTGGGGTAGACACCTGCGATGTTTTGCCGTATCGTAGATATTTGCGTCTTCCCTGTTTACCTTCAGCCTTCATATAGCGGTGGGCTTTGCCTAGCAGCTGATCCATTAACGTGCCGTCAAAGACGCGCATCATCATGGACAGCCTGGGTTCCCGGGTCATATAGCGGAACCGGACTGGTAGCGCTGCGGAGTCATTCTGCAGGGCTTGCAACGGGGGAGATCTGAAAACGCCTGAAGGTCTGTGGAAGGATCCCTCTTGGTCGCCTCGAGCACCTCTAATGTAAACAACGCTACCGCTATCAATGCCGACAGCACCGATGGTGCCACTCGCCGGCTCTCATTCGCAAAGATTCACGAACCCCTTGACGTTCCGAATCTGCTTGCCCTGCAAACGGACAGCTTCGACTGGCTGGTCGGAAACGAACGCTGGCAGGCACGCGTTGCGAAAGCTGTCGAAGAAGGCGACCTCAGCGTCGCCACTAGCTCCGGTCTGTCTGACATCTTCGAAGAGATCTCCCCGATCGAGGATTTCCAGGGCACCATGTCCCTGAGCTTCTCCGATCCGGAGTTTGCTGACCCCAAGTACACCATGGCCGAGTGCAAGGACCGGGACGCAACGTACTCGGCTCCGCTGTACGTTAAAGCCGAATTCATGAACAACAACACGGGCGAAATCAAGCAGCAGACCGTGTTCATGGGTGACTTCCCGCTGATGACCGAGAAGGGCACCTTCGTAGTCAACGGCACCGAGCGTGTCGTCGTTTCGCAGCTGGTCCGTTCCCCGGGCGCGTACTTCGAGCGCACCGCCGACAAGACCAGTGACAAGGACATCTTCACTGCGAAGATCATCCCGTCCCGCGGTGCCTGGTTCGAACTCGAAATCGACAAGCGCGACCAGGTCGGCGTGCGCCTTGACCGCAAGCGCAAGCAGTCCGTCACGGTGCTGCTGAAGGCCCTCGGCTGGACCGAAGGCCAGATCCTCGAAGAGTTCGGCCAGTACGACTCCATGCGCGCAACGCTGGAGAAGGACGCCACCGAGACCCGCGAAGACGCCTTGCTGGACATCTACCGGAAGCTGCGACCGGGCGAGCCGCCCACAGTCGAGGCTGCCCAGTCCCTGCTGGACAACCTGTACTTCAACTCCAAGCGCTACGATCTGGCCAAGGTCGGCCGTTACAAGATCAACCGCAAGCTTGGCATCGACCGCTCCCTTGGTGACAAGGAAGCTTCGGTCCTGCACGTTGAAGACATCGTCGCAATGATCAAGTTCCTGGTTGCCCTGCACGCCGGCGAGAAGACCCTCACGGGCAAGCGCGACGGCCAGGACCACGAGCTGCGCGTCGAGATCGACGACATCGACCACTTCGGCAACCGCCGCATCCGCGCCGTCGGCGAGCTCATCGAGAACCAGGTCCGCACCGGCCTGTCCCGTATGGAGCGCGTTGTCCGCGAGCGTATGACCACCCAGGACGTCGAGGCCATCACGCCTCAGACGCTGATCAACATCCGCCCGGTTGTTGCAGCCATCAAGGAGTTCTTCGGAACGTCCCAGCTGTCGCAGTTCATGGACCAGAACAACCCGTTGTCGGGTCTGACCCACAAGCGCCGTCTGTCCGCGCTTGGCCCGGGTGGTCTGTCCCGTGACCGTGCAGGCATGGAAGTCCGAGACGTTCACCCGTCCCACTACGGACGTATGTGCCCCATCGAAACTCCTGAAGGCCCGAACATCGGTCTGATCGGTTCGTTGGCTTCCTACGGCCGCATCAACCCCTTCGGCTTCATCGAGACTCCTTACCGCCTCGTCTCCGAGGGCGTCGTTTCCGATGAGGTCCAGTACCTGACGGCCGACGACGAAGCAGAGGTCCTGATTGCACAGGCCAACGCTCCGCTGGACGAGAACAAGAAGTTCGCCGAAGAGACCGTCCTGGTCCGCGCCCGTGGTGGTGGAGGCGAGCCTGTGCTGGTTCCCGCCGGCGAGGTCGAGTTCATGGACGTTTCCCCGCGCCAGATGGTGTCCGTGGCTACAGCCCTGATCCCGTTCCTCGAGCATGACGATGCTAACCGCGCACTCATGGGTGCCAACATGCAGCGCCAGGCCGTGCCGCTGGTCCGTTCCGAGGCGCCGTTCGTCGGTACCGGCATGGAGCGCGCCGCTGCAGTCGACGCCGGCGACGTCACCATCGCGAAAAAAGCCGGTGTGGTCACCGAGGTTTCCGCCGAGCTCGTCATCATGCTCAACGACGACGGTACGGAAACCAACTACCGCATCAACAAGTTCGCCCGCTCCAACCAGGGCAACTGCTACAACAACCGCGTTCTGGTGAGCGAAGGCCAGCGCCTGGAGGTCGGCGGCATCATCGCTGACGGCCCGGCAACGGACCAGGGCGAACTGGCCCTCGGTAAGAACCTGCTCGTGGCATTCATGTCATGGGAAGGCCACAACTTCGAGGACGCCATCATCCTCTCGCAGCGCATTGTTGCCGAGGACGTTCTTTCCTCCATCCACATCGAGGAGCATGAGATCGATGCCCGCGACACCAAGCTTGGTGCCGAGGAAATCACCCGTGATATCCCCAACGTGTCCGAGGAAGTCCTGGCGGGCCTGGACGAGCGCGGCATCATCCACATTGGTGCCGAGGTTGAAGCCGGCGACATCCTGGTCGGAAAGGTCACCCCGAAGGGTGAAACCGAGCTGACCCCGGAGGAGCGCCTGCTGCGCGCCATCTTCGGCGAGAAGTCCCGCGAAGTCCGCGATACGTCCCTGAAGGTTCCGCACGGCGAGTCCGGCACCGTCATCGGCGTCCGCGTCTTCGACCGCGACAACGACGACGAACTGCCCCCGGGCGTCAACCAGCTGGTCCGCGTCTACGTGGCCGCCAAGCGCAAGATCACCGACGGCGACAAGCTCGCCGGCCGTCACGGCAACAAGGGTGTTATCTCCAAGATCCTTCCGATCGAGGACATGCCCTTCCTTGCCGACGGCACCCCCGTTGATATCGTCCTGAACCCGCTGGGTGTTCCGGGCCGTATGAACGTCGGCCAGGTGCTCGAAACGCACCTCGGCTGGGTTGCCAAGACCGGTTGGAAGATCGAAGGCGAGCCCGAGTGGGTCAAGCAGCTGCCGAACCTGCCGCGCGAGAGTGGCCAGACCACTGTTGCAACGCCGGTCTTCGACGGTGCTCGTGAGGAAGAAATCACGGGCCTGCTCGACTCCACCAACGTGACCCGCGATGGCGAGCGCCTGATCAACTCCTCGGGCAAGACCCGCCTGTTTGACGGCCGCTCCGGCGAACCGTTCCCGGATCCGATCTCGGTCGGCTACATGTACATCCTGAAGCTCCACCACCTGGTGGACGACAAGATCCACGCACGCTCCACCGGCCCGTACTCCATGATCACGCAGCAGCCGCTGGGTGGTAAGGCACAGTTCGGTGGCCAGCGCTTCGGTGAAATGGAAGTGTGGGCGCTCGAAGCTTACGGCGCCGCCTACACGCTCCAGGAACTCCTCACGATCAAGTCGGATGATATCCACGGTCGCGTGAAGGTCTACGAAGCCATCGTCAAGGGCGAGAACATCCCGGAGCCGGGCGTTCCTGAGTCCTTCAAGGTCTTGATCAAGGAAATGCAGTCGCTGTGCCTGAACGTGGAAGTGCTTTCCACGGACGGAACCACAATTGAAATGCGTGACTCTGATGACGCAGTCTTCACGGCTGCGGAAGAACTGGGCATCGATCTGTCTCGTGCAGAGCCCAGTTCCGTAGAAGAGGTCTAGCAGGGGGTGTCTGGGAAAAGCAAGCGGCCCCGCCGCGCTGTCTTTCCCAGGCACCACCTCCCTCTTCCCGTAACCCAAGACTTCAGAATTTAGAGAACAAGAGAGAACAGGGACCATATGTCCAGCGAATCCTCCTTCGGCCTCATGCAGATCGGCCTCGCCACCGCGGAAGACATCCGTGGCTGGTCTTACGGCGAGGTTAAGAAGCCGGAAACCATCAACTACCGCACGCTCAAGCCCGAGAAGGACGGCCTCTTCTGCGAGAAGATCTTTGGCCCGTCCCGCGACTGGGAATGCTACTGCGGCAAGTACAAGCGTGTGCGCTTCAAGGGCATCATTTGTGAGCGGTGTGGCGTTGAGGTCACCCGTGCCAAGGTGCGCCGCGAGCGCATGGGCCACATCGAGCTGGCTGCGCCCGTAACGCACATCTGGTACTTCAAGGGTGTTCCGTCCCGCCTGGGCTACCTCCTTGACCTGGCGCCGAAGGACCTCGAAAAGGTCATCTACTTCGCTGCCTACATGATCACGAGCGTCGACGCCGACAGCCGCCACGAGGAACTGCCCAACCTGCAGGTTGAGCACGACATCGAGAAGAAGCAGTTGGTAGACAACCGCGACTCGGACATCGCCACGATCGCCCGCGACCTTGAGAACGAGCTTGCCCGTCTCGAAGGCGAAGGCGCCAAGGCTGCCGACAAGAAGAAGGCCCGCGATTCCGCGGACCGTCAGATGGCCAACGTGCGTAAGCGTGCCGACGCCGACATCGAGCGCCTTGAGCAGGTCTGGGACCGTTTCAAGAACCTGAAGGTCGCTGACCTCGAAGGTGATGAAGGCCTCTACCGCGAACTGCGTGACCGCTACGGCATGTACTTCGAAGGCTCCATGGGTGCCGAAGCCATCAAGAAGCGTCTTGAGAACTTCGACATGCAGGCCGAGTCGGACCTCCTGCGCGACATCATTGCCAACGGCAAGGGCCAGCGCAAGACCCGCGCCCTGAAGCGACTGAAGGTTGTCAACGCATTCCTGACCACCAACAACAGCCCGCTCGGCATGGTGCTGGACGCCGTCCCGGTGATCCCGCCGGAACTGCGCCCCATGGTCCAGCTGGACGGTGGCCGCTTCGCGACCTCCGACCTCAACGACCTGTACCGCCGCGTGATCAACCGCAACAACCGTCTCAAGCGACTGCTTGACCTGGGTGCTCCGGAGATCATCGTCAACAACGAGAAGCGCATGCTTCAGGAAGCCGTTGACAGCCTGTTCGACAACGGCCGCCGTGGCCGTCCGGTCACCGGGCCGGGCAACCGTCCGCTGAAGTCCCTGAGCGACATGCTCAAGGGCAAGCAGGGCCGCTTCCGCCAGAACCTCCTGGGTAAGCGCGTTGACTACTCGGGCCGTTCGGTTATCGTCGTCGGTCCGCAGCTGAAGCTGCACCAGTGTGGCCTGCCCAAGCAGATGGCGCTGGAGCTCTTCAAGCCGTTCGTGATGAAGCGCCTGGTTGACCTCAACCACGCCCAGAACATCAAGTCGGCCAAGCGCATGGTTGAGCGTTACCGTCCGCAGGTCTGGGACGTTCTCGAAGAGATCATCACCGAGCACCCTGTGCTGCTGAACCGTGCACCTACCCTGCACCGCCTCGGCATCCAGGCGTTCGAACCCCAGCTTGTTGAAGGTAAGGCAATCCAGCTGCACCCGCTGGTTTGTGGCGCCTTCAACGCTGACTTCGACGGCGACCAGATGGCAGTCCACCTGCCGCTGAGCCCCGAAGCCCAGGCTGAGGCACGCATCCTGATGCTGTCCTCGAACAACATCCTGAAGCCGTCTGACGGCCGCCCGGTGACCCTTCCTTCGCAGGATATGATCATCGGTCTCTACCACCTGACCACCAAACGTGTCGGTTCAGCTGGCGAAGGCCGCATCTTCTCCTCCGTGTCAGAAGCCATCATGGCGTTCGACCTGCACGAGCTGCACCTGAACTCCCAGGTCAAGATCCGCCTTGAGGGCTTTGTCCCTTACGCCGGCTGGGAAGCTCCGGAAGGCTGGGAGCCGGGTCAGACCGCTCTCGTCCAGACCTCCCTGGGCCAGGTCATCTTCAACGAGACCCTGCCCGAGGACTACCCGTGGGTTGAGGCTGTTGCTGACAAGGGCGAACTGTCCCGAATCGTCAACGACCTCGCCGAGCGCTACCCGAAGGTTGTTACCGCGGCAACGCTGGACAACCTGAAGGATGCCGGTTTCTACTGGGCCACCCGATCAGGGGTCACCGTTGCTATCTCCGACATCGAGGTTCCGGTCGAGAAGCCGGTCATCCTTGCCGGTTACGAAGAGCGCGCTGCCAAGATCCAGGGCCAGTACGACAAGGGCCTGATCGACGACGACGAGCGTCGCCAGGAACTGATCGAGATCTGGAACAAGGCAACCAACGAGATCGCCCAGGTCATGCGTGACAACCTGTCGCCGATGAACACCATCAACCGCATGGTGTCCTCCGGTGCACGTGGTAACTGGATGCAGGTCCGTCAGATCGCGGGTATCCGTGGCCTGGTGGCCAACCCTAAGGGTGAAATCATCCCGCGTCCGATCAAGTCCTCCTACCGCGAGGGCCTGTCGGTGCTGGAATACTTCATCGCCACGCACGGTGCCCGTAAGGGTCTGGCCGACACCGCCCTGCGTACCGCCAACTCGGGTTACCTGACCCGTCGTCTGGTGGACGTCTCGCAGGACGTCATCGTCCGTGAAGAGGACTGCGGCACCGAACGCGGCCTCATCACTCCCATTGCCGTGGCTGACGCCAACGGCGAGCTGGTGCTGGACGAGAACGTCGAGAACAGCGCGTACGCCCGTACCCTGGCCGTGGATGTCGTTGACTCCAAGGGCAAGGTCCTGGCACCGGCCGGCACTGACTGCGGCGACGTCGTCATTGCCGAGCTGTTCGCAGCCGGCATCACCGAGGTCAAGGTCCGCTCCGTACTCACCTGTGAGTCCAGCGTCGGCACCTGCGCCCTGTGCTACGGCCGTTCGTTGGCCACCGGCAAGACCGTGGACATCGGTGAGGCCGTGGGCATCATCGCTGCACAGTCCATCGGTGAGCCGGGTACCCAGCTGACCATGCGTACGTTCCACACCGGTGGTGCTGTTTCGGCCAGCGGTGGCGACGACATCACCCAGGGTCTGCCCCGTATCCAGGAGCTTTTCGAAGCCCGTACTCCGAAGGGTGTCGCACCGATTGCTGAAGCAGCCGGCCGCATCGCCATCGAAGAGTCCGAGCGGCAGATGCGCCTGGTCATCACTCCGGATGACGGCAGCGAAGAGATCGCCTACCCGGTCCTGCGCCGTTCACGTCTCCTGATTGAAGACGGCCAGCACGTCGCGGTGGGCCAGAAGCTCATCAACGGTCCGGTTGACCCCAAGCAGGTTCTGCGCATCATGGGCCCCCGTGCCGCACAGAAGTTCCTGGTGGACGAGGTCCAGGGCGTGTACCGCAGCCAGGGCATCGGTATCCACGACAAGCACGTCGAGGTTATCGTCCGCCAGATGCTGCGCCGCGTCACGGTCATCGAATCGGGTGAATCCGACCTGCTCCCCGGTGAGCTGGCCGAGCGCAGCCGCTTCGAAGACGCCAACCGCCGCGTTGTGTCCGAGGGCAAGACTCCGGCTTCCGGACGTCCGGAGCTCATGGGTATCACCAAGGCGTCCCTGGCCACCGAGTCCTGGCTGTCCGCAGCTTCCTTCCAGGAAACCACCCGCGTCCTGACGCAGGCGGCCATGGAAGGCAAGAGCGATCCGCTGCTCGGCCTCAAGGAAAACGTCATCATCGGTAAGCTCATCCCCGCCGGCACGGGTCTACCGCGCTACACGGAGGTCACGGTGGAACCGACTGAAGAAGCAAAGGCCAACCTGTTCACGGGTCCCAGCGCTTTCAGCGACTTCTCCTATGACACGCTGGGCGGCGACGGAGCTCCTGAGTTCCACGCCATCCCGCTGGATGACTACGATCTCGGCAACGACTTCCGGTAACCGTTAGTCCGTCGTCAGGCCCCGTCCCACTCTGCTTCTATCAGCGGAGCGGGGCGGGGCCTTTCCGTTGGCGCATGGCCGCCGATTAAGGCTGGGCGGCCGTCCATGTTAGACTGGATACCAATTGTTATTGTGGCAGTGGATGAGTGCGCCGGTTGAGCTGAAAGGCTGAACCAGAGCGACGTTTCCGGTTTGCAGGGTTCTTGTGCAACGTATGCCACATTTTTGCATGCCTAGGGGACAAAGCTGATGTGAGTCAGGTTCCCCGGTGTGCGATCCGACTATTAAGGCTTCGCCTCAGCTGCTCTGGAGATTCTTCAAAGCTCGGGCGGCGGGGCAAAGCAAAAGGAGAGCGGCTGTCAGCGGCCGCTCCGGATAAAACGGAGAACACGAGAGTGCCTACGATTAACCAGCTGGTCCGTAAGGGCCGCACGCCTAAGGTCAAAAAGACCAAGGCTCCCGCGCTTAACGGCAGCCCGATGCGCCGCGGTGTTTGCACCCGCGTCTACACCACCACCCCGAAGAAGCCGAACTCGGCTCTGCGTAAGGTTGCACGTGTGCGCCTTAACGGTGGCGTTGAAGTTACTGCCTACATCCCCGGTGTTGGCCACAACCTCCAGGAGCACTCCATTGTGCTCGTCCGTGGCGGTCGTGTTAAGGACCTTCCGGGTGTCCGCTACAAGATCGTCCGTGGCGCCCTCGATACCCAGGGTGTGAAGAACCGTAAGCAGGCCCGCAGCCGCTACGGCGCAAAGATGGAGAAGAAGTAATATGCCTCGCAAGGGTCCGGCCCCCAAGCGGCCGCTAGTACTAGATCCCGTATACGGCTCCCCGCTGGTCACTCAGCTGATCAACAAGGTGCTGGTAGACGGCAAGAAGTCCACCGCTGAGCGCATCGTTTACGGTGCCCTCGAAGGCGCACGCGCCAAGTCCGGCGGCGACCCCGTTGCAGCCCTCAAGAAGGCCATGGAGAACGTCAAGCCTTCCCTCGAGGTCCGCTCCCGCCGTGTCGGTGGCGCCACCTACCAGGTTCCGGTTGAGGTCAAGCCGGGCCGCTCCACCGCCCTCGCCCTGCGCTGGCTGGTCGGTTACTCCAAGGCCCGCCGTGAAAAGACGATGACCGAGCGCCTCCAGAACGAAATCCTGGATGCCTCCAACGGTCTCGGTGCCGCTGTGAAGCGCCGCGAAGACACCCACAAGATGGCCGAGTCCAACAAGGCCTTCGCACACTACCGCTGGTAATACTTCCCGGACGCCGCCGGCTCAGACGAGCCGGCGGCGAACGTGCAGTCCATCCGAAAGGGAGACCCCGTGGCACAGGACGTGCTTACCGACCTTAGTAAGGTCCGCAATATCGGCATCATGGCCCACATCGATGCCGGCAAGACCACCACCACCGAGCGCATCCTGTTCTACACGGGTGTGAACCACAAGATCGGCGAAACGCACGACGGCGCTTCGACCACCGACTGGATGGAACAGGAAAAGGAACGCGGCATCACCATCACGTCTGCCGCCGTGACTTGCTTCTGGGACAACAACCAGATCAACATCATCGACACCCCCGGCCACGTGGACTTCACCGTTGAGGTTGAGCGCTCACTGCGCGTCCTCGACGGCGCCGTCGCCGTTTTCGACGGCAAGGAAGGCGTGGAGCCGCAGTCCGAGACTGTCTGGCGCCAGGCTGACAAGTACAACGTTCCGCGTATCTGCTTCGTCAACAAGATGGACAAGCTCGGCGCTGACTTCTACTTCACCGTGGACACCATCATCAGCCGCCTCGGCGCTAAGCCGCTGGTTATGCAGCTGCCGATCGGTGCCGAGAACGACTTCATCGGCGTCGTGGATCTCCTTGAGATGCGCGCACTGGTGTGGCCCGGCGACTCCAAGGGTGACGTCACCATGGGTGCCAAGTACGAGGTCCAGGAGATCCCCGCTGATCTCCAGGCCAAGGCCGAAGAGTACCGCGCAACGCTCGTCGAGACCGTTGCCGAGGCTACCGAAGAGCTGATGGAGAAGTACCTCGAAGGTGAAGAAATCACCGTCGAGGAGCTCAAGGCCGGCATCCGCAAGATGACGATCAGCTCCGAGCTGTACCCGGTGTTCTGTGGTTCTGCCTTCAAGAACCGTGGCGTTCAGCCGATGCTCGATGCCGTCGTTGACTACCTGCCGAACCCGCTCGACGTCCCGCCGATGATCGGTCACGATCCCCGCGACGAAGAGAAGGAACTGACGCGCAAGCCTTCTTCCGAAGAGCCGTTCTCGGCCCTGGCGTTCAAGATCGCTGCCCACCCGTTCTTCGGCCAGCTCACCTTCATCCGCGTGTACTCCGGTCACGTGGAAGCAGGTTCCCAGGTGGTCAACTCCACCAAGGGCAAGAAGGAGCGCATCGGCAAGCTGTTCCAGATGCACGCCAACAAGGAAATGCCCGTCGAGGGCGCTACCGCCGGCCACATCTACGCAGCGATCGGCCTGAAGGACACCACCACAGGCGACACCCTGTGCGATCCGGCCAACCAGATTGTCCTCGAGTCCATGAGCTTCCCGGAGCCCGTGATCTCGGTTGCAATCGAGCCGAACACCAAGGGTGACCAGGAGAAGCTCTCCACGGCCATCCAGAAGCTCTCCGCTGAGGACCCGACCTTCCAGGTCTCCCTCAACGAAGACACCGGCCAGACCATTATCGCCGGCATGGGCGAGCTCCACCTGGACATCCTGGTGGACCGCATGCGCCGCGAATTCAAGGTCGAGGCAAACGTGGGCAAGCCCCAGGTTGCTTACCGCGAAACCATCAAGCGCGCTGTAGAGCGTCATGACTACACGCACAAGAAGCAGACCGGTGGTTCGGGTCAGTTCGCAAAGATCCAGATCGCCATCGCGCCTTTGGACACTTCCGACGGCGAGCTGTACGAGTTCGAGAACAAGGTCACTGGTGGCCGTATCCCGCGCGAATACATTCCGTCTGTTGATGCAGGTATCCAGGATGCACTGAACGACGGCGTCCTGGCCGGCTACCCGGTCGTCGGCATCAAGGCCACGCTGATTGACGGCGCGTACCACGATGTTGACTCCTCGGAAATGGCGTTCAAGATCGCCGGCCGTATGGCTTTCAAGGAAGCCGCACGCAAGGCGAACCCCATCCTGCTCGAACCGCTGATGGATGTCGAGGTCCGCACCCCTGAGGAATACATGGGTGAAGTTATCGGTGACCTCAACTCCCGCCGTGGCCAGATGCAGTCCATGGAGGATGCCCAGGGCGTCAAGGTTATCCGCGCGCACGTCCCGCTGTCCGGCATGTTCGGCTACATCGGCGACCTGCGTTCAAAGACCCAGGGCCGCGCTGTGTACTCCATGACGTTCCACAGCTACGCCGAGGTCCCGAAGGCATTTGCCGACGAGATCATCCAGAAGAACCGCGGCGAGTAGTCCACCGGACTTTCAAAGCGACAAACTCGGGTGCGTTTCCGGTTCCGGAAACTAGCCCGGTGCAGATGGCCGGTTCCCGGTCCGATGCAATCCGGTCAAGCCGGGTTTCGGCCATCTGCGCGAACAGGCTCGAGGGACTAGTATTAGTTCCTGAATCTGCAATTTCATCAATCCAAAGCCCCCCAAGTAGACTTACTGAAGTTTCGCCGCGACAAGCGCGGTCGAAGGGTAAGTCATTTGAAAACGTTCTAGGAGGAACCTGTGGCAAAGGCAAAGTTCGAGCGGACTAAGCCGCACGTTAACATCGGCACCATTGGTCACGTTGACCACGGTAAGACGACGTTGACGGCCGCGATTTCCAAGGTGCTGTACGACAAGTACCCGACTCTCAACGAGAAGCGTGACTTCGCGTCGATTGACTCTGCTCCCGAAGAGCGTCAGCGCGGCATTACCATCAACATCTCCCACGTTGAGTACCAGACCGAGAAGCGCCACTACGCACACGTAGACGCTCCGGGTCACGCTGACTACATCAAGAACATGATCACCGGCGCTGCTCAGATGGACGGTGCAATCCTCGTGGTTGCCGCCACTGACGGCCCGATGGCCCAGACCCGCGAGCACGTTCTGCTCGCCCGCCAGGTTGGTGTTCCCTACCTGCTGGTGGCACTGAACAAGGCTGACATGGTCGACGACGAGGAACTCCTCGACCTCGTTGAAATGGAAGTTCGTGAGCTCCTGAGCTCGCAGGGCTTCGATGGCGACGAAGCACCGGTCGTTCGCGTTTCGGGCCTGAAGGCCCTGGAAGGCGACCCGGAGTGGGTCAAGTCCGTTGAGGCACTCATGGAGGCCGTGGACAACTCTGTTCCGGACCCCGTACGTGACCGTGACAAGCCGTTCCTGATGCCGATCGAAGACGTCTTCACGATCACCGGCCGTGGCACCGTTGTTACGGGCCGCGCCGAGCGTGGAACCCTCCCCATCAACTCTGAGGTCGAGATCGTCGGCATCCGCCCGGTCCAGAAGACCACGGTTACCGGTATCGAGATGTTCCACAAGCAGCTCGACGAAGCATGGGCCGGCGAGAACTGTGGCCTCCTGCTCCGCGGTCTGAAGCGCGATGACGTAGAGCGTGGCCAGGTTGTCGTCAAGCCGGGTTCCATCACCCCGCACACCGACTTCGAGGCTAACGTCTACATCCTCTCCAAGGACGAAGGCGGACGTCACAACCCGTTCTACTCCAACTACCGCCCGCAGTTCTACTTCCGCACCACGGACGTAACCGGCGTTATCACCCTGCCGGAAGGCACGGAAATGGTTATGCCTGGTGACAACACTGAGATGACCGTTGCGCTCATCCAGCCCATCGCCATGGAAGAGGGCCTCGGCTTCGCAATCCGCGAAGGCGGCCGCACCGTTGGTTCGGGACGCGTCACCAAGATCATCAAGTAGTACTTGCTGATCTGGTACCAGGTGGCCGGCTAACGGCCTTCTGCTACTTATCAACAGCCCCGCTGCGCATGTCGCAGCGGGGCTGTTTTTTGCTAAGATTTATCCAGTCGCTGGATAAACTGCTGCAGCTTGCATCTAGGGCGATGACACCGAGAGGAACCGAGATGTGGTCTGCCTTCCTGACGCTTCTGCTGGTCATTGCCGCCGTACTGTTGATCGCCTCCCGGCATTCCATCCGCCAGCTCAAAGCGGCTGCCGGCGAGGCCTACCGAAGTGGGTTCATGGCCGGCCACGTCCAAGGGTGGCATGACGCCAATCTGGCCGGCCGGATGCCACAGCAGGTTGGCGCTGAGGCGCCCCTGACGGCGGCCGCCGGCCCCGCCGTCGGCTGGCCGGCCTTCCAGCCAGCCTTCGCTCCGGCGTTCCAGCCGAGCTTCCCTCCGCCCTTCCCTCCGGCCGGGGCAGAAGCCGAAACAGCGCTGGCCGGGCCGCCCCGGGCGCCGGCTGTGCCCGCCGGGCAACCGGCCACGCACGTGCCCGCACCGGCCCATCCCGTTCATGAACCGGGAAGTGATGACCCGGTGTCTGAAGAGCCGGCTGTCCAAGAGCCGCCGGTGGACGTGGCTCAGTTCGAGGTGTCGCCGGCCGAACTGCTGGCCCGCAAGGAAAAGCGCGAACGGCAGAACATCAATGTCACGCTCTATGCGGCCGGCCTGTTGCTGGTGGCAGCGGGCACGCTGTTTGTCGGTACCAGCCTGCCGGCCGTGTTCAGGTTTGCCGGTGTCTGCCTCATCACGGCGCTCTTCTATGGCGCGGGAATCGTGCTCCATGCCAAGGCTCCCAGATTGCGGCCGGCCGCCGTGGCATTTGCCGGCACGGGGCTCGCACTGGTCCCCGTCGCAGGCCTGGCCATGTACAACTTTGCCGTGCAGGACGGGCCCCTGGCATGGCTCCTCACCTCAGTCATTGGAACGCTGGCCTACGTCGCTGCCGCCATCCGGCTCGAAAGCCGGGTCCTGGTTTATCTGTCCCTCACTTTCGTGGTGTCGACGGCCTGGTCCGGGGTATCTGTTGTAGGTGCTTCCCTCGTTTGGTACTTCGCGGCCATGATCGGATTCGCGGTGGCCATGACGGTGGTGACGCTGGTGAAGCCACGCTGGATCCCGCCCCTGTTCCTGCGCCCGGTCATGCTTCTTGACCCCTTCGTGGTCCCGGCCGTGGCCGTCGCAGCCACGGTTATGCCGTTGCGTTTGGACCGTGGTGAGTTCGCCCTGATCATGGCCCTGTGCGGTGCGTACTTTGCGCTTGCGGCCCTGGTGCCGTCCGCCCGCCACCGACTCCCGAAAACGTTTGGCGCCCGTGCGGCGTTGACACTGTCGGCGTCGGCCTGGGCCTGGCATCTGACAGGCAATGTCAGCTGGGCCCTCGTGACGGCTGGGTCCCTGCTGGCCATCCAGTCGGTATTGGTGGCCGCCGCGGCATCATGGCTGCAGCGTTGGTGCCCAGCCCCGGGAGGGCTGCAGCACTGGCAGGCGGACTCGCTCTCCACCTTTGGGACCCAAACGGTCCTCGTCTACATCATGCTCCTGCCTGCTTCGGCCGGGCCGGAAGAGCTGCAGCTGTGGGCGGTTCTTGCCTGTGCTGTGACGGCCATGATCATCGCGGTCAGGAGTGGAGGAGCCGCTGAATGGGCACCCGCTGCAGCGCTGGTAACGGGCGTCATCGCAGGTGCGCAGCTGGGGCCGTGGCTGGTCTTCAACGTCATCGCGGCCGCGACGCTTTTTTGGGCTGCACGCTCGGCGGGAACCCGCTCACCACTACGCCCGCAGTTGATCCTTGCCGCGCGGATAGCGGGCACGTTGGCGGTTCCGGCGCTGACGTCCGCCGTGATGGAAGGAAGCGGGGATGCGCTTGCCGCGGCTGTGTTCGCCCTGTCGCTGGCCCTGGTGCTGCAGCAGCTTGCATCCGCCGCGGCGGCGCAGGCGGAGGCCAGTGCCCTGGCCCCCATACCGACATTGGCCGGGTTCACGGCTGCCGGGATCGTAGACCTCGTCGCCCTGTCCATAACGGACTCCACGGCCGGCAACGTGCTTTTGGCCCTAGCCCTTGGGGTCCAGCTGGTGGCTTCATTGGCGGTGGGCACGGTCCTGTTTCGACCGGACGGATTGGGCGCCTCCTGGCAGCCGACGGCCGCAGAGGCCCTGCCGCTGGCCGTCTTCGGGGCTGTAGTGATCACGGCCTACACGAGTGCCTCGCCTGGACTGGGCAACGGCCTGCTATTGCTTGTGGTCCTGCATCTTGTCGTCTCGGCCCTGCGCTCAACGGCGGTCATCCGGCGTTGGTCTTACTGGTGGATGGCGCGCGGCGCGGCGACCGTCCTGCTGCTGGCCTCCTATCGGCAGTTCCAGGACTCCACCGGGCCGATAGTGTTCGGCGGCCAGGAAGTTACTTTCGCCACGGTCCTGATCGTGGCCCTGGGACTGCAACTGGTCTTCCCGCTTGCCGCCACGGTGCGCGACCGGGCGCCGGACGCCGTGGTGGCCGACGTTGCCCTCATTTTGGTGCTGCAGACCGGAACGCTGGCGGCGGCACTGATCCTGCCGTCCACAGTGAACAGCGACGGAGCATGGGACTGGCAGCGAACCGTCGCCCTCACCATCATGGCCTTCGGCGCCGCGGCGTCCGGCTACGTGTTCCGTGACCTGGCGGCAGCGGCAGGCTTTGCACCCTCGACACTGGCAGTCCTCCTCGTCTGCAGCGTAGGCCGCCTGACCGACGTCGAACTCCTGCTCGGCATTTTCGCGCTATTCAGCGCGGTCATGGTTGTTGCGGTGGAACCGCGGCATGGGAAGGGCGCCTACTTCGCTGCGGGCCGCCTTCTGACAGCAGCCCTGGCCATGGTGTTCAGTTACGACATCAGCGACTCGGGCACGGCGGTGTCCCTGACCTTCGCCGGAGTGCTGGCCTTCCAGTACGTGATTCGCTGGCTCATGCGGCACCGGCTGGAGCAGGTGCCTTTCCAGCAGGGCGCTGTGTGGTTCACCCTGGGGGCCCAGACAGTCATGCCCGCCCTCTATGTCATTCAGGGCAGCGGGGTTTCAGCGCCCCACGCGGCCGAAGGGGACGGGGCGTTGTCCTCCTGGAGTTGCTGCTTCTCTTGCTTGGTGCCATTGCCGCGCACCGGCTGTTCGCCGCCCGCGGTGCACTATACCTGTCCGTCTATGCGGGCGTGTTCGCCATCGTTGCGTCGGGTCCGGCCCTGGAGTTCGGTGCCGGCACGCTCATGGCGGCGCCGCTTCTCAGCAACGACGGCGTCCCTGTCGCCTTGCTTGCGGCATCACTCGCGTTCAACATCGTGGGAATCGCACGACGGTGGCGCCACCCAGGCAGTTTGCAGGAGGCTCCCGCGGACCGCTGGTTCTGGCTGGCGGGGGCGGCAGCACCGGCCGCAGTGGCCGCGGCAACGGCCGTTCAGGCAGCGGACTGGATCACCGGAGCCACGCTGCTGGTCCTGGCCGCTACGGGCTTCACCGCGTCACACGTTGAACGCATCCCGCTCCTGTACCCACCGGCGGCAGCACTTGTGCTGGCAGGGGCCACGCTCATTGCAGCCGCGTCCGCGCGTACCGGCGGCCCCTGGGGAGCATATCTGCCCTGGCTGGCAGGCTGCGGGCTGGGCGCCGCGGTACTTTACGGCGTCAGCTTCGCCCTTGATGGACGCGACGTCGTGCGGAAGCGGACCCTCGTTTCCGCCGGGGTGTTGGGACTGGCAGCTGCCGCTGGCGCGGGCCTGCGGCAGGACGCGACTTCGCTGACGGCGGCCTTCCTCGTGGCCGCCACCGTGTCCGTCGTGGTGAAGGAGGTGCCGGCCCGGGGGAGGAGGCTGGCTGCCGAACTCGGTGCGTTCCTGGTGACGGTTGCGGTACAGCGTGCGGTCCTCATTTCGGATGGCCAGCTGCAGGCTCCCTTCTGGGCGGTGCAGTGGTATGTCCTCCTCGCCGCCGGCCTCGCCTCCCTGCGCTATGCCGCGGGATTCAATCTGGCGGGCCGCGTCCTGCTCGGCTCCGGCGCCGCCTTGCTCGGCCTGAGCGGCCTGGGCATCCTGTTCGGCGGATCCGGCGGCCAGCAGCTCTGGGTCCTGGCACTGCATGCGGCGCTGCTGCTGGCCGGCCTGCTGATCGGAGAGCGGCTGTTTGTCTGGTGGGGCGCCGCCGGTGTTGCCGCCTGCCTCATGTGGGCGCTGCGGTCCTACACTTTCGCGCTGCTGGCGCTGATCGCCGTCGGGCTCATTGCCTTTGCCCTGTGGAAGCTGGCCCGCGCCAAGCCGGCGGCAGCAGAGGCACCGCCGTCGTTGGAAGCGCAGCCGCAGCCCGAGAGCCGCAGGGATCATTCATCATGAAGCCTTGGTAAGGTTGCACACAACGAAAGGACAGCAACATGGGCTGGATTATTTTCCTCTTGGTGGCCGCTGCCGTCGTCGCCGGCGTCTTTTGGGCGAAGAAGCACTTCAGGCAAGAGATCGACCGCGCCAAGCGCATCAACCGCGCAAATAAGAACCAGTAGGCGACGCTAGGCCTGCCGCGCCGCCTTCCGTGCCCGGCTCAGCGACTGGAACCAGTAGAACGATTCCTTGGGGGTGCGTTCCAGCGTGTCGAAATCCACGTGGACCAGCCCGAAGCGCTGCGAATAACCTGCCGCCCACTCAAAATTGTCCAGCAGCGTCCAGACGTAGTAGCCCAGAAGCTTGACGTCCTCGGCGATTCCGCCCGGGGAGGTCGCGGCCACCGCATGTTCCAAGTGGCTGGCCAGGTAATCGATTCTGTTGTTGTCGGCAATGGGGCCCGTCACGTGTGCCGGTTCGGGAAAGCTCGCACCGCTCTCGGTGATGTAGATGGGCGGCAACGCCTCGCCGTAGCGGTCCTTCATTTCGCGAAGCAGCACTCCCAGGTGGTCGGGGGCCACCGGCCAGCCGAAGCCGGTCGTGTCGTATTCGGGGAAGTCCGCTGTGTGGAACGGCAGGCGGGCCATGGCCTCGGTAGTGCCGACAGGGCTATGGTCGGGCCCGCGTCCGGTGGCAACTTTCACCGGGCAGTAGTAATTGAGCCCGTAGAAGTCCAGTGGCTGGTGGATGTTCCGTAGGTCCGAGTCAGAAGCTTTCGCCAGGGAGCGGAACCACGGCCTCGCAAACAAGGGCGGCTTTGGGTAGCTTCCCAGCAAGATGGGATCGGCATAAACCCTATTCATCATCAGGTCAAAGATCCTGGCCAGCAGCCGGTCGGTGACCTTGCGGGTGGCCGGCCGAACGGGTGAATGCAGGTTGCTGACACCGATGCCGCCTTTGACTCCGGCCGCGCGCAGTGCCTGTACGGCCAGGCCGTGGCCCAGCAACTGATGGTGGACTGACGGTAACGCGTCGAAGAGCAGGTCGTGGCCGGGCGCGTGGACTCCCAGCGCATAGCCGTTCAGTGTTACCGAAACCGGTTCGTTCAGGGTGACCCACTGAGCCACGCGGTCCCCGAACCGTTCACCGGCGGCCGCGCAGTATTCACCGAAGCGCTCCGCCGTGGACCGGTTCATCCAGCCGCCGCTGTGCTCAAGCGGCAGCGGGGTGTCCCAATGGTAGAGCGTGGCCATCGGTGAGATGCCGGCGTCGAGGAGCTGGTCGATCAGCCGGTCGTAGAAGTCCAGGCCCTGGCTGTTGAACGGGCCCCGGCCGTCAGGCTGGATCCGGGGCCAGGAAAGGGAAAAGCGGTACGAATCAACGCCCAGCTCGCGCATCAGGGCAACGTCTTCACCGGAACGGTTGTAGTGGTCACAGGCCACGGCGGGGGAGTGACCGTCCATGATGCTGCCGGGCTTTTCGGCAAAAGCATCCCAGCCGGAGGGTCCCCGGCCGTCAGCCTTGAGGGACCCTTCGATCTGGAACGCGGCTGCCGCCACGCCCAGGGTGAATTCCGGATCCAAGCGTTCGGCCAGGCTCTGCAACGCCGCAGAGTTCTGCACAGTCATGCCCCTATCATCCATTCGACAGTTGCTGAAGGCAATGACCGGGCGCTGCCCGCACAACCCGGGATCTAAATGGCTCCGCTGACACGGGCAGGAGGTCCCGCTGCTGCCGGGGGAGTGCCCCTGCGGCCTGATTCGCTTCTGCCCATAAAATCCGGCATACTAGATGAGTTGTTCAAGCGCTCCTTCGCGTCCCGATCCGGATAATGCCGGGTGTCAGGGTCCAGGTAGGAGACCAAACATAACCCACTCCCCAAGGAATTGCGGACGAGTACGCGTGCACAGCGCGACACGCCCGACCGCGGGGGTCGGTTACGCCGGCAGGTTGAGGAACCCGGATTCTTCCGGATTCAGCTTGTGCGGCGGGTGGTAGTTACGACTTCAAATGCTTCGGCAGCCATACAACACGTAAGTGAACAGGGCAGCCCTAATCAGGGGAAGCACAGACTGAAAGAGAGTCAGGCGACATGGCGGGACAAAAAATCCGCATCCGGCTGAAGTCATACGACCACGAGGTCATTGACGTTTCAGCACGGAAGATCGTTGAGACGGTCACGCGCGCAGGCGCAACGGTAGTTGGCCCCGTGCCGCTGCCGACGGAGAAGAACGTGTACTGCGTTATCCGCTCTCCGCACAAGTACAAGGACAGCCGCGAGCACTTTGAAATGCGCACGCACAAGCGTCTGATCGACATCATCGACCCCACGCCTAAGGCTGTTGACTCGCTCATGCGTCTCGACCTGCCGGCTGACGTGAACATCGAAATCAAGCTGTAGGGAGGTGCTGAGAGACTATGACCGCAACCCGTAACGTAAAGGGCCTGCTGGGCACGAAGCTCGGCATGACCCAGGTCTGGGACGAGAACAACAAGCTCATCCCCGTCACTGTTGTCCAGGCTGACTCAAACGTCATCACCCAGCTGCGCAATGCAGAAGTTGATGGCTACGTCGCCGTTCAGATCGGCTACGGCCAGATCGATCCCCGCAAGGTCACCAAGCCGCTGGCTGGTCACTTTGAAAAGGCAGGCGTCACGCCTCGCCGCCACGTTGTCGAACTCCGTACCGCAGATGCTGCCGAGTACGAGCTGGGCCAGGAGCTCTCTGTTGAGGTCTTCGAAGCCGGCCAGAAGATCGACGTCGTTGGCACCACCAAGGGTAAGGGCTTCGCCGGTGTTATGAAGCGTCACGGCTTCCACGGCGTTGGAGCTTCCCACGGTGCACACAAGAACCACCGTAAGCCCGGTTCAATCGGTGGCGCATCCACCCCGAGCCGCGTCTTCAAGGGCATGAAAATGGCCGGCCGCATGGGCGCCGTTCGTCACACCACGCTGAACCTCACGGTTCACGCAGTTGACGTCGAGAAGTCGCTGCTCCTCATCAAGGGCGCCGTTCCCGGTGCCCGCGGCCAGGTCGTACTCGTACGCACCGCCGTGAAGGGAGCCTAGTTCAATGACTAGCACTGTCAAGGTTGACCTGCCTGCAGAGATCTTCGACGTACAGACCAACGTGCCGCTGCTGCACCAGGTTGTCGTTGCCCAGCTCGCTGCTGCTCGCCAGGGTACCCACAAGACCAAGACCCGCGCTGAAGTTTCCGGTGCAGGCCGCAAGCCGTTCAAGCAGAAGGGCACCGGCCGCGCCCGTCAGGGTTCAATCCGTGCTCCTCACATGACCGGTGGTGGCGTTGTCCACGGCCCGACCCCGCGTGACTACAGCCAGCGCACCCCCAAGAAGATGATTGCTGCTGCACTGCGCGGCGCACTGTCTGACCGCGCCCGTAACGGCCGTATCCACGTTGTTGCTGAACTGGTTGCCGGCACCAAGCCGTCCGCCAAGGACGCACTGGCAACGCTGCGCGGCGTTTCCGAGCGCAAGAACCTGCTCGTTGTCATCGAGCGCGCCAACGATGTTGCCGCACTGTCCGTGCGTAACCTCGCAGATGTTCACGTTCTGTACGCAGACCAGCTGAACACCTACGACGTGCTCGTCTCTGACGACGTAGTCTTCACCAAGGCTGCCTATGAGGCATTCGTTGCCGCCAAGGCAAAGAACGAGGAGGATGCCAAGTGAGTGCAGCCACCATCAAAGACCCGCGCGACGTCGTGCTTGCACCCGTCGTATCGGAAAAGAGCTACGGCCTGATCGATGAGGGAAAGTACACCTTCCTGGTGGACCCCCGCTCGAACAAGACCGAGATCAAGCTGGCTGTGGAGAAGATTTTCTCCGTCAAGGTCGACTCGATCAACACCATCAACCGTGCCGGTAAGCGCAAGCGCACCAAATTCGGCTGGGGTACCCGCAAGAACACCAAGCGTGCAATTGTGAGCCTCAAAGAAGGCACTATCGACATCTTCGGCGGTCCGCTCTCGTAGCGGAGACCACTTTAACGAGGAAATAAATTATGGGAATCCGTAAATATAAGCCGACTACCCCGGGCCGTCGTGGCTCGAGCGTAGCGGACTTCACTGAAATCACGCGGTCGACGCCGGAAAAGTCGTTGGTACGTCCGCTGCCCAAAAAGGGCGGCCGTAACAACACCGGTAAGATCACGACCCGTCACAAGGGTGGTGGCCACAAGCGCCAGTACCGTCTGATCGACTTCCGTCGCCACGACAAAGACGGCGTTGACGCCCGCGTTGCCGAAATTGAGTACGATCCGAACCGCACGGCTCGCATCGCCCTCCTGCACTACGTTGATGGCACCAAGCGTTACATCATCGCCCCGAACAAGCTGTCCCAGGGTGACTTCGTAGAGGCCGGTGCCAACGCTGATATCAAGCCTGGCAACAACCTGCCCCTGCGCAACATCCCGGTGGGTACCGTTATCCACGCAGTTGAACTGCGTCCGGGTGGCGGCGCCAAGATGGGCCGCTCCGCCGGCGCATCGATCCAGCTCGTTGCCAAGGAAGGCCGCTTCGC
Source organism: Arthrobacter sp. 24S4-2 (assembly GCF_005280255.1). NCBI lineage: Bacteria > Bacillati > Actinomycetota > Actinomycetes > Micrococcales > Micrococcaceae > Arthrobacter > Arthrobacter sp. 24S4-2. The sequence continues at coordinate 4,093,188 of NZ_CP040018.1, read as the reverse complement.
CCAGCTGCGTCTGCCTTCCGGCGAAATCCGCAACGTTGACGTGCGCTGCCGCGCAACGATCGGCGAGGTCGGCAACGCCGAGCAGTCGAACATCAACTGGGGCAAGGCCGGCCGCATGCGCTGGAAGGGCGTTCGCCCGACCGTCCGTGGTGTCGCGATGAACCCGGTTGACCACCCGCACGGTGGTGGCGAGGGTAAGACGTCCGGTGGACGTCACCCCGTCAACCCGAACGGTAAGCGGGAAGGCCGCACCCGCCGTCCCAACAAAGAGAGCGACAAGCTTATTGTTCGTCGCCGTCGTACTGGCAAGAACAAGCGATAGGAGCCTGGACACATGCCACGCAGCCTGAAAAAAGGTCCCTTCGTTGACCAGCACCTCTTTGTAAAGGTGGACAGGGAAAACGAAAAGGGCACCAAGAACGTCATTAAGACCTGGTCCCGCCGTTCGATGATCATCCCCGACATGCTCGGGCACACGATCGCCGTTCACGACGGACGCAAGCACATTCCGGTGTTTGTCACCGAGTCGATGGTCGGGCACAAGCTCGGCGAATTCGCTCCCACGCGGACATTCCGCGGCCATGTCAAGGACGACCGTAAGGGCAAGCGCCGCTAGGCGCCTGCACTTACGTCAAAGACGAGAGAAGGAAAGCAATGGAAGCCAAGGCAATTGCGCGTCACATCCGCGTAACGCCTATGAAGGCCCGGCGCGTCGTCAACCTTGTTCGTGGTAAGCAAGCGAACGAGGCTCTGGCAATTCTGAAGTTTGCCCCCCAGGCAGCTTCTGAGCCGGTATTCAAGGTAGTTCAGTCGGCAATCTCCAACGCCCGGGTCCTCGCGGACCGCGACGGCGTGGCGTTTGACGAAGGTGACCTCATCATCAGCGAAGCGTTTGTTGATGAAGGCCCGACCATGAAGCGGTTCCAGCCGCGTGCCCAGGGTCGTGCATTTCAGATCAAGAAGCGCACGAGCCACATCACCGTGGTAGTCGCTACCCCGGAGAAAGAGGAGGCTCGCTAAGTGGGACAGAAAGTTAACCCGCACGGGTTCCGACTCGGCATCACCACCGATCACGTATCGCACTGGTTTGCTGACAGCACCAAGGCCGGCCAGCGGTACAAGGACTTCGTTCGCGAAGACATCCGTATCCGCCAGCTGATGTCCACGGGCATGGAGCGCGCCGGTATCGCCAAGGTTGAAATCGAGCGCACCCGCGACCGTGTCCGCGTGGATATCCACACGGCACGTCCGGGCATCGTTATCGGCCGCCGCGGTGCAGAAGCAGACCGCATCCGCGGCGAGCTCGAAAAGCTCACCGGCAAGCAGGTTCAGCTGAACATCCTCGAGGTCAAGAACCCCGAGATGGAAGCTCAGCTTGTTGCGCAGGGTGTTGCTGAGCAGCTGACTTCCCGCGTGGCGTTCCGCCGTGCGATGAAGAAGGCCATGCAGTCCGCACAGCGCGCCGGTGCCAAGGGTATCCGTATCGCTTGCTCGGGCCGCCTCGGTGGCGCTGAAATGTCCCGCTCGGAGTTCTACCGCGAAGGCCGCGTGCCGCTGCACACCCTCCGTGCGAACATCGACTACGGCTTCTACGAAGCCAAGACCACCTTCGGCCGCATCGGCGTGAAGGTGTGGATCTACAAGGGCGACGTTACCTCCAAGGAACTGGCACAGCAGGCAGCTGCTGCTCCGTCCCGCGGACGTGGTGCCAGCGACCGCCCGGGCCGCCCGGGTGGCGCTGACCGTGGTGACCGCCGTCGTCGTACCGACCGCCCGGCCGCTGATGCAGCACCTGCTGCTGCAGAAGCTCCGGCAGCTGAGGCAGCACCTGCTGCTGCAGAAGGAGGACAGGCTTAAATGCTTATCCCACGTCGAGTAAAGCACCGTAAGCAGCACCACCCGGGTCGTTCCGGCGCTGCTACGGGCGGCACCCAGGTCTCCTTCGGCGAGTGGGGTATCCAGGCTCTGAGCCCGGCATACGTCACCAACCGTCAGATCGAATCTGCCCGTATCGCGATGACCCGCCACATCAAGCGTGGCGGTAAGGTCTGGATCAACATCTACCCGGACCGTCCGCTGACGAAGAAGCCGGCCGAAACCCGCATGGGTTCCGGTAAGGGTTCTCCGGAATGGTGGGTCTCAAACGTAAAGCCGGGCCGGGTTCTCTTCGAACTCTCCGGTGTCAATGAAGAGGTAGCTCGCGAGGCCCTGCGCCTGGCAATCCACAAGCTCCCGTTGAAGGCACGCATTGTGCGTCGCGAAGGTGGTGAATAGAAATGGCAGTAGGGTCGAAGGATCTCGCACCCGCACAGCTGGACGGTTTCGACAACGAGCGTCTCGTTGAAGAACTCCGCAAGTCCAAGGAAGAGCTGTTCAACCTGCGTTTCCAGTCCGCCACCGGCCAGCTGGAGAACCACGGTCGCCTGCGTGCGGTAAAGAAGGACATCGCACGCATCTACACCGTTCTCCGTGAGCGCGAGCTGGGCATTCGTGCCGAGGTTGCCGCACCGGTTGTGGAAGCCAAGGAAGAAAAGAAGTCCAAGAAGGCTGCAACCAAGAAGGCTGAAAAGGCTGAAACGGTTGAGACCGAGGAGGATGCCAAGTGAGTGAAAAGGACGAGAACGTGACGGAAACTGTTTCCGGCGCAGCCAAGGCTGACGAGCGCGGTTACCGTAAGACGAAGCGCGGCTATGTCGTCTCGGACAAGATGGAAAAGACCATCGTTGTCCAGGTCGAAGACCGCGTGAAGCACGCCCTTTACGGCAAGGTCATCCGCCGCAACACGAAGATCAAGGCTCACGACGAAGAGAACACCGCCGGCATCGGCGACCTCGTTCTCCTCGCCGAGACCCGCCCGCTGTCCGCTACCAAGCGGTGGCGCCTGGTGGAGATCCTCGAAAAGGCAAAGTAGCACCTGTCCGGATCCGTCCGGCGAAGGTCCCTGCTGACCAGGAAGGCCCGTTCCCCGCAAGGGGAGCGGGCCTTTCCCGTGTCCACGCACAGCCTCCGCACCGGTTAGTCCCCAGGGGCTGGAACGTGCTAAGATTTTGAGTTTGTATGGCGCCGTTCGTGCGCCGTCATCTACCTCGTAAACAATCGTGCCACGGCATAGTGCCCCTCGCGTCCCGAGCAGTCGGGATCCACTTGGGAAGCAAATGTTTTTGGCACGGGCGTTTAGGCCTGGTCTGGCAAAATCCAGGCAGGTCAAGAGACACCCCGATCAACCGTTCCGCAAGGCTCATTCCGTAGGGAGATTTTCGGTCTGAGAACCAGCGCGACGCAAGGAGTAAATAGTGATTCAGCAGGAGTCGCGACTCAAGGTCGCCGACAACACGGGTGCTAAGGAAATCCTTACCATTCGCGTTCTCGGTGGATCTGGCCGTCGCTACGCAGGCATTGGCGACGTCATCGTCGCTACCGTCAAGGACGCAATTCCGGGCGGCAACGTAAAGAAGGGCGATGTCGTCAAGGCTGTCATCGTCCGTACCAAGAAGGAACGCCGCCGTGCGGATGGTTCCTACATCAAGTTTGACGAGAACGCAGCTGTGATCCTGAAGAACGACGGTGACCCCCGCGGTACCCGTATCTTCGGACCGGTTGGTCGTGAACTTCGTGACAAGAAGTTCATGAAGATCGTTTCTCTGGCTCCGGAGGTGCTCTAGTCCATGGCTAAGATCAAAAAGGGTGACCTCGTTCAGGTCATCACTGGCGCCAAGGCTGAGCGCGGCGGCGACAAAGGCAAGCAGGGCAAGGTTCTGCGCGTATTCCCGAACACCAACCGCGTGTTGGTCGAAGGCGTTAACCGCGTAACCAAGCACACCAAGGTCGGTCAGTCGCAGCGCGGCACCAAGACCGGTGGCATCGAGGTCGTAGAGGCTTCAATCCACATCTCCAACGTGGCTCTGGTTGACCCCTCTACCAAGAAGCCCACCCGCGTCGGTTTCCGCACCGAGACCGTTGAGCGCAATGGCGTGAAGCGTGAAGTGCGCGTACGCGTGGCCAAGAGCTCCGGGAAGGACATCTAATGACTGAGACTCTCGAGACTCCGGCAAGCAAGATCGTTCCTCGTCTGAAGACCAAGTACGCGGATTCCATCAAGAGCACGCTCATTGAGGAATTCAAGTACGAAAACGTCAACCAGGTTCCCCGTCTGGTCAAGGTCGTTGTGAACATGGGTGTTGGAGATGCCGCTAAGGACTCCAAGCTGATCGACGGCGCTGTCCGCGATCTGACCCTGATCACCGGTCAGAAGCCGCAGGTAACCAAGGCCCGTAAGTCGATCGCACAGTTCAAGCTGCGCGAAGGCATGCCCATCGGTGCACACGCAACTCTGCGTGGGGACCGCATGTGGGAATTCCTGGACCGTCTGGTCACGCTGGCTCTGCCGCGTATCCGTGACTTCCGGGGCCTCAGTGGCAAGCAGTTCGATGGCAACGGCAACTACACCTTCGGTCTGACCGAACAGGTTATGTTCCACGAGATCGACCAGGATTCCATTGACCGCGTTCGCGGTATGGACATCACCGTCGTGACCACCGCCAAGACCGACGACGAAGGCCGCGCGCTGCTCAAGGCGCTTGGTTTCCCGTTCAAGACCGAAGCTTAATCTAGCTACATAGAAGGTCCGGCTTTGCCGCTTCCCGCACGGGATGGCAAGGCGGAAACCGTTATGAGGAAGGGCAAGAGCCCAACATGACCATGACAGATCCCGTCGCAGACATGCTTACGCGTCTGCGCAACGCAAACTCGGCATACCACGACACCGTGTCTATGCCGTACAGCAAGCTCAAGGCACGCGTTGCCGACATCCTGAAGGCCGAAGGTTACATCGCCTCCTGGAAAGAAGAAGACGCTGAGGTCGGCAAGAAGCTGACCCTCGAGCTCAAGTTCGGTCCGAACCGCGAGCGTTCAATCGCTGGCGTTCGTCGTATTTCCAAGCCGGGACTCCGCGTTTACGCGAAGTCCACCAACCTGCCGCACGTGCTCGGTGGCCTGGGTGTCGCTATCCTGTCCACCTCTTCCGGCCTCTTGACTGACAAGCAGGCCGGCAAGAAGGGCGTGGGCGGCGAAGTCCTCGCTTACGTCTGGTAACGGGAAAGGAAGAGAATAATGTCACGTATTGGACGTCTCCCCATCACCGTTCCTGCCGGCGTTGAGGTCAAGGTTGACGGCTCTGTCGTCAGCGTCAAGGGTTCCAAAGGCGAGCTGAGCCACACTGTGCCCAGCCCGATCGAGGTCACCCTGGAAGATGGCACCCTGACTGTCGCCCGCCCGAACGACGAGCGCGCCTCACGTTCGCTGCACGGCCTGACCCGCACCCTGATCGCCAACATGATCCAGGGTGTCACCGCAGGCTACGAGAAGAAGCTTGAGATTGTCGGTACCGGTTACCGCGTCCAGGCCAAGGGTTCTGACCTGGAGTTCGCTCTGGGCTACAGCCACCCGGTTAACGTCTCGGCACCGAACGGCATCACCTTTGCAGTAGAGACCCCGACCAAGCTCTCTGTTTCAGGTATCTCCAAGCAGCAGGTCGGCGAGGTTGCTGCCAACATTCGCAAGCTGCGGAAGCCGGACCCCTATAAGGGCAAGGGCATCCGCTACGCCGGCGAAGTCATCCGCCGCAAGGTCGGAAAGGCTGGTAAGTAACCATGGCCATCGCAATTAACAAGAAGCGTACGAACAAGAGCAAGTCTGCCCAGCGCAGCCGCCGCCAGCTTCGTATCCGCAAGCGCATCTCCGGAACGGCTGTACGCCCTCGCCTGGTCGTCAACCGCTCCGCACGCCACGTATTCGTCCAGGTTGTCGATGACACCAAGGGCCTGACCGTAGCGAGCGCTTCCACACTGGAAGCCGACCTTCGTGCATTCGACGGTGACAAGACCGCCAAGGCTAAGCGCGTTGGCGAACTGGTTGCCGAGCGTGCCAAGGCTGCCGGTATCGAAGCTGTTGTCTTCGACCGCGGTGGTAACAAGTACCACGGCCGGATCGCCGCCGTCGCTGACGGCGCACGTGAAGGTGGGCTGTCACTGTGACCGAAAATAACGAAAAGGACATTCAGGTGACTGAAGCTGTAGCTGCTCCGGCAACTGAGACCGCTGCGCCTGCTACCACTGACGACCGCCGTGGCGCTCGTCGTGGCGAGCGTGGCGACCGCGGCCAGGGCCGTGGCGATCGTGGTGGCCGTGGTGGCCGCGACGGCGGCCGCGAAGCCGAAAAGAGCCAGTTCGTAGAGCGCGTTGTAACCATCAACCGCGTTTCCAAGGTGGTCAAGGGTGGTCGTCGCTTCAGCTTCACCGCCCTGGTCGTCGTTGGTGACGGCAACGGTATGGTCGGCGTTGGCTACGGCAAGGCTAAGGAAGTTCCTGCCGCAATCGCGAAGGGCGTTGAAGAAGCCAAGAAGTCCTTCTTCCGCGTTCCCCGCATCGGCAGCACCATCCCGCACCGCGTTCAGGGTGAAGCCGCCGCAGGCGTCGTCATGCTGCGTCCGGCTTCCGCCGGTACCGGTGTTATCGCCGGTGGCCCGGTCCGTGCAGTACTGGAGTGCGTGGGCATCCACGACATCCTCTCCAAGTCGCTCGGTTCCTCCAACGCCATCAACATCGTTCACGCGACCGTTGATGCCCTGAAGCGCCTCGAAGAGCCGGCAGCAGTGGCAGCACGCCGCGGCCTCCCGCTCGACGAGGTCGCTCCGCCGGCAATGGTGAAGGCCCTCCTGAACCAGAAGGCAGGTGTCTGAGTCATGGCTAAGAACCTGATTCCCTCTGACGCTCAGTTGGAGATCACTCAGATCAAGTCCGCCATTGGCGGCAAGCAGAACCAGCGCGACACCCTTCGGTCCCTCGGCCTGAAGCGGATCGGACACACCGTTGTCCGCACCGCCGACGCCGTGACCGTTGGAATGCTCAACACGGTTCCGCACCTGGTAAAGGTAGAGGAGGCGAAGTAAATGGCAGAGAAGAACACCGCCGAAAAGGCACAGGGCGCCGCTGCTGAGAAGCAGAACGCACTGAAGGTTCACCACCTGCGTCCCGCCCCGGGTGCCAAGACCGCCAAGACCCGTGTTGGTCGTGGTGAAGGTTCCAAGGGTAAGACCGCTGGTCGCGGTACCAAGGGTACGAAGGCCCGCTACCAGATCAAGGCTGGCTTTGCCGGCGGCCAGCTGCCGCTGCACATGCGCCTGCCGAAGCTGCGCGGCTTCAAGAACCCGTTCCGGGTTGAGTACCAGGTTGTTAACCTGGACAAGCTCAACGAGCTGTTCCCGGAAGGTGGCGCAGTAACCGTGGACAACCTGGTCGAAAAGGGTGCCGTTCGCAAGAACCAGCCCGTCAAGGTGCTGGGCACCGGCGACATCACCGTCAAGGTTGACGTCACGGTCCACGCATTCTCGGCCAGCGCCGCAGAAAAGATTGCAGCAGCAGGCGGAAGCACCACCGCTCTCTAACAGGGGACGGCGGGGCAGAAGCCCGTTGTGAGAACTCCCGGTGCGCGGGGCCCAGGCCCTGCGTACCGGGAGTTTTTTATCATTTGGGACCTCACCGATTGTTCGCGGGGCGCATCAACCCGTTAGACTCGGTTGTTGGGTTTTATTGACCTATCTCACACGACTTTATAAACCAATCAGGAGGACGCTTGCTTAGCGCATTCGGCCGGGCCTTTCGCACGCCTGATCTGCGACGCAAGTTGTTGTTCACGCTGGGAATCATCACAATCTTCCGCTTGGGTGCCTTCATCCCCTCGCCTGGTGTGAGCTACCAGAATGTCCAGCAATGCTTGCAGAACGGTCAGACCACGGGCGGCATCTACCAGCTCGTCAACCTGTTTAGCGGCGGTGCATTGCTGCAGGTCTCGATCTTCGCGCTCGGGATCATGCCGTACATCACGTCCAGCATCATTGTGCAGCTGCTCCGGGTGGTCATTCCCCGGTTCCAGCAGCTGTATGAGGAAGGCGCATCCGGGCAGTCCAAGCTGACGCAGTACACGCGTTACCTCACCATCGCCCTGGGCCTGCTGAACGCCACGACACTGGTGTCGCTGGCACGTTCCGGCCAGCTGCTGCCCAACTGCCAGCTGGACATTATCCCGGACGCGAGTGTCATCACCACGATCCTCATCGTCATCACGCTGACCGCCGGCACCGGCCTGATCATGTGGATGGGCGAGCTCGTCACGGAGAAGGGCGTGGGCAACGGCATGTCACTGCTCATCTTCACCTCGATCGCCGCCGGCTTCCCCACCTCGCTGGGTGCCATCTGGAAGGCCCAGGGTCCCGGAACGTTCTTTATGGTTATCGTGATCGGCCTGCTCACCGTGGCCCTCGTGGTGTTCGTTGAACAGTCCCAGCGCCGCATTCCGGTGCAGTATGCCAAGCGCATGATCGGCCGCCGGACCGTGGGCGGGACCAGCACGTACATCCCCATCAAGGTGAACATGGCCGGCGTCGTGCCCGTCATCTTCGCTTCATCGATGCTGTACCTGCCGGGCCTGATCTCGCAGTTCAACCGGCCCAAGCAGGGCGAACCGATGCAGCCGTGGGTTGAGTGGATCAACAACAACCTCACCCGCGGTGACCACCCCATCTACATGGCGCTCTATTTCGCCATGATTGTTTTCTTCACTTACTTCTATGTCGCAATCACTTTCAATCCTGAAGAGGTTTCCGACAATATGAAGAAGTACGGCGGCTTCATCCCGGGCATCCGGGCCGGTAAGCCGACAGCCGACTATCTGCAGTACGTCCTTTCCAGGATCACCCTGCCCGGCGCCCTTTACCTGGGCTTCGTGGCACTGATCCCGCTGGTCGCCCTGGTCATGATCAACGCCAACCAGAACTTCCCGTTCGGTGGCACATCGATCCTGATCATGGTGGGTGTAGGCCTGGAAACGGTCAAGCAGATTGACGCGCAGCTACAACAACGTCACTACGAAGGGCTTTTGCGATGACGAGAATGTTGATTATCGGACCTCCGGGTTCCGGCAAGGGAACGCAGGCGGAACGGATTTCCGAACGCCTCGGCGTCGTTGCGATCTCAACCGGCGATATCTTCCGCGCCAACGTCAAGGGTGAGACGCCTTTGGGCGTCGAGGCCAAGAAGTACATGGACGCCGGGGATTTCGTGCCGGACAGCGTCACCAACAAGATGGTGCGCGACCGCCTCAGCGAGGACGACGTCGAGAACGGTTTCCTCCTGGACGGTTACCCGCGCACCACAGCGCAGGTGGACTACCTCGATGAGATCCTCGCCAACGGTGAGCAGAAGCTGGACGTTGTCCTGCAGCTGACCGCCGATGATGAGGAACTGGTCCACCGTCTCATGGGCCGTGCCAAGGAAACCGGCCGCAGCGACGACAACGAAGCCGTCATCCGCCACCGGCTGGACCTCTACCACGAGCAGACCGAAGCCGTGGTGGCGAAGTATGCCGAGCGCGGCATCCTGACCCGGGTTGACGGCATCGGCGGCATCGACGAGGTCACCGACCGCGTCATGCAGGCCATCAAGGCAGCACAGGCAGCCTGATCGAGGACTTGCCGGAGACCCGGGACTGACAACGGTCCCGGCTTGCCTCCAGTGCCGTGAAGGGCGCGTCCCGTACCATCGAGTACGGGACGCGCCCTTCCTTGTTTTGGCACGTCCAGCCCGGGATCACCGGACGCATTGTCTGTGGGGGATACTGCATGAACCAAACCCTTCAAGGGGCGGCCAGAATCGCCGGCCTTGAGGTCTACCTGCCTGCGGCGCGTTTGGGCACCGGGCAACTTGAGCGGCGGCTCGCCGCCTCCAGCCCGGACTTCCGCGTGCCGAAGGGCCTCATCGACCGGCTGACAGGGATCCGGACACGGTCAGTGATGGCCTGCACTGAGCAGGCCTCCGACCTCGCGGCCACCGCCGCCGCCAAACTGCTGGCCGGCCGCGGTCTCCAGCCGGCCGACGTCGACCTCATCATTTTCGCGTCGGCAAGCCAGGACATGGTGGAACCGGCCACCGGCCACATGGTGGCCGCCAGACTTGGCGCGGGCTGCCCGGTGATGGACGTCAAGAATGCCTGCAACAGCCTGCTGAACGGTCTCGAGGTGGCCGATGCCCTGATCGGCACCGGCCGCTACCGGCGGGTGCTGCTGGTCAGCGGGGAGTCGCCGTCGCGGGCCGTGCGCTGGTCCGTTCCGGACCAGGAGACCTTCGCCGCAGCCTTCCCGGGGTACACCATGAGCGACGCCGGCTGCGCCCTGCTCCTGGAACCGGCCGACCCTTACGACGACGCCGGTGCCCGGGTGCTGGGTCTGGGCTTCACGGCGAAGAGCAGCCACTGGGCCGTGGGCACGCTGGCCACGGGAGGCTCTGTTGCCCCGCGGGACCCGGAGGCGACGTACTTCAACATGGACGGTGAAAAGCTCAAGGACGCATTCCTGGACCTGGGCCGGGGGATCCTCGACGAGACACTGGGCGGACTGGGCCTCACATGGTCTGACTTCGCCGTGGTGTGCGTGCACCAGGTGAGCGCACCCTACCGGGACATCTTTGCCCGCGGGGCCGGGGTGCCGCAGGACAAGCTCGTCAAGACCGTGGAGGAGTACGGCAACATGGCCTCGGTGAGCCTGCCGCTCCAGTTGAAGGTGGCACAGGACCTGGGCAGGTGCGGACCCGGCGACCTCGTGGCGCTGGTGGGACTCGCCGGTGGCGTGAGCCTGGGCATCGCCGTGGTGCGCCTGTGACCCCGCAGGTACGGGCGCTATGTGTTGCCATGCCTGCGCTGAACGAAGAAAAGCTGATCCGGCAGTCCCTGGACGCCCTGGCCGTCCAGCTTCACCAGGACTTCACTGTCGTGGTGGTGGACAACGGCTCCACCGACGCTACCCGGGCCATCGTGGCGGACTTTGACCGGCTGCACCCGGGCATGGATGTCCGCCTGATCCACGAACTGCAAAAGGGAACCGGAGCCGCTGCTGATACAGGCATGCGCTTCGGCGCCCTGAACGGCGCGCGCTGGCTGGCCCGCACGGACGCGGACTGCCTGCCGGCGCCGGACTGGACACTGCGGATCATGGAAGCGTTCGACGACGGGCTGGGAATGATTGCCGGGCAGCTGAACCCGCGCCTGGACGAGGGCTTGGGCCGCAGCAGTCGCTGGCTCATGCTGCTGGCCGTGGAGGTGGCCTCGTTCTTCGGCCGCATCCGCCCGGGTAACAAAGGGGAAGGGTACCTTGGCCCCTACCAGATGTTGCCCGGCTGCAATATGGCCATCACGGCGGAGCTGTACCTGCGCTCGGGGGGCTTTCCCCGCACCAGCATCGAGGAGCTGCACGAGGACCGGGCGCTCTCCAACCGCGTCCGGAAGCTCACCCGCGCCTATGGCTTGCGCCGCAACGTGGTGGTGTTCGGGTCCTCCCGCCGGGTCAGGGCCTGGGGCCTGCCCAACACCCTTGCCTGGTACGCGGACCACCGGTTCCGCCCCGAGCACGTGGACATCCGGTGACTGCCCTGGCCGGAAAGGCGGGGGCAGCCTGGAGCCCGGCCGCGCCCGGCCTGGCAGCCTGGGAGCGGCGCCTGCACATAGGCGCCCACCCGGTGGCGTATCCGCTGATCCGCGGCCTGGGGAAGCTGCGGCCCGTGGTCCGGCTGCCGGGCCTCGGCGTGCTGGTCAGCGAGGCCTCGCTGGTCCGCGAAGTCCTCCTGGACGCCAGCTATTCGAAATCCGGAAGCAAAGCCTCCGGAGCGCTGTGGACTCCCGTAGTGGGCCCGCGTGCCCTCCTGAACATGCACGGTGAGGAACACCTTGAGCTACGGCGCCGCCTGAACGGGCTGTTCACGCCGCGGGCGGTTGAGTCCATAGTGGCTCCGGCCGCAGTCCGGCTGCGGGAGCGGCTGGCGGCGGGCCTGGACCGCGGGGATCCGTGGAGTTCGTGGGCCTGGTGAAGGAACTGTCCGGGGGAGTGATCAGCAGGCTGCTGGGCGTCCGCGACAATGCACCCGGACGCCTGCCGGACAACGAACTCTTCAACCTCGGCACCTCCATCACCTCGCTGGTCCGGCTGGGCCGGCCGCGGCTGGCGGCGCCGCAGGTGGCAAAGGCGAGGTCCGCCGTCGAAATTCTTGCCGGACCGGTACGCCATGCCTACCGCAGCGACGACGCCTCAACGTTTCCCGGGCGCCTTCGCGTCCTGGGACTGAGCGAGGACGAAGCCGTGGGGATTGTCAGCGCCTTCGTGATCGCCGGGACCGAGACCCTGGTGTCGTATGTTCCGCGCCTGGCGGCCCTGCTGTTCGACGACGGCAGGCTGCCGGGCCTGGCGGCGGACCGCAGCGGCCTGCCGGACGCCGTCAACGAGGGGCTCAGGTACACGGCGCCGTCGCCGATGATGCTGCGCGAGGCGACGGCGGCGGGCCGGCTGGGCGGCGTCAGGATCAGGGCGGGGGACAGGATCCTGCTTTCGACTGTGCACGCCGTCAAGAGCCTGGGCGGTTTTGACCCGGGAACGCCCATCCCGGCGGCGGCCCGCCAGCTGTGGTTCGGAGCAGGCGCACATTTCTGCATTGGCATGCCGCTGGCGATGGCCGAAATCAACTGCGCCCTTACCGTGCTCCTGGACGAGTACAGCCGCAGGCCGTGGCACATCCGCTCCCGCGCCGTCAGCCGTAACGTGCTCATTCCGCACTACAAAGCCCTGGAGCTTGCCCGTGCCAACTGACAATGAACTGGACCTCATTGCCGCCGTCTACGACGCCGCGGCCAGATACCCTGACCACCCTGCCATCACAGCGCCCGGCAAACGCAACGGCAGGCCCGGCAAGACCATTTCGTACCGGGACCTCGCTGCCGGGATCGAGTTGACGGCCGCGGGCTTACGGAATGACGGCTTCGGGCCGGGGGAGCGTCTGCTGTTTTCCGTCCGGCCCGGTCCGGCCGCTTTCACCCTGGCTCTTGCCGCCGTGCGGGCGGGCGGTGCAATCGTGTTCATCGACCCGGGCGTGGGGCCGGAGCTCTTCCGGAACAGGACCGCGCTGGCATCCCCACGGTGGGCGGCAGCCGAGTCCCTCCTCTACGCGCTCAGCGCCAGGGGACCGCTCCGGCCGCTTGCCCGGCGGCGCGGCCTGCTGCTCCCGGACTACGGGGCGATGAAGGTCCGGCATTATCACTCCGGTCCGTGGCTCCCGGGGGTCCCGCTGAGATCCACGAACGTCAGGTCCCTGTCCCGCACGGCCCGACACGGCGGTGGCACCAAGTACGACGGCGGCACCAAGAACGGCGGCGGCGCGTGCGACGGGGGAGGCAGCCGCGGCGGGATGCCGCGCATGATGCCCGCGCCGGGGCAGGAAGCGGTGATCATCTTCACCTCCGGCACCACCGGTCATCCCAAGGGGGTGGTGCACACCCGGGGGACCCTGGCCGCCGGATTCAGCCAGCTGAGCACCCGTTGCACCTTCGCGGCCGGAGACCGCATCCATTCGGAGCAACTGATGATGGGGCTGCCTGCCCTGATCGCCGGGGCGCACTGGACCATGCCGGCGTACGGGCTGTCCGCCACACTGGATCCGCTGCGCTTCGCGTCCGAACTCGGCGCTACAAGGGGGTATTCGGCGGCAACCCACATCTTCCTGGTCCCCTCGCAGCTGGCGCCGATCCTCGATGCCGTCGAAGCAGCACAGCTGGCCTGGCCGGACAGCCTGAAATCGGTGATGCTGGGCGCCGCCCCGGTGCTGGCCCCCTTCCTTGACCGGGCAGCCAGGCTCCTGCCAGGTGTCCGGTTCCACTGCATCTACGGCATGACGGAGGTGCTTCCCATCGCCATCGCAGGAGGCCGCGAAAAGCTGGACTTCGCCTCCGGCCGCACGGCCGAATTCCGCACGGCCGGCGGGTCGGGGGAGGGCGACTACCTCGGCGAGCCGCTGCCGGGTGTGAGCTTCCGTGTGGCCGAAGACCACGAGCTGATCGTCTCCGGACCGAACATGTGCCTGGGCTACCTCGGCGACGACGCGATGCATGAACATGCCACCGGAGATTTGGTGCGGGTGGACCACGGCCCGGCGGCTCCGAGCGGCAGTGGCCCGGCTGGCAGTGGCCCGGCCGCCACCGGCTGCGGCCCGGCCGGCCCGGCCAGCACCGGCCCGGCCGGCTCCTCCAGCGAGCCGAGGCTGGTCCTGCTGGGGCGCAAGAAGGACATGATCATACGTGGAAAGACCAACATCTATCCGGCCCTCCACGAGTCGGTAATCGCCGGGATCGACGGCGTGGGCCAGGCCGTGATGGTGGGAGTGCCGGACGGCATCGGGGACGAAGCGGTGTGGCTCGCCGTCGAGCCCCGGACCGGCCGGGAGCCTGAGGCACTGCTGCGGACGCTGCGCCGGGAGCTTCCCAAACTCATTGACGAGTCGGCGCTGCCGGACCGGATCGAGATGATGGCCAAACTGCCGGCGTCCGGCCGGCACCGCAAGCCCGACCGGCTCGCCCTGCGGGCCCTCTTTGCTGACCGCACACCCGGCCGGCCGCCCGAAAGCGCCATATGAGGATCGCAGTGACCGGGGCCAGCGGCTTCGTTGGCGGAGCCGTAGCCACTGCTGCGGAGGAACGTGGGTGGGACGTCGTCAGGTACGGCCGGCGCCACTTGCCGGGTCTCAGCGTGTGGGACCTCGGCGCCGGCGGACTGTCCGCACCGCCGGAGGTGGACGCCGTCGTGCACGCCGGAGCGCACGTAGGCGACTGGGGCCCGCCGCAGCTCTTCCACCGTGTCAACGTACAGGGGACCGAAGCGGTTGCAGCGACCTTCCCGCGTGCACGGCTGGTCCACATCTCCAGCTCCAGCGTCTACCCGTGGTGGCAGCCGTGCGTGGACCGGCCGGAGGAAGCCGTGGCGGGACGGTACCTGAACGCGTATTCAAGTTCCAAGGCCCTGGCAGAAGGAGCCGCTGCAAGGCACCGGAATTCGCTGATCCTCAGGCCGCACGGAGTCTACGGTCCGGGTGACCGGACGCTCCTGCCCCGCCTGATCAGCAACGTGAGCCGCGGCCGGCTCCTGAGCGTCGGAGGTCCGGACGTCCGGCACCAGCTCACGTCGATCGGCAATCTCGTGCAGGCGGCGCTCGCCGCGTGCACATCGGATGTCACCGGCCCCGTCAATGTGGCGGACCACCGGCCAGTGGCCCTCGGCGGAGTCCTGCGGGAGGTGCTGGACACCGCTGGCCGGTCCGACGTCGAACTCGGGTTCATCCCGGCGCGTGCGGCGATGACGCTGGCGGCGTCGCTTGAGGCGGTGGCAGGGGTGACGCGGAAGCCGCCGTGGCTTACCCGCTATGCCGTCAGCCAGCTTGGCTTCGAGCGCACGTACTCCACGCGCCGCCTGCGGGAGGGGCTGGGAGTGGCCCCTGTTCCGAGTAGCTTCGCGGGTGCGGGAGAATGGATCAGAGACCTGGGATGAACGCATCCCGCCAGCGAGACGAAGCACTGAGGTATACATGGCATTCGGACAGCCCCGCATCGAATACAAGACCAACGCCCAAATGCGCACCATGCATGAGGCCGGCCTGGTCCTGAGCCGCGCCCTGGATGCTGCGGTAGCGGCGGCCACTCCCGGCACCACCACGGCCCAGCTGGACGCGGTCTTCGCGGCAGTCCTCGATGAGGCGGGCGCCAAGTCCAACTTCCTGGGCTACCACGGGTTCCCCGCCACCATCTGCACCTCGGTCAACGAGGAAGTGGTCCACGGGATCCCGGGCAACCGTGTCCTGAAAGACGGCGACATCATCTCGATCGACGGCGGCGCGATCCTGGACGGCTGGCACTCCGATTCGGCCCGGACCGTGATCGTGGGGACCCCCGATCTGGAAGACGTCCGGCTGTCCGAAGTCACCGAGGAAGCCATGTGGCGCGGCATCGCGGCCCTGGCCACCGGTAAGTTCGTGGGGGACATCGGCTGTGCGGTGGACGACTACGTCTCCTCCGTGCAGGGCAAGCCGCTGGGCATCCTCGAGGACTACGTGGGCCACGGCATCGGCTCGGAAATGCACATGGCTCCTGACGTGCTGAACTACCGCACCAGCCACCGCGGGCCCAAGATCCGGCCCGGACTGTGCCTCGCCATTGAGCCCATGCTGGTCCGCGGCAGCATCGAGACCGCCGTGCTCGACGACGACTGGACCGTGGTCACCACCGATGGTAAGCGCTCCTGCCAGTGGGAGCACTCGGTCGCCGTCCATGAGAAGGGCATCTGGGTGCTGTCGGCGCCCGACGGCGGTGCGGAGCGGCTTGCGCCGCTGGGCGTGGTCCCCGTGCCGATCCCCTAGAAGGATCCCGCAGCAACGATCCCGAAGGGACGATCCCGCAGCGACGCGCAAATACCCCTGGGACGCAGAAAATCCCTGGCGACACCCGAATCCGGGTGTCGCCAGGGATTTTGCGTATCGCGGAACCGGAGCGACGTCCGGAAAGGCGCGTCAGCTCTTGAGCTTGGGCTTGACGTCCTTCGTGTAGATGCCCTCCAGCGTCGACTTCAGGTCGGTCATCGTGGCCTTGACGTCACCCTGCTGGGTGAGGATCTTCGCGGCGGCCTTGGCCATTTCCTGGTCGGCACCCGGCAGGAACACGCGGGCGTTGTCTTGGACGCGGGTGGCCGTCAGCTGGTCCATGGCCGTCTTGATCTGTGGGGTCTTGGCCAGCACCGACGTCATGTCGGCGGAGACACGTGTGGGCATGTATCCCGTGGCGGCCGAGAACTCCGCCGTGCTCTCCGGCTCGGTCATGAACTTCAGGAAGGTGGCGGCCGCCAGCTGGACTTCCTTGCTGACGCCGCTGGGAATGCCCAGGCCCGCACCGCCCGTGGGGCAGACGCCGCTTTCCACCTTGGGGCCGCCGGGAAGGAAGCCCACACCCACGTTGAACTTGGCCGACTTCAGGACGCCGAGCAGCGACCCGGTGGACGAGATGGTGGACGAGGTGATGCCGGCGGCGAAGTCGTCGGCCGCCTCTTTGGAGGAGACACCCGCCCAGCCGTCCTTGTAGATGGAGTCCTGGGCCCACTGCAGCGCCTCCACGGATTCCGCCGAGTCGCAGTTGATGGTCCACTCATTGGACCAGCTGCCGCCCCAGCCCCAGAGGTTGTTCTGCAGGGTCCATCCGGCGTACCCCGCCAGTGCGGGGTAGATGTAGGCGTACTGCGCACCGGAGCTTGCCTTCAGCTTGGGCGCCCACTCCGCGAATTCCTGCCAGGTTTTCGGTGCCCGGTCCGGGATGCCGGCGGCCTTGAAATGGTCCTTGTTGTAGTAGAAGAGCGGCGTTGACCGGCCGTAGGGGAGTGCCCACTGCTTGTTGTCGTACTGGTAGTCCGCCACAAGGGACTTCTGGAAGTCGTCCACCTTGATGTCCAGCTGCTTCACCAGGCCGTCCAGCGGAATGATGTTGCCGTTGGTGAAGTAGCGGAACCACCAGACGTCGGACAGCACCACCAGTCCGGGCAGGGCTTCCTTGGCCGCCTGGGATGTCTGGAACTTCTGGGCGATTTCCTCGTAGTTGGCTCCGGCGGTCACCAGGTTCACTTTGATGTCCGGGAACTTGGCCTGAAACTTCGCGATGATGGATTTTTCCACGTCTTGGGATTTGCCCGGGTGGCTGGTCCAGAAGTCGATGGCGGCGGCCGGCTTGACTCCGCTGAAATCGATCTCGGCGGCTTCGCTTGCGGGCGTCGTTCCTCCGGTGGACGGGCCGCCGCAGGCTGCCAGCGCGGCGGCGCCGGCTCCGGCGCCTGCCAGTCCCAGGAAATGCCTGCGATCAAGATTCATACCCATTGTGGATCCTCTCAAAGGTGATTGCTCATGCTGACTCGTTGTACGGGTTGGATGACGAACTGCTGCCGTGATGATGGCGGGTGCCGTGAAGCTGGCGGTGCCGGTCTGCGGCGACGCGGTCCTAGCCGGTGACGCTGCCTTGGGTGAGGCCGGCCACGATGTAGCGCTGGAGCGCTGCGAACACCACCAGGATGGGGACGATCACCAGCACGGCACCGGCCATGAGGATGCCCCAGCCGGAACCGTTGCCTTCGGAGTTCTGCAGCAGTGTGAGGCCTACGGGCAGGGTCATTGTCTCGGGCCTGTCCGTGATGATGAGCGGCCAGATGTAGTCGTTCCATTCGCTCACCACGGTGACCAGTGCCACGGTGGCGATGGACGGCACCGAAACCGGCACCACGATCCGCCAGAGACGGCGCCAGTGTCCGGCGCCGTCGATCTCGGCAGACTCCAAAATGGAGGCCGGCAGCGTCAGGAAGTGCTGGCGCAGCAGGAAGGTGCCGAAAGCGGTTCCCAGGCCGGGCAGGATGATGCCCCACAGGGTGTTCTTCCCGCCCATGCCGGCAATGAGGATGTAGTTCGGCAGGATGGACACCTGCGGCGGGACCATCAGCGCCACGAGGATGAGCACGAAGATGGCGTTCTTGAACGGGAACCGGACGAACACCAGGGCATAGGCGGTGAGGATGGCCAGCAGCACCTTGATGGTTGCGCCAACCACAGTGACGATGGTGCTGTTCAGGAAGAACTGCGCGAACGGCACCGTGGTCATGGCGATGTTGTAGTTTTCCGGGTTCAGGCTCTCCGGAAGGATCTTCAGGTCCATGGTGATGATCTCGCCGGGCTGCTTGAACGAGCTCAGGATCATCCAGAGCAGCGGCAGGAACACCACCAGCGTGGCCAGGATCAGCGGGACGTAGCCGCCGGCGATCGTCTGGACAAGGTTGGCCCGGGACAGCGGGCGGTGCGTGCTCATGAGTAGTGCACCTTCCGTTCGACGAAGCGCAGCTGCAGCACGGTGATGATCAGCAGGATGGCGAAGAGCACCACGGAGATCGACGCTGAGTACCCCGCCCGGTTGAACGCGCCGAAGGCCTGGAGGTAGGCCTCGTAGATCAGCGTGCTGGTGCCGTTGCCCAGGGGCGTCATGATCCGGATGAGGTCGAACGCCTGGAGCGAGCTGAGCATGGTGGTGATCAGCAGGAAGAACGTGGTGGGGGAGAGCAGCGGAACGGACATGCTGAGGAAGCGACGGAACCCGTTGGCGCCGTCGAGGGATGCGGCCTCCATGACGTCCTGCGGCAGGGACTGCAGCCCGGCGAGGTATACGACGGCGCAGTACCCCAGGTTCTTCCAGATGTAGACGATGATCACCATCACCAGGGACAGCTGCGGATCGTTGATCCACTGCGGGCTCTGCTGGCCCAGCCCCGGAGGACCCAGGCGAGCACGCCGTAGCCGGGGTCGAAGATGAACAGCCACACCAGGCCCACGCCCACTCCGCTCAGCACGTAGGGCGCGAACACCGCGGAACGGGCGAACGTGGTGCCCCGGACTTTCGAGTTGAGCGCCAGCGCGACCAGCAGGCCAAGAACCATGGAGCCGCCCACCGTTACCAGCGTGAAGACTGCGGTGGTGCCCAGCACCTTGGCGGCATCGGCGCTGGTGAAGAACGTGACGTAGTTGTCAAGCCCCACCACCGTGGCCGACGCAGACCCCAGCGTCCAGTCCAGGGTGGAGTAGTACACGTTGTTGATGAGGGGAAGGTAGGTGAACACCCCGATCAGCACCAGGTTGGGCAGCGCCAGGGCCAGGAAAACGAAGAAGTCCCGGCGCGTCCTGCCGGACCACCTGGCCCGGCGCCGCAGCGCCGGACTGGCTGCAACGACGGCGGGCGGCCGGTCAGTCAGTTGTCTTGTCATTCGGTCTCTAACGGATCCGGGCCCGCGGGTGGCAGGCCAATGGGTGTGGGGATAGCTTCACTTCACCACATGGTTGGTGGGCGGAATCCCGCACAAGCCCTCGTCGGAGGATTGTTAGTCAAGGCTTCCTTGCCCGTTAACGCCGTGTTGCTGGCAGTATTACATGATGTTTGTTTTCGCGGCCGGACTTGCCCCCGCGGGTCGCGAAACGGGTGGGAGTAGACACTCATTTGTTGGCGAAGGCGCACAATGGAGCCATGGGAGCGATCACTGACGTCACCGGAATCCGGGTGGGCCACGTCCAGAAATCAGGAAATGTCCAGAGGTCCGACGGCGGTGTCCGGTCCGACGGCGGTGTCCACCCCGACGACGGCTGGCTCACCGGGGTAACCGTGGTGCTGCCGCCGCCCGGAACAGTCGGCTCCGTGGACGTCCGCGGCGGCGGCCCGGCTACCTTCGAGACCGATGCCCTTGATCCCACAACGCTCTCGCAGCGGGTCGATGCCGTGGTGCTCACAGGCGGCAGTGCCTTCGGGCTCGTCGCAGCGCGCGGTGCCCAGCGCTGGTGCGAGGAGGACGGAAGGGGCTTCCCGGTGCCCGGCGGCCTGGTGCCGATCGTCCCCGCCGCGGCCATCTTCGACCTGGGCCGCGGCGGCGATTTCTCCGCCCGCCCCGACGAGGAGATGGGCTACGCGGCAACTGCTGCCGCCGCCGCACAGCCGGAAGGCCACGACGTCGAACGCGGCAACGTGGGAGCCGGCACCGGAGCGGTAGTCGGCCGGGGGACGTACAAAGGCGGGGTCGGCACAGCCTCAGTCACCCTCGAGAACGGGGTTGTGGTGGGCGCGATCGCCGTCGTCAATGCGGTAGGGATGCCCTTCGGGTCGAGGGTTTCAGCTGCTGAGGCGAAAGGCGAGCAGGGCGCGGATCCGGCAGCGCAGGAAGCGCCACCGCTCAACACAACGCTCGTCGTCGTCGCCACCAACGCCGTCCTGAGCAAGGCGGACTGCAAGCGGACCGCCTCGGCTGCCCATGCCGGGCTGGCCCGGGCGCTGAATCCGAGCCATACCCTGGCGGACGGGGACACGGTGTTCTGCCTGGCCACCGGCGCCGTCGAGCTGGACCAGGGCGCCGGGACGCCCCGCCAGTTCAGCCTCGTCGCGCTGCAGAGCGCGGCGGCCGACGTCGTGACCGATGCCATCTTGGACGGCATCTCCCGGGCTGTAGCCGTCAGAACCCCGGCGGGCGAATATGCTGCGTACGGCCCGGTAGTGCGCTACCATGGTCCGATTTAACATTCCTGCCAAGATGGCGTAGTGTTGTCTGTTGGTTGTCTGCCCTGTTTGCGCCCTTTTGCGGTCGGATAGCAGAAACCAATCAATCAAAAACGTTCGCAGTCATGTCCGGTGCCAACCGGAAGGCTGTGGCAACAACAGTTAGCGGAGGGTATGGCCAAGAAGGACGGGGTCATTGAGATCGAGGGCGTTGTGACTGAGGCGCTGCCTAATGCGATGTTTCGCGTTGAGCTCACCAACAAGCACATCGTTCTGGCGCACATCTCTGGAAAAATGCGCCAGCACTACATCAGGATTCTCCCTGAGGACCGGGTAGTGGTGGAGCTGAGCCCGTACGACCTGACACGTGGTCGTATCGTCTACCGCTACAAGTAAACACTGGGCGGCCAGAGCAATAGCCGAAGGCCGGTCCAGCTGACCAACTGCAACACGCAAAGGAACGCCATGAAGGTCAAGCCGAGCGTCAAGCAGATCTGCGAAAAGTGCAAAGTGATCCGCCGTAATGGCCGGGTCATGGTGATCTGCGAGAACCCGCGCCACAAGCAGCGCCAGGGCTAATTTCCTTCACGGGAAACCCTGGGTTGCTAACCCACGCAAGTAAATAAAGGCAGCACAAGCTGAATTGGGACGTATGAGCCCGGACAGCTAACCCCCGGTCGGAGGCTGGGGCCGCACTGAAAGTGCGGGTGTACTGCCTACGACCTCCGGTTTATACAAGGAGTACCGCCAATATGGCTCGTCTCGCTGGCGTAGACATTCCCCGCGAAAAGCGGTTGGAAATTGCGCTTACTTACATCTACGGCGTGGGCAAGACCCGTGCACACGAAACCCTGGCTGCCACTGGCATCAGCGCTGACGTCCGAGTTAAGGACCTCACCGATACCCAGCTGGTTGAGCTGCGTGACTACATTGAAGGCAACTACAAGGTTGAGGGTGACCTTCGCCGCGAAGTAGCAGCAGATATCCGCCGCAAGGTGGAAATCGGCAGCTACGAAGGTATTCGCCACCGTAAGGGCCTGCCCGTTCGCGGACAGCGCACGAAGACCAACGCACGTACCCGCAAGGGCCCGAAGCGTACCGTGGCCGGCAAGAAGAAGGCACGTTAATCCCTGAGGGATTAACGCGTTTTCCCCCAATAAACTTTCTGTAGGAGAAATAATGCCCCCGAAGACTCGTGGCGCGGTTCGCAAGCCGCGTAAGAAGGACAAGAAGAATATCGCGCTGGGCCAGGCGCACATCAAGAGCACCTTTAACAACACCATCGTTTCCATCACGGATCCGAACGGTGCTGTCATCTCCTGGGCTTCCGCCGGTGAGGTTGGCTTCAAGGGCTCACGTAAGTCCACCCCGTTCGCTGCCCAGATGGCTGCCGAAGCTGCCGCAAAGCGTGCACAGGAGCACGGTCTGCGCAAGGTTGACGTATTCGTCAAGGGACCGGGATCAGGACGCGAAACCGCAATCCGTTCACTGCAGGCCGCTGGCCTCGAGGTTGGGTCCATCCAGGACGTAACCCCCAGCGCGCACAACGGCTGCCGTCCGCCCAAGCGCCGCCGCGTCTAAGACGTTTCCAGCAGCAGGAGCTTGCCCGGACCTTCACGGGTCCGGGCAGGCCCAGCCGCGTTAAGTCTTCAGACCGAATTTCCACCACCTGTGTTGCGTCATATAGCGGATGCTCGCCGAAAGGAAACCTAAGTGCTCATTGCACAGCGCCCCACCCTCTCTGAAGAGGTCGTCTCCGAAAACCGCTCCCGTTTCATCATTGAACCGCTGGAGCCGGGCTTTGGATACACTCTCGGAAACTCCCTCCGCCGTACCCTGCTCTCCTCCATCCCGGGCGCTGCTGTAACCAGCATCCGGATCGATGGCGTGCTGCACGAGTTCACCACGGTTCCGGGTGTCAAGGAAGATGTCACTGAGATCATCCTGAACATCAAGAACCTGTCGGTTTCCTCCGAGCACGACGAGCCGGTTGTTGCTTACCTGCGCAAGCAGGGCCCGGGAGTCGTCACCGCCGCGGACATCGCTCCGCCGGCCGGCGTCGAATTCCACAACCCGGATCTGCACATTGCCACGCTGAACTCGAAGGGCAAGTTCGAACTCGAACTGACCATCGAGCGCGGCCGCGGCTACGTTTCGGCAGCTCAGAACAAGTCCGGCGATTCCGAGATCGGCCGCATTCCGGTCGACTCGATCTACTCGCCGGTGCTGAAGGTTACTTTCCGCGTGGAAGCTACCCGTGTTGAGCAGCGCACTGACTTCGACAAGCTGATTGTCGACGTCGAGACCAAGCAGGCAATCGCCCCGCGCGATGCCGTTGCTTCGGCAGGCACCACCCTGGTGGAACTGTTCGGTCTGGCCCGCGAGCTGAACACCGCAGCTGAAGGTATCGAGATTGGCCCGTCGCCGACGGACGCTGCCCTGGCAGCTGACATGGCCCTGCCGATCGAGGATCTGGACCTCACCGTCCGTTCCTACAACTGCCTCAAGCGTGAGGGCATCCACACCGTGGGTGAACTCGTTGCCCGCTCCGAGGCCGACCTGATGGACATCCGTAACTTCGGTGCGAAGTCCATCGACGAGGTCAAGGCCAAGCTGGTTGAACTGGGTCTGTCCCTCAAGGACTCGCCTCCCGGTTTCGACCTGGCAGCACGCGCCGCAGCCATCGAAGAGGACGACGCCGCGTTCAGCGACGACGAGCTCTAACAAGCAGATCTTGGCCGGCTGGCTGGATGCACCATGGTGTGCGCAGCCCACCGGCTTCCATATGAGGAGAAACAATTATGCCTACCCCCACTAAGGGTCCGCGCCTCGGAGGCGGCCCGGCTCACGAGCGTCTTATGCTCGCGAACCTGGCTGCAGCACTGTTCGAGCACAAGCGGATCACCACCACGGTGACCAAGGCCAAGCGCCTGAAGCCGTACGCAGAGCGTCTGGTGACTTTCGCCAAGCGCGGCGACCTCGCTTCCCGCCGTCGTGTACTCGGCCTGATCAGCAACAAGGGCGTAGTCCACGAGCTGTTCACCGACATTGCACAGGCAGTGGAGAACCGCGATGGCGGCTACACCCGCATCACCAAGATCGGCAACCGCAAGGGCGACAACGCTCCCATGGCTGTCATCGAACTGGTCCTCGAGCCGGTTTCCGCCAAGCAGGCTGTCGTGGCCGAGGCTACTGCTGCTGCCAAGCGCGATGCAGACAAGGCTGCCCCGGCCGCCGAGGAAGCTGCTGCACCTGTTGCAGAAGAAGAGGTCGCTGAGACCGAAGCTGCTCCGGAAGCTGAAGCTGCTGCAACCGAAGAGGCCCCGGCCGCTGAGGAAGCTGCTGACGAGCCTGCTGCAGAGGAAAAGGACGCGAAGTAATTCGCTAATTCCTTCGCATAGACTTAAGTCTATGAACCACCAGAAACCCGCTGCCCCCGTTTTGGGGGGCGGCGGGTTTTTGCGTATCCGATTGGATTTGGCGTACGACGGCGGCCCCTTCAGCGGGTGGGCAGTGCAGCCGGGAATGCGCACCGTCCAGGGCGTCCTGGAAGAGGCCCTCGCGCTGCTGGTCAGGCGAAAGGTGCGCGTGACCGTAGCCGGCCGGACCGACGCCGGCGTGCACGCCCGCGGCCAGGTGGTCCACCTGGACCTCAGCGAAGAGGAGTGGGTGGGCCTGAACCGCGGCGTGGAACTGGACCCCGCCGTCGCCCTCTTGCGTCGTCTGCGCGGCGCGCTGAGCAGGGGACTGGGCGACCTCACCGGCGCCATTGAGGTCCACAGCGTCACCCTGGCTCCGGAGGGGTTCGATGCGCGGTTCTCGGCGCTGTGGCGACGGTACAGCTACCGCATTGCCGACGGGCCTGCCCTGTGGGATCCGCTGGGCAGGTCCTCGACCCTGTGGCACAGGGAACAGCTTGATGTGTCGCTTCTGAATGAGGGTGCGTCCAAGTTGCTCGGCCTGCAGAACTTCCGTTCCTACTGCAAGCCTCGCGAAGGTTCCACCACCATCCGGGAGCTGCAGAGGTTTGAGTTCGCCCGTGGCACCGATGGCGTCATCGTAGCCACAGTCCAGGCCGACGCATTCTGCCACAACATGGTGCGTGCCCTGGTGGGGTCTGCGCTCTACGTCGGTTCGGGGGTCGAGGCGCCCGGGTGGCTGTACGAGCGGCTGCTGGAGCAAAAGCGTGACGCGAAGTCGGTCTTGGCCGCACCGCATCCTTTGGTGCTTGAAGAGGTTGCGTATCCGTCCGACGGCGAGCTGCTGGCCCGCGCCGAACTGACCCGGGCGCTGCGGAAGTAGGGCGCGGGCTGTTTCTAGAAGGCCGGCGGAGGTCCCTCGGCCGGCAGGGACACGGTAAACGTGCTGCCCTCGCCTGGTCGGCTTGCACAGGAAATGCCGCCGCCGTGGCGTTCAATGATGGCCTTGGTAATGGACAGTCCAAGTCCAACGCCGGGGATGTCAGCCTCGAGGGCAGCCGGGCTGCGGTAGAACCGGGTGAAGACCTTGGCGGTATCCGCCGCTGTCATGCCCATTCCGGCATCCTCCACCTGAAGGCGGATGAAGCCATCCTCGGCCCGCGCCGAAACCTTAACCGTTCCGCCGTCGGGGGAGTACTTGATGGCGTTCGAAACCAGATTGTCCAATGCCTGGCCTATCCGAAGCGGGTCAACGTGCGCCCACAACGGTGCGGGAACGTCCATCAGCAGCGAGACCTTCGATGTCTCCGCATGTGCGCGGGCAGATCCGAGCGACGCCTCCACCACGCCGGCAAGGTCCGTCCTGCGTGGGTGCACATGCAAGGCCTCTGACGCCGATGCCAGGAGGTCGGAGACGAGCGTGAGGAGCCGTTCGGTGTTGCGTTGCGCCACCTCAAGCCGCTGGACTGCCAAGGGCGGAAGCCCTTGGTCGCCGTCGAGCACAAGGTCGAGGTTCCCTATCACTGAATTCAGGGGCGTTCGAAGCTCGTGGGACACGTTGGAAAGGAAGTCATCCTTGGCCGAAATGGCTTCCACCAGCCCCGTGACATCATTGAAGACGACCACCGCGCCATCGAACTCGCCGTCGTCGTTCTTGAGGGGACGCGCCGCAGTGGATACGGCCCGCTGTTGGGTACCTTCACCTAACCAAACCAGATAGTCGGCAAAGGTTTCTCCGCGGGCAGCGCGGGACACAGGGCGCCGGTCCGGTGGAACCGGTGACTTTCGATCATGGCCTGAGACCATCATTAGCGACTCCTGGGGGAGTCCAGGCAAACCTTCTGGACTGGCGGTCAGGTCAAAAAGGGACTGCTGGTGGTTGGAAAGCAGGCGCTTGCCGTCGCCATCCACAGCAATGATTCCGACGTCGACTGTTTCCAGGATGATATTCAAGAGCCGTTCGCGCTCTTTGCTTTCTGCCAGGAGTGCCTGAAGCTCGATGTCTTTGGCTTCAAGTCTGCGTTGCTGAAGTTGCATATGAACGCTGGCAAAACGAATGGCGAGCGAAACGGCGAACATCATTAGCGGCAGGAGCAGGATGGACGCGACGTCGGCTGCCGTAATGTTCGGCAGCTTTGAAAACAGGGTCGGTAATGCAATGAGCAACGTGCCGAAAAAGCTGAGGAGGAGGCTTGTCCTGGCTGAAATGGCGGATGCGGAAAGCCAGATGACCGGAAATAGTGCCAGCACTCCCAGTCCCTGAAGATTTGCGGCGGCCCCGTTACGGGTAAGCCAGATCGCTACGAGGTCCAGCACCGGTATCAATAGGGGTGCATTCGGTGCCAGCTTCTCCCAGGGGACAAGAACGCAGGCCGCAAAAATGATCGCATGAAGTACAAGGGCGGCCAGGAATAGTCCGCTGGTCAGTACCCCGGCCCAAACGGCGGGCGCTGCGATGACCAGGACAGCAATGAAAACCGTCAGGGGCAACTGGCAAAGAATGACCTGTGCACGTGGCCGGAGACCGCTGAAGTAGTGCTCCGCCTTTCGTGCCAGAAACCGCTCGCTCATTGAAGCTACTTCCTTACGTTGGGGCCAAATCGCTCGTTTCGCCTGCAGCGGCGGCGGGATGCGGGCAACGCTGCCCGCGATCTCCGATTTTCCAGAAGCAGAAGTTGCATTTGGTGTCATAGTAAACGAAGTGATGTGTGGGGTCATAGGGTAAAAAGTGATGACGATTTAGCTCCTGCGTTGTAACGTGAATTTGTGGTGAGGAATTTCGCATATGTGATGGGCATATTCGGACAATTCGTCAGGCTGGGGAGTCCATGGGTGATCTTGGGGTTGCAGTGGTTGTTGAAGATGACGCAGATGTGCGGAATCTGTTGGAGGCCGTGCTGAGTCAGGCTGGTTTTGAGGTTTACTCAGCCGCGGACGGACGGGAGGGCGTTGAGGCCGTTCGCGACCACAACGCAAATGTCGTCACCCTGGACGTGGGCCTGCCTGATATCGACGGTTACGAGGTGCTGCGGCAAATCCGGCAGTTTAGTGACGCCTACGTTGTTATGCTCACCGGCAGGACGGAGGAACCGGACCTGCTGACGGCGCTACACTCTGGAGCCGACGACTACATCACCAAGCCGTTTCGGCCTTTGGAGCTGAGGGCGCGCGTAGCGGCAATGCTGCGCAGACCCCGGCCGCGGTCGGCGCAAGGCCGGACGCCTGCCCCGGCACCCGCCCCCGCCCCGTCGTCCGGTGGGGGGCCAGCTGAGGAATCGGTACTCCGGCATAATGGCTTGGCGCTCAATCGCAAGACCAGGTCCGTTATTGTCCATGGTGACACCCTCCCGCTGACCCGAAGTGAGTTCGATCTCCTTCAGGAGCTATTGCGTGTGGGCGGGGCTGTTTGTACGAAGACTGACCTGGTTCGCGTAGTCAGGGGCGAGGAAGATCGCGACGATACTTACGTCAGCGAATCCGATGAGAGGGCCGTTGAGGTCCATATCGGAAATCTCCGGCGGAAGCTGCACGAAGATCCCCAATCCCCACGATGGCTGCAGACTGTGCGCGGCGTGGGATACAAGCTGACGCCAGTGGAGCGTGAACGGCAAGAGGTCCACGAACAGCGGTAGGAGATGGGCTAACTATTCATCCGCCAGTATGTAGGTTTCCTGAAGTTCCTTGACTGTCGCACTTCCGTGGACTTCCACGGCCGCAATGAGGGCAAGTCCGTTTTCGAGGTCTCCATTTCGGATGAACCCCTCCAGTTGTTCCGCCAGCCGGGACAGCCGCAGCCCTCCCACCATGGCTGAAGCGATCTTCATGCTAATGACAGCGTCCAGGGCCGCAGCAAGATCTTGGCGATCCATGGCTCCTGCCAGCTTCTGGTAGCGCTGGGTCCAGAGAGTGGCATAGTCCCGTGCAAAGTTCTGGGCGACGGCCGGATGGGCCAGCTGGTCTGAAAGGTCCTGCAGCACCTCGAGGTCCACGAGGGGAAGTTCCGAGCCCGGAAGTTCAGCGTCATCCCGATTTGATACAGCGCTCGGGT
Source organism: Arthrobacter sp. 24S4-2 (assembly GCF_005280255.1). NCBI lineage: Bacteria > Bacillati > Actinomycetota > Actinomycetes > Micrococcales > Micrococcaceae > Arthrobacter > Arthrobacter sp. 24S4-2. The sequence goes on along the minus strand of NZ_CP040018.1, from coordinate 4,064,757 downwards.
TTGATACAGGGCTCGGGGCAGCCGTGGACTGTCGAAGTGTGTGGGCGGGGCCCGCACCTCCGACGCCGCTGCAGCTACCTGAAATGGACATATGACAACGCTACTTCCTGAAACTGTCAATTCGCATGACTTCATCCAATCCTGTGGAAACCTTGCGGTTTCGCGGGCTGGGAGGGCGGACTGGCGCGACGCATGGCGTCATTGACCGGTGAATGTGTCAATTGTATTGATCACGGCTGGGCCAAGAATCGCGATGAAAAGGACCGGAAAGATGAAGAACAGGAGGGGAAACAGAATCGCGACTGGCAGCTTCATGGCCTTCTCCTCGGCCCGTTGCCGGCGCTTGACCCTCATGACCTTGGCCTGGATCCTGAGGACGCGGCTGATGGCGATGCCGTAGGTGTCTGCCTGGACAATAGCCTGGACGAAGCTGCGGAGTTCCGGAATGTTGGTCCTCTCGGCAAGGGCCAGGTAGGACTCCCGGCGGCTGCGTCCTACCTGCATGTCCTGCAGCGTGCGGACCAGTTCGTCGGCCAAGGGGCCCTTTCCGTTTTCCCCCGCGCGGGCCATCGCCCCTTCGAAGCCCAGGCCGGCTTCCACCGAGATCAGCATCTGATCGAGGGTGTTCGCGAGCTCCAGCTGCATGGCCTTCTGACGTTCCAGGCCTTTGCTGTAGAGGAGCAGATCAGGGATGAAGTACCCAAGGAAGAGAATGAACAGTCCGGCAAGCTTGATCATCGGTTTGGGGCTGCTCATGCTGATGAGCACGCCAAGCGACGCTCCCACCAGGCCCAGGGCAGGCTTTGCCGCCAAAATGCGCCCCAACGGCCACGCTGCCGGGCGGCCGGCAAGTGAAAGTAGCCTGTCGAGTTTGCGGACGTAGGCTGCTGGAGTCAGCCCATACCCGATCCTGTCGAGGAAGCCGCCTTGCTTTGATTCCGGGACGTCGGCCGCCCTCCTGCCGCGGGTCAGGATGGCCACCGTCGCGGCACGGGCCTTGCGGTCCACGGACAGGACGGACCAGGCCAGGTAGCCGACGGGGAGGCATACCAGGAGGAGCGAGGAAAGGATCACGGGATTCATGGGCACCTCAGAACTTCAGATCGATGATTTTGCGCATCCACAGGCTGCCGATGGTCATGAGCACCACCGATCCCGCCATCATTCCCCACCCGAGCGGATGGGTGAACATCGAATCCATGTAACCCGGGTTCACCATCATGAGCATCACCACAATCCCGATCGGCATCGCAATCAGGATGTAGGCCGAGAACTTGCCTTCTGCCGCGAGTGCCTTGATATGGCCCTTGATCTCGGAACGCTCCCGGATGGTCTCATTCACCTGGTCGAGGACCTCCGCCAGGTTCCCGCCGACCTCGCGGTTGATCTGGATGGCTTGCGCTATCCAGACGAAGTCCTCGTTCCTCATGCGTTCTGAGGTGTCGGTCAATGAGGCAAGGAGGTCGCGGCCCAGGCTGGTTTCCGTGATGACGCGGCGCATCTCTTCCGACGTCGGGCTCTGGGATTCGGTAGCAGCCGCATCGATGGCACGGAGGATACTGTGGCCGGCCCGCAGTCCGCCGGCCAGCAGCTGGAGCGTATCACCGAGTTGCTGATCGAATTTTCCCCGCCGCTTTCCGGCCAGGAAGCCCAGCACCAGGTGCCCTGCAACAGGCGCCAGTATGACAAGGAGGACGGAGAGGACCGGCACGCCGATCACAAGGCCCACAAGGGCGCCGACGATGCCACCGGCAATGACCAGGACAAAGTACTCAGCCTGGCTGAGCCGGACGCCGGCGTTCTCCAGGGAATCACGGCTGTAGAGGCGAACGTTCCTGGCCGCCAGGAAGCGGTCCAGGCCCACGACTGTGATGCCTGCCAGCCTGGTAAGCCGTGAGGGCGGGTCGGAGTCATAGGGGCGGCGTCGGTTGATAGCGATCCCGGGTGTTCCGGGTATGAGGATTGCCGCAGCCAACAGGATTGGTGCCAGGAGGAGGAGCGCGGCTCCAACGGTCATGAGCATGGCGGTGGTCCTAGGCCTTTCCTTCGCCGGCTGGGGTGGCGAAGACCCCGGGTGAGACATGGATTCCGAGGTCCTCGAAGCGGTCAATGAAACGCGGACGGATCCCCGTGGCGACTGGCCGTCCGAGGAAACGGCCGTGGGCATCGACGCCTGCCGAATAGTCGAAGACGAAGGCATCCTGCAGGGTCACAATGTCGCCCTCCATGCCCTGTACCTCGGTCACGTGGGTGATGCGGCGGCTGCCGTCACGCAAGCGTGAAATCTGGACGATCAGGTTCACGGCTGAAGCTATCTGTTCCCGGATGGCACGCAGCGGCAGGTCCATCCCGGCCATGAGCACCAGCGTTTCGAGGCGGGCGACGGCGTCGCGCGGCGAGTTTGAGTGAACGGTGGACAGCGAGCCGTCGTGTCCCGTGTTCATGGCCTGGAGCATGTCCAGCGACTCCCCGCCTCGAACCTCACCCACCACGATGCGGTCAGGGCGCATACGCAACGAGTTCCGCAGGAGTTCACGGATGGTCACTTCGCCTTTGCCTTCAGTGTTGGGAGGCCTGCTTTCGAGCCGGACCACATGATCCTGCTGGATCTGCAGCTCAACGGCATCCTCGATGGTGACAATCCGTTCATCCGCGGGCAGGAAGGACGAAAGCACGTTCAGCAGGGTGGTCTTTCCCGTTCCCGTTCCACCGGAGACGATGATGTTGAGCTTTGCCTTGACGCAGGCGTTGAGGAGCTCTGCCATTTCCGGGGTGAGTGTTCCGTAGTCGATAAGGTTCCGGACGGTGAGGGGCACCTTGCTGAATTTACGGATGGTCAGCGATGATCCGCCGACGGCCAAGGGCGGGATCACGGCGTTGACACGCGAGCCATCCTCCAGCCGGGCATCCACCAGGGGCGAGGACTCGTCAATGCGGCGGCCAACCTTGGACACGATGCGTTCGATCACCTTGCGCAGGTGTGCCTCCGAGCTGAAGCGGGAGTCGGCCAGGGTGAGGTGACCCTTGCGCTCCACGTAGATCTGGTCCATCCGGTTGACCATGATCTCGGTGACGGCGGGATCGTCGAGGAGGCGCTGCAGCGGGCCGTAGCCCAGGACGTCGTCGGCGACGTCCTGGACCAGGCGAGTGCGCTCCTCCGCGGACAGCGGGACCTGCTCGCCGTCGATGATGCGCGTGAGCTCCTCACGGGCAGTGGTGCGAAGCTCATGCTCCGTGACCGCGGAGTCGTTGAAACGCGAGCCCATGCGTTCGAACAGGGCCGTGGCTGCCCGCTCCTTCAGTGCGGCGAAGGCGTCCACAGGCTGCTGGGCTTTCTGTTTCACCTCGTCCGTGTGATCAGTCCCCGTTGACGGAACGACGACGGCGGCAGCCGGTGCCGACGTCGTCGTCCGCTTTTCCGGCCGAGGTGCGGCCCACGGATCCGGCTGCCGGCCGGACACGTCCGGCCGGTCCAGTTCCAAGGTTGCGGTGGCAGCCCGCGCGGACGGCGACGGCGGGGGAACGGTTTGCGTGTGCGGCTGTGATTGCGACTTCGCTTGCACGGCACTGATGCGCTCTGAAAGTTTCATCTAGACCACTACCCTCCGGTGCAGTTTGCGTTGCGACTTGGCCCGCCAGGCGGGGTTGAAGCGGTCGACGAGCTGATTCAGGCCCTTGGTTGCCGGGTCCTTCGCTTGCTCCTGCAGGACGGGGATGCCGCGGTTGGTGGAGAGCGCCACGGCCTTGGACCGCGGGATGCTCACGTCGACGGGTGCTCCGATGGTCGATTCGAGGTCCTGGACTGTCAGCCCGAGCTTGGGATCCGCCATGTTCAGCACCACGTGCCGGGTCTCCGGGAGGATATCCAGCTGGCGGAGGACGTCCAGGCCGGATCGCAGGCCCCTGACGCTTGGTATGTCCATAGCGCTCACCCACACCACATCCGTGCACTGTTCCATGGCCGCGAGGCCGATTTCCGGCAGGCCCGGAGCTGTGTCCACCACGACGTACTGGAACTGTTCGGCCAGCTGTTCCAGCAGCCGGCTGACCTGTTCAGGGGTTATCTCGTCGGCATCAACGGGGGTTGGCGGAGCGCAGACGGCGTAGATACTGCCCGGATGGACGGTGAGGAAGGCCTTCAGGACCAGGGAATCCTGGCTGGCGGCGGGGGAGACCGCGTCCGTGACGGTGTGCTGGGGGTCGAGGTAGAGGGCGGAGGCGACGTCGCCGAACTGCAGGTCCAGGTCCACGATCACCACGCTCATCGGGGCGATCTTGCCCAGACCGATGGCGATATTGGTGGCGATGGTGGTTTTGCCTACGCCGCCCTTGGGGGAGAAGACACCGATGACCAGGCCCTTGTTGGTTTCGGCGGTGGGCTGGGAAGCCGGCAGGCGGTAACGGCCGGCGGAGGACTGAGTGACGCGCTCCAGGAGGACCCTGATCTGCGCAGCATCGGAGTCGGGGGAGAGGATGTCCCGGATCCCAGCGCGCATGGCATGCAGGATGAAGTCGGGATCCGGCTCGCTGGCCAGGATGACGCTGAGCTCCGGATACCGGATATTCATGACCGTTGCGAGGCGGAGGGCTTCGTCGACCGGGACGCCCGGTCCCAGGACGAGGACTTCGGGCTGTTCCTGGTTGAGGTGGGCGAAAAGCTCGTTCGGGTCGGCTGGCAGCAGGCTGGTGAGGAAGGTCTGCACGCCGCCTTGGAGGCCGCCGGCAACGGCTTGGCGAAGGCGGCCGTCGAAGTCGGCGTCGGGCGTGATGAGGACGAAGCGGCTCATTTGTAGACGTCCGGCCGGATCATTACGCGGGGACCGTTGTCCTGCGCGTCCAGAGGTTCCCGAGTCAGCCAGATGGCATCGCCGAACTCGGAAGCGAACACGATCTTTCCCGCGTTGATGTCGTTGACTGCCACCGTGATCATCAGGGATCCGGTGGGCAGGTTCACATCCCGGGGGTCAGGTTCTGTTCCGGCGCTCGCCGACGGCGCCGGCTTGGCGGCGGCTCCTTCGGGGCCCTCTGCACGGAGGTCACCAGGACCTTGTGGATGGAGAGCTGCGTGGTCTCTTTATCGGGTTTCGACTCGACACCGCCCGCTTTCATGGAGATGAAGACACCCACGTGGTCACCGGGGACAAGGCGACCTCCGACGACGCGCTGCGGCTCCAGCTGGAAGGAGACTTCCTGCAGGCCGGCCGGCACCTTTACCGAGCCGGAGGTTTGGAGGTCTTCCGGGGCGATGAGTTTCTCTTCCAGAAGCTGCTCGCCGGGGACGAGGTCGGCGGCGGCCACCTTTCCTGTGGACGCGTCGAGAGTCTTCAGTGCGGACTTTGCGACGGCGGTTCCCGGCAATTGCTCCAGGGCCACGGAGGCTTTCACGGTGTCTGCGGAAGCGCCTGCAGGTACGGCTTTGGTTACCACCAGCACGCCTACAGGGTCCAGGTCCTTGACTGCCCGTTGGTCGGCGCCCTGGGCATAGGTGACCACGAGGACCGCCCCGACGATAGCCAGCAGGACTGCCGCCACTCCGGCCAACAAACGTGACTTCACTGACTGCTCCTGTGGTTACGGGACGGATTATTTGGAAAGACGAACGATGGTTGCGCCGTAGGCGTCGACCGGTCCGAGGGTGTAGCCGTCCGCCAGGGACGTGTATTTGACGAAACTTCCGATGATGCCGCGGCAGTCGCCGCGGCATTCAAGGGAGGCATCCACGAAGGGTGCCTTGTTCTGGAAAGTGTTTGGCGTTCCGCTGTCGCCGCTGAATTTCCAGCCCTTCACTTTGAAGGCCGCGAAGGCGATGAGATGATAGCTGGCTCCGTTACCGGTTCCCGTGACGACGTTGTAAACGGGAAGAAGCACTGTGATGTCCCGGCCGGCTGTGATCTCGTCCGCCCATTTCTGCAGGGTTGTTGAGCAATTGTTGGGGGCGTTGTTGCCAGGGTCGCTTCCGCTTTCATTGATGGCGAGATCGATGGTGCCGCCGCAGACACCCGCGTCCTGCACAAGCCAGCCAAAGCCGCCTTCCACCGCAGCTCCGGACGGTCCGTACATGCAGTCCGCATTCTGGTTCTTGCCATGGTCCCGCAGGAGCTGCAGCGCACCTCCGATGGAGTCCTTCACTTGGCAGACGGAGAAGGCGAGGGGGAACGCGGTGCGTCCCGCCAGCGGGCTGCCCCATCGGACAGTCGAAGGGGCATTGACTTCGGCGGAGTCCATACCAAGGGCGCGGGCGAAGAACAGCGAGACCTCGTTGGCGGCCTTGCCCGATTCCTGGGCTCCGGCCGTGACAGTTACGGTGCGGTTGGTCTTGTCCAGCACGGTGGATTTGATGTTGCTGAGGCCGTCGTTTGCATTGCTGTTGGCGTAGCTGCGGGCGAGGGTGGAGTTGGTGGAGCAGTCGGGATCGGTGGCGTTCTTTGCGCACCTCTGTGCCACTGCTAGGGCAGCCGCGTCGGCGCCGTTACGCAGCTGGGTGCGTTCGGCGTAAAGCATCCCGACGTCCACCGCTATCGCGCCAAAGCCCATAAGCACTACCAGCAATAGGGCGACGACCACGCTCACGGCGCCGCGTTCGTCGTCGTGATTGCCGTTCTGTGGCCGTTGCCGATGTGTCAGCCGCCGCATAGCATCGCCCCTTGGCCTTTCATCGGAAACGGGCCCGCTATGCCGGTCATAGTGGACAGGTTGTAGCTGATGGTGATGGTGATCTGAGTGCCGGGCGTGCAGTAGGCACCGCCGAAGCTGATGTTCGCGTCCGTCAGTGCCGGCTTGAGTGAAACTGCGGCGTTCTTGGCTGCGGTGCGGGCGGCGGTTTTGTCGTTGGAGATGGCCATGACCCGGACACCTTCGCGGGCGGCCGCCGAGAGTGAGGCCTGCGCGTTATAGGCCCGGCCGAACTCCATGATGCCCAGGAGCAGCATGACGAGGACGGGTGCCAGGATCGCAAACTCGACCGCTGCGGCTCCGCGCTCGGATGCCCTGGACATGGAGTTGCCTTTCCGTCTGGCGAATGGGGGCTTACAGCCGAAGTGGCGGCGGCTTGGTCGCCGCCGCCACTCTGCGGTTGGGGATGTGACCCGGTCACATCAGACGGTGGGGGACTGCCCTTACGGCTGGACGCAAGTGCCCGAGGCGCCGCCAGCGCCCGCGGTGTAGGCGCCGCCGCCGATCGAACACTGAACCTGGACAAACATGTCCTGGAGCGTGGTTCCGAGGAGGGTGACGGCCACGATGATGACAACGGCGATGAGGCCCACCATGATGCCGTATTCGACGGCGGTGGCGCCGGTTTCGTCGCGGCGAAGGCGGGAGGCGAGGTACTTGAATGTCGAAAGCATTGGGACTCCTGAGCGAGTTTGGGTGGGCTGGTCCTGCACCAGCTCTGCCAAAAATGTAGCAACCACTTTCCGGGTTTCGACCGGTCCTTGGCGTACCCTGTGCCAAGCCTTCCCAACTTGCCTGTTTCCTGCGTTTATCCTGCGTGTACCGTGCGGATTGTCTGCGTCCGGGGGTTCCTAGGCACACAACAGGACCCCCTCAGCTTTGGGCTGGGGGAGTCCGTAATCTTCGATTGTTTGATTTGTTTCCCCACGAAGGCCCTGAACGAGCACTCACACGCGCTCAGGGCCTTCTCCCGGATCGAGATCCCGCTCCTCGGTGCCGGGCGGCATCGGACGTCCCTCGGTTCTGGGTGCCGAGGGAGTCCGGGCTTGGTGACCGGAGGTCCGGCTGCTTGAAGGCCCTAGCTGAAGGCTTTGATGATGTTGATCGCAGCGGGCCCAAGGATCACGATGAAGAGGACCGGGAAGATGCACAGGAGCAACGGGAACAGCACCTTGACGGGAAGCTTCATGGCCTTCTCCTCGGCCCGCTGCCGCCGCTTGATCCTGGATTGCTTGGCCTGCATCCGAAGGACCTTTGCAATCCCGATGCCGTATTTGTCAGCCTGGACCACGGCGCGGACAAAGCTGCGGAGGTCCTGCACAGAAGACCGTGCCGCCAAGGCAGCGTAGGCCTCCTGCCGAGGGCGCCCGACCTGGATGTCCTGGAGTGTCCGGACCAGCTCCTGGGCCAGGGCCCCGGTGCCGTTTTGTCCGGCGCGGGCCATCGCGGCCTCAAAACCCAGCCCGGCTTCGACCGAGATGAGCATCTGATCGAGAGTGTTGGGCAGTTCCATTTCGATTTCCTGCTGGCGCTTAATACCCTTGTTGTAGATCAGCAGATCTGGCACGAAGTAGAAGAACGCGGTCATCGCCACCCCAAGGCAAACGTCTGTGGCGACGGGGAATTGCCGAAGAGGAGCAGCCCGAACATGGCGCCGGCGAGAGCGAGACTGGGCTTGGCGACAATAAGCCTGTCCAACGGCATGGACGCGGGACGTCCGGCCATAGACAGCCATCGGTCGAGTTTTGCGAGATAGCCGCCTGGGGTCAGCTTCTTGGCTGCCCCCAGCAAGGCCGGGGTCCGCTGGATGACGGGGTTTCCGTTAACGGTGAATCCCTGACCCAGATTCGTTTGGACCGCAACCAGGCCTCTCCGGTCGATCGACACCAACGACCACGTGAGGAACGAGATTGGGATAACAATCAGCGCAATGAGCGACAACACCATGATGTTCATCTTGATTCCCCCTAGAACTTTATCTTGACGATACGGCTAAGCCAGAAGCCGCCAACGATGAACATGACGATGCTGGTTACCATCAGGATGATCCCGACGATGTGCTCGACGAAGACGTTCAGATACCCCGGATTGATGACCCCGAGGAACAGTGCGACACCGATGGGAAGTGCCATCAGGATGTACGCCGACATCTTTCCCTCGGCGCTCAAAGATCGGATCTGGCCCTTGATGTCGCTGCGCTCGCGAATGGTTCCCGCCACTTGCTCCAAGACTTCGGCCAGATCCCCGCCGACTTCCCGGTTGATTTGGACGGCCTGGGCAATCCAGCGGAAGTCTTCACTATCCATGCGGTCAGCTGCATCCTCGATTGCCACCCGGGCATCCTTGCCGATCCGGGTCTCATTAACGATGCGGGCAAGTTCCTCCGAAGTCGGTGCGTCCGCTTCCTGCGACGCTGCCTCGATCGACCGCATAACGCTGTGTCCGACACGGAGTCCGCCAATAAGCATCTGGATGGTGTCTGTCAGTTGTGCTTCGAACTTTCCGCGGCGCTTATCAGTGAGAACGGATAGGACTAGCTTGGCGATGAACGGCACAGCGGCAGCGACGATGAAACCGATGAGAATGTGCGTCAGGAACCAGGCGAATACACCTGCCAAGAGGGACGCGATCCCGACTGCAACGGTGAAGTCAGCCGGCGCCATCTTGACTCCGGCGTTGTAAAGCACCGCCCGGTTATAGGGGCCACCGGATTCGCCAATGACCCCATCCACGGCCGTTACGGCTGATTGCGCGAAGCGGCTAACGGTTGATTTTTCGGCCTGTGAGGAGAGGCGGCGGCGCTCCACAGGGATGGCACCGTACCGGGGCTTGAGCACCACGAGGAAGACCACTACCAATGCCGCAAGGCACAGACAGATGGCAAATGCCAGGACTGCCGGCGAGTCCATGGTTACCGCCTCCCTGAAGGCAGCGGAGCCGCGCCGAAGACGCCCGGGGAAACCGAGATACCCAGGTCAGCGAAACGATCAAGGAACCGGGGACGGATTCCAGTAGGAACAGGCTTGCCGAGGAACCTGCCCTGGGCGTCCATTCCTGCTGAGTAATCGAAGACGAAGGCATCCTGGAGGGTGACGATTTCTCCCTCCATGCCCTGGACTTCCGTGACGTGTGTGACCCGGCGGCTGCCGTCGCGCAGACGGGTTACCTGGATGATCAGGTCAACGGCGGAGGCAATCTGCTCGCGGATCGCCCGCAACGGGAGGTCCATCCCGGCCATGAGGACCAGCGTTTCCAGTCGCGCAACGGCGTCGCGAGGGGCGTTTGCGTGAACCGTGGACAGCGACCCGTCATGGCCCGTGTTCATGGCCTGCAGCATGTCCAACGATTCGCCGCCGCGGACTTCGCCAACGATGATGCGGTCTGGACGCATACGGAGCGAGTTCCTAAGGAGCTCTCGAATGGAAACTGCGCCCTTGCCTTCGATATTGGGCGGCCGGCTTTCCAGCCGGACCACATGGTCCTGCTGCAACTGCAGTTCTACGGCGTCCTCGATGGTGACGATCCTGTCTTCCTCGGGAATGAAGGAAGACAGCACGTTAAGGAGCGTGGTCTTGCCGGTTCCTGTGCCGCCGGAAACGATGATGTTCAGCCGGGCCCGGACACAGGCACTGAGGAGTTCCGCCATTTCCGGCGTCATGGAACCCCATTCGATGAGGTTCTGCACAGTCAGGGGCACTTGGCTGAACTTGCGAATGGTGAGTGATGGCCCGTTCACGGCCAAGGGCGGGATGATCGCATTGACACGCGAACCGTCCTCCAGCCTTGCATCTACGAGCGGAGACGATTCATCGATGCGGCGACCCACTTTGGAGACGATTCGCTCGATTACTTTCCGCAGGTGGTCATCCGAGCTGAACTGTGATCCTGTCAGAGACAGATGTCCGTGGCGCTCGACGTAGATCTGGTCACAGCGATTGACCATGATTTCGGTGACGGCCGGATCTTCCAGGAGACGCTGGAGCGGGCCCAGACCCATGACTTCGTCGGCAACGTCGCGGATGAGTCGACGTCGTTCCTCCGGCGTAAGCGGAACCTGCTCTTGATCGATCACAGCCGACAGTTCTTCAACAGCGCTCGCGCGGAGTTCTTCTTCGGAGGACGAAGTATCCCCGAAACGCGTTCCCATCCGTTCAAACAGAGCGAGTGCGGCACGCTGTTTGAGTCCCGCCAAGGCGTCGACAACGGGGACAACCGGACCTCCTCCGAGCGACGGAGCCGCGGCAGGGCGGCGGGGCTGCCACCGGCAGCCGGAGAAGTGAATTGAAGCGAAGGGGCAAGCCCTGCAACAGGTACTTCACCGATTGTTCCGTTGGGAGGCTGCGAGGCACCATCCCGTTGTGTCCTGGATAGACGATCTGAGAGTTTCATGAGACAACCACCCGTCGGTGCAATTTATTGTGAGTAGAGGAGACCCACTGGGGATCAAAGCGGTCTACTAGTTTGTTCAGGCCCTTGGACGCTGAGTCCCTGGAGGTGCTCTGTAGTACGGGTATTCCACGGTTGGTCGAGTACGGCAAAGTTCGGGAGCGTGGAACCACTGCGTCTATGGGAACTCCGATGGTCGCTTCAACGTCTTGCACCGAGAGTCCGCTCTTGCGGTCGGCGAAATTGAGGACGGTATGCCGTCCTTGCGGCAGCAATTGGAGCTCCTTCAAGACGGTGAAACACTTGCGGAGGCCGCGGACGCTGGGAACGTCCATGCCGCACACCCATACCCCGTCTGTGGCCAGCTCGAGGGTTGCAAGGACATGTTCCCCCAGACCCGGTGCAGTATCGACCACGACGTACTTGAACTCGCTCGCCAATTGATTAAGGAGACGGCTCACGTGATCAGCTGTGATGTAGTCAGATTCTGAAGGCGTGCGGGGGGCACACAGCGCGTAAATGCCCGCTGGATGGACCGTCAGAAACGCCTTCAGGACCATTGAATCCTGCGACGCCGCGCCGTGGACGGCCTCTGTAATGGAGTGTTCAGGTTCAAGCAGCAAACCCGAAGCCACATCACCGAATTGCAGATCCAGATCCACAATTACCACGCTCATTGGAGCAACCTTGCCTAATCCAATGGCTAGATTTGTTGCGACGGTGGTTTTCCCTACGCCCCCTTGGGGGACATGACGGCGATGACGCGCCCGCGGTCCTGGTCGGGTTCGGCTGCTGGGCCCATTCCGCGCCGCCGGCTAGCCGCGGCAAGACACGCCCGCTCCAGGAGCACGCGGAGATCGTTGACCTCAATTTCGGGCGTGACCACATCGCGGATCCCCGAGTGCATTGCCTTCAAGACCAAATCTGGGCTGGGCTCCGCAACAAGTAGGAGACTGATCTCCGGGTACTGAAGATCAAAGACCGTAGCCAGTTTCAAGGCGGCTTCGGGAGTCACACCAGGTCCAAGGATGAGAACCTCCGGTGGCGCTCCGTGGAGCTGCTTGAACACGTCGTCGGGACCCCCTGAGAGGACGTCTGGTGTAAGCGTCTGCAGCTCTCCATGCAGCGCGCCCGAAATGGCCTGGCGAACGCGACCCTCGAAGTCACGAACTGCGGTGATAGCTACAAAGCGGCTCATTAGTACAGCCCGCCAAATGTCGTGACCGGTGGAGTGGACTTGGCCGTGGTGTCGGTCTGCTTTGAGAGCCACATGGTGCCGAATTCCGCTCCAAACACCATCTTGGCCGCATCAGCGTCACTACGGGCCACCGTGACGAAGGCAGAACCGTTCGGCATCGCCACAGTCTTGTCTGTGGAACCGGAGCTCGTATCCTTGGTTTCCGGAGCCGCCTTCTGAACTGCTGTCACCAGGACATCGTGGAACAGCAAGCCGGTGGACTGCTTCCAACCCTGGATCTCGGCGGGAATGTTGGCGTTGGCCGGCATTCCGTCTTCTGATTTGAAGGACGTATATACGGTGACCTTGTCGCCGGCTTCCAGCCGGCCGCCCAGGATCCGCTCAGGTGCCAGAAGGAAAGTGACCTCCCCCAGGCCCGCGGGAACTGGGACGGTTCCGGGCAACAAGTCCCGCGGGTCCACGAGCCTGGCTGCAAGAAGTTGTTCGCCCGGCTCCAAGGCAACGGAAGTAATTTTGCCTGATTGTTCATTAAGCCGGTCGAGGGCACCTTCCGGCACCGCCGACTGCGGCATGGACTCAAGCTGGACTTTGCCGTTGAGGTCCTCGGCCTTTGTTCCAGCGGGAATAGATTCTTTTACGACTAGCACATTGACGGGATCGAGCCCCTGCAGCGCCCTGTTGTCAGCTCCCTGTACGTACACGACGAGTAGTACGGTTCCGGTGATTGCCAACAGCAGTGCTGCAATGCCTCCCAGTAGGCGTGATTTCACTTCGGTTCTCCTTCTTGGTGTTGAGTGCACCCGTTCCGCTATTGGAACGGGCGCTGCTTCTACTGCGTGAGTGCAACTACGGTGGCTCCGTAATTGGGTTGCCCGCTATTCGACAAGGTGAATTCGTCGAGCGACACAAAACGGGCAAAGAAGCCTTGGAGGCCTCGACAATTGCCGTTGCAGTTCGGTGCGGCGGGATCAAGATTCGCGTCAGAACCACTGAACTTGTACCCGGTTACCTGGAAGGCTGCGAAACCGATCAGAGAGTAGACTGCATTGCTTCCGTTACCGGTGGCCGAACTAAAAAGAGGTATAAGCACCGGCTCGTCCATGATCGTGGCGAGAACCGAGTTGCAGGCGAGATCGTTGGGGAAATGATTTCCCGGCTGACCGTCGACTGTCGCGCCGATGCTGACGTTCGTAGAGCAACCCGTGTCGGTGACAAGCCAACCAAAGCCGCCAGGCTGGTACCCATTTTGGGCGGCACAACCGGGAAGCGCTGTGGCACCGGTGTCGTATCGAAGCAGGATGTGAGTGGGCGTTGGGTCTCCCGTAAATTGTCCGGTTGAGTTCAAATCCGAGAGTTGAGTGGGAGAGAGGTACTTCTTGAAAACGCACTCACTGACAGTCCATGGCAAGGTGGTGCCTTTTGACGGGGTTCCCCATATGGCCTCCGCCGTTGCGCCTATGTCAGTGGACTGGAAGCCCATGGCGCGGGCAAAGTAGAGCGGAAAGCCATCTGTTGAAGAGCCGGCCGCTCGCGCCTTCGTGACTACCCGAACCGTCGTTGCGTTCGGAAATGAGACGGTGGCGCCGCTGGTACTGTCATTCGCATTGTTGTTTGCATAATTGGAGCCCGTCACCGACGGAGTTCCGCAGTTTCCCTTTGCGCAATCGCCGGCGACTGCCAGGGCGGCGGCATCGGCCCCATTCTGAAGCTGGGCCTTCTCCGCATACATGGCACCGACGTCGACGGCCAGGGCGGCGCAACCCATCAATACGACGAGGAGGATGGCCACGATGATTGAGGCAGCACCACGCTCGTCGCGTGCAGCTCTCCGGGTCGCCCGGTGCCGTGCTTTGCCGTGGGCTCTCAACCGCCGCATCGCATTACTCCTACTCCAGACATGGACAGCGGAAATATCACCGGCTGGCCGAAGAAGCCAGCGTCGAGGAAACCGGTCATTGAACGCATGGTTACCTTGGTGGTCACTTTCACGCTTCCCCCGGGGGAGCAACTGCTTGCGTTATCCGTCACCGTCACGGCGAGCCCGGAAAGCGAGGGCGCACCTCCGAGCGCGGCTCCCGAAACATTGAGGCTTGCGTCGTCGTAATGTATGGCTGCGTACCTGGCCCCTTCACGGGCGGCCTGGCTCAGAGAGACCTGGACATTAAGTACTCGACCGAATTCGATGATTCCGATAAGAATCACTAATAGCAGTGGGAGGACGATCGCCATCTCAACGGCCACTGCGCCGCGTTCTTTCCGTTTTGACTTCAAGACCGTCTCCCCGAACCTTGTTAGAGCGGTTGATATTTCCTGATTAAGTGGAATGGGCCCTGGCGGCGGTTGTGCCCACCGCCAGAGCCCATTGGCTTCGACAATCTCAGAAAGCAATCTCAGAGAGCTGTTGAAACAGAAGTGAAGAGGCTTGCGATCTGGGGGCCGAGTGCTATGACTGCGACCATTACGATGACGGCGATGAAGGCGACCATGATGCCGTACTCCACCATCGTGGCGCCCTTTTCCTCTTGCAGCTTGCCTTTTGCTGTGTGAAGAACGGCATTGATTGTTGCAATGAATGAGTTCATGACTTGCTCCTTGTGTGAGACCAAAATTTCGACCTTCGGTTCCGGCCACTCGAAGAGTTCCCCAGCCGGCGGAAGAAGGGGCTTGCTGCGGTGGCCTGGAGGGCCACCGCAGCCAAGGAGCCTAGATGGCTGTCGAAACAGCCGTGAAGAGGCCGGCGATCTTCGGGCCGAGGATGATGACCGCGGCCATCACCAGGACTGCGATGAAGGCGACCATGATGCCGTACTCCACCATCGTGGCGCCCTTCTCTTCGCGAGTGAGCCGGTTCTTGACGCCGGCGATGAAGGCAACCATGGAGACCAGTGCAGAGTTCATTTTGTGTTCCTTTTGTGAGTGCTAATTGGATTCCGAATTTCCCGCTTCCCCCAATTTGGCGTTGCTGGAACTTCGATGCACTAAGGAATACAGGAGTCGCAAATAGACACACAACGCGTGGTTGTACTCGTCTTTTTAACTCCAGTAACTAGACGTTACTTGCCGCGAGCGAGCGCAATCCTGAGTAGTGGAGTACAGGGCTACTTGGTGTACTCGGAATGGGTTATCGCGTGAACACGGTGGGCAGGATAATCCGCCCGATGTCGGTGCCCCACAGCACGGCCACTATGGACCCCAGGAACATGGATGGGCCGAAGGGTACCGAGGTCTTCCGCCCCGCGAATCCGGCCATAACAAGAAGAACACTGGTAACAGCGCCCACAATAAAACCAAGAGCTATGCCCAGTATCAAATGCCCCACTGAGATGTAACCCAAGTACAAACCAAGTGGCGCAGAGAGCTTTACGTCGCCCATCCCCATTCCCCGGGGAGAAATTAACGCCAAAATCAGGTAGATCACGAAAGTTACGGTGCAGCCGATCGCGGCGGCGAGCAGATTTCCCCATCGCTGGTTCATGCCGGCATCCAAAAGCAGCAGCACAACTCCGATTCCAAGCGTGGGTAGGACGATCCTGTTGGGCAGCAACTTGTGCTCAAGGTCAATGCGGGACAGCACAACGCCAGCTGCGCTCAGGAAAAGGAAGGCCGGGAGAACCCACGACCACCCGAACCGCCAGGCCATTGCCCCAAATAGAATGGGGGTGCCGGCTAAGCTCGCCACGCTCCGCCAGCGGCCTCCGCCCAGCTCGATGGACGGGTACAGCCTCAGGGCCGCGGCCTGGCTGGCCGGCGCTGCGGCCAGGCCAACTAGGGCGCACAGGAGTACCAACAAGGGAGCCGGGGTCATTTCAGTCAACGGGGCACCTAAGCTCGGAGTTGTACGTGGTCAAGATCGTCGGCCCGAGCATCAGGACCGGCGCAGGCTGGCTACCTAGAGCCTATTTTGACCTGCGGCCTCTGTACCCGCTATTCTTGATAGTCGTTGTGCGTGTCCTTTCTCGATGATGCGTGTCCGCTGAGAATCCGGTTGCAGGATAACTACTCCTCGGGCACATTCGAGACTCCGGGACCACTGGATTCATAGAGCCCTCACCTCTGTTCCGGTAGCGCATAGATAGTAGGTGCACACGCTTACGTGACACCTAAACAAGAACGCCAGAACAAGAACGAGGCAAACACCGTGCGTACGTACACCCCGAAGCCCGGCGATATCAACCGCCAGTGGCACGTCATTGACGCCACCGACGTTGTCCTTGGTCGTCTCGCCAGCCAGACCGCAATCCTGCTGCGCGGCAAGCACAAGGCCACCTTTGCGTCCCACATGGACATGGGCGACTTCGTCATCATCATCAACGCTGAAAAGGTTGCCCTGACCGGCGCCAAGCTGGAGCAGAAGCGCGCATACCGCCACTCCGGTTACCCGGGCGGCCTGACCTCCGTCAACTACGCAGAGCTGCTGGAATCCAACCCGGTCCGCGCTGTGGAGAAGGCCATCAAGGGCATGCTCCCGAAGAACTCCCTCGCTGCACAGCAGCTGGGCAAGCTGAAGGTGTACCGCGGTGCAGAGCACCCGCACGCCGCTCAGCAGCCCAAGACTTTCGAAATTTCCCAGGTCGCCCAGTAGTCCTGGCCACCAAACAACTTATCTATACAAGGAGAACCGTGGCTCAGAACGAAGAGACCACCGAAGCCGTTGCGGCTGAGGAAACCCTGACCAGCTACACCTCGGAAAGCGGTCCTGCGGAAGCAGAAGCGCCCAAGAAGGAACGCCCGGCACTGACCGTTGCCGGCGCCGCAGTTGGCCGTCGTAAAGAAGCCGTGGCACGTGTTCGCATTGTGCCCGGTACCGGCAAGTGGATCATCAACGGCCGCGAGCTGGCCAACTACTTCCCGAACAAGCTGCACCAGCAGGATGTCAACGAGCCCTTCAAGATCCTTGATCTGGATGGCGCTTACGACGTCTTCGCACGCATCCACGGCGGTGGCATTTCCGGCCAGGCCGGTGCCCTGCGCCTCGGCATCGCCCGTTCGCTGAACGAGATCGACACCGAGAACAACCGCGCCACCCTGAAGAAGGCCGGCTACCTCCGCCGTGACGCACGCGTCATCGAGCGTAAGAAGGCTGGTCTCAAGAAGGCCCGTAAGGCTCAGCAGTACTCCAAGCGCTAAATCCGCTTGCAAGCGCCTTTGGCGCTTACCGGAAGCCCGCCCCGCCATTTGGCGGGGCGGGCTTTTGTTGTACGCCCGGCACGGGCTTCGAGGTGGAAGTCTTCTGGAGGACAAAGCGCGTAGGTCCTAGCCGAGGGCAGCTGCGTCACAGCGAGGTGGGGTGGGAAGGAACCGGAGGCAGATCACTGCGGCGAGCCTCGCTCAGGGGCTGATCTCAATGGGGGGTCGTCATCTCCCATTCAGGGTCGGGCGCTGGCCGACGAGTACCGCGATCCTTAGACGTCATCGTCCTCTACGATGCCTGGCGTCCCCACAGGACGGCCTGCCGCCGTCTGCGAGGCCCGCACGTACATTGATGTGGGAGGAGGGCTTGGACCCCGCCCTCCTCACGGTGATAGCCGGACGTTATCGGACCAGCCGGTAGTATTCAGCCCCACCAACCTGTTCGGCACTAAAGTTCTCCTTTACCCAGTCCACGATTCTTGCGGACTCTCCGCGGCCCTCGAGCGTCAACGGCGGCAGGTTCTCGATCACGACGGACTGAACTCGTCCTTCATCCAGTAGGCCTTGGAATTGCTCCAGAGTTGGAAATGGATCCGTGCCGTCGAAGCCACCCAGGGGTAGGACGGCGCGTCCGGACTCCAACTGGTAGTTTGCGGCCGTCTCCGAACCGACGACGGCCGCCGTCCATGTCCTTTCCGGGGGAGCTTCCTGCAATCGCTGCAGCAATTTGGAGTTCGGAGAGTCGCCGAACATCACTGATAGATAGCTTTGCGGGGTTTCGGGAGAAGCCCTATCCCGGTCGTCTGTCCTCATATTGAAAATGCTCGGCCCGGCAACTACTCCGGCACCTATGTGGCTGCTTAGGACTGTGTTGAGAGACCAAAGTACGGGTCCAAGGAGTAGCGCGAGGATTGCAAATATCCTGACCACTCGTGTGACCACCTCCCCAGGCGGCCGCAATAGGATCCCAGCAATTGCAAGACTCCAAATAACAAGCACAGCGACGGGGAAGCCAGGGAAGTCCGCGGTGGAGCGGACTGCTGTAATGAACGCGACAACCATGGTCGCAGCGAAGATTCCCGCTGCGAAGAGGCGAATTCGCCCGCTGTCCAGGCCCCGAAGTAAGCGCATGAGTGCGACCGCTGCCAGACAACATAAGGGAGGCACCGCCGTCAGTACATAGTAGGGGTGGAGGATCCCGGACATAAATGCGAGGACCGTCGCCGAACAACTGAACCAGACCGAACATATAAGCAGGAGGGCCCGTTGGGCTGGTTCTCCTTGGCGCCGCCACAGCAGCCAGGCTCCGATACAAAGGCCGGCTACGGCTAAAGGCAGGAACCAGCCGAACTGTCCCGAAAACTGCGGCTGCAGGAATCGTTGAAATCCGGCGTCCAGTTTCTCAGTCAGCCCGGCGTTGATTCCCGGGGACATGGTTCTGGTTGCATCCTCGCCGGTCAGCCGGTCGAGACCGTTGTAGCCCAGGGTGAGCTCAACGGCGCTGTTGTTCCTTGATCCGCCAATAAACGGGCGATCTGCGGGGCTGGTCATTTGGACAACTGCGAGCCACCAGCCGGCGGCGATGGCGGCTGTAGCGAGGGCCGTCAATAGGTGCAGCAGACGCTTTGCTACGGAAACGCGTGCGAACACGCCATAGGCGACAGCAATCCCAGGCAGGACCACCAGCACTTGAAGCTGTTTAGTCAGGAAGGCGGCGCCAGTCAGGGCACCCGCCAGCAGCAGCCATCGAACGCGGGCATTGTCAACAGACTCGAGGGTGCAATAGAGAATCCCGATCATGAGCAGGGTCAGCAACGCGTCCGGGTTGTTGTAGCGGAAAATAACCGTGGACACCGGGATGACCGCCAGGAATGTCCCAGCCAGCAGGCCCGTAGTTGCGTCCAAGCGCTTTTGCACCATTCGGTACAGAAGGTACACGCTCAGGACTCCCATCACCGATTGAGGTAGCAGGAGACTCCATGAACTGAGCCCGAACATACGGACCGACAGCGCCATGATCCAGATGCTGAGGGGAGGCTTGTCAACGGTGATCGCGTTGCCCGGATCCGAGGACCCGAAAAGGAACGCGGTCCAGTCGAGTGAACCCGACATTGCGGCCGCTGAGTAATAAGAGTTAGCCCATCCGTTGCGATCAAGCCCCCACGTATATAGCAGGGCAGTGAACGTCAGCAGTGCAATCAATGCCGCACGCTGCCACGCCGGGCTTTCGGCAGGACCCCGCAGCAATTGGATTATGCGTCGTGACGCTGCTCCCCGAGATGGCAATCCGTGTTGTGGTGACGCCGTAGCCTCGGCAACTCCGCGACTCACAGCGCTGCCTTTTCAGACGGGGCCAATGTGATTCCACGGACAGACTCATTGGAGTTGTGCTTCCGGAAGACCCAAAGCCGAAGCAAGACGAATCTCATCAGGGTGGCCAGAACATTGGCCGAAGTTAGAACGATCAGTTCATGGCTCGGAGCGGCATCGAAGTAGACGCCATGGAGAATCGAAAGCGAGGACGATGTAATTCCCCAGGCCAGTAGGAAGACAACCAGCCCTTGGATTTGCTGGGTAAAGAGCCTAGTGGGGCCCCGGATGCCGAACGTAAACCGGCGGTTGGCCGCTGTATTGCCAATTGCGGTCAACAACAAGGACATGAAGTTCGCCTGTTGTGCTCCCATCGGTCCCTGAAGAACAAGGTAGAGCAATGCAAAGGCGAGCGTCGACGCGGCTCCCACCAAGCCAAATCGCAGCACCTGGCCAAAGAAGCTTGGCCTTCCCGGTGGCACAAACGGTCTGCGTCCAAGTTCTGCGTAGATCGCCTGAACAGGAATTGTCCCCTTTACAAGCGCGCTGCCAACCCGGACTAGGCCCCGAAGATCATCAACTGCCGTCTGTTTGATGTCGACCCTGCTATCCGGATCGTCAACCCAGTCCACCGGTATTTCATGAATTCGCAGCCCTGAGCGCTCAGCAATGATCAGCAGCTCGGTGTCGAAGAACCAGCCATTGTCCTCGACCAGTGGAAGCAATCTACGGGCAACATCGGCCCGAATGGCCTTGAACCCGCACTGCGCGTCGGAGAACTTGACCTGCATGGTCCGCTTGAGAAGGAAGTTATACGAACGTGAAATGAATTCGCGCTTGGGACCACGGCTGACCCTGGAAGTAGCGCCCAACCTGGTGCCGATCGATATGTCTGAGTGGCCTGACAGAAGAGGTGCAACTAGCGGCGGCAGAGCAGCTAGATCAGTCGAGAGGTCGACATCGAGGTAGGCGAGGACTTTGGCGGTCGAGGCCCCCCACGCGTCCCTCAGCGCATGGCCCCGGCCTTTGACCTGGAGTCTGCGATATACAACGTTTGGCAGTTGGGTCGATAAACGAATAGCAATGGCAGCCGTATTATCGGTACTGGCATTATCCGCAATTGTAATTTGCCACGTTGAAGGCATTTCCTGCGATAAGTAATTGGCGAGCCGACTGATGCTTTTTTCGAGCACCGACTCTTCGTTAAAGACCGGTACAACGATTTCGAGCGCCAAGCCCCCAGAGCTAGGTGTCATGCCTCGAATAGTAGAGAGACGGATATAGGCGTGGCGAGGCTTTTTGGCAAAGATGAGTACACGCAAGCAATAAACAAGTAGTCGCAAGCGAGAGGCCGGTCAGCGTCGCGTACTACCCCTCCCTCAGAGGCTGCTCATCTGGCCAGACGTGGCACCGCCAGTCGCCGGCGGGTCCATCGTCTAAACTTGACCCGATGTCTAGATTATTTGGAACAGATGGTGTCCGGGGCCTTGCTAACGGCCTGCTCACAGCGGAGCTGGCAATGCAGCTGGCCCAGGCGGCCGCCGTCGTCCTCGGCCACAAGCGCAATACCAACGGTGCCCGGCCGCGCGCCGTGGTGGCCCGGGATCCGCGTGCGAGCGGCGAGTTCATCTCCGCTGCCGTCTCGGCCGGGCTCTCCAGCTCCGGAATCGACGTGTACGACGCCGGCGTGCTTCCCACTCCGGCCGCCGCCTACCTCGTGGCCGACCTCAACGCAGACTTCGGCGTGATGATCTCCGCCTCCCACAACCCGGCGCCGGACAACGGCATCAAGTTCTTCGCCAGGGGCGGCCAGAAGCTCCCTGACGAGGTTGAGGACGCCATCGAGGAACAGATGGGTAGGGACGCATTCCGCCCCACCGGAAGCGACGTGGGCCGCATTTCGACCTTCTCCGACGCCGAGGACCGGTACATCGTGCACCTGCTGGGCACTCTGCCGCACCGCCTCGACGGGCTGAAGATCGTCCTCGACTGCGCCAACGGCGCCGCCAGCGGCTGTTCCCCGCAGCTCTTCAACGACGCCGGGGCCGAGATAGTGGTCATCGGCGCTGATCCCGACGGACTGAACATCAACGACGGCGTGGGCTCAACTCACTTGGGCCCCCTCCAGCGCGCAGTGGTGGAGCACGGCGCCGACCTGGGCATCGCGCACGACGGCGACGCCGACCGGTGCCTGGCCATCGACCACGAAGGCAACGAGGTGGACGGTGACCAGATCATGGCCATCCTCGCCCTGGCATTGAAGGAATCCGGCAAACTCAAGGACAACGTCCTGGTGGCCACGGTCATGAGCAACCTCGGCTTGAAGATCGCCCTCCGCAACGCCGGCATCAGCATCCGCGAGACCGCCGTGGGAGACCGCTACGTGCTCGAGGAAATGCGCGACGGCGGATTCAACCTGGGTGGCGAACAGTCCGGTCACGTTATTTTCGCCGATCACGCCACCACGGGTGATGGCCTCCTGACCGGCCTGCAGCTGGCCGCCCAGGTGGCTCTCACCGGACGCTCGTTGAAGGAACTGGCCACCGTGATGACCAAGCTCCCGCAGCTGATGATCAACGTCAAGAACGTGGACAAAGCACGGGCGGGCACGGACGAGGGAGTCCTCGCTGCCGTGGCCGAGGCTTCCGAAGAGCTGGGAGAGACCGGCAGGGTGCTCCTGCGGCCCTCCGGAACAGAAGCCTTGGTCCGCGTCATGGTGGAGGCAGCCGACATGCCCACCGCCGAACGCATCTGCAAGCGGCTCGCCACTGTGGTGGAGGAACGCCTGGCGGTAGCGCCGGCCGTCTGAGCCAGACCAGTAAGGGCCGTTGGCTTGGTGATGGCATTGTCACGAGGGCTGTAGTTGCCATTTCTTGGCCTTTCCAGCCGCCTTTTTCGATGTCAAATGCCATCCCTTGCAGCCTGAGCACGGGTAGACGCTAGCGGGCAGTTTGCCGTCAGATGACGAGCTCTTGCGAACGATTGTTTGGAGCACATGGTTAGCGTGCCAGAGGGTCGGATAGGTGATCTTGGTGCAGTTTGCCATCGGGCGAAACCCTTCTTGGAAGAGTGCGCGCGTGGCTCATATCCACACTAGAGCGTCGGCTTAATTACCGACGTTCCAAGGTCCACAAGAAGTGGTTGTTCAGTGGACACGGTAGTGCACCCGAATCTGCTGTGCAATGGCAGTCCTTCGCCGGACTCCCGCAGCCGATGTTCAACTTCATGAACGTGGACAAGGCGTGTGCCGCCACCGAGGAGAAGCCCCTCGACCCCATGCCCCTCAGAAGGACAAAAAAAGGGGTCTGCCTCCATCCAGAGGCGGACCGCTTTCGTAATGTCCAGGAACTACACCCGGCGACTGCCGCTCTGGAGCGAGTCGCGGATCTCCGTGAGAAGTGCAATCTGGGGGTCTTCGGCGGCCTCTTCCTTGACCTCGGTATCGATGCCAAGGCGACGGTTGCGGCGTTCGATCATGTGGTTCATAGGCAGAACCACCACAAAATAGATGGCAAATGCAATGAGCAGGAACGAAATGATGGACGAGATCACCGAGCCATACATAAACCCTTCCCACTGCATGTCTTCAATGCCCTTGGCATTGAACAGGCGGCCGATCAGCGGAGTCAGCAAGCCTTGAACGATGGAGGTCACCACCGCTCCGAAGGCGGCACCCATGACCACAGCGACGGCAAGGTCAACGACGTTGCCCTTCATGATGAAATTCTTGAATCCGGTCAACATAGCTCCAAAGCTAGCGCAGCCCTGTAAACACCACGTGACTGAAAGGTAATTTCACGGGGTGTGTCGCGGATCACCCGTGAGCCAAGTGGGTCCTAAAGGTACCCCGGCGCCGCTTCCAGTCCGAAGTACTCTTCCAGCGTCGCGATTCCGCGGTTGGCCATGTCCGCGGCGGCCTCCACCCCGATGAACCGCAGGTGCCAGGGCTCGTAGTAGTAGCCCGTGATCTCGTGGAGCATCCACGGGTACCGCACCACGAAGCCGAAACGGTTGGCGTTGGCCTTGGCCCACACCGCGGCCGGCTGCTCGGCGAAGCAGGGCTGGAACCCGCAGGCCCCGCCGCCGTCGCCGATGTCAAACGCCCAGCCGGTCTGGTGCTCCGAGAAGCCCGGCCTGGCCGAGGCCGTGTCCGCCTCAGCCTGGCCCCGGGACGCAACGTAACTGTTGTACGTGGCCACCTGCGTGGCATACGACCTGTAGCCGCTGGCCAGGGTCATGCTCACGCCGTCCTGCGCTGCCGCAGCGAACATCTGTTCCGCGGCGGCCGCCGTCGTGCTGTTCAGCTGGGCCGCTTCGCCGGAAACCGCCAGCGCGATGTTGGGCTGGACCAGGTCGGCCGGGACGTAGTCGGCGGGGGACAGCGGTCGGTGCTTGTTGACCACCAGCCACGGGCTGGCGGGATCCGTCAGCGAATACTGCTTCGCTAAGCCGGCCGCGGGCGACGTGGGCGTCGGCGCCGAGGTCGGCGCGGGCGCAGACGCTGAAGCCGTCCCCGGTTCAGTGGCGGCAGCAGTGGACGTCTCCGGCCCTGCAGACTCCGAAACTGCCGCCGGCGAGGCGGACGCGGACGTTCCGGACGGGGAGGACGACGACGGCGGCCGGGTCCCGCCGTCGGGCGTGCAGGCTGCCAGGGCAGTCAGCCCGGCACCGAGGGCCAGCAGCCTCGCAACAGACCTCCTGCTCGGCCCGGCCCCCAAAGCTGAAGCCGCTGAAGCCGCCACCGCGGCGCCCAAAGCGGAAGGAGTACCCGCCGTCCCAGCACAGTTGTGGCACACGTGTGCTAGACCTTCCGCAGCAGCATGCGGCGGATGGAGTGGTCCGCTTCCTTGGTGAGCACCAGCTGGGCCCGGCCCCGCGTGGGGAGGACGTTTTCTTCCAGGTTCGGCTCGTTGATGCGCTTCCAGATGTCGCGCGCGGTGGTTTCGGCTTCATCGTCGGACAGCGTCGCGTATCTGTGGAAGTAGGACTCCGGCTGGGCGAAGGCGGTGGTGCGCAGCTTGCGGAACCGGTCCACGTACCATTCCTCGATGTAGGAGGTTTTGGCGTCCACATAAATGGAGAAGTCGAAGAAGTCGCTCAGGGCCAGCCCCTGCTTGCCGTCGTGCCGGGGACGGGCGGGTGCCAGGACGTTCAGGCCCTCCACGATCAGAACGTCGGGCCGGCGGACCACCACTTCCTTGCCGGGGACGATGTCGTACGTGACGTGGGAATACCAGGGCGCCCGGACTTCCTCGGCCCCGCCCTTGATCTCACTCACGAACCGGAGGAGCGAGCGGCGGTCATAGGACTCCGGGAAACCCTTGCGCTCCAGGAGGTGCCGGCGATTGAGTTCGGCCAGGGGATACAGGAACCCGTCGGTGGTGATGAGCTCCACGTTCGGGGTGCCGGGCCAGCGCCGGAGCATCTCGCGCAGCACACGGGCGATGGTCGACTTTCCTACGGCCACCGAACCTGCAACGCCGATCACGAAGGGCGTGCGCTGGGTCTGTTCCCCAAGGAACGTTGTGGTGGCGGCGTGCAGCTGGCCCGCGGCCTCCACATAGAGATGAAGCAGCCGGGAGAGGGGCAGATAGACTTCGCGGATTTCCTTCATGTCCAGCGGATCACCGAGCCCTCGGAGACGGACCACGTCCTCTTCGTTCAGAGGCTGTTCCATCTGGGCTGCGAGCCGGGACCAGGTCTGCCTGTCCAGCTCCACGAACGGGGAGACACCCTCTCCGTTCGCTTCATTGCGTTGCAAAGTCACGTTAGAGATTCTGCCCTCCGCGACGCCGAGAGCGAAATGGAGGGCCCGGGAAGCGCCGTAAACGACGGCCCGCGGCCCGGCAAGGAGGCCACGTCCGACGGCGGCGCCCCGCTCGGCCATATAAGCTTGGCTCTATGTGTGGAATCGTAGGATACGTAGGCCATTCGTCGGGCCGGGTAAATGTTGGCCACAGCGCGTTGGACGTTGTCCTTGAGGGACTCCGCCGCCTGGAGTACCGCGGATATGACTCCGCCGGCGTCGCCGTGGTGGCTGACGGAACCATTTCGTCCCGCAAGAAATCCGGAAAACTGAGCAACCTGCTCACGGAACTTGAAGAGCATCCGTTGCCGGACTCCGTCACGGGAATCGGCCACACCCGCTGGGCCACCCATGGCGGTCCCACCGACCAGAACGCGCACCCGCACCTGGCCGACGGCGGCAAGCTCGCCCTGATCCACAACGGCATCATCGAAAACTTCGCCGAGCTCAAGCTGGAACTGCTGGAAAGCGGCACAACGTTCGCTTCCGAAACGGACACCGAGGTGGCCGCCGCGCTCCTGGGCGACATCTTCCGGAACAAACTGAACGGTGACGCCTCCAACGGCGGCCTGGCCAAGGCCATGCAGCTTGCCTGCCAGCGCCTGGAAGGCGCCTTCACCCTCCTGGCCGTGCATGCGGACCAGCCGGACGTCGTCGTCGCTGCCCGGCGCAACTCGCCCCTCGTGGTGGGCCTGGGCGAGGGCGAGAACTTCCTCGGCTCGGACGTCTCCGGCTTCATCGACTACACCCGCCGCGCCGTGGAGCTGGGCCAGGACCAGATCGTCACCATCACCGCAGACTCCGTGGAGATCACGGACTTCTTCGGCGCCCCGGCCCAGGGCAAGGAATACCACGTGGACTGGGATCCGGCGTCGGCCGAGAAGGGCGGCTACCCGTCCTTCATGGAAAAGGAAATCCACGACCAGCCCGACGCCGTCGCCAATACCCTGCTGGGCCGCTCGGACCTCGACGGCAAGCTGACCCTCGATGAAATGCGCATCGACCCGGAGCACCTGAAGAAGATCAACAAGATCATCGTGCTGGCCTGCGGCACCTCCGCGTATTCGGGCCAGGTGGCCAAATACGCCATCGAGCACTGGTGCCGCATTGCCACCGAGGTGGAGCTCTCCCACGAGTTCCGCTACCGGGATCCGATCGTGGACGAGAACACCCTGATTGTGTCCATCTCACAGTCCGGCGAGACCATGGACACCCTGATGGCCGTCCGCTACGCCAAGGAACAGGGCGCCAAGACGCTCTCCATCTGCAACACCAACGGCTCCACCATCCCGCGTGAATCCGACGCCGTGCTGTACACCCACGCCGGGCCCGAGATCGCCGTCGCGTCCACCAAGGCCTTCCTGGCGCAGATCACCGCCGCCTACCTGCTGGGCCTTTACTTGGCACAGCTGCGCGGCAACAAGTTCCAGGGCGAGATCAAGGACATCCTGGCCGACCTCGGCAAGGTCCCGGCGAAAATTCAGCGCGTCCTGGACCACGCGGACGAGATCAAGGAGCTGGCCCGCTCGATGAAGGACGCGAAGTCGGTGCTGTTCCTGGGCCGCCACGTCGGGTTCCCGGTGGCCATGGAAGGCGCGCTCAAGCTCAAGGAACTGGCCTACATCCACGCCGAAGGCTTTGCCGCCGGCGAGCTCAAGCACGGCCCGATCGCCCTGATCGAGGAGGGCCAGCCGGTGTTCGTTGTGGTTCCCTCCCCGCGCGGCCGCAACTCGCTGCACGCCAAGGTGGTCTCCAATATCCAGGAGGTCCGGGCCCGCGGCGCGAAGACGATCGTGATCGCCGAGGAAGGCGACGAAGCGGTCAAGGCCTACGCCGAGCACGTCTTCTACATCCCGGAGACGCCCACGCTCCTGGCGCCCCTGCTGGCCACCGTGCCGCTGCAGATCTTCGCCCTCGAACTTGCCACGGCCAAGGGTTACGACGTGGACCAGCCACGCAACCTGGCCAAGAGCGTGACCGTAGAATAAGCCGCATGATTGTAGGCATTGGCGTAGACGTCGTAGACATTGAACGGTTCGGGCGGCAGCTGGAACGTACCCCCGGACTCCGGGACAGGCTGTTTGTCCCAGCCGAGCGTGAGCTGAACACGCGTTCCCTGGCCGCGCGTTTTGCGGCCAAGGAAGCGGTGGCCAAGGTCCTGGGTGCTCCGGCGGGCATGAACTGGCAGGACTGCTGGATCGGTCTGGACCAGAACGGACCCACGATCCAGGTCAAGGGCACGGTGCTGGCCGTTGCGGAATCCAAGGGCGTCAAGCGCTGGCACCTGTCGATGAGCCACGACGGCGGGATCGCCACGGCGACCGTCCTCGCGGAGGGCTGACGCGGACTTTCACCTGACAGCCTGCCCGGACCCAGCACCGATTGGACTGAATATGATCAGCGCCTACACCGGAACCCAGATACGGGAGGCTGAGCGGCGCTTTCTCCAGGCAAGCCTGGGCTCCGGTGCGGGCGCTGTTCTCATGCAACGGGCCGCCTATGGCCTGGCCAACGCCGTAGTCCGGGAACTCGCAAAGCGCGGGATCCGCGCCTACGGCGCCAGCGTTGCGGTGCTGGCGGGCAAGGGAAACAACGGCGGAGACGGACTGTTCGCCGCCGCATTGCTGGCCGGCCGCGGAATGCGTACGACGGCGGTGCTCACCGCTGGGGACGCCCACCCGGAAGGCCTCGCGGCCTTTGAACGGGCCGGCGGCCGCGCCCGGACCCTAACCGACCACAACGCGGGTGAGCTGGCAGCGGCAACCGCCCATGCCGACGTCGTAATCGACGCCGTGCTGGGGACCGGCGCCCGGGGCGGCCTCCGCGGCTCAGCCGCGTCCCTCGTGGAGCAGCTTAGTGCTGCGGCACACGGCCTGGTGGTGGCCTGCGACATTCCCAGCGGAGTGGACGCCGACACCGGCGAGGCCCATGCCCCGGTTCTGCCGGCGGACATCACCGTGACCTTCGGCGGTGCAAAGGTTGGCCTGCTTTCCGATCCCGGTGCAGATCATGCCGGACGCGTTGCGGTGATTCCCATCGGCATCGAAGACCGGCTCCCGTGGCCGGCGCTTCGGCGGCTCGAAGCCGAGGACCTGAGGGCCCTGCTGCCCCGGCCGGCCAGGCGCGCGCACAAATACTCCCGCGGGGTGCTCGGCGTTGTTGCAGGCTCCGCCGCGTATCCCGGCGCAGCCGTGCTTGCCTGCCGGGGGCCCTGGCCGCCGGCGTCGGCATGGTGCGTTACCTCGGGCCGCCGGAAGTCGCTGGGCTGGTCCGCCAGGCCTGCCCGGAAGTGGTCTGCAGCACCGGGACCGTGACCGAAACCCACGTCCAGGCCTGGCTGGTGGGCTGCGGCCTGGACGAGGCCGATGGGCAGCAGCTTCAGCGTGCGCGTGACGCCGCCGATTCGGGCCTGCCGACCATTGCCGACGCCGGCGCCTTGCCGGCACTTCCCGATGTGCTGGCCCCGCAGGTTGTCCTGACGCCCCACGCCGGCGAGCTGTCAGCGCTGCTGGGGCGCCTCGGTGAGGAGCTGGACCGCTCCGCCGTTGAGGCCTCCACGCTTGCCGCCGTGCGCCAGGCCGCGGGCCTGACCGAGGCCACGATCCTGTTGAAGGGTGCCACCACGCTTGTGGCGTCGCCCTTCCAGGACTTCTACAGCCAGGCGGACGGCACGCCCTGGCTTGCCACGGCTGGCAGCGGGGACGTCCTTGCCGGAATCATTGGGGCGCTGATGGCGCAACTGGGTTCCGACGTCGGACGCTTCACTGCGCGGGGCATCGATCCGGACGAGCGGTGGGCCGCCATCGGCGCCCTGGCGGCCAGCCTGCACGGCCGTGCCGGGACCCGCGCCTCGGCCGGCGGTCCCCTGACCGCCGGTGCCATCGCAGACTGCCTGCCCGAGGTGATGCGCGCCCTGTAACCATTGGCCGCGAAGCGCGGAAGCCACAATAGTAATCCTACTTACTAGTAGTCTGTCTAAAGATTTGTTCGTTCGCACGAGGAGTACACATGGAAGTCTGGCCCGGATCGGCATACCCGCTGGGAGCCACCTTTAACGGCACTGGCACGAACTTTGCGCTGTTCAGCGAGAGGGCTGAAAAGGTGGAACTGTGCCTCTTCGACGACAAAGGCGCGGAGAGCCGGACCGAACTCCTTGAAGTAGATGGCTACGTATGGCACTGCTACCTTCCCCACATCCAACCGGGACAGAAATACGGGTACCGCGTCCACGGGCCGTACGATCCCGACTCCGGGAGCCGGTTCAACCCGAACAAGCTGCTGCTGGATCCGTATGCAAAGGCCGTGCACGGCCAGATCGACTGGGACCCGGCGCTGTTCTCCTACAACATGGGCGATCCCGATTCCCGCAACGATGCCGACTCCGCGCCGCACATGATGATGGGCGTCGTCATCAACCCGTTCTTCGACTGGGACGGCGACCACGCCCTCCGCGTGCCGTACCACAAATCGGTCATTTACGAGGCCCATGTCAAAGGCCTGACGCAGCTGCATCCGGAAGTGCCTGAGGACCAGCGCGGCACGTACGCCGGCGTGGCCCACCCCTCCGTCATCTCCCACCTGCAGAAGCTCGGTGTCACGGCGATCGAGCTCATGCCGGTGCACCAGTTCGTCAACGACGGCATCCTCGAAGACAAGGGCCTCAACAACTACTGGGGCTACAACACCATAGGCTTCTTCGCCCCGCACAACACGTACAGCTCCACGGGTGACACCGGCCAGCAGGTGCAGGACTTCAAAGCCATGGTCCGCTCGCTGCACCAGGCGGGCATCGAAGTGATCCTCGACGTCGTGTACAACCACACCGCCGAAGGAAACCACCTGGGCCCCACGCTCTCCTTCAAGGGCATCGACAACGCCGCCTACTACCGGCTCATGGACGGCGACGAGAAGCACTACATGGACTACACGGGCACCGGCAACTCGCTCAACGTCCGGCACCCCCACTCCCTGCAGCTGCTCATGGACTCCCTGCGCTACTGGGTCACCGAGATGCACGTGGACGGGTTCCGGTTCGACCTCGCCTCCACCCTGGCCCGCGAGTTCTATGACGTGGACAAGCTGTCCACCTTCTTCGAACTTATCCAGCAGGACCCCGTAGTGTCCCAGGTAAAGCTCATCGCAGAGCCCTGGGACGTTGGCCCCGGCGGCTACCAGGTGGGCAACTTCCCGCCCCAGTGGACGGAATGGAACGGCAAGTACCGCGACACCGTCCGCGACTTCTGGCGTGGAGAACCGGCAACCCTGGGCGAATTCGCCTCCAGGATCACCGGCTCCGCCGACCTCTATGAGCACTCCGGCCGCCGCCCGGTCGCCTCGATCAACTTCGTCACGGCCCACGACGGGTTCACACTGTCAGACCTGGTGTCCTACAACGAGAAGCACAACGAGGCCAACGGCGAGAACAACAACGACGGCGAATCCCACAACCGCTCGTGGAACTGCGGCGCCGAGGGCCCCACCGACGATCCCAAGGTCCTCGGGCTCCGCGCCCGGCAGCAACGCAACTTCATCGCCTCGCTGCTGCTCTCGCAGGGCGTGCCCATGCTGCTTCACGGCGACGAACTGGGCCGCACCCAACAGGGAAACAACAACGGCTACTGCCAGGACTCCGAACTGACCTGGATCAACTGGGACACCGTGGACCAGCCGCTGGTTGAATTCACTGCCGCCGTGAACGCGCTCCGGCACAAGCACCCCACGTTCCGCCGCAGCCGCTTCTTCGACGGCAGACCGGTGCTCCGCGGCGAGGGAGAAAGGCTTCCGGACATCGAATGGCTGGACGTTGACGCCTCCACCATGACGCCGGAAGACTGGGACAGCGGCATCGGCCGTTCGGTTGGCGTATTCCTCAACGGCGACGGCATCCGGGGCCGGGACGAGAGAGGCCGGCGGATCACCGACGTCAACTTTGTGATGTACTTCAATGCCGACGACGACGAAGTTAAATTCACGCTGCCATCCGACGAACACGCCCCGGCCTGGGACATCATCATCGACACCGCAGGGCACAATGCCGATACCGAACCGGTGATGGCTGGCGGTGTCTTGGCCGTGGACGCCAAGTCCCTCGTTGTGCTCCGTGCGCACAGCACCCCCGAAGTCGAACCTGACCACTCTGTGGCGGCCTCGCTCGCGGCATTGTCGCAGACCACCACCAGCGACACGGCAACGTTGACCAGCCCGGTGGTCCCGGATAGGGCAGCCTCGGCCAAAGTCATGAAGTCGAAGCCAAAGCCGAAGCCGAAAAAGTCCAAGTCATGAAGACGCCCGTCTCCACTTACCGGCTCCAGATCCGCCCCGCGTTCACGCTCCAGGACGCTGCCGCCACTGTGCCCTACCTGAAATCGCTGGGCGTGGACTGGATCTACCTTTCCCCGATCCTGACAGCGGAGAAGGGATCGGACCACGGTTACGACGTCACCGATCCCTCCACCGTGGACCCCGACCGCGGCGGCCCGGAGGGGCTGGCCGCAGTGTCCCGGGCAGCGCGGGACGCCGGACTGGGCGTGCTCGTGGACATTGTGCCCAACCACGTGGGAGTGGCATCGCCCCACCAGAATCCCTGGTGGTGGTCACTGCTCAAGGAAGGCAAACAGTCGCGTTACGCCGAGGCGTTCGACGTCGACTGGGACTTCGCCGGCGGACGCGTCCGCCTGCCCGTGCTGGGCAGCGACGACGACCTCGACAAGCTGGAAATCCGCGACGGCGAACTCCGCTACTACGACCACCGGTTCCCGCTGGCGGAGGGGAGCTTCGCCGATGGGGACGACCCCCGTGACGTTCATGCCCGGCAGAACTACGAACTGGTGGGATGGCGCCGCGCGGACAACGAGCTGAACTACCGCCGCTTTTTCGCCGTCAATACACTGGCGGGAATTCGGGTTGAAGTCCCGCGCGTGTTTGACGAGGCGCATGCGGAGGTTGTGCGCTGGTTCCGTGAGGGGCTGGCGGACGGGCTCCGGATCGACCATCCCGACGGGCTGGCGGACCCCGAGGGCTACCTCCGGCGACTCCGCGAAGCCACCGGCGGGAGTTACCTGCTGATCGAGAAGATCCTGGAGCCGGGGGAGGAGCTGCCGGCTTCCTTCGAGTGCGAAGGGACCACCGGCTACGACGCGCTGGCGGACGTGGACCGGCTTTTCGTCGACGCCGAGGCCCAACAGGCCCTGGACCAGCTCGACGGCAGGCTCCGCGGCGGAGAACCCGCGGACTACGAGGAGATGATCCGCGGAACCAAACGCCGGATCACTGACGGCATCCTGCACTCCGAAATCCTCCGGCTGGCACGGTTGATTCCGGCCGAAACCGTTCCCGCCGGGACGGGGTTTGACGCAGGGCAGGCCGCGGACGCGATCGCAGAGATCATCGCCGCTTTCCCGGTGTACCGCACCTACCTCCCGTTCGGGGAGGACGTCCTGAAGGAGGCCTGCGCGCTCGCATCACGGCGGCGGCCCGAGCTGGCGCGGGCGGTGGACCTGCTGCAGCCGCTGCTGCTGGACGGCGGTTCGGCGCTTGCACAGCGGTTCCAGCAGACCTCCGGCATGGTGATGGCCAAGGGCGTGGAGGACACCGCCTTCTTCCGCTACACCCGTCTGGGCACCCTGACGGAGGTGGGCGCCGACCCCACCGAGTTCGCCCTCGACCCGGCGGAATTCCACCGCCGGATGGCGCGGCGGGAAGCTGAGCTGCCCCTCTCCATGACCACGCTCAGCACGCACGATACGAAGCGCAGCGAGGACACCCGGGCCAGGATTTCCGTAATTTCCGAATCCGTGGCGGAATGGGAAAAGGTGCTGACCAGGCTCCAGGAACTGGCACCGCTGCCCGACGGGCCGCTGGCCAGCCTCCTGTGGCAGGCCATCGCCGGCGCCTGGCCGGCATCAAAGGAACGCCTGCAGCAGTACGCCACCAAGGCTGCCCGCGAGGCCGGGAACTCGACCGACTGGCTCGACCCGGACGAAGCGTTCGAGCAGCAGCTGGCCGCCGCCGTCGACGCCGCGTTCGACAATCCGGACGTCCGTGCGGAGCTGGGGGCCTTCGTGGCGCTCCTTGAGCGGTACGGCGCCGCGAACTCGCTGTCCGCCAAACTCGTGCAGCTGACCATGCCGGGGGTCCCGGACGTCTACCAGGGCACCGAGTTCTGGGACCGTTCCCTCACCGACCCGGACAACCGCCGGACGGTCGAATTTGCCGCGCGGCAGGAGGCTCTCGCCGCCCTCGACGCCGGTGAGCGCCCGGCGTCGTACCAGGACGACGCCGCCAAGCTGCTGGTGACCTCCCGGGCCCTGCGTCTGCGGCGCGACCGGCCGGAGCTGTTCAGCGGCTACACGCCGATCGCTGCGACCGGTCCGGCCGCGGCACACCTGGTGGCGTTCAGCCGCGGAGCCGATAATGCCGGCGCCGGTGCCTCCGGTGCTTCCTCGGCCGGCGCCATCACGCTGGCCACCAGGCTGCCGCGGCGGCTGGAACAGGCCGGCGGGTGGAAGGACACCACTGTGGACCTTCCGGTGGCAATGACCGATGAGCTCACAGGCAACAGCTTTGGCCCCGGTCCCGTCGCGGTTGCCGACGTCCTGGCCAGCTACCCCGTTGCACTGCTCGCTCCTGCCACCTCCCAACGATCGGAGAACGACGGATGACCACTCCCGCAAGCGAACGCTTCGATATCTGGGCCCCCGACGTCAGCGCCATCACCCTGGTCGCGGACGGCACGGAATACCCGATGAGCCAACGCGGCCAGGGCTGGTGGACGGCCCCGGCCGCCCCCTCCGACGGCGAGGTTGACTACGGCTACCTGCCGGGGACCGACACCACTCCGCTGCCGGATCCCCGGTCCCGGCGGCAGCCCTCGGGCGTCCATTCCCTGTCCCGCACTTTCGACCCGTCGGCCCATGAGTGGGCGGACGGGAACTGGCCGGGCCGGGAACTGCAGGGCGCCGTCATCTACGAACTGCACATCGGCACGTTCACCCCGGAGGGCACCCTGGAGGCCGCGGCCGGAAAGCTGGGCTACCTCAAAGAGCTGGCCGTCGACTTTGTGGAACTCCTGCCGGTCAACGGCTTCAACGGCACCCACAACTGGGGCTACGACGGCGTCCTCTGGTACACCGTCCATGAGGGCTACGGCGGACCTGCCGCCTACCAGCGCTTCGTGGACGCCGCGCACGCCGCCGGCCTGGGCGTCATCCAGGACGTGGTGTACAACCACCTTGGTCCCAGCGGTAACTATCTGCCCCGGTTCGGGCCCTACCTGAAGTCGGGTGCGGGCAACACCTGGGGCGACTCGGTGAACCTGGACGGGGGCGGGTCCGACGAGGTCCGCCGCTACATCCTGGATAACGCCGCCATGTGGCTCCGGGACTATCACGTGGACGGGCTGCGGATCGACGCCGTGCACGCCTTCAAGGACGAGCGCGCGGTCCACCTCCTGGAGGAGTTCGGTGCACTGGGAGACGCCATCTCGGCGGAGAGCGGCCGGCCAATCACCCTGATCGCCGAGTCCGACCTCAACAACCCCCGGCTGCTGTACCCGCGGGATGTCAACGGGTACGGCCTTCAAGGGCAGTGGAGCGATGACTTCCACCACGCGGTCCACGTGAACATCAGCGGCGAGACCGAGGGCTACTACAGTGACTTCGATTCGCTGGGCGCCCTGGCCAAGGTCCTGCGCGACGGCTTCTTCCACGACGGCAGCTACTCCAGCTTCCGCGGCCGGCACCATGGACGGCCCATCAACACCGGGCTGGTGCACCCCGCGGCGCTGGTGGTGTGCAGCCAGAACCACGACCAGATCGGCAACCGCGCCACCGGGGACCGGCTGTCCCAGTCGCTGTCCTACGGCCAGCTGGCCGTGGCCGCCGTCCTCACGCTGACGTCCCCGTTCACCGCCATGCTCTTCATGGGTGAGGAATACGGCGCCACCACGCCCTGGCAGTTCTTCACCTCCCACCCGGAGCCGGAACTGGGCAAGGCGACGGCGGAAGGCCGGATCAAGGAGTTCGAGCGCATGGGGTGGGATCCCGCCGTCGTGCCTGATCCCCAGGACCCGGAAACCTTTCGCCGTTCAAAACTGAACTGGGCCGAGGCCCTGGAAGGTGACCACGCCCGCCTCCTGGAGCTGTACCGTGCGCTGACGGCGCTGCGGCGTTCCACGCCCGAACTCGCCGGACTGGGGTTCACGGACACTTCGGTGGACTTCAGCGAAGAGGACGGCTGGCTGCGCTTCCGGCGGGGCGATGTTGCCGTGGCGCTCAACTTTTCGGAGCATGCGGTCAAGCTTGACGACGCCGGCGGCTCGCTGCTGCTCGCCACCGACGGGGCAACGGGGCCGGATGGTGCCTCCCTGGTGCTGGCGCCCTGGAGCGCGGCCATCTTGAAGGCTTAGCCCCCTGTTGCGGCGCCGCGGGCTGTTTGTGTCAGCCCGCGGCGTAACAACGGTCTTGTTGGCTGTAGCGTGCGTCACAACTGGCAGGATGGATCGTATGACTTATTCGGCAGCGGACAACCGCTATGAATCCATGCCCTACCGCCGCGTCGGACGCAGCGGCCTCAAACTCCCCGCCGTCTCCCTCGGCCTCTGGCACAACTTCGGCGACGACAAGCGCTTCGATGAGCAGCGTGCCATCCTCCGCCGCGCCTTC
The DNA here is from genome assembly GCF_005280255.1 of Arthrobacter sp. 24S4-2. Lineage (NCBI taxonomy): Bacteria > Bacillati > Actinomycetota > Actinomycetes > Micrococcales > Micrococcaceae > Arthrobacter > Arthrobacter sp. 24S4-2. Next base: position 4,028,594 of record NZ_CP040018.1, on the reverse strand, counting down.
GACCTCGGCGTCAACCACTTTGACCTCGCCAACAACTACGGGCCGCCGGACGGATCCGCCGAAACCAACTTCGGCCGCCACCTGCAGGACGATTTCAAGCCGTACCGCGACGAGCTGGTCATCTCCACGAAGGCCGGCTATTACATGTGGCCCGGCCCGTACGGCGAGTGGGGCTCCCGCAAGTACCTGATCTCCAGCCTGGACCAGTCACTGCAGCGCATGGGCCTGGACTACGTGGACATCTTCTACAGCCACCGCCCGGATCCGGAAACGCCCATGGAGGAAACCATGGGGGCGCTGGACTACGCCGTGCGCTCCGGCAAGGCCCTCTACGCCGGCATCTCCTCCTACACGCCGGAGCAGACCCTCGAGGCTGCCCGGATCCTGAAGGAGCTCGGCACCCCGCTGCTCATCCACCAGCCCAGCTACTCCATGCTGAACCGCTGGACGGAGAACGGGACGCCCAACCTCTACGAGGCACTCGAAGAAGTTGGCGCCGGCTCCATCGCGTTCTCCCCGCTGGCCCAGGGCATGCTGACCGACCGCTACCTGAACGGCGTCCCGGCCGATTCACGCGCGGCAAAGGAGCGGTTCCTGTCCGAGTCGGCGCTGACCGAGGAGAAGCTGGACCGGGTCCGCGGACTCAACAGGATCGCCGCCGGCCGCGGGCAGTCGCTGGCGCAGATGGCCATCGCCTGGATCCTCCGCGACCAGCCCAGGGGAACATCCGTCACGTCCGCACTCGTGGGGGCATCCAGCGTCAGGCAGCTGGAGGACACCCTGTCCGCCATCAACAACCTGGAGTTCACGCAGGAGGAGCTGACGGCGATCGACGAGTTCGCCGTCGAATCCGATATCAACCTCTGGGCACAGAACCCAGCGAACGCGTAACAGAACTGTCCCTAACAAATAACCGGGGCCGGGAACAACTCCGGCCCCGGCGGTGTTGGTTAGAATGCAAAGGGCGCCCAATGGTGCCGTGCCCATCAGCCGCCGCCGTGCACCAGAGTGCGGCCGCGCCGGGCACCTGAAGTTGTTCTCAAAGGAGTTCCGTGTCTTCAAATCCGATTCGTGTTGCCATTGTCGGTGTAGGTAACTGCGCCGCGTCCCTGGTCCAGGGTGTCCATTACTACCGGGATGCCGACCCCCAGGCCACGATTCCCGGTCTGATGCACGTGGAGTTCGGCAAGTACCACGTCAACGACGTTGAATTCGTTGCAGCCTTCGATGTGGACGGCAAGAAGGTCGGCGTTGACCTGGCCGACGCCATCCTGGCCAGCGAAAACAACACCATCAAGATCGCCGATGTTCCGCCCACTGGCGTGACGGTCCTGCGCGGCCACACGCTGGACGGCCTCGGCAAGTACTACCTCGAGACCATCGAGCAGTCCCCGGCAGAACCTGTCGACGTAGTCCAGGCCCTCAAGGACGCCAAAGTCGACGTCATGGTCTGCTACCTGCCCGTTGGGTCGCAGAAAGCCGCCGAGTTCTACGCCCAGGCCGCAATCGACGCCGGCGTAGCCTTCGTCAACGCCCTGCCGGTGTTCATCGCCGGCACCAAGGCCTGGGCGGACAAGTTCACTGCCGCGGGCGTGCCGATCGTGGGCGACGACATCAAGAGCCAGATCGGTGCCACCATCACGCACCGTGTCATGGCCAAGCTCTTCGAAGACCGCGGCGTCACGCTGGACCGCACGTACCAGCTGAACGTCGGCGGCAACATGGACTTCAAGAACATGCTGGAGCGCGACCGGCTCGAGTCCAAGAAGATCTCCAAGACCCAGGCCGTCACCTCCAACGTCGAGGCCGAGCTGGCCGCCAAGGACGTCCACATCGGCCCGTCGGACTACGTCCAGTGGCTCGACGACCGCAAGTGGGCCTTCGTCCGCCTCGAAGGCCGCAACTTCGGCGACGCCCCGGTCTCGCTCGAATACAAACTGGAGGTCTGGGACTCACCCAACTCCGCCGGCGTGATCATCGACGCCATCCGCGCGGCCAAGATCGGCCTGGACCGCGGTATCGGCGGCCCGCTGCTCTCGGCTTCCAGCTACTTCATGAAGTCCCCGCCCGAGCAGTTCAACGACGACCTCGCCCGTGAAAAGGTTGAGGCCTTCATCCGCGGAGACCTGGAGCGCTAAGCACTCGGTCCTCCGCCCGCGGCGCTCTCTCACTTTTGGTGGGTTTTGGCGCGACGCTCTCTCACTTTTGGTGGGTTTTGGCGCGACGCTCTCTCACTTTTGGTGGGGGAGCGTTGTGCTTTAAAGATCCTGGTCGTAGCGCCGGATGGCATGGCTGGCCTGGGCAAGGGCGAGGAGCTTCAGCAGCAGTTGGCTGTGCATGTGCATGCCGACGGCGGCCGTAAGAATAAGCTGGTCAACGCTGTCAGGGGCAGTCGTGGCCGCAATGTCGAGCCCGGCGACATCGTCCATTGCCTTGCTGTAGGTGTCCAGGAGTTCGCGGGACACGGGGATATGCAGGCCGTCCATCAGTCCCAGATGGACGTTCAGAGCGTTCCGGGCGTCGCTTGGGTAATCGGGCCAGCTTCTGAGGCGTACGACGGCGTCGGCCGCCGGGGTGGGGACGTCGCCGCTACCGCCGGCGGATGTGTCCAGATTCAGCACCACGCGCTGAACCGCCGCTAAGAGCGCAAGTCGCGGGGCGCCGTCGTCGGCTATTTTAAGAAGGCCCCGGATCTGCTCGATGTTCAGTCCGACGATGCGGCGGAGCGCCTGGATCAAACCGAGGCGCTCGACATGCCTGGCCGAATATTCAGCGCGGGTTGCGTTGACTGTCTCGCCCGGCGGCACCAGGCCCTCGCGCAGGTAGTACTTGATGCTGGCCGCCGCAACTCCCGACTGCCCGCTCAGCTCCTTGAGCTGCATGCCCGCTTTCCTTCCTGCCGGCCGCGGATCCATTGGATAGCGGACCCGGGGCCAACTATCCTGATGTACACGCATTGGATAGTGACTCTATCTTAAGGGTATGGACCACTGGAATGTACTGCTTGTCAGTCACGTGATCGCCGCGCTGTTTGTCCTCACGATTGGCCCCTTCCAAATTCTTCGCCGACGCCGTGACCGCATCCACCGCACCATGGGATATCTGTGGGTGGCGGCCATGTACTACGTCTGCTTCAGCAGTTTCTGGATCGTGACGGCCGGGCATTTCACCTGGCTGCACGGGCTGTCTGCGTTCACCATCGTGACGGTGACTCTGGGGCTGGTCAGCGCCATCCGACGCAACATCCGGTCGCACCTGGGGAACATGATTGGCAGCTACATCGGCATTGCCGTGGCGTTCATCTTTGCCGCCACAGTGCCGGGCCGGGCCATTCCGCAGCTTCTCGCCGAGGACCCTGCCACCGCGGCCTACGTTGCCGGGCTGGTGGTGCTGAGCGTGGCGGTGGTGTTCGTTTCGCTCAAGCGCGGCGGCCGCAGGGGTGGCCCGTCGAGCGATTCGAAGGATCGGACGCTCTCTCACTTCCTGCAGGTCTAGGCCCGATCCTCGCTCACTTTTGGTCGGTTTCGGCGCGATCCTCTCTCGCTTCCTGCATGTTTGGAGATAGCCCTCTCTACCCGGCGTCGGCAAAGCCTGACGCGCAGGGATGATCTAGCCAAGCGGTGCGCAGTGTCCGCTTGATCTTCCCTGTGGTCCGTTGGAATCCATCGGCAAGATCCTCCTTGCGAACTATCAGGACAGTCCAGCCAGCCGATTCGAAAGCCTTGTCACGCCGTCGATCACTAAGGGCCTGGGCGTCAACAAGGTGATGTCCGCCGTCGTACTGGATGGCGATCCGCCGGTGACGGTAACCGAGATCGGCAGTCGGGGATTTGGGATCACCGTCCCGTAATGCCAGTTGGAGGTCAGGTTCGGGCAGGCCGGCGTCGGCCATTGCCAGGCGGAGCAGGGATTCGGGCGCGGAGTCGGCGCCGACCCGCATCAGGTCCAGAGCTTGCCTGGCGCGGACAACGCCCTGCAGGTTTGGATGGCGGCCGACCAAGGTGCGGAGCCCGTCCAACGTATCGAACGGCAGTGAGCGGTCTTCGAATTCCATCCGCGGAACGCGGATGATCTGGTCGCCCATGCACACCAGATCACTCACCGACAGCCGCCTGGCCAAATCCAGCCAGGTCCGCGATCGCGTACTGATGCGGATGCCGTCGACCGATTCAATCTCGTCTTCCCGCGTCAGTACCGTGTGGCCAAGTATGCCCTTGCGGCGCGCAGAGGGTAGCGACCTGGGCTTGCTCAGATGTAACTCCGTCGAGTCCGCGAGCCAGGGCGGCAACAGTAGGCACCTGAGGCGTGCTGCAGTGACGTGTGAGATCCAGGCCCCGGGTGATGCGGCAGACAGCGCCCGAGCCGCGGCTTCCAGCTCAAAGCTCCAATCCGACGGCCGGTAGAGTCCGCGACCCACATGGACCACGTCTTTTCGCCGCAGCCTGTTGGCGGAAACACCAGAGGCCCGCGCCGAATCCAACGTGAACGGTGCCGTTGCCAACGGCTTGGGCAGATTGTTGCGCATGTGCATGCTGGCATTGTGGCCCGAAACGTGGCGATGCTGCAGAAGTTATCCACAGGCATCGTGGGACGCGGCGGAAAGTGAGAGAGGGTCCCGGGAAAGGCGGCGGAAAGTGAGAGAGGGTCCCGGGAAAGGCGGCGGAAAGTGATAGAGCGTCCCGGGAAAGGCGGCAGGAAGTGAGAGAGGGTCTAGAAGAGGCCCAGGGGCTTGCCGGTGTCGTCCACGTCCATCCGCATGGCCGCCGGGACCTTGGGCAGGCCCGGCATGGTCATCACCGCGCCCGTCAGCGCCACGATGAACCCTGCGCCGGTCTTGGGAATGAGGTCCCGCACGTGGACCGTGAAGCCTTTCGGCGCACCCAGTTTGGTGGCGTCGTCGCTGAAGGAATACTGCGTCTTGGCCATGCACACCGGCAGTCCGGCCCACCCGTTCTTCTCGATGTCGGCCAGGCGTTTGAGGGCGGGCACGGAGAAGTCCACGCCGTCGGCCCCGTACATTTCCTGCACGATGGTGCGGATCTTGTCCTCCACAGACAGTTCCAGCGGATACAGGTGCCGGAAGGTGTGCGGGGCGTCGAGCGCGGCAAGGACCTTGGCCGCGAGCTCGTCGCCCCCGTCGCCGCCCCCGCCGCGGCCCCAGACATCGGCCACGGCGGCCGGCACGCCTTCGCCGGCGCACCATTCCATTAGCCAGTCCAGCTCCTCCGGCGTATCCGTGGCGAACTTGTTGATGGCCACCACGGGCGTGATCCCGAACTTCTCCACGTTGCGGATGTGCTGCCGGAGGTTGGCCACGCCAGTTGCAAGAGCCTCCACGTTGGGCTCCTTCAGCCGGTCCTTGGCCACCCCGCCGTGCATCTTCAGCGCCCGCACGGTTGCCACGAGGACGACGGCGGACGGCGCCACGTCAGCCACGCGCGCCTTGATGTCCATGAATTTTTCGGCCCCGAGGTCCGCGCCGAAGCCGGCCTCGGTGACCACGATGTCCGCCAACCGTCGGGCGGCCTGCGTGGCGATCAGCGAATTGCAGCCGTGGGCGATGTTGGCGAACGGCCCGCCGTGCACCAGCGCCGGAGTGCCGGCGATGGTCTGGACCAGGTTCGGCTTGATCGCATCCCTCAGCAGCATGGCCAGGGCACCCTGGACCCCCAGGTCGGCCACCGTGACGGGCTCACGGTCATAGGTGTAGCCGAAGGTGATGCGGCCCAGCCGTGCCCGGAGGTCGGCAATGTCCGTGGCCAGGCAGAAGACCGCCATGATCTCGGACGCCGCGGTGATGTCGAAACTGTCCTGCCGCGGGGTGCCCTGGGCAGGTCCGCCGAGGCCGATCACCACTTCGCGGAGCGAGCGGTCGTTCACGTCCAGGACCCGTTTGAAGGTCATCCGGCGGGGGTCGATGTTGAGTTCGTTGCCCTGGAAAATATGGTTGTCCACCAGTGCCATCAGCGCGTTGTTCGCGGAAGTGATGGCATGGAAGTCGCCGGTGAAGTGCAGGTTGATGTCCTCCATGGGCAGCACCTGGGAGTAGCCCCCGCCGGTAGCACCGCCTTTCATGCCGAGGACCGGCCCCAGGGACGGCTCGCGCAGCGCGATCATCACCTTCTGCCCCGCACGGGCCAAGGAATCCGCGAGGCCCACGGTGGTGGTGGATTTGCCCTCGCCCGCCGGAGTGGGGGACATCGCTGAGACGAGCACCACCCGCCCCGGCGGACGTTCCGGGGCGCCGGCCGGAACTGTGAGCCTGGCGGGGTCGATCTTCGCCTTGTAAGGGCCATAGAGTTCCACGGCGTCGGCGTTGATCCCGGCCGCGGTTGCGATCTCCCCGATGGGGCGCATCGTGGCGGCTTGGGCGATTTCAAGGTCACTCATGGCGTTGGTGTCAGACATCGTTGTCCTTCAGTTCGTGGCTTCGGGGGTATGCCGTCCGGGGTTTCCGGCCGGCGCTGCCCGGCTTATGGCGTGTGGCCCACCGGGATTCTGTGACTGTCAATGTTCTGGTCGACGGCGGCATGGTAGCTCTCCAGCGTGATGGCTGCGGTCCGCTGCCAACCGAAGTTTTCGGCGTGCAGCGCTGCTGCTATCCCCATGTCCCTGCGCGTGGCGGGATCGTCGTAGAGCGCTTCCAGCACGTCGGCCCAGTCCGCGGGCTTGTGGCCCTCCACCAGCAGGCCGGTGCGTCCGTCGAAGATGGCCCGGGAGAGGCCGCCCACACGGGTGGCCACCACGGGCGTCCCGCAGGCCTGGGCTTCGAGCGCAACCAAGCCGAAGGACTCGCTGTAGGACGGCATCACAACGACGTCGGCGGACCGGAACCAGCCGGCCAGCTCCGGTGCGTTCACGGGCGGATGGTGGGTGACGACGTCGTCCATGCCGGCGGCGCTGATCAGCGACTTCAGGTCGAAGTCCTTGGCCCCGCTCAGGGCCCCCAGGATGGTTATCTGGAGATCGATGTCCGGGCGGCGCGAGCGAAGCAGGGCCGCTGCCTGGACCAGGACCTGCGGGCCCTTGAGCCGCTGGATCCTGCCGGCGAACAGCAGGTGGAACTTGCCGGCGGGAACTCCGAGCTGCGCCCGGGAACGGCTCCGGAACGCCGGGGTGAACACCGTCAGGTCAACGCCCGGGGGAGCCACGTCGATGTGGTCGAAGTCGGCGTTGTAGTGCGAGACGAGCTCGGCGGCCTCGGCCGGGGTGTTGGCGATCAGCCGCGCGGCGCCCTCGACAATCCGGTGCTCGCCGTCTTCGCGCCGGCGCGGTTCAGGCTTTTCGCCCGAGTGCAGGAGGAGGTTCTTGACCTTGGCCATGGTGTGCATGGTGTGCACCAGCGGGACGCCCCACAGCCTGGACAGTTCCAGCCCGGCCACTCCGGACACCCAGTAGTGCGAGTGGATGACGTCGTACCGGCCGTGCGGCTGGCGTTGGCGGATGCGTTCAACCTCTTCAACCATGCTGTGCAGCAGTTCGGGCAGCTCCTCTTTGGGCAGCTTCCGCGGCGGTCCGGAGATCACATTGTGGACGCACACGCCGGGATCCGGGTGCTCGACGGCGGGCTGTCCCACCGATGTGGACCGCGTGAAGATTTCCACTTCCACGCCGCTGGCGGCCAGCGCGGAGGCAAGTCCCCGCACGTACACGTTCATGCCGCCGGCATCGCCCGAACCGGGCTGTTCCATGGGGGAGGTGTGCAGGGAAAGGAACGCAATACGGCGGATCAGAGTCACGGTTCTCCCTTCGGCTGGCGGAACTGCATCCGATAAAACAGTACTCCTGAACCGGCCCGGCCCTCACGGCGGCACGTGCACTCTCAGCCCTCCTGCTAACGTGTCGCCTGTGAGCGCAACCGCAGACCCAACCGCAGGATCAGACACTCCCGCCGCCGGGTTCGAAATCCGCCCCGCCATCGAAGCTGATTGGCCCGGCATGTGGGCCATCCTGGAACCCGTGATCAGGGCCGGGGACACCTTCACCTGGGACCGTGACACCGCGGAGGACGAGGCGCGCGTCCGGTGGTTCAAGGACTCTCCGGGCCAGGCGTTCGTGGCCGTCCGGGACGATGCAGTGCTGGGGACAGGGGAGCTGCACGCCAACCAGGGCGGCGGAGGGAGCCATGTTGCCAACGCCGGGTACATGGTCCACCCGGACCACGGCGGCAAGGGGCTGGCCAAAGCGCTTTGTGCCTACTCGCTGGACGCGGCCCGGGCGGCGGGGTTCCGTGCCATGCAGTTCAACGCCGTGGTGGAAAGCAACGTCCGCGCGGTGGCCGCATGGCAGGCCATGGGCTTCGAAATCGTGGGGACGGTTCCGGAGGCCTTCCACCACCCGGCGCTCGGGTACGTGGGCCTGCACGTGATGTACCGGAAGCTTTAGTCCGGCAGGCTCTGGCCAGGCAGCCTAATCCTCGCCGCCCCAGAGCAGCCTGAGCGCGGGAAACGCCGCCTCGTACCCCGCCAGCAGCTCGACGGCGAGCTTGTCAGAGTCGATGAGTGGATGGCGGGCGAAAGCCCGGCGGGCGTGGTCCCTGTTCCCCTCCACCACGGCCGACACGGTCAGGCGCTCCACCTCCTTGACCCGCTGCATGAGGGCCAGCTGTGCGTCGCCCGGACGGTCCTGCGGCAGCGCCACCGCGCCGTCGGGAGTCACCACACAGGGAACCTCGACGACGGCGTCCGCCGGCAGGCCGGGAATCGCGCCGGCGTTGGGGGTATTCAGGATGAGCTCGGTGCCCCCGCGCCCGGACTGGAAGTCCACGGACAGGGCGCGCATCACCCCGAGGGCAACCCGTTCGTACCCGCCGCCGGCAAGGTCCTCTTCGTCCCGCTGTTCGCCGTTGGCGCGGGCCTCGGCCAGGTATCCCTCTTCCCGGGAGCGGCGGGCGGCGTCCCACAGTTCGTAGGCACCGGACCCGGCCGCGGCGAGGGCGGGGTACAGCTCCGACTGCTGCTCATGGATGGATTCGCCGCGGGTCTGCAGCGTTGCGCGGATGGCGCCTACGGCCCGGGCTGTGTCGTAGTAGTAGTACAGGTACTCGTTGGGCAGGCACCCCAGGGACTGCAGGAACGGCTGCGGAAAGAGGCGTCCCTCCTCGAAGCCGGACAGCGCCTGGGCGTCCGCCAAAAGCCCGGGCAGCAGATCCCTGCCGCCGGACTCCAGCCGGTACAGCCAGCCCAGGTGGTTGAGCCCGTAGTAGCCCACGCCGTCGAGCCTTCCGTCCGGCAGCGGCGCGCCCGCCGCCCGAGCCGCGCGGTGCGCCAAAGCGCCGGCCGAGTCGCAGATGCCGATCACCTGTTTGCCCAGCACGGGCACCAACGCCTCGGTGACCATTCCGGCCGGGTTGGTGAAGTTGACCAGCCAGGCGTCCGGGCATCGCCGCCTCATTTCGTGGGCCAGTTCCAGCATCCCGGGGATGGAGCGCAAGGCGTAGGAGATGCCGCCGGCGCCGGTGGTCTCCTGCCCGAGCAGGCCAAGGTCCAGCGCGACGCGTTCGTCGGCGGTCCGTCCCGCTGTTCCGCCCGGCCGGATGGCCGCGAACACCATGTCCGTACCTTCGAGGCCCTCGGCCAGGGACGCGGTGGTTCGAACCGCGGGGCCTCGGCCGCCGAGGGAAGATCCCAGAGCTGACAGGACGGCATTGATCGCGGCGAGCCGCAGGGGATCGACGTCGAACAGGACGAGCTCCCGCACCAGCCCGGCGAACGTGCCGGTGGAGAGCGCCCGGTAGACCAGCGGGACGCGGAACCCGCCGCCGCCGGCAATCATGAGCCGCATACCAGGCAGTCTATTCCGGGCAGGCGACCCGGGCCCGGTTCCGGGCGGCGCGGCACTTTGCAGGGCAGGCGCGAGGGCGTAGTCTGCCGAACATGGACGCGATACCGGAGCGCCGCTTTGACCCGCTCGCTGCCGTCCGCACCCCGTCGGACGGCAGTTTCGATCTGCTCCTGACCGGGACAGTCTTCCAGGACATCATCTTCACCGGCCTGCCCCACGCCCCCGAACCCGGCACGGAAATCTGGAGCGACGGCATGGGCAGCTGCCCCGGCGGGGTGGCCAACCAGGCCATCGCGGCGGCGCGCCTGGGACTCCGCACCGGGCTTGCAGCCGCCTTTGGCGACGACGGTTACGGGGACTACAACTGGAAAATCCTGGCTGCCCAGGAACACGTGGACCTGTCCCTTTCCAAACGCATCCCCGGGTGGCACTCGCCCGTGACGGTGTCCCTCAGCGTCCAGCACGACCGCTCCATGGTGACCCACGGCCATCCTGCACCGGTCAGTTCCTCGGAACTGATCGGCTCGCCGCCGACGGCGCTCGCCGCCGTCGCCGACCTGGAGGAGGAGCTCGCTCCGTGGGCGGTGACGGCGCACAGTTCCGGCGTCAAGCTCTTTGGCGACGTCGGCTGGGATGCCACTGGCAAGTGGTCCTCAACCAGGTTGGACAACCTCCGGTTCTTCCACGCCTTCATGCCCAACCAGCGCGAAGCCATGGCCTTCACCGGCAGGGACACACCCTGGGCGGCACTGTATGCGCTCGCCGACCGGGTTCCCGTGGCGGTGGTGACCCTCGGGCCGCAGGGCGCCATGGCCGTGGACTCGGAAACGGGCGAGGAGGAGTGGGTACCCTCCCTGCCGGTCACCGCCTTTGACCCCACCGGAGCCGGCGACTGCTTCGGCGCCGCTTTCATTGTGGGCAGCCTGGCCCGGTGGCCGCTGGCGGACCGGCTCCGGTTCGCGAACCTGTGCGCGTCCCTGGCGGTCCAGGAAGTGGGCGGGTCCCTCGCGGCGCCGGGCTGGGGCGACATCGCCGACTGGTGGAAGCGGGCCAATGCCAGGCCTGAACGGCAAAGCAGCCAGTGGCTGCGGCGCTTCAGCTTCCTGGAGGACATTGTCCGTGACGTTCCGTCGCAGGCGCTGCGCCGGGCCACCGCCACCATCGCCCACCTTTCTGACGCCTAGCGCGCCGGGCCGGCTGAAGCCGGGTGTGCCCGGCCGGCGCACCGCTCCCGCCGCTGAATTAAGCCGCATGCCGCGCCGCCACTAGAATCACTAGAGTGACTTACCCAGCAGCAACCGGTGACTCCCGGCCCGTCCCGGACGCAGCACCGGGCCCCGCCAACGAACGCTCCGCAGTGATCGACCTCGACGCCATCCGGCACAACGTCCGCCACCTTGCGGCCGTCGCTTCGCCGGCCAAGGTCATGGCCGTGGTCAAGGCGGACGCCTACGGCCACGGCGCCGTTCCGGTGGCACGGGCGGCGCTCGAGGCCGGGGCGCGCTGGCTGGGCGTGGCCCATATCTCCGAGGCGCTTGCCCTGCGCACGGCCGGAATCGAGGCGCCGCTGCTGGCCTGGCTGCATACGCCGGAGAGCAACTTCGGCGCCGCCGTTGCCGCGGGAATCGACATCGGCTGCTCCGGCTGGGAGCTCGGGAAGATCGTCGTTGCGGCCCGCGAACAGGAACGACCGGCGCGGGTGCACTTGAAAGTGGACACCGGCCTGGGCCGCAACGGGGCGACCCTGGATGCCTGGGACAGCCTCGTGGGTGAAGCGATGGAGTACCAGGACGAAGGGCTGCTGCGGGTGGTGGGCATTTTTTCCCACCTTGCCGTGGCGGACGAGCCGCACCGCCCCGAGACGGACGAGCAGCTCGCGGCCTTCCGCGAGGTTCTGGCCATCGCCGAGGACGCCGGGGTGGACCCGGAAGTCCGGCACCTGGCCAACACGCCCGCCACGCTTTCGCGCCCGGACACACACTTCGACCTGGTCCGGGTGGGGCTGGGCATCTACGGGCTTTCACCCTTCGAAGGCCAGTCGCCGGCCGAGCTGGGTCTCCGCCCGGCCATGACGGTTCGCACCATGGTGTCGCACTGCAAGGATGTCCCTGCCGGCCAGGGTGTCTCCTACGGGCTCAACTACCGCACCGCCGGCCCCAGCACCCTTGGGCTGATTCCGCTGGGCTACGCCGACGGCGTGCCGCGGGTGGCCACGGGAGGCCCCGTACGGGTGGAGGACCGGAACTACCCCGTGGTGGGCAGGATCGCCATGGACCAGATGGTGATCGACCTCGGGCCCCGCGGCGTGGCATCCGGCGGAGCCAGCGTGCTGGGTGCCGAAGCGGTCCTGTTCGGCGACGGCGCCGACGGCGGCCCGACGGCGGACGACTGGGCCCGCGCGGCCGGCACCAACAACTATGAGATCGTGACCCGGATCAGCCCGCGCGTGCCGCGCCGCTACATCAACGAGGCCTTCGTCAGCGGGCAGGGTGGCGCCACATGAGCGCCCCGCACTGGGAACTGTCCCTGACGGTGCAGACCGCCGTCGAAACCCACGCCCTGGCCGCCGCCCTCGGGGCCGTTCTCGAGGCAGGCGACCTTGTTATCCTCACGGGCGAACTCGGGGCCGGCAAAACCACATTCACCCAGGGACTCGGCGAGGGCCTCGGTGTGCGGGCCGGGATCATTTCCCCCACGTTCGTCCTGGTCCGCATCCATCCCAACCTGCCTGACGGGCCGCGTCCCGGCGGCCCGGACCTGGTGCACGTCGATGCCTACCGGCTGGAAAGTGCGGCGGAAATCGACGACATCGACCTCGAAAACACCATGGACATCACCGTGACGGTGGTGGAGTGGGGCCGCGGACGGGTGGAACACCTGAGCGACAGCGTGCTCGACGTCGAACTGCACCGGCCGCTCGGCGGCCTGGCGCCGGACGGACCCACACCGGGGGCCCAGGACGGCGTGATGGACTTCGACACGAACGACGACGACGAGCCCCGGAACGTGGTTATCCGCGGCTACGGCCCGCGCTGGGCCGAGCAGGCCGTGCTGCCTGCCGCCTTGAAAGGGAACTCCTGATGCTCATCCTTGCCATCGACACGTCAGCCGTGGCCAGTGCCGCATTGGTCTCGGACGATGCGCTGGAGGGAGTGCTCGCGAGCTTCTCCACCGAGGACACCCGCAGCCACGCGGAAGTGCTGGCCCCGGGCATCGGCGCCATGTTCGCCGACGCGGGGGTTTCCGGGGCGGACATCGACGCCATCGTGGTGGGTGTGGGCCCGGGTCCGTTTACCGGCCTGCGTTCCGGGATAGCCACCGCACGGACGCTGTCCTTCGTGTGGGGCAAACCCCTTTACGGTGTCATGAGCCTGGACGCCATGGCGCTGGAAGTGGCAGAATCCACCGCCGCCGCAGCGGAATTCCTTGTGGCCACGGACGCGCGGCGCAAAGAGGTGTACTGGGCCCGCTATGCACTCGCGGATGGCCAGCTGCCCCGGCTGCTGGATGGGCCGCACGTGGGCTTCGCTGCCGACCTTCCGGACCTGCCGGCCTACGGGGCGGGTGCGGGACTCTACAGCGATGTCCTGCGAGCCGATCCGGACTTCAGCTCCGAGCAGCCCGATGCCCTGTACCTGGGCCAGTTCGCGCTGGCCAGGCTTGCCGCGGGGGAGAAGCTGCTGGACTCCACGCCGCTTTACCTCCGCGAATCCGATGCACAGGTGCCCGGCCCCAGGAAGCGTGCGCTGTGAGCGGCACTGCGGGCCACGGTGTGGGCGGCGGCGGCGCGGATGCGCCGGCCGGGGTGACGCTGCGGACCATGAGCGCGTCGGACATCCCTGCCGTGCATGCCCTGGAATGCCGGCTGTTCCCCGTGGACGCCTGGCCGCTGCAGATGTTCCATGACGAACTCGCGCAGGCGGAGACCCGCCACTACCTCGTGGCTGAACTCGACGGCGGGATCGTGGGCTACGCCGGCCTGATGTGCATTGAACCCATCGCCGACGTGCAGACCATTGCAGTCATACCCGAGTGCGAGGGCCGCGGCATCGGCTCGGCACTGCTGACCCGGCTCATTACCGAAAGCCGGCGGCGCCGGGCGGCGGACGTGCTGCTGGAAGTCCGGGCGGACAACCCCCGTGCGCAGGAGCTCTACCGCAGGTTCGGGTTCGAGCAGATCCACGTCCGCCCCCGGTATTACCGCGACGGCGTAGACGCCCTGATCATGAGGCTCCAGCTGCAGAACGCCGGCCCGCCACCCGCGCCGGAGGGCACCGGGGCGACAACTGACCACGTGCCGTCGATGGAGGCAGACACACCATGAACCAATCACAGCCCCTGGTCCTCGGGATCGAGTCCTCCTGCGATGAGACCGGCGTGGGAATCGTCCGCGGAACAGTACTGCTGACCAACACAGTGTCGTCGTCCATGGACGAGCACGTGCGTTTCGGCGGCGTCATCCCCGAAATCGCCTCCCGCGCACACCTCGATGCCTTTGTGCCCACCCTCCAGGAAGCCCTGGCGGACGCCGGTGTGGTCCTTGAGGACGTCGACGCCATTGCCGTCACCTCGGGTCCGGGGCTGGCAGGGGCGCTCATGGTGGGTGTGTGCGCCGCCAAGGCGCTCGCCGTGGCCACCGGCAAGCCGCTCTATGCCATCAACCACCTTGTGGCCCACGTCGGCGTTGGCCTGCTGCAACCGGGCGACGGCGGCCCGCGGCCGCTCACCGGGACCCTGCAGGAGAACGCCCTGCCCGAGAACCTGGGCGCCCTGTTGGTCTCCGGCGGCCACACCGAAATCCTCCGGATCAGGAACATCACCGACGACGTCAAACTGCTTGGGTCCACCATTGACGACGCCGCCGGGGAAGCCTACGACAAGGTGGCCCGGCTCCTGGGCCTGGGCTACCCCGGCGGCCCGGCCATCGACAAACTTGCCCGGACCGGAAACCCGAAAGCCATCCGGTTCCCGCGCGGACTGACGCAGCCCAAATACATGGGCACCGCTGAGGAACCCGGCCCCATCGCTACGACTGGTCTTTCAGCGGACTGAAGACCGCCGTCGCCCGCTGCGTGGAGCAATTCGAAGCGCGCGGGGAAGATGTGCCGGTGGCTGATATCGCTGCGGCCTTCCAAGAGGCCGTGGTGGACGTGATCACGTCCAAGGCCGTGCTCGCGTGCAGGGAAAACGGAATTACCGAACTCCTGCTTGGCGGGGGCGTGGCAGCAAATTCACGGCTGCGCCAGCTGACCGAACAGCGCTGCAGCGCGGCCGGGATCCGGCTCACCGTTCCGCCGCTTGAGCTGTGCACTGACAACGGCGCCATGGTTGCCGCACTCGGGGCCCAGCTGGTGATGGCAGGGATCGGGCCCAGCGGGATCGGCTTCGCCCCGGATTCGTCCATGCCGGTGACCACTGTCTCGGCGTAGCCCCGGGCACTGTTGGCGCGCGGCCAGTCCGTGAAAAGGACTGGAGCGCGGGGCTGGAGCGCAGCGTCCGGCTCAGGCGGTTGGGCCGTTGCGCATCTGCTTGACCAGGTCCAGCACCACTGCCCGGAGGTCGCCGCCGTGTTCGGCCGCCACCCGGCGCTGCCGCTGGTATCCGGCTCCGCGGCGGATGATCTTTTCGACGTCGGCAAGCTCATCGGAGCAGCCGAGTTTCGCGGCCACAGGCTCGAGCCGGTTCAGGGTTTCGAGCAGGTGCTCGGTGACCAGCTGCTCGTTGCCCTTGGCATCGAGGATGATGATCGCCTCGAGGCCGTAACGGGCCGCCCGCCATTTGTTCTCCTGGACGTGCCAGGGTTGCATGGTGGGAATGGTGCCGCCGTTGTCCAGGATGGTGGAGAATTCGTCCACCAGGCACTGCGTCAGCGCGGCAATCGCGCCAACCTCCTCCAGCGTGGCCAGGCCGTCGCAGATCCGCATCTCGATGGTGCCGAGGTTCGGGACCGGGCGGATGTCCCAGCGGATTTCCGAGAGGGTGTCGATCACTCCGGTGGTGAACATGTCCTGGACGTAGGACTCGTACTCTGCCCAGGTGGAGAACTGGAACGGCAGCCCCGCGGTGGGCAGCTGCTGGAACATGAGGGCACGGTGTGACGCGTAGCCGGTGTCCTCTCCGCCCCAGAACGGGCTGGACGCGGACAGGGCCTGGAAGTGCGGGAAGTAGTTCACCAGGCCGTCGAGCACCGGCAGGACCTTGTCGCGGCTGTCCAGGCCCACATGGACGTGGACGCCGTAGATCACCATCTGGCGGCCCCACCACTGGGTGCGGTCAATGAGCTTGGCGTAGCGGGCCTTGTCCGTGACAGGCTGCAGCTGCGGAGGGCTGAAAGGGTGGCTGCCGGCGCAGAAGACCTCAACCCCCATGGGATCGGTGACTTCCCGCACGGCAGCGAGTGAACTGTTGAGATCGGCCTTGGCCTGGGCCACGGTTTCACAGATGCCGGTGACGAGTTCCACGGTGTTCAGCAGGAGTTCCTGCTTGATGTGGGGGTGCTCGTCGTCCTCGTTGAGCTCCGGATGTTTGGCGGCCACGCCGCGCAGTACCTCGTTGGCCACGGAGGCGAGTTCACCGGTCTGGGCATTGACCAGGGCCAGCTCCCATTCCACACCAAGAGTTGATTGCCTGGATGAAGCGAAATCAATCTTCATGTGGTCCCTTCACTGTTCCGCCGTCCATTTCCTGAGCCTCTAATGGGCGGCCAACGGGTGGTTCAAGTCTAGTGCAGGGGTAGCATCGAGTTGATGGCTTGGTTTCGAGGACGCAGTGACAGTGTTCACAAAAAAACATCGCACAAAAAAACATCGCACCCAAAAACTTCGCACACAAGAACGCCGCACTGCACGCTTCATAAAACAGTGACCACGCTTGCGGTGACCACGGCAATGCTTGCGTCCGCATCCTGCATGGGCGTACCTGCTCCGTCCGCCTCCGGAAGCTCCCCGGCAACCCCGGCCTCGCCGTCGGGAAGCACACCCCGCTCCGGACCGGGCGCTTCACCCGGACCGTCCACCCCCAAACCTGCAAGCCCCTCCCCGGGGGAACGCCCGCTTGGCTGGGGTCCGCAGCAGCAGGACGAAGATGCGGCCCGCGCGGCCGTCGCGAAAATGAGCGTTGAACAGAGGGCCGGTCAGGTGCTGGTGCCGTTCTTCGCCGGAACCGACTTCGCGGCCCATGCGGCAACCGTGGAACGGCTGCACCTGGCCGGATCCATCATCATGGGTGACAACGTCCCGGCTGCGGCGGACGGCTCGGTGGACACGGCCGCGATGGCCGCAGGGGTGGGCCAGCTTCAGGAAGCGGCCAAGGCCGACGGGCGCACCTGGCCCGCGCTGATCGGGGTGGACCAGGAAGGCGGGATGGTGGCCCGGCTGCGTGCACCGCTGACGGAGTGGCCCGCACCCATGAGCTACGGCGCCGCCGGCAATGTGGGCCTGGCAAACGACGCCGGCAAGGCCCTCGCGTCGGAGCTCGCCGGGCTGGGCTTCACAGCGGACTTCGCGCCGTCCCTGGATGTCACAGCCGGCCCCCTGGACCCCACCATTGGGGCCAGGTCCATGTCCGGCAACCCGGACGCGGCGGCGGGCCTTGGGATCGGGTTCGCCCAGGGAATGCTGGCTGCCGGGCTGCTTCCCTCGGCCAAGCACTTTCCGGGGCACGGTTCCGTGGCCGTGGATTCGCACGAGAGCCTGCCGGTCCAGAAAGCCACCGTGCAGGAACTCCGGGCGAAGGACTGGAAACCCTTCCAGGCCGCGATCAGCGCCGGCCTGCCCATGATCATGACAGGCCACATTGCCGTACCGGCCTTGGAACCGGGGATGCCGGCGTCAATGTCCAAGCCCAGCTACGACGCACTGCGTGGCATGGGCTTCAAAGGCGTGGCCGTGACGGACGCCCTCAACATGGGGGCCATCCAGAAGCAGTTTCCCGGGGAATCCGCGGCACCGCGGGCACTCATTGCCGGTGCTGACCTGCTGCTGATGCCGGGGGACGTGGCTGCTGCGCATGCCGCCGTCGTCAGTGCGGTGAAGACCGGCGCCGTGCCGCCATCCCGTCTGGAGGAGGCGGCGCAGCGGGTGGTCACCATGCTCATGTGGCGGGCCCGGACCAACCCTCCGCAAGGGACAGCGCCGGGAAGCAGCACCGCTGTCTCCCAACGCGTTTCCGCCGCAGCGGTCACCGTTCTCACCGGACCATGCCACGGGCCGATGGTGCCGGGCAGCGTCCGGGTGGCTGGTGGCTCGGCGCTGGACCGGGCCCGCTTCGCCAATGCGGCCCGGGCTGAGGGCATAGCCCTGGGCAACGGGCCGCTGGTGACGCTGATCGGCTACGAACAGCCGCCGGCCGCAGGGGACGTGGTGGTCGCCCTGGACGCGCCGTGGCCGCTGGCGGAATCGGCTGCGCCGGCCAAGGTGGCCCTGTACGGGCGCAGCCAGGAGGCCTTCAACGTCCTGGCCGCCGTCCTGGCGGGCAAGGCAGCCGCCCCCGGAAAGCTGCCCGCCGCCGTCGGGCCCTTTGCCCCGGGCACCGGCTGCTGAAGCAGCTGGCCCGCAGTGTCACAGCACCGGGCCATCCGTCATAGTCCACGAACCGTCCCCTGCTTACGGGAAAACTGCGGCCGGGGGCGTTTAATGGAGCCGTGCCAATTCTGAATAAAGACATGACCCTGTGCATCTCCCTCTCGGCCCGCCCGAGCAACAACGGGACCCGCTTCCACAACCACCTGTACGACCAACTGGGACTGAACTGGATCTATAAGGCCTTCGCCCCCACCGACCTGGCCCAGGCCATTGCCGGGGTCAGGGGCCTGGGGATCCGGGGCTGCGCGGTGTCCATGCCGTACAAGGAAGACGTGATTGCCCTGGTGGATGTCATGGACCCCTCGGCCAAGGCCATCGATTCAGTCAACACGATCGTGAACGACGGCGGCCGGCTCACGGCCTACAACACGGACTACACGGCGATCGAGCAGCTGCTGAAACGCAACGCGGTCCCCACCAGCTACTCGGTGCTGCTCAAAGGCGCCGGCGGCATGGCCAAGGCCACTGCTGCGGCTCTTCGTGACGCAGGCTTCACCGACGTCACCATCATCGCCCGCAACGAGGCAGCCGGGCGGGCGCTCGCCCACCTCTACGGCTTCAAGTGGAGCGCCGAGCTTCCCGCCGCGGACGCCGGCGGCACGGCTGACATGATCATCAACGTCACGCCGGTCGGCATGGCCGGGGGGCCGGATGCGGACTCGCTGTCCTTCCCGCAGGAGGCCGTGGATGCCGCGCAGCTGGTGTTCGACGTCGTGGCGCTCCCTGCTGAGACGCCGCTCATCCAGGCAGGCCGTGCAGCCGGAAAGACGGTGATCACCGGGGCGGAAGTGGCCACCATCCAGGCGCTGGAGCAGTTCGTCCTGTACACCGGCATCCGGCCCACCGACGAACAGGTCCGTGCGGCCGAAGAGTTTACCCGGGCCCAGTAACTCCGGGCCCAGTAACTCCGGGCCCAGTCACCCGGCCCAGTAGCTCCGGCCCGGCAGCCTGCGGCGCCGGCTAGGCCTGTGCCTGTACAGGCTCCACCGAGATGGCCACCCGGTCCTCTCCGATCCTGGTGAGGACAAGGGTGGCTGTCTTTTTGCCCTTCGAACCCTTCCCGCCGTTCCTGCCCCCGGCGAGAAGCTGCTTGCGCAGTTCCTCCGGGGTCACCGAGGTGCCGCGCTTTTTGATGTCCAGCACGCCGACGTTGTGCTGTTTAACCCATGCCTTCAGCGCCTTGACGTTGAAGGGCATGACCTCCAGGACCTTGTAGGCCCTGGCAAAAGGAGTATCCACGAGCCCGGGCGCGCAGATGTAGGCGATGTGCTCGTCCAGGAGGTGGCCGCCGAGCCTGGCCGCGACATCCGCCACCAGCCCAGCCCGGATGACGGCGCCGTCCGGCTCGTACAGGTAGCCCGCCACCGGGCCCACCGGGGCGACGGGACCGCCGTCGAACTCTTCCGTGCTGGTGATCTCGGCGGCGCCCTGCGGGCCGAGCAGCAGGGCTGCCCGCCGGATGCCGGGCCGGCTGACCGCGTTGAACCACAGCGTGACCTCGGTGACGTCGCCGCCCACCGAAACCCACTGCGCCTCGCAGCCGGCGGGAACTGAATCGTGCGGGATGCCGGGGCCCATCTTCACACCCACCGCCCGTCCCGACGCTGCGAGGGATTCCACGAAGGACAGTGGCGGGGAGAACTCCTCCGGATCCCAGATTCTCCGGGTCCCGGATGTGGACGTGGTGCGGCGGGCCGGGTCCAGCCAGACGCCGTCCACCCCGTCGAGCGGAACGGAGGTGGCATCGGAGTGGACCACGCTGGCGTGCGGGAACGGAATGAGGTTCATGGTGGCGCAGGCGGCGGTGGTCTCGTCCATTTCCACGGCGGTGACCTTGATGTCCATGGAGGCCAGCGCCATCGAATCGGCGCCCAGCCCGCAGCCGAGGTCCGCCACATGGCCAATCCCGGCGGCCGCGAAGCGTTCGGCGTGCCGGGCCGCAACGTTGAGCCGCGTGGCCTGCTCCAGCCCGGCCTGGGTGAAAATCATCTGCCGGGCGAATTCGCCGAACTTCGCCTCGGCCTTGGTCCGCAGCCGGGACTGGGTGAGGACCGCGGACACCAGGGCGGGGGAGTGGCCGGCCTTCCGAAGCGAGTCATTGAGCCGGAACGCCTCGTCCTCGCGGTACGGCCCCAGCGATGCGAGCAGCTCCCAGCCTTCACTGGTCAGGAGTGGGGCGATCAGGTCCTGCGGTGCGTCAGCCATGTCATCAAGCCTAATCGAGAGGCCGGACAGCCACGGTGCCGATAGGGTTGGGGGCATGGAAGACAGCGCAGGGCCGCAGCCACCCGTCGATGATCAGGGCAATGACCACCACCAACGCACGGGCCTTGCAAGGTACGCCCGGCCTGCGCTGATCGCCGGTTCGGCAATCGCCGTGGTGTGCCTCGCGCTCCTGCTAATCATCTTCTTCCTGGACTCCTTCAACGCAACGGTGTATTCCGTGGGCGGCAAGAACATCCAGGACGCCACCGACGAGGCACGCGAAATCCGGGAGTCGTACACCGCAGTCCGCACCGGCGGCGTGGTGTTCCTGATTGCCTCGGTGGTCACGGCTGCCGCGGCCGCCGTCGTTCTCTACCGGAACCGCAACGTTACGAACGACGACGACACGGACGACGGCGACGACGTCGACTTCGAGGATCTGGCCGGACGCTAACCGGTCGCCCGGGAACAAATTCTGGCACTCGCCTTGACCGAGTGCTAACCACTTACATAGAGTCATCATTAGCACTCTCCCTAGGAGGGTGCTAACACATGGAGAACTGCCAGCCATGCTGCTGCCGGCACCGCGACGACGGTTTGCACGCTGAGGCGCAGCAGTTTTCCAGTCCATGAATTTGCTGACGAAGAAGGAGAGGTCCGAGTGTCGGTCTCTATTAAGCCTCTTGAGGATCGTATTGTTGTCCGCCCGCTCGAAGCCGAGCAGACCACGGCTTCCGGCCTGGTCATCCCGGACTCCGCGCAGGAAAAGCCGCAGGAAGGCGAAGTTGTCGCAGTAGGCCCCGGCCGCTTCGAGGACGGTAACCGCGTTCCGGTCGACGTCGCCGTTGGCGATGTTGTTATCTACTCCAAGTACGGCGGAACCGAAGTCAAGACCGGCGGCACCGAGTACCTCGTGCTGTCCGCCCGCGACGTTCTGGCGATCGTAGTTAAGTAACTCTTGGATCCCCGCGCTGCTGTTCCGTCTCAGACCGGAACAGCGCGCGGGGTTTCTGTCTTGAAAGGACAAAACCATGGCAAAGCAGCTTGCGTTTAACGACGCTGCCCGCCGGTCGCTCGAAGCCGGCATCGACAAGCTCGCCAACACGGTCAAGGTGACGCTTGGCCCGCGCGGCCGCAACGTCGTGCTGGACAAGAAGTGGGGCGCTCCCACGATCACCAACGACGGCGTCACCATCGCCCGTGAAATCGAATTGGACGACCCGTACGAAAACCTCGGCGCGCAGCTGGCCAAGGAAGTCGCCACGAAGACCAACGATGTTGCCGGTGACGGCACCACCACCGCCACCGTGCTCGCACAGGCACTGGTCAAGGAAGGCCTGCGCAACGTTGCTGCTGGCGCCGCTCCCGGCCAGATCAAGCGCGGCATCGAGGTTTCCGTCGAAGCCGTTGCAGCCCGCCTGCTGGAGAACGCCCGTCCCGTTGAAGGCACGCAGGTTGCGAACGTTGCAGCCATCTCGGCCCAGAGCGATGAGATCGGCGAGCTCCTGGCCGAGGCATTCGGCAAGGTCGGCAAGGATGGTGTGATCACCATCGAGGAGTCCTCCACCACGCAGACCGAGCTGGTCCTCACCGAGGGCATGCAGTTCGACAAGGGCTACCTGTCCCCGTACTTCGTCACCGACGCGGAACGCCAGGAAGCAGTCCTTGAAGACGCACTCATCCTGATCAACCAGGGCAAGATCTCCTCGATCCAGGACTTCCTGCCGCTGCTGGAGAAGGCGCTGCAGAGCTCCAAGCCGCTGTTCATCATTGCCGAGGACGTCGAGGGCGAGGCCCTGTCCACGCTGATCGTCAACCGCATCCGCGGCACCCTGAACGTTGTTGCGGTCAAGGCTCCCGGCTTCGGTGACCGCCGCAAGGCAATGCTGCAGGACATCGCCACCCTCACCGGTGCACAGGTTGTCTCCCCGGAACTGGGCCTCAGCCTGGATTCCGTTGGCCTGGAGGTGCTGGGTACCGCCCGCCGCATCACGGTCACCAAGGACAACACCACCATCGTTGACGGCGCCGGATCGGCCGAGGACGTTGCAGCACGGGTTGCCCAGCTGCGCGCCGAAGTTACCCGCACCGACTCCGACTGGGACAAGGAAAAGCTGCAGGAACGCCTGGCCAAGCTGGCCGGCGGCATCGGCGTGATCAAGGTCGGCGCAGCCACCGAGGTCGAGCTGAAGGAAAAGAAGCACCGCATCGAGGACGCAGTGTCCTCAACCCGCGCTGCCCTCGAAGAAGGCATCGTGGCCGGTGGCGGCTCCGCCCTCATCCACGCCCTGAAGGCACTGGACGAGGATCCCTCCGTCACGGCTCTCGAAGGTGACGCAGCTGCTGCTGTGGGCATCGTCCGCCGCGCACTGGTCCAGCCGCTGCGCTGGATTGCCCAGAACGCCGGCTTCGACGGCTACGTCGTCGCGGCCAAGGTTGCCGAGTCTGCCGTCAACCAGGGCTTCAACGCCAAAACCGGCGACTACGAGGACCTCATCGCCGCCGGTGTCATCGACCCCGTCAAGGTGACGCGCGCAGCCCTCCGCAACGCCGCTTCCATCGCAGCGCTGGTTCTCACCACCGAGACCCTCGTTGTTGAAAAGCCGGCCGACGAGGACGAGCACGCAGGCCACAAGCACTAGCTTGCAGCCAATGCAGTAAAGGCCGGCCCGGCCTCCGCCGGGCCGGCTTTTTCGTGCCCATTTGCCTTCCATTCCGGGCGCGCTGGCAGAGCTTGTGCCCCCGGCAGGCCCGGCGTACCGTGGCGCTTAAAGAAGGGACGCTGACCGTGCCGGCGAGGCCGGGCGGATCCGCGGGGAGGCACCATGGCATCGTCTGAAGCCGGTCTTGACCGGGGCCGTTCCGCCTTCGAGGAGCATCGCTGGACCGAGGCCTTCGAGCACTTCCTGGACGCCGACCGGAGGGGCGGACTCCCTCCGCCTGATCTCGAGCGGCTGGCCACCGCGGAAATCCTCACCGGAAAAACGGCCGCCGGGATTGACACCCTTACCCGCGCCCATGAGGAGTATCTCGTCATCGGCGATGTGGCCAGCGCCGCACGCTGCGCCGGATGGCTCGGAATGCACCTCATGGACACGGGCGGGATCGCGCGCAGCGCGGGCTGGTTTGCCCGTGCCGGGCGCCTCGTCGATGAGCTGAACGAACCCTGCGCCGTCGAGGGCCTGCTGTTGATTCCCACGGCACTGGGCATGTTGTTCGGCGGTGACCCTGCCGGTGCGCTTCAGGTTTTCGGACAGGCCTTCGCCATCGCGGAAAGGTTCCAGGACCGGGATATCATCTCGCTCTCGTTGCTGGGCACCGGCCAGGCCACCCTCATGCTCGGGGACGCCAACGCGGGCCTCAGGCTTTTTGACGAGGTGATGGTTGCCGTCACCGCCGGGGAGCTGTCACCGGTTCCGTCGGGAATCATCTACTGCGCCGTGATCGGCAACTGCCACCTGGCGTTCGACCTGCGCCGCGCCCTCGAATGGACGGCGGCCCTGGACCGCTGGTGCGGCGGACGGCCGGACATGGTCCTCTTCAGCGGCCAGTGCCAGGCGCACCGCGCCGAACTGTACCGCCTGCACGGAGCCTGGTCCGAAGCCGCCGGCGCGGCGAAGGCGGCGCAGGCACTGTCTGCCGCGGGGGACTACGAAGCACTTTACGGAGGCTACTACCAGCAGGGCGAGGTGGAACGGCTGAGGGGTGAGTTCGCCGCGGCGGAGGAATCCTACCGGCAGGCCGGGCACAGCGGTTACGAGCCACAGCCGGGGCTCGCCCTGCTGAAGCTGGCCCTCGGTGACACCGCCGCCGCGCAGACGCTCGTCCGCAGGGCAGCCGACGCCGCTGACCTCGCCACCCGCCGCCACCTGTTGCCGGCCCTTGTTGAAATAGAACTGGCCGCTGGGGATATTGCCGCGGCACGGCGGTCCGCCGATGAGCTGGCCTTGGCGGTGCAGGACTACGCGACACCCATGGTTGAGGCCGCCTCCCACCAGGCCGACGGTGCCGTCCTCGTCGCCGAAGGCGAACCTGTCCGGGCGCAGCATGTCCTGCGACGGGCATGGACGCTGTGGCGGGAACTGGGCGTTCCGTTCGAGGCAGCACGCTGCCGCGCCCTGGTGGGCCAAGCCTGCCGCGCATCGGGCGACGACAATTCGGCAGTGATGGATTTTGAGGCAGCCCAGGCGGAGTTCCTTGCCCTCGGCGCAGCCCCGGCGGCCGCGTGGGCCGCCTCGCTCCAGCACGCCCAGGCGCCGGGCAGGCCCGCCACGCCCCTCACGCCGCGTGAACTGGAAGTGCTCCGCCTCGTGGCGGCCGGCAAGGCCAACCGTGTGATCGCGGGTGAGCTCTATCTGAGTGAGAAGACTGTTGCCCGCCATATCAGCAACATCTTCCTTAAGCTCGGGCTGCAGTCCAGGGTCGCCGCCACCCGGTATGCCTACGAACACGGACTGACAGGCTGAGCCGCGGACTGCGCAGAACTACCCAGTCCGTCCCGGACCAAGATGCATAATTCTGCCGACGCGGGGCTCCGGGCTGCGGTCCTACTGTCGAACTATGAACCTTCCCGTCCTGGCCGGCACCTTCTCGACTGTGCTGTTCGCCATAGGAATGCTGCCGATGCTGCTCAAGGCTGCGCGGACGAAGGATCTGGCATCCTACAGCCTGGGCAACCTGGTCCTAAGCAACGTGGCCAACACCGTCCACTCGGTGTACGTGTTCAACCTGCCCGCCGGCCCCATCTGGCTGCTTCACGTGGTGTACGTGCTGGCGTCCGCCTTGATGCTCGTGTGGTGGTTGCGCTACAGGAATGAAGCGCACGGCCCGGATGCGAGGGAGGCCGTGGACAGCCGGGAAAGTTCATCCAATCAGTCCGTGGTAAACGAACAGGAGGCACCACAATGAACACCAGGAACGACGGCGGGTCAGGCGAAATGCTTGACACCCTCGTCATCGGAGGGGGACAGGCCGGTCTCGCGATGGGCCACTATCTCAAGCGGCAGGGCCGGAAATTCCTGATCCTGGATGCGAACCCTCGAATCGGCGACGCCTGGCGGCAACGCTGGGACACCCTGAGGCTGTTCACGCCGGCAAAGTATGACGGCCTGCCCGGCATGCGATTTCCGGGAGACGGATTGTCCTTTCCCACCAAGGATGAGCTCGCGGACTACCTTGAGGCCTATGCCGCCGTATTTGACCTTCCGGTCCGCACGGGCATCCGGGTTGAGAGGCTGTGGCACGAACAGGGACGTTACGTTGCCGCCTCGGACGGCCGCCGGTGGGAAGCCGGCACCGTCGTCGTGGCCACCGGATCCACCCAGGCGTCCAAGCTCCCGGACTTCGCGTCAGGACTCGCTCCGTCCATCACTCAGCTCCACTCCAGCGAATACCGGAATCCGGGCCAGCTCCAGAACGGCGCCGTCCTGGTAGTGGGCCTGGGCAACTCGGGAGCGGAAATTGCGCTGGAGGTCAGCCGGACCCACCCCACAGTCGTAGCCGGAAAGCCGAGCGGCGAGTTGCCGGTGCGGCACGGACGGGCCGCGGCGCGCTTCGTCCTGCCCCTGGTGCGGTTCCTCGGGCTCCATGTGCTCACGCTCGATACTCCGTTTGGCCGGAAGGCCGCACCGCACGTGCTGGCGCACGCTAACCCACTGATCAGGACCAAAAGCAAAGACCTCGCTGCCGCCGGCGTCGAGTTCGTCCCGCGTGTGACAGGTGTGATGGATGGAAAGCCGCTGGTGGCAGCCAGCCCCTGGATGTGTCCAATGTGATCTGGTGCACCGGCTACCGGGAATCCTTCGACTGGATGGAACCCAGGGTGTTCGACGGCGACGGGCGGCCCAGGCAGCACCGCGGTGTGGCCACCGACATGCCCGGCCTCTACTTCCTGGGGGAGGAATTCATGTACGCCGCGGCGTCGGCCACGCTGCCGGGCTCATGCCGGGACGCCCGCTACCTCGCCGGACAGATCCGGGCTGCTTCTTTGCCGTAGGCGGTCCGCCCTCCGGGGCGGGCTAGCTTTGGGCGCGCAGTGCCTGGCTCCGCAGCCGCCGTGCCATGCTCTCCGGCAGTCTCCTGCTGATCACACGGTAGAAAACAAGCACGGCAACGGCGGCTGCCACAATGCCCACGAGGTTCAGCAGCAGCTGTATCGCCGATCCTGCCGCCTTCTGGTACTCGCCAAGGACCAGAGCAACAGCCACGAAACCCGCCGCGGGTACGGTGGTGACTGAGATGAATACGCCGATCAGGGCGGCCGAGCGCCGGCTGATCATGGAGAGCATCCCGGCGGCGCCGGCCAGCACTGCAACGATCAGCGAGTACGGGCCGGGATGGTAGATGAACTCCACGGCAGATCCGGTGTCGAGGGTGTTGGCGGGAAACAGTCCCAGCGGCACCGACAGCCATGCGGTCAGCGCCGCCAGGAGCATCGCCACGGGAAAGCCGACACCGAGCGCCAGTGCGGCACTGCGTCCCAGCTTCCATTTGCGCTGGGCCAGCGCGACAGCCAAGGCTGCGAGGGGACCGAACTCCGGCCCGACCGCCATGGCCCCGACAATGGCGATGGTCGAATCCGTGACGATGCCGATCGCGGCCAGCTGCGTCGCCAAAACCAGAAACGCCAAATAGCTCCAGGTGAGGCGCGCATCCTCGCCCGTCCGGCCGGTCACCTCGTCCCAGATCATCGCGTCGGCCCCGTCGCCGGGTGCCGCCGCCTCGGCCAGGTCCGCACGCCGCGAGAGCACGAGCTCCGGCATGGTGATGGCGATGGAGCCCAGCTCCTGGGCCTTCAGGACATGCAGCTTTTCCAGCAGCTCCTCCACCGATTCCCTGGCCACGTGGACCACCACGACATCGCCGGGCGGCTGGACTGACGCACCCTTGTGCACGGCCACTTCCGCCGTTCCGGTTTGCTGTGTGCAGCTTTCCACCACCAGGTCGGAGAGTTCCGCTGGTATGCAGATGCGCACCTGAACGATCACGTTGTCCACTCCTTAGTGTTTGCCGGCTTCGCCATCCGGCCCAGGAGCCAGCCTAGTTTCCCGGACCCTTTAGGGACTGGAGGCAGGCTCTGGATACTCCCAGCTTGCAGTGCCTTAATGGGAGGCGGGGGCATTTCCGTCGGCGCAGGCGATTCGCGCTGAAAATTACGATTCGGTAACATGGATGCTTTGGTTGTCCGCCTGAAGGGTTTTTCTATGTCTTTAGCGAGAGCCCTGGCCTCGCCGCGCCGCAGTGGCGCCGGTGTCCAAGCAAGCCGAAAATCAAAGTTCAGGCCCGAAATCCAGGGCCTGCGGTCACTGGCAGTGCTCATGGTGGTCACGTACCACGTGTGGTTCGGCCGGGTGTCCGGCGGGGTCGACGTGTTCCTGCTGATCTCGGCCTTCCTTATGACCCTGCAGTTCGTGGGCCGCTACGAGCAGGGCCGGCCAATGGCACTGTTCAAGCACTGGCTCCACCTTTTCCGGCGGCTCCTTCCGGGGGCTGTCACCGTCATCATCGCCGTCCTGGCCGCGAGCTTCGTCTTCCTGCCGCGGACTCGGTGGCTGGATGTCATCGACCAAGGCTGGGCTTCCCTGTTCTATGCGGAAAACCGGCTCCTGCAGTTGCAGGCCACCGACTACTACGCCACTGACCACAGCCTGGCCAGCCCGTTCCAGCACTTCTGGTCCCTCTCCATCCAGGGGCAGGTTTTCATCCTGTGGCCGCTGATCTTCGCCGCCGCAGCCCTCATCGCGAAGCGGTACCGGCTGCACTACCGGATCCTGTTGTCCTACATCTTCGCCGGCATCTTCCTGGTGTCGCTCGTGTACTCGATCATCTTCACGCTCACCAACCAGGCGCAGGCCTATTTCGATACCGGTGCGCGGCTGTGGGAATTCGCCCTTGGCACCCTCGTGGCATTGCTCCTGCCCGGGCTCCGGATTCCCCGGACCGGCCGGATAGTCCTTGGCTGGCTGGGGGTAGTGGCCATGCTCAGCTGCGGAATCCTGCTGAATGTCCAGGCGGCCTTCCCGGGCATCGCCGCGCTGTGGCCCACCCTCGCAGCTGCCTGCGTTATCGCGGCCGGCCAAACCGGCAGCCGGTTTGGCGTGGACAGGATCCTGAGCGCCGGCCCCCTGGTCCGTCTCGGGGACAACTCCTATGCCCTGTACCTGTGGCACTGGCCCATCCTTGTCATCTCCCTGGCAGCAACAGGCCGGGACCACGCGGGACCGCTCTCCGGAACCGTGATCATTGTCGTGTCGATGGGCCTGGCCTACCTGACCACCAGGTTTGTCGAGAAACCCTGGCGCGAATGGAAGTGGCCCGAAGTCAACCGCCGCCGGGCAATCATTGCCGTTGCTGCCGCCGTGGCTACGGCATCAGTTCCGCTGGCCGGCTGGCAGTTCCAGATCAACAGTGCCACGGCCGCCGCCGCGAGCCAGGCCTGGGCCAACAACCCCGGCGCCCGGGTGCTGGATCCGGCCTACGTGGACGGTGCGGACAAATCCGCTCCGCTCCTGCCCAGCCTCACGACGGTGGCCGAAGAGTGGCCGCAGTACCAAGGTGGCTGCACCGCGGATGAAAAGAAACTCACAAACGTCTGCACCAACGGCAAATCGGATGCGGGCAAGACCCTGGTCATCATCGGCAGTTCGCACGCCCACGTCTGGGCCACGCCCATACTCACCCTGGCTGACAAGTACAACTGGAAAGTGGAGGCCATCACCAAGGGCTACTGCCCGGTGACGGATGCGGCCGCGCCCGAGCTTTCCGAAGGCTGCCTGGACTTCAACAAGGAGACCCTCAAGAAGGTCCTGGACATGAAACCGGACCTCGTGGTGACCACCAGTACCAGGACTGACCCGAACCCGAATAAGACGGAATTCATGGACCCGGCCTGGGTGCCGGAGATCAAGAAAATCAACGACGCCGGCATCCCGGTGGTCGCGTTGCGGGACACCCCGCGCATGCCCTCGGCAGTTCCGGATTGCCTGGAGGACAATCCGGACAACTATGCGGCATGTGCTGCCAAGACGGCCGACAGCTACCTGCCTGAATCCCCGGATGCGGCCATAGCGGGGCAGGTGCCGGGCACGAAGTTCCTCGATTTCAGTCGCTTCTTCTGCCAGGGCGAGACCTGCCCGGCGGTCATCGGGAACGTGATCGTCTACAAGGACGACAACCACGTCACGCGGACGTACATGGACAGCATCACCCCCTACTTCGAGAAGGAGTTTCTGGCAGCAACCGGCTGGAACAATTAATGACGACGACTCCCACGACGGAAACCACCAGCACGGCGCGGACCTCCCCCGAGGGGCCCTCGCCCGAACCGAGGACAGCTACCGGCGCTAATAAGGCAGCCAAAAAGGGTTACCGCCCCGAGGTCCAGGGCCTCCGGGCGCTCGCCGTGCTGATGGTGGTTACCTATCACGTCTGGCTGGGGCGCGTGTCCGGCGGCGTGGACATCTTCCTGCTCATCTCCGCGTTCCTGCTGACGCTTTCGTTCGTGCGCAAGGTGGAAGGCGGCGGACCCCTCAGGCTGGTCAGTCACTGGCTGCACCTCTTCAAGCGGCTGCTGCCGGCCGCCGTCGTCGTGATCCTGGGCGTGCTGATCGGCACCTGGGCCATCCTGCCGCAAAGCCGCTGGCCGGAAGTCCTGGACCAGGCGTGGGCATCCCTGCTCTATCGGCAGAACTGGTTGCTCGCGGACTCGGCCGTTGATTACTACGCCCAGGACCACTCGGGCGCGAGCCCCCTGCAGCACTTCTGGTCGCTGTCCATCCAAGGGCAGGTTTTCATCCTGTGGCCGCTGGTATTCGCTGGCGTTGCCGTGCTGCACCGGGCGGTGCGCCGCCGGACGGCTGTCAGCTACCGGCTACTGCTGGCCGTTGCCTTCGGGGCAATCTTTGTAACCTCACTGGTCTACTCCATTGACCAGACCGCCACGAACCAGGCCTATGCCTACTTTGATACCCGGACGCGGCTGTGGGAGTTCGCACTGGGCTCCCTGCTGGCGCTGGCCCTTCCCTACCTGAAGCCCGGGAGGGCCTTTCGCGTGATCCTGGGGTGGGCCGGCGTGGCCGCCATGATCTCCTGCGGCCTGCTGCTCACGGTGGACCGGTCATTCCCCGGTTTTGCGGCGCTGTGGCCAACCTTGGCGGCCGCGGCGATCATTGTCGCCGGCCAGAGCGGCAGCAGGTTCGGCGTGGACCGGATCCTGAGTGCCAAGCCACTGGTTGCGCTCGGGGACAATTCCTACGCCCTCTACCTCTGGCACTGGCCGGTCCTGGTCCTGGTCCTCGCGGGCACCGGAGTGGCGTCGCCCAACCTCGTCCAGGGGCTTGCCGTCGTGGCAGCTTCCGTGGTGATGGCAGTGCTCACCACCCGTTTCGTGGAAAAGCCGTTGCGCGATTGGCACTGGCCGCAGCGCCGGACCTGGCGGAACGCCGTCGTGATCGTGGCGTGTGGCGCACTGCTCGCGGGACCGGTGTCGCTGTGGCAGACCAAGCTGACCGCCGATGAAGCCGCCGTCGCGGCCCAGCCCAGGGAACTGACCCCGGGGGCCGCTGCGCTGGCGCCGGAAAACGTCGGCAAGCCGACGCCCGAAGCGAAGATCATCCCCGCGCCGGCCGCCATGAAGAACGAGTGGGCGGACATCGACGGCCTCTGCATTGACGGCAACGTCCCCAGTGATCCGCTGCTGTCCGGCTGCCTTCAGAACAGCAAGCCTGACGTGGTCACAAAACGGATCGTGGTGCTGGGCGATTCGCATGCGCAGCAGTACATGGCGGCGCTGGGGCCCGTCGCCAAGGAGCACGGCTGGGAAGTGGTCACCCTCCTCAAAGGCAACTGCCGCTACGGCGCCGAGTCGGCCGAACGCGACGCGGAGTGCAACGCCTTTAACAAGGCCAGCGCGCAATATGTGCTCGAACACAAGCCGGATGCCGTGTTCACGGTTGCGTCCCTGACCCACGAGGATGCCCCGTTTGAGACGGAAGTGCCGGGCTACCTTGAGGGCATCAAGCCTTTTACCGACGCCGGTATGGACGTCGTGGGGGTCCGGGACAATCCGCGCTTTGCTTTCAACATGCCTGAATGCGTGCAGAAGAAGGGCGCGGACGCGGCAGCGTGCAATCCGCCGCTGAGCGAATCGCTCGCTGGCTCCTCTCCATTGGACGAGTACCGCGGCAAAGTGGACGGCCTCCACCTGATGGACCTGAGTGACTTCATTTGCACTGACGGCATTTGTCCGGCGGTGGTGGGCAACGTATACGTCTACAAGGATGACAACCACCTGACGAAGACATATGTCCAAAGCATGATTCCCATGTTCGAACAGCGGCTGCTGGGTGCTACCGGCTGGACCTGAGCCGGCCGGTGGCCCCGCAGGCCAGGGCTGTGGCCCGGCGGCCCCGGAACCCGCAGGTGCGGTTCCTCACATTACCGCCGCGGAATATGGGGATCGCCGCGGAGGTTCTAGAATTTATTCAACACTTCCGCACAGGCTCCAACGGCCGCACCACATTCTGCACAGGCCAGTCCCGTAATGACGGGCTGGTCATCAGCTGCAACCCCTACCCGTGAACCCCAGAAAATAAGGTAAGAGGCGCACTCATGACCCAGCCCGAACACAACCCGTTCGGCTTCATCGGCCTGACCTACGACGACGTCCTGCTCCTGCCCGGGCACACGGACGTCATCCCGTCAGAGGCTGACACGTCCTCGCGCATTTCCAAGCGCATCTCCGTCCAGACGCCGCTGCTCTCCGCGGCCATGGACACTGTCACGGAGTCCCGGATGGCCATCGCCATGGCCCGCCAGGGCGGCCTCGGCGTCGTTCACCGCAACCTGTCCATCCAGGACCAGGCCGACCAGGTGGACCGCGTAAAGCGCAGCGAATCCGGGATGATCACCAACCCGCTAACCATCGGGCCGGAAGCGACGCTGGCCGAGCTGGACGAGATCTGCTCGCATTACCGTGTTTCGGGCCTGCCCGTCGTGGACGAGGGCATGAGGCTGCTGGGCATCGTCACCAACCGCGACACCCGCTTCGTGCCGGAAGCGGACTTCCCGCTCCGCCTCGTCAGCGACGTCATGACCAAGATGCCGCTGGTCACAGGGCACGTCGGCATCAGCCGCGAAGAAGCCTCGCACAAGCTCGCAACCAACAAGATCGAAAAGCTTCCGCTGGTGGACGAGCAGGGCCGCCTCAAGGGCCTCATCACCACCAAGGACTTCACCAAGGCCGAGCAGTACCCGCTGGCCACGAAGGACGACGAAGGCCGGCTGCGCGTCGGCGCTGCCATCGGCTTCTTCGGTGACGGCTGGGAGCGGGCCATGACGCTCATCGACGCCGGTGTGGACGCCTTGTTCGTGGACACCGCCAACGGCCACTCCCAGGGTGTCCTGGACATGATCCGCCAGTTGAAGTCCGACCCCGTAGCAGCACATGTGGACATCATTGGCGGCCAGGCTGCCACCCGCGAAGGCGCGCAGGCATTGATCGACGCCGGTGCCGACGGCATCAAGGTGGGTGTAGGCCCGGGCTCCATCTGCACCACCCGCGTTGTGGCCGGTGTGGGCGTTCCGCAGATCACCGCCATCTACGAGTCCGCGAAGGCGGCCATTCCGGCCGGCGTTCCGCTGATCGCCGACGGCGGCCTGCAGTACTCGGGCGACATCGGCAAGGCACTGGTTGCCGGCGCCGACACCGTGATGCTCGGTTCCCTCCTTGCCGGTTGCGACGAATCACCGGGCGAGCTTATTTTCGTGAACGGCAAGCAGTTCAAGAGCTACCGCGGCATGGGCTCCCTCGGCGCCATGCAGACGCGCGGCAAGAACACCTCCTACTCCAAGGACCGCTACTTCCAGGCCGACGTGTCCGGTGACGACAAACTGATTCCTGAAGGCATCGAAGGCCGCGTGGCCTACCGCGGCCCGCTGGCGTCTGTTGCCTACCAGCTGGTGGGCGGCCTCCGCCAGACGATGTTCTACACAGGTGCCCCGACGGTTGCCGAGCTGAAGGCTCGCGGCAAGTTCGTCCGGATCACACCGGCCGGTCTCAAGGAATCGCACCCGCACGACATCCAGATGACTGTGGAGGCACCGAACTACGGTTCGCGCTAAGCCGCCGGTTCTTCGTCAAACAGGCCGTGGGGGGCTCTCCCTACGGCCTGTTGGTGTCTGTGCACGGCACTAGGCTGGAGCTATGTCCCAACCCCGCCATCCCGCCGAACTGAACCCGAAGAGGGACCCTCCGCGGCGGCTTGCCTTGCGGCCCTATGCCAGGGCAGTGGCGCAAGTTCTGCGGGTCAGCTTCCGTGCCTCGCCGGCCGCCGTCGTGATGAAGGTTGTGGGCTCGTTGATCTCGGCCCTCCTGCCGCTGGTCACCACCTACTTTGCCTCGCTCACAACGACGGCCCTGGCGGCCGCGTACACCGGCGATAGGGCCGCCGGCCAGCAGGCCATTGTCTACGTCGTCATCACTGCTGCCCTGGGCCTGTTTTGGGGCGCCTTCAGCAGCGTGGACCGCTACATCCAGCAGCTGATGAGCTTCAGGGTGGGTGCCATCGTGGGGGACCTCATGTACGAGCGTTTCCTGTCGCTGGAATTTTGGCGCTATGACGATAAGGAGACGGTGGACCTTTACGACCGCGCCAAGCGGTTCTCCGATTCCTACGCCCGGGTCCTGGACCGCATCGCCGCGATCTTCACCCAGCTTGTGTCAGTCATCCTGGCGATCGGCGCGCTGCTGCTGGTCAGCTGGTGGATCGCGGTGATCGTCCTGGTGGCAATCGTGCCCAGCGTCTACCTGCAGTTCAAGCTTTCGCGCGAACAGATTGCGCACTGGAACACCCAGGTCGATTCGCGCCGCCAGCGGAGGATGATGATCGAAACCAACCTCCTGCGTCCGCAGCACATCGCGGAGATGCGCCTCTACGGGATCGTCGGGTACCTGATGGGGCTGCGCTCCCGGCTCCGCGACGCCGACGAAAAGCGCCGGCTGGATTTCCAGAAGCGTTACATCCCCAAACAGCTCGCGGCCGATGCCCTGCAGTATGGCGCCGAGGTTGTTTCGCTGATCTGGGTGGTGGGCCAGATCATCGCCCGCGCCCAGCCCGTGGGGCAGTTCCTCTACGTCCAGCAGATCGTCAGCCGGGCGTTGTCCACGGCCAACAACCTGGTCTCCTCGCTCAGTTCCATCGATGAGGACCTGGCGAACCTCAAGGACTACGAACTGTTCATGGCCATGCCGGTCCACACGGAGCATGCGCCGCCGCTGCTGCAGGCACCTAAGACCGTTGAGCTGCGGGACATCCGCTTTACTTACACCGGCAGCGACATCGAGGTGATCCGTGGCATCAGCATGACCATCCGCGAAGGCCAGCACATCGCCATCGTGGGGGAGAACGGCGCCGGAAAGTCCACCCTGATCCGGATTCTCGCAGGGCTCTACAGTCCCGATTCGGGGCAGGTGATGCTCGACGGCGTCGACCTCGCCGCCGTCGACGTCAAGTCCTGGCACCGCCATCTGGCGGTGCTGAGCCAGGAATTCCTCAAGTACGAGTTCGCTACAGCGGCGGAAAACATTCTCTTTGGCGATGTGGATTCGCCACGGGACGATGAACGGATCCGGCGGTCGGCGTCTGACGCCGAGGCACTCGAGTTCATCAACAAGCTGCCTAACGGCCTGGATAACCACGTCAGCAACTGGATGGAAGACCCGCGTGGCCGCAAGGGCAGCGGGTTGAGCGGCGGCCAGTGGCAGAGGCTGGCGATGGCCCGGAACTTCTACCGGAACGCCTCCTTCATGGTGATGGACGAGCCCACGTCCGCAATCGACGCACTCGCCGAGCACAGGATCTTCACACGGCTCTTCGCCGACCGCAGCAGCACCATCATCGCCATCAGCCACCGGCTCGCCACGATCGAGAAAGCGGACATCGTCTACATGCTCGAAGACGGCAGGGTGGTTGAACAGGGTACGCACCGCGAACTGGTTGCCCTCCGGGGCCGCTACTTCCGGATGTTCGAATCCCAGCTCACTGTGGACGAGGCCGAGGGCGTCTGACCGCCGGCACGTTCCGGGACGGCCCGGGGAGAGTCGCCCCGCCGTATCCCGCGTGGTCAAGTAAAGTGGTCACGTGACTTATGAGATTGAGATTGGCCGTGGCAAGCGTGGGCGTCGTGCCTACTCCCTGGATGACATCGCGATCGTCCCCAACCGTCGTACGCGTGATCCCAAGGACGTTTCGGTCTCGTGGCAGATAGATGCCTACAAGTTCGACATGCCTGTCATCGCTGCGCCCATGGACTCGGCGATGTCGCCCGAGACCGCCATTGCCCTGGGCCGCCTTGGCGGACTGGGCGTGCTGGACCTCGAGGGTCTCTGGACCCGGTATGAGGATCCCCAGTCCGTGCTCGACCAGATCGCAGCACTGGAGGATGAGACGAACAGCCCCGCCGTGACGCGCAGGATGCAGGAGCTCTACCGGGCGCCCATTCAGCCGGAACTCATCACGTCCCGCCTGGCGGAAATCCGCGCCGCAGGCGTCACCGTTGCCGGCTCGCTCACCCCGCAGCGCACCCAGGAGCACTACAAGACCGTGGTGGCTGCCGGTGTGGACATCTTCGTCATCCGGGGAACCACCGTCTCAGCCGAGCACGTCTCGAAAGACCACGAGCCGCTGAACCTGAAGCAGTTCATCTACGAGCTGG
Organism: Arthrobacter sp. 24S4-2; assembly: GCF_005280255.1. Lineage (NCBI taxonomy): Bacteria > Bacillati > Actinomycetota > Actinomycetes > Micrococcales > Micrococcaceae > Arthrobacter > Arthrobacter sp. 24S4-2. The sequence continues at coordinate 3,992,313 of NZ_CP040018.1, read as the reverse complement.
ACGTTCCCGTAATTGTGGGCGGCGCCGCCGGCTACACTCCCGCACTGCACCTCATGCGCACTGGTGCGGCCGGCGTGCTGGTGGGCTTCGGCGGCGGAGCCACCACCACCACCCGCCGCGCCCTGGGGATCCACTCGCCCATGGCATCGGCAATTTCCGACGTCGCCGCCGCCAGGCGCGACTACATGGATGAATCCGGCGGCCGTTACGTGCATGTCATTGCCGACGGCGGCATGGGCACCTCGGGCGACATCGTCAAGGCCATCGCCATGGGCGCCGACGCCGTGATGCTCGGCAGCGCACTGGCGCGCGCCGAAGAGGCTCCGGGCAAGGGCTGGCACTGGGGCCAGGAGGCCCACCACCTGGAGCTCCCGCGCGGCGACAGGGCAAACGTCGGCACTGTGGGGCCGCTCGAGGAAGTCCTGTTCGGCCCGGGACACCACACCAACGGCACGTCCAACCTGATCGGCGCGCTCCGCCGTTCGATGGCCACCACCGGATACTCGGACCTGAAGGAATTCCAGCGGGTCGACGTCGTTGTGTCGCCCTATTCCGGAAACTGACGTTGCGCCGGCCCCGGACAGCTCCGGGCCGGCCCCGTCCCGGGCCCGCTGCAATAGCGCCATCAGCGGGCCCTGCCCATCAGCATGCCTAGGAAGTAGTCTGTGAACTACGAGGTTTGATGCGGATGGAGGCTTGAAATGTTCAGTTCTTCCGGTGGTTCGTCCTTTCCCCAGGGGGCCCTTGGCCCCGCCGCCCGGGAAGCATCGCTTGCGGCGCTCAAGGCAACAATGGAGCCGGGCAAGGAACTCGACATCCTCATCGTCGGCGGTGGCATCGTCGGCACGGGCACTGCCCTCGATGCCGTCACGCGAGGCCTGAGCGTCGGCATCGTGGAGGCCAACGACTGGGCGGCCGGCACGTCGTCGCGTTCGTCCAAACTCATCCACGGCGGACTGCGCTACCTCGAAATGCTGGATTTCGGCCTCGTGAAGGAAGCGCTGCACGAGCGCGGGCTGCTGCTGTCCGAAATCGCCCCGCACCTCGCCAGGCCGGTGCCCTTCCTCTACCCGCTGACCAAGCCCTTCCTCGAACGGCCGTACGTCGGCGCGGGCATTGCCCTGTACGACGCCATGTCCATATCCGGCGGGCACAAACGGGGCGTGCCGTTCCACAAGCACCTGAGCCGCCGCGGCACCCTTCGCGCTGCTCCCAGCCTGAAGGATGACGCCTTCGTCGGATCGATCCGCTACTACGACGGCCAGGTGGACGACGCCAAATACGTTGCCAACCTGATCCGCACCGCCGCCTACTACGGGGCCCACGCCGTCAACCAGACGGCGGTGGTTGACTTCCTGCGCGAAGGCGAGCGGGTGGTGGGCGCCAAAGTGGTCAATCACGAAGACGGCTCCACCTTCAGCATCCGCGCCAAGCAGGTCATCAACGCCACAGGCGTGTGGACCGATGAAACCCAGGCCATGGTGACGGACCGCGGGCAACTCAAGGTGCGCGCTTCCAAGGGCATCCACCTCGTGGTGCCGCGTGACCGCTTCCAGTCGACCGTGGGGCTGATCCTGCGGACCGAGAAATCGGTGCTGTTCGTGATTCCCTGGGGCCGGCACTGGATCATCGGCACCACAGACACCGACTGGCACCTGGACAAGGCACACCCGGCGGCGTCGAGCAAGGACATCGACTACATCCTTGAGCACGTCAACAAGGTGCTTAAGCGGCCGCTGACCAGGGAAGACGTGGAAGGCGTCTACGCCGGCCTGCGTCCCCTGCTGGCCGGGGAGAACGATTCCACGGCCAAGCTTTCCCGCGAACACGTTGTGGCGCATCCCGTGCCCGGCCTGGTGGTGGTGGCTGGCGGAAAATGGACCACCTACCGTGTCATGGCGAAGGACGCCGTCGACGAGGCCACCCGGAGCATGGACGAACGCGTGCCGCCGAGCTGCACCGATTCCATTCCCCTGCTCGGAGCCAGCGGCTTCAAAGCGGCCTGGAACCGCCGCAACCGGACGGCCGAGGAGAGCGGCGTGCACGTGGCCCGGATTGAGCACCTGCTCAACCGGTACGGTTCCATGGCCACGGAGGTCCTGGCGCTGATCAAGGAGAACCCGGCCCTGGCCGAACCGCTGCCGGGCGCCGACGACTACCTTCAGGCCGAAGCCGTCTACGCCGCCACCCACGAGGGGGCCCGCCATGTACACGACGTATTGACGCGCAGAACCCGTATTTCCATTGAGTCCTGGGACCGGGGTGTGTCCGCCGTCCCGGTTGTCGCTAAGCTGATGGGAGAAATTCTTGGCTGGAGCGACGCGCAACGCGAAAGCGAAATCAAGCATTACCTTGCCAGGGTGGAAGCCGAACGGCTCAGCCAGGAGCAGCCTGACGATGAATCGGCCGACGCCGCGCGACTGGGCGTCGAGGACATCGTTCCGTTGCGGTGACAGGGTTAATGACTGACGCGCGCCTCCTGCCTCACTGAAGGGACACCTCTTGGCGGAACCACTTGACCGGTATGATGCCGAACTCACTACACCGGACATGGTGATTCTCGAGCTTGATGCCAAGGACAAAACGGACGCGGCAACCCAGCTTGCGGAGCGGCTGTACGCGGCAGGACGTGTCTCGGACCTGGACGGCTTCCTGAAGCACGTCAATGCACGCGAGCACCAGCTCGCCACCGGCCTGCCCGGGGGAGTGGGATTGCCGCATGCCCGCAGCGAATTCGTCTCCCGGACCTCCATTGCCGTCGGGATCACCAAGTACGGCAAGGCCCTGGACTTCGGCGCTGCTGACGGCCCGGCGACGGTCATCCTGCTGATCGCGACGCCGGCAAGCTCGTTCTCGGATCACCTTGAAGTGTTGGCCACGCTGGCCCGCTCGCTGTCCAAGGAATCCTTCCGGGAATCCCTGCGCCGGGCGTACGACCCCGAGGTCATCGCAGAGCTCATCAACTCCAGCCTGGTCTTCTTCGACCACTAAAGATTGGGGCAGGCCCTTTCGTGTCGACTTCGTCGCCACGTAGGGACCCGGCTGCCCCACTCTAGCCCGCTCCGGGCCGACGACACGGCCCGTTTCGTTGTTCTACACGAGGACGAAGTACGGTTAATGTGTGTTGAAAACTGCCCTTAAACCCCGCTGGATCGCAGGCCTGGTCTTTGCGATCGTCATTTCCGGGGTTTTTGTGCTGCTCAGCCAGTGGCAATTCGGCCGCTCAACCCAGCCTGAAGTGCCTGTATCGACCGGAACAGAAGACCTCAAGCCGCTTACAGCGGTGCTGCAGCCCGGTGACTTCTTTCGCGGCTCCGTGGCGGACCAAATGGTCACCGCCACGGGATCCTACGATCCGGCCAAGCAGGTTCTGGTCCCGGGCCGGCTCAAGGACGGCGCCACGGGGTATTGGGTGGTGTCGGCGTTTTCCGTTCGGGACGCACCGGTGCTCAACGGTGCCGGAGCCACCCCCCGGACATGGATTCCCGTGGCCCGCGGCTGGGTTGCAGACCCCGCGGACGCCGGCCCGCCGCCGTCGGGCACTATTGAACTGGCCGGACGGCTGCTGCCGTCCGAAGCGCCGCTGCCCAACACCGATCCGGGCCCGGGACGCGCCACTGCCGTGTCAGTGGCAGAGCTCATCAACGTCTGGGAAGTCAGCAGCTACCCGGGCTTCGTCGCCGCCACGGCCGAAGTCGCCGGAGGCACGGACGTCAGCGCAGCAGCCGTCAGCAGCGAGCTGAAGCCGCTGCGCATAGGTCCGCAGCCACCGCCCCAGCAGGTGAATTGGCTCAACCTGTTCTACTCCGTCGAGTGGATCGTGTTTGCCGGCTTCGCCTTGTTCATCTGGTGGCGCATGGTGAAGGACGACTACCGCCGCGGCCTCGAGGACGAGTTCGACGACGAACACGACGAAGAGCCTCCGCAGGCCGAACAGCAAGCCAACCCGCCAGAAAAATCCAACCCGTCTGAACAAGCCAACCCGTCTGAACAAGCCAACCCGTCTGAACAAGTCAACCCGTCTGAACAAGCCAACCCATCAGGACAAAAGGTACAGCCATGATCGATCCCAAGCCGGCCATCCAGCCCGAGCCGTCCAAGACCACCGGATCAGGCACCGTGAAGAAGCGCCGCTTCGGCGGGACCGAAGCCCAGATCCGGTCCGCCCTGAAGTTCTACAAAGTCCTGGCATACCTCACCGGTGGGATGCTCCTGCTGCTGTGCTGCGAACTGATTGTGCGGTATGCCTTCGGCCGGTACCTGTTCGCCGGCGGAACCAACGCGGTTACCGGCCAGCCGTTCGGCTTCGGATTCGCCGACGCCGAGCCGCAGGGTGTCCTCGGGGGAGTGAACCTCTCGGTGGTTGTGCTGATTGTGCACGGCTGGATGTACGTCGTGTACCTGATGTCCAACTTCCGCCTGTGGTCCCTGATGCGCTGGCCGTTCGCGAAACTGATCCTGCTCGCCCTGGGCGGCGTGGTTCCGTTCCTGTCGTTCATCGTGGAGAAGAAGTTCCATGCCGAGGTGGAAGCGGAGCTCGCTGCTAATCCGCAGGCATCCAAGCGCTACTGACGCAGCCGCCGTCGTTCCCGGCCCGCAAGCCGGGACGCCGGGGCGCAACCGGGCCCGGACGGTGTGAGATCGCTAACGCCGGAGGCCCAATCGGGCCGCGGGAGGCCGTCTCAAGGTGCGACGCGGCAACAGCCCAAGTAGTCTAGGACGGTGACTACTCCCACTGCATCCCAGACTTCCCAGAAGCCGGTGCTGGTTGTTGACTACGGTGCCCAGTACGCGCAGCTGATTGCACGCCGCGTCCGGGAAGCCAACGTGTATTCGGAAGTGGTTCCGCATACCTACAGCACCGAGCAGCTCCTGGCCAAGAACCCCGCCGCCATCATCCTCTCCGGCGGCCCGTCCAGCGTCTACGCTGACGGTGCACCGTCCGTCGGCGCCGACCTCTTTGAAGCCGGGATCCCGGTCTTCGGCATCTGCTACGGCTTCCAGGCCATGGCCAATGCCCTGGGCGGGAAGGTCGACAAGACCGGCCTGCGCGAGTACGGCTCCACCCAGACCACCATCCTCGGCGAGGGTCGCTCCGTGCTCGAGGGGATGCCGCAGCACCAGAACACCTGGATGAGCCACGGTGACTCTGTGCACGAGGCACCGGAAGGCTTCGAAGTGCTGGCCACCACCGCGGGCGCCGAAGTTGCAGCCTTCGCCAACGAGGAGAAGTGCCTTTACGGCGTGCAGTGGCACCCCGAAGTGAAGCACTCGGCCTACGGCCAGCAGGTCCTCGAAAACTTCCTGTTCAAGGGCGCAAAGCTGGAACCGAACTGGACCACCGGCAACATCCTCGAGGAACAGGTCGACCGCATCCGCAAGCAGATCGGCGACGCCAGGGTCATCTGCGGCCTCTCCGGCGGCGTCGACTCGGCAGTGGCCGCCGCCCTGGTCCAGCGGGCAGTGGGCGACCAGCTGACGTGTGTGTTCGTCGACCACGGGCTGCTGCGCGAAGGCGAAGCCGAGCAGGTTGAACGCGATTTCGTGGCAGCCACCGGCGTCAAGCTTTACGTCGCCAACGAGCAGGAGCGTTTCCAGGCCGCTCTGGCCGGCGTGAGCGACCCCGAGACCAAGCGCAAAATCATCGGCCGCGAATTCATCCGCGCCTTCGAGGAAGCCGAACTGGCCATCATCGCCGAGGCAGCTGCCCACGGCGAGAAGATCAAGTTCCTGGTGCAGGGCACGCTCTACCCCGACGTCGTCGAATCCGGCGGCGGAGAAGGTGCAGCCAACATCAAGAGCCACCACAACGTGGGCGGCCTGCCGGAAGACCTGCAGTTCGAGCTCGTCGAACCGCTGCGCGCGCTGTTCAAAGACGAGGTCCGTGCCGTCGGTGCCCAGCTGGGACTGCCGCAGGAAATCGTCGGCCGCCAGCCCTTCCCGGGCCCGGGCCTCGGTATCCGCATCGTGGGCGAAGTTACCAAGGAACGCCTGGACCTGCTGCGCAAGGCCGACGCGATTGCCCGCGCCGAGCTGACCGCGGCCGGCCTGGACAATGAGGTCTGGCAGATGCCGGTAGTGCTGCTGGCGGACGTCCGAAGCGTCGGTGTCCAGGGCGACGGCCGGACGTACGGCCATCCCATCGTCCTCCGCCCGGTATCGTCCGAGGATGCCATGACGGCGGACTGGTCGCGGCTTCCGTTCGACCTGCTGGCGAAAATCTCCAACCGCATCACCAACGAGGTGGAGGGTGTCAACCGGGTGGTGCTGGACGTAACCAGCAAGCCGCCGGGAACCATCGAGTGGGAATAGCACTTTGAGTGGCCGGTCTCAGCGATGAGACCGGCCACTTTTCTTTATTCACGCCAAAACCGGCCCTAATTTGGCCTGACCCAGTGTTGCGGTCTCTCACTGGGCGCCGATTCGGGCTACGCTCGAAAGTATGCCGGTATGGTCCAGGGCGTCACGCGCAAGCGCAGAAAAGAAGGCAGTAGTGTCAGTTGGTCAAGGCCTCCCAGAGGGCTCCGAGGAGCTCAGGAAATGGCTGTCGGGGCTTAAACCGGTCACCGGAGCAGACACGATGCTGCGCTTCACCAAGACGCCGGAAGGTTCCATCGATCTCACGCATGCCCATCCGTCCGGCCTGGCGCAGCTCATGGCCGGACGGCGGACGCGCCTGTCCACGCTGATCCGCGACCACGATCAGTACGTGATTGCTGCCAGGGCTTCGCGGAACCTCCGGTCCAAGATTTTCGAGCTTGGAAATGACCGCGGCATTGACGCGGGCTATTTCTCCGCCGGGACGGTTTCGTGGACGTCGGCCGTGGGCGGAAAGCCCCAGCGCGTGTCCGCGCCGGTGATGCTCACTGCCATATCCCTGACCATCCGCCCGGGCGAGGACGACTACGAACTCCAGCTGACGGAGCAGGCCCACATCAACCCGGCGCTCATCCGCCACCTGAAAAGCATCCACGGCATCGTCTTTGACGTCAACGCCGTGACCCGGATGGCCTACAGCACGGCGCGGTTCGATCCACTGCCGGTCCTGGACCGCCTGGGCACCCTGATCAAACCCATTCACGGCGCCGAGGTGGAGCACAACCTCCTCGTTTCCACCTTTGCCGATCTTTCCGGGAACCTCGATGACCCGTGGATCAACCAGAACAATCCCGTAGTCGCAAAGCTGGCCCGCGCCGCGGCCGGCGAAGCCGTGGACGTGGCCGAATTGGCGGAAGGGCGCTTCCAGGACATCGATCAGCGGGACCCGGCCAATGAGCTGCTGCTTCTCGACGCCGACGCCGACCAGCAGTATGTGGTGGACGCCGTCCGGGCAGGGGACTCACTTGTCGTGAGCAGCCCGCCGGGGACCGGCCAGACCCAGACAGCCATCAACACCATCGGCGCCCTCGTGGATGAGGGCAGAACCGTGCTGGTCGTGGGGGACCGGCGCGCCAGCCTCGGCGAGATCGCAGGGCAACTGGAGACGCTGGGCCTGGAGTCCATCCTGTTCGCCCTCTCCGGAACAGCAACACCCCTGCAGCTCAAGGGCCAGCTGGTCCGTGCCATCATGCGGAACGAAAAGTCCCTGCAGCCCCAGCTCGAGAACCTGCACACCACGCTCGTGGAGCACCGCCACGCGCTCATGGACCATGTGGCCTCGCTGCACAATGTCCGCCAGCGCTGGGGCTGCTCTCCCTACCAGGCCATGCAGTCCCTGGCTGAGCTGACGTCCATCCAGCCCGCCCCTGCCACCACCGTGCGGCTCAAGCGGAGTGTGCTGGACAACATCCGTGACCGTGACGAACTGGCCGGCCGCCTCCACCGCGCCGCGGAGCTGGGCAGTTTCAGCCGGGCCTCCACCACGAGCCCCTGGCATGGCGCGCGGCTCCTGACCCGCAAGGAAACCGAGGAAGCCCAGGAGGTCGCGCGCACGGTCGAAAAAAACCTGCCTGTGCTCCGCGGCCGCATGAACGACGTCGCCGAGCACGCGCAGATCCGCCTCGGGTCCACATTTGCCGAATGGGGCGCGCAGCTGGAGTTGCTGATGGCGGTCAGGGAAAGCCTGGACAAATTTACCCCTGACATCTTCGACAGGCCGGTCCACGACCTCATCTCCGCGACCGCCACCTCCCCGTGGCGCCGTGAACGGAACATCGAGATGCCGTCCATGCAGCGTTCACGGCTGCGTCGCGTTGCCAAAGAGTACGTCCGTCCTGGCGTCCACATTGCCGATCTCCACAGCTCGCTGGTCCTGGTCCAGGAGCAGCGGGCGCTCTGGGCCAACTACGCAACGACGCAGCGCCACCCGGCCGTGCCATCCGGACTGGGCGAAGTGAACGTGATGTACCGCAGCCTGGAGCGCGAGCTGGTACAGCTCGGCGCGGCGGTGAAGCACACGGCCGCAGGCGGGGACCTGCAAAACACGCGGTACGAGGAACTGATGGAACGCCTGGAGCGGCTGGTGGCGGATACCCGGACGCTCAAGACGCTTCCGGAGCGTACGCTGCTCATCGAGAACATGCGCGAACACGGGCTGGGGGAGCTGCTGGCAGACCTCGCCGAGCGTGAGGTTCCCGCGGAGTCCGTCGCCTCCGAGCTGGAACTTGCCTGGTGGCAGTCAGCCCTCGAGGCGATGATCAGCGGTGACGACTACCTGGCCATGTCTGACGGGGACGCCCTGCGGCAGCTCGAAGCCGAATACCGCCTGGCGGATAACGCCCACATCGCCAGCGGAGCGGCCCGGCTGCGGTGGACACTTTCTGAGCGCTGGCGCGCCGGCATCGCCGAAAACCCCCGCCAGGCCGATCTTCTGCGGAGCCTCCTGAAGGATGGCAGGGTCACCCTGGCCGCCCTCACGGCGCAGGCTCCGGCGCTGGTGCCCATGCTGGTCCCGGTGTGGTCCGTCAGCCCGTACCTCATGACCGGGCTGCTGCCTGCCCAGCAGAGTTTCGATGCAGTGGTGATCCTCGACGCAGAGGCAACCTCCCTGCAGGCCGTCCTCCCGGCCATCGCCCGCGCCAAGCAGGTCATCGCCTTTGGCGACGACAAGATCGCCAGTCCCCGCACCTTCACTGTGGGAGTCGAGCGGCTTGCTGCCGGTGAGACCGCCCATCAGAGCGTTGAAAGTGCCTTCACGGCCCTTTCCGCAGTGCTGCCCACCCGGCGGCTGACCTGCGTCTACCGGGCGGTCGACGAGGACCTGGTGCTGCAGCTAAGCAAGAGCTTCTATGACGGGAGCCTGCGCCGGCTCCCTGAGGGGCAGACTGCCACCGGCCTGGACCGTGCCCTGCTGGTCGAGTACCTGCCGGATGGCACGGGCCTTCCGAGCGCCGACCAGGAAGGCGTGGAATCCGCCGTGGCCGAGGTGAACCGGGTAGTGGGGCTTGTCTTCGAGCATGCCCGGCTGCGGCCGCGGACGTCCCTTGCCGTGGTCACCGCAAGCCTGCGCCACGCCGCCCGGATCGGGGAGGCCATCCGCCTGCAGTTGCCGAACTACCCCCTGCTGGCAAGCTTCTTCACAGCAGGTCCGGAGTCGTTCCGGGTGGTGGACCTGGAACGCGCCCAGGGCCTGGTCCGCGACCACGTCATCTTCTCCCCGGGGTATGGCCGCACACCCCACGGACGTGCGCTGCATAATTTCGGGCCGTTGTCAGCCGAAGGCGGACGGGCGAAGTTCGCGCTGGCCATGACCCGCGCCCGGCGTTCCCTGCACGTACTCAGCTGCTTCAAACCCGAGGACCTGGACGTCAGCCGCCTCAGCCACGGCGCACTCGACCTGTATGAGCTCCTCAACCGTGAGATTGCCGGCAACACCGACCTTGGCACTCCGGCGTCCCGCGCGGCGGCAAGTGAACAGGCGCTGGGGGCCGATCCGCTCGTGGCAGACCTGGGTGACCGGCTGCGCGCCCGGGGCGCCAGGGTCTGGCACCAATACGACGGCGTCCTGGACGTGGCAGCCGCCGCGGACCCGGTGAATTCCATTGGGCATGACGAGGCCGAGATCCCCAGACCCGTGGCCATTGAGTCCGACGGCACCGAGCAGTACCGGCGCATGAGTGTCCGTGAACGAAGCCGGCTGCGTCCGCAGCTGCTGGAGCGGCTGGGGTGGCGGTACATGCCGCTGTGGACCATCGAGGTGTTCACCGACCCGTCGGCCTGCGCTGACCGCATCGGCGGCTACCTGGGTTTGGAGAAGCCGGCCGTCACCGGACTCAAGACCACCTCACAGGGGTACTTCGAGGACGACGTCGATAACCTGACGCTGAACAGCGCGGAGTCCGACAATGCGGTGTCCGCAAACCGACAGTCCCGCACCGGCACCGATGAATCCGGCACCGATGCGTCGGGTACGGATGAGTCCGGCACCGAAGAGCCGGGCAGTTTCGGCGGCGTGGCTTCAAAGGACCCTGACTCGGTACCCTTGGAACAGGCCGGCACCGGCCGGAACGCGGCCCCGAGTGCGGAACCCGAGACGGAAAGCAGCATGGAACACAGCAGCAGCACCAGCATCAATAGCAGAGACGCGGGCAGCCATTCTGCCGGCACCGCGGAGGCCACGGCAGAACCGAACAGGACACAGCAGACCGTGGGCGCCGGCGTGCCCGCCGGCGTGCTGCCCAACAAGGCCTCTGAAGATGACCCGAAGCGCTGGGGAGACCATGCCTCGGACTATGACCATGATGCCTGGCTCCAGGAACAGAAGCCGCCGCACTGGGGCTGAGTGCCGCGACCTTTAGGCAGGACTCAGCCCGGAGCTCCCACCAGCACGAAGAAGAGCTTGCCCTGCGTCGAAGCGCCGGCCAGCTTGCGGGCCTGGTCGGGATCCGCGGCGACCACCATGAGTCCTTCGGTTTCGCCCGTGCCCAGCCATTCGCCGGTTTTTCCGCCCTGACCGGAGGTCCAGAGGACCGGGACGGAGGCCGCCAGGACCTCAGATGCTGCCGCTTGGCCGTAGTCGGTCCCGTTGGTCATGACGATGTTGACCAGTTGGCCCGGCGCCACGAGCTGGATGGAAGACGGATCGGCCATTCTCAACGGCACTGCTGCCGATCCGGGCGCTGTGCCCGCCAGCAACCCCGGCCCCAGCAGCTGCGCGTCGGACAGCAACTGGCCTTTGCGCAGCGGCGCCGCAAGTTGCTTGCCCTGGACTGCGGCGGGATCGGTGAAGGCTCCTGCAGGAACCAGGCCCGGCGGCACGTTGAGCTCCACCACGTCAGCGCCCGTCAGTGAAGCCCCTGCCGGGAGGTCCCTTGCGGACGCCACGGCGGTCACCGTGTGGGCTGGGGCCGGCGTCAGCTGCTGGACGGAGATGCCGGCTGCCGCGCACAGCAGCAGCGCGACCGCGAGGCGGCGGTTGCGGTTAAGCCACCCGGAGAGACGCCGAACCGCGGACGGTCCTGTGCGGCCCGGGCGCCCGGACCGGAACGGTTGCCGGCGCAAATGCGGGGCTGCAGTCCGGTCGGGGCCGGAGCGGCCCGGGGCCCTGGCGCTGCGGGCACGTGTGGTTGGAAGTCCGTTGCTGCGGAGGGTGGCTGGCATACCGGCCACGCTACGGAAGGTCCGCCGGCTGCGGACAGGCCACGGAAGACCTATGTGGAAAACGGCTTCGTGGGGAAACGTCCGCGGACGCCGTCGCCGGTGTTAGTTGGCGGCTGCGGCAGCTGCCGCGGGAGCAGCTGCGGGAGCCGCAGCCGGGGCGGGCGAGACGCTGCCGCCCTTGGTGTCGCGGGAGTCGGTCCGGTAGAAGCCGGAGCCCTTGAAGACGACGCCAACGCTGTTGAACTTCTTGCGAAGCGCACCCTCGCACTCGGGGCAGGAGGTCAGGGAGCTGTCGGTGAACGACTGCACAATCTCGAAGGCGTGGCTGCAGTCCTTGCAGGCATATGCGTACGTGGGCACTGGGGATCCTCCTTTGGGACAAACGAGCAGGTCCCGTGCTGCCCGGTTCGGAACACAGCCGATATGTCTATCGACGGATGTCCGGCCTTAGCAGTCGCAGGGCCTGAGTGCCAATTCTATCATCCGCCGCGGGGGTGCTTCACATCAGGCGCGTGATTCCCGACGGAGTGATCGCCACCGGAACCTGGCGGTCAAAGGGCTCCGCGGGGATACTGCCGGCCGGAAGGACTTCGCCGTCATAAACCACCGCAGCCGCGGGCAACTGAAGGCCGTCGCTTTCGAGGCCCCCCAGGAATTTGTCGTAGTAGCCACCACCCTGGCCGATGCGGTTTCCCGAGAGATCCACGGCGGTGGCGGGGACGAACAGCCCGGCCACGTCCTGCATGATCCCGGCGCCGTGCCGTTCGCCGACAGGCTCCTCGATCGGGGCATAGCTGCTGCGGACGAATTCGGTCGCCGGGGTCCAATAGACCCAGGTCAAGGTCAGGGACGGGCCGCAGACAGGCAGCAGCACCCGGTGCCCGGTGACGTGAAGCGCGGTAATCAGGGGGACCGTGGGGGGCTCGAATCCCACGCCCAGATACGCGGCAAACGTGCTGCGCCCTCCCGCGGCAATCATCGTGGCCCACTGGAGTCCGTGGCGGGCGATGCCTGCTCCGGCGGTTTCCAATCCCGCGGGAGAGACAGCGGCACGCTCGATTCTGTGGGCGGAGCGGATCTCTTGCTTCGATGGCATCAGAGCCTGTCCTTCCATGCCCGGCGGCCCCGGTGCGGGGCTGAACGGGCGGTTCGTGCAATTACCCAATGTTTGGCCCCTGACGTTAGATTAGTCCAGTGACTACCACCAATACTTCCGTCCGCAAGGCTGTCATCCCGGCTGCGGGTCTCGGCACGAGGTTCCTCCCGGCCACCAAGGCCATGCCCAAGGAAATGCTGCCGGTCGTGGACAAGCCCGCGATCCAGTATGTCGTCGAAGAGGCTGTCAACGTCGGCCTCACCGACATCCTGATGATCACCGGCCGGAACAAGCGCGCCCTCGAAGACCACTTCGACCGCGTACCCTCGCTGGAGGCCACCCTTGAAGCCAAGGGCGACACCACCAAGCTCGAAGCCATCCAGGCTGCAAGCAACCTCGGCGACATCCACTATGTCCGCCAGGGCGACCCCATGGGTCTTGGCCACGCCGTGCTGCGGGCAAAGCAGCACGTCGGCTATGAGCCGTTCGCCGTCCTGCTCGGCGACGACCTCATCGATGCCCGGGATGAATTGCTGAGCACCATGATCGAGGTCCAGGCCAAGACCGGCGGCTCCGTCGTCGCCCTGATCGAGGTGGAACCTTCCCAGATCAGCGCGTACGGCTGCGCCGACATCGACGAAACCGACATGAACGGCTACGTGCGGATCCGCAAGCTCGTGGAAAAGCCCGACGCAGATGAAGCGCCGTCAAACCTTGCCGTGATCGGCCGCTACGTCCTGCACCCCGCCGTCTTCGACGTTCTCGAAAACACGAAACCGGGCCGTGGTGGGGAAATCCAGCTCACGGATGCCCTCCAGGAACTTGCTGCCGGCACCGGGGAAGGTTACGGCGTCTACGGCGTCGTCTTCCGCGGCCGCCGCTATGACACCGGGGACAAGCTCAGCTACCTCAAGGCCTGCGTCCAGCTCGCCTGCGACAGCGATGACCTCGGCCCCGGCCTGCGCGAATGGCTGCCGGAGTTCACTGCCTCGCTGGCCAAGTAACGGCCCATGCGGGGCAGTATCTGGCCGGTGACACTGGAGTGCGGCGATATTGTGCTGCGTCCCATCCGGTACCGCGACCGCAAGGAATGGATGGCGGTCCGCTCCCGGAATTCCGACTGGCTGGCACCCTGGGAGGCTTCGAATCCCGCTCCCGGCGGAGCGTTGCCTGACTACCGGCAGATGGTCAGGTCCCTCAACGCCCAGGCCGCCCAGGCCACTGCATTGCCCTTTGTGATCACCGAACGGACACCAGGGCAGCGGGATCCTGTCATCGTCGGGCAACTGACGGTGTCGTCCATTATCTGGGGCTCGGCGATGATGGCCACCCTGGGCTACTGGGTGGACAAGTCCTGCGCCGGCCGGGGCATCGCGCCCACGGCCGTGGCCATGGCCACCGATCACTGCTTCGGAGCCCTCGGACTGCACCGGATGGAAATCAACATCCGCCCTGAGAATGTGCCGAGCCTCCGGGTGGTGGAAAAGCTCGGTTTCCGGGACGAGGGGTACCGGCCGCGGTTCCTCCACATCAACGGGGAATGGGCGGACCACAGGTCTTTCGCCTTGACCTCCGAGGAAGTCCCCGAGGGGCTCCTGGCCAGATGGTTGAGCACCCGCCCGGCCTGATCCGTTCCGGCTTCCCGGCGTCCGCCAGCTGTGTCTTTGGTCATAAATCCATTGATTTGCCAGCTGCCCCGCGACACACCGGAGCTAATGCGAGTGCAGTAGGCAAATTGCTCATACGGTTTTGATTGTGGACTTCCCCCTTAGCAGCTCAGTGATCCTTGTTGTCGCTGTCGCGCTCTGGATTGTGTGGGTGGCCCCGTATGTACTCCGGAATCGCCAGCATCAGCTGCAACCCGCCGTCGAGCTGATGTTCGATGTCAACGATGCTGAACCAGCACAACCCCAAGCCGGAAACGTCATGAAAATGGCCGCCCAGCAGGAGAAACCAATGGAAACCAAGCAGGCCACCGGATCCGCTCAGGGATCCCTGACTTCCGTCGCCGGCCAGGGGCCGGCGAAGGCACGTCCGGGTGCACTCAGGATCCGTTACGGACGATGTGCCATAGCACTCGTGGCACTGGTGTCCTTGCTGACCGGGATTGTGACCGCTGCCCTGCGGGTATTCGGAATCGGCTCATCGTGGGTACCTGTTGCGGCCTTGATGGCGACTGTCGGGGCAGTGGCACTGCTTCGGCGGCTGGCTGTACGGGATCGGCGTGCCAGGATGAACGCCGCCTTCCGTGCGGCCATGCATGCGCCAGCGCGGCAGATGCGGGCCGCCGTGCCGCGTCCTGACCGGGAGCCGGCTGTGGAAGCACCGGAAAGCCCGCTGTTTGACGCCGAGGCGGACCGCCCCCGGGTGAAGCCCCTCACGGCGCAGGAACTCCGGGAGGCAGCACTAGCCGAGGCCAAGGCTTCGGGTGACACGGCCCTCCGGACCGCAGAAGCGCCAGGTTCCGGAGTCGCCGGGGAGTCCAGCTGGGAGCCGGTTGAAGTTCCCAAACCCACCTATGTGGAGGCCGCCAAGGCTGAACGTGCGGCTCCCGAGCCGCTCGCTCTTCCGGAGGCCCCGAAGGCCGTAGGCAAACCGTCCCTGAAGCAGGGACCGGCCGCGGCACCTGCAGCCAGCGCTCCGGCCGCCAAGCCCCTGACCAAGGCGCAGAGCGCATTGAGCAATCTGGACGACGTCCTGCAGCGCCGTCGCGCCTGATCACTGACTTCGACCCGGGCAGCCACTGGCTGCCCGGGGTTTCTTGTTTCCCCGTGGCTGCCGGCCTGTAGCCTCGGAGCATGACTCGCATTTGCGTTGCCGGCGGCACAGGACAGGTTGGCTCCGAGGTGGTGGCCCAAGTCCTGGCGCTGGGCCACGAGGTCTCCGTCATCAGCCGCAACCCGCCGGTTTCCGCCGCCGTGGGTTCTGCAACGGGCGGCGTGTACGACGGCGCGCGGTATTTCCGTGCCGACGTCACCACCGGTGAGGGGCTGGCGGACGCTTTGGCCGGTGCCGCCGTCGTCATCGACTGCCTGGAAGGCAGATCGGGGAAGGCCCTCAGGACGTTCGCCGACGGCGGCGCGAACCTCCTCCGGGCGGCCCGCGACGCAGGGACGGCCAAGGCCGTGCTGCTCCATCATCAACTGTGACCAGGCGCCGCTTCGCTTCTACCGTTCCAAGGCCGACAAGGAACTGGTCTATGCGCGTTCACGGCTGGAGACCGTGACCGTGCGGTCCACACAGTTCCACAGCCTGCTGCCCCAGTTCTTTTCCGCCGGCTCCAGCCTTGGACTCATTCCCGTTCTCAAGGGTGCCCGCTTCCAGACCATTGCGCCTGCGGAAGCGGCATCGGCCCTGCTCGAAGCAGCTTTGGAGGAGCCCGCCGGGGAACTCCACAGGCGGCGGACCATTGGCGGACCGGAGGTCAATGACATGCGGGACCTCGCCGACACCTGGAAGCGCCAGACCGGCTCGCGGGCACGCCCTGTCCGGCTGCCGGTGCCTGGTGCAGTGGGCAGGTTCCTCTGCGAAGGCAGGAACCTTGTCCCGGAACAACGCTACGGAAGCGAGACATTCGGCAGCTGGCTGGCGAAGCACGCCAATAGTTTGTAGCCTAGGGACACCGGTTCGCCTGTTCCTTCGGTTTCTCCCCAGGGATGGCGGCGGCCCGGGGCTATAGCTCAGTTGGTAGAGCGCTTCGTTCGCATCGAAGAGGTCAGGAGTTCGAATCTCCTTAGCTCCACCCAATATGCTCCCTCATCCGGCGCCAGCGCGGGGTGGGGGAGCTTTCTCTTTGCCGCTCCGGCAATGCGCGAATGAACCACCCTCGAGAGGACAGCAGCAATGAGCCTGATCCGGCTGCACGACGTCAGCGTACGATTCGACAATGCCCAGATTCTGCGTGAAGCGTTCTTCCGCCTCGAACCGGGCGACAGGGTGGGTCTCATCGGCAAGAACGGTTCGGGCAAGACCACGCTGCTCCAACTGATCCTTGACCGGATCACACCGGACTCCGGAACTGTCACGGTTGAACAGGGCACCAAAGTGGGCTACTTCTCCCAGTTCTCCGAACTGAACGGGGAAGAATCCATCACGGAGGTCCTCAACGGTCTTTTCACCGGCATCAAGGCGACCGAAGCTGAACTGGCTTGCATCGACTCTGCCATTGCGGCGGGACCCTCGGAGGCTGAGATCGACCGCCTTATCCATCGCCAGTCCGAACTCTTCGAGGACATGGACCGTCTGGGTGGCTGGGACTACCCCCGGCGCATCGATACCGTCCTGACGACGCTGGGGTTCAACGAGGCCCACCGCCTGTGCGCCATCGACCAGCTCTCCGGCGGCTGGCGCAACCGTGCCGCGCTGGCCAAGATTCTCCTTGAAGACCCGGATGTGCTGCTTCTGGACGAACCCACCAACTTCCTGGACGTGGCCGGCGTCGAATGGCTCGAAGGATGGTTCCGGGACTTCAAGGGCGCCGCGATCATCGTCTCGCACGACCGGAAATTCCTGGACGCCGTGGTCACCCGGATCATCGAGGTGGAGAACTTCCACCTGCACGAATACCCGGGAAACTTCGGCGAATACGTCGTGCAGAAACAGTTCCGGCTGAAGTCCCTCGAACAGCAGTTTGTGCACGAATCCGAGCTGCTGGCCTTTGAAGCCGAAGGCATCGCAGACCGCCGCGAAGCTGCCAAGGCCGCGAGCCGCGGATTGGGCAACCAGCTGGCCAAAATCAAGAAGTCCCGCACACCCCGGCCCGTCGACCAGATAGTCACGGAAATATACGGCGGCCTTCACGTGAAGGACGTGCTCTGCCGCGTGGAGGGGCTGGCCAAGTCCTACGGTGACAAGGAACTGTTCCAAGACCTCAGTTTCGAGATCAGGCGCGGGAACCGGATCGTGGTCCTTGGCTCCAACGGCAGCGGCAAGTCCACTTTGCTCAAAGTCATGACCGGCGAGGAGGAGGCGGATTCCGGAGCGGTGACGTGGGCCAAAGGTCCGGGATTTGTCTCCTACAACCGGATGCTGGAGGACCTCGACGACGGCGACACGGTTTCCCACGCGGTCAATGCGCTGCCGGACAGTTTGGCCTTCAGCGCCACCAAGAAATCAGTCAACAGGTTCCTTGCCATGTTCCAGTTCTCCGAGGCGGACCTCAAGCAAGAGATCGGAAACCTCTCCGGCGGTCAAAAGGCGCGGGTCGCCATGGCGCAATGCCTCCTGTCAGGTGCTTCAGTGCTGCTCCTGGACGAGCCCACCAACCACCTGGATCTGTCCAGCACCCAGGTCATGGAGCGGGCGCTGCTGCATTTTCCCGGTGCCGTGGTGGTGGTCAGCCACGACCGCTTCTTCTCCGAGAAGATCGCCAACCGGCACCTCATCTTCGGTGCCGACACAGCGCAGCCCGGCGAAGTCGAGGTTCGCGCAGCCTAGTCAGCGTTAACCGGCGGGCAGGCCGGTGGCCGGTGTCGTTTTTGCCTTGACGGCGGGCTGCGCCGGGGGCAGAGTTAGGGTGCTGCGACTGGGGGCAGATGTGTGCATCTGACGGACCCTGTATGGCTTGGGTCCGTCACAACATCCGCGAATATCTTAGGCAAATATGAGGAGCCACCTCATGCGCAACGGCAACCCCACAAAAACCCTTCGCCGAGACGGCGCTGACAGCACCTGTCCAACCCCGGGACCAGGGGGTCCGGGATTTCGGGGCCGCAGAATCGTACCGCGGCTGATATCGGCTCTTATCGCCGCGGTCCTCCTCTCCGCAACCGCTGTGCCCGCCCGCGCGGTGTTCAACGGCAGCCGGGCAGACTCGGACGACTACGCGTGGGCGGTCAGGGTGGAACTGACGTACCCCGAAGGAACAGGCTGGTGCACCGGATCCCTGATCAAGCGGGACACTGTGGTCACCGCGGCGCACTGCATCCGTAACAACGGACGCAGCCCGTCCGCCATCAGCGTGACCTTCCACTACGGCGAAAGGCGCAACCAGTACACCGTCGCCGTCGCCTCGGCCGTGCCCATGCCGCACTACGACCCGGCGCTGATCAAGGACGATATTGCGTTGATATTCCTGCGGTCGGACGTCGCCGAGCCAACCATCGAACTGGCCTCCTCACCCGCGCCGGTGGGGGAGGAAATCACGGTGGCCGGTTACGGCTGCACCGGGGACCCCTTCAACGTTGCGGCGCCCTGCGACGCCGGCAGGCTTGAGGAAACCCGGCTGACGGCCGTTCCCGCCGCGGCGTGCCCGGACATCGCAGGACCCTGGCAGTTCTGCACGTATTCGCCCTACACGTCGGCCAACCGGGGCGACAGCGGCGGACCCGTCATCTGGTCCGATCACGGTGAACAGAAACTGGTGGGTGTCACGAACGCCATCGAATTGCCGCCAGCCCCCGCGTACCTGAACCTGTCCGCCTCCATCCCTTACGGGCTCGAGTGGATCAGGACCACCGCCGGAGTGCGGTAAGACGGCTCAACGGGGTCGGTGTCCTCAGGACCGGATGGTCCTGAGGACACCGCGGACCGCGATCCCCACCGCGCAGACCACGGGGACCAGCCCGGCCAGGACCATGATGGTGTTGGGCCGGAAGGCCACGTGGCCATGCCCGTTCCGCGTGTACACGCCCAGCGGGAGCACGAAGCCTCCGCCCCCTCCGCCCTCCGCGGCCTGGCCCGCGCCCGCGCCCCCGGTCCCGGCGTCGCCTCCGCCGCCAAACCCGAAGGACACCAGCGCAACGGGAATGAGTTCCTCGCCGCCGATCTGCACGGGCGCGCCGTAAGCCCTCGATACTCCCACGTTCCTGAACGTCTCCACGAGGGAGGAAAAAGCATCAGTCATGCCACCCACCTTATGGACGTGGACCCGAGATCGGAAGACCTCCGGCAGGTCTGAATGTCGCTGCCCTCCGGCCATGGCATGCTGCCGCCGCACATGCCAGTATTTGTGAATCAGGGGTCTCGAGGACAACCCCTGCCGGACAGGAGGCCGCAGGTCATGGTCTACATCAGTGATTTCGTCGACGTCGGCCGGGCGGACGTTGCTGCGGCGGGCGGCAAGGGCGCGGGGCTCGGCGAACTGGTTCGGGCCGGCCTGCCCGTGCCGCCGGGGTTCCTGCTCAACACCGCAGCCTACGAGTCCTTCGTTGAGGCGAACCAGATCGGTGTTGGCATCCAGGGACACGCGTTGCTGCCTGCCACGGCGTCGCCGGATGACTACGAGGATGCATCCCGCCGCATCTGTGCGCTCTTTGCCGGCGGCGCGATGCCGCCGGAGGTTGCGGCTGAGCTCCGCGAAGGGTACCGGAGGCTGGGGCAGGGCAAAGCCAGCGGCCGGAGTCCTGGCCAGGGCATCAGGCCGGACGGAGAGGGAACCGGCGGCGGGGACGCCACTGTGGCAGTGCGGTCCTCCGCCACCGCCGAGGACCTCGTCTTGGCCAGCTTTGCCGGTCAGCAGGATACCTACCTCAACATCCGCGGTATTGATGCACTGACGACGGCAGTAATCAACTGCTGGGCGTCCCTGTGGACCGCCCGCGCGATGGCCTACCGCGCCCGCGAGGGAATACAGCCCGGGGACGTCCGGCTGGCGGTGGTGGTTCAGGCAATGGTGGCTGCCGATGCCGCAGGAGTTATGTTCACTGCCAATCCCGCCACAGGACGCCGCGACCAGATTGTCATTGGCGCCGCGTGGGGGCTGGGCGAGTCCGTGGTCAGCGGGGCAGTTTCAACGGACGATATCGTCGTCGACGCGGCTACAGGCAAGGTGGTTTCCAGGCGGACCGCCGACAAACAGGTCATGACGGTTTATGCCGACCCCGCCACGGGGATGGACGGTACGCGGGAAGTGCCCGTGCCGGAGTCCCGCCGCCTTCGGCCGGTGCTCGACGACGCCGCAGCGGCCAGGCTGGCCGGTTACGGAACCCGGATTGCGGAGCACTTCGGCTCCCCGGAGGACATCGAGTGGGCGCTCGCGGACGGCGAGTTCTTCATCGTCCAGTCCCGGCCCATCACGGCGCTGCCCGAGCCGGCAGGTGAAACGCCAACCGACTGGACGGTGCCGTACGCCAAGGGACTCTACTTCCGCGCGAGCATCGTGGAACAACTGCCCGACCCGCTCTGCCCATTGTTCGCCGACCTTATCGACGGCTCGGTGACCCGCTCGCTGAATGCCCTGCTGGCGGAAGCCTTCGGCAACAGCAGGCTCCGCGACGGCGACCTGGCGCTGCCCACCATCAACGGCTACGCCTACTACTACTACCGGACGGCCGGATTGTGGCGGATGCTGGGGAAGACTCCGGCAGCTGTCCGGGCCCTGATGCGCGGCGAGGCGCACATGGGAATCAAGGGGTGGCGCGAATATTCGCATCCCCGCTACGCGGGCGTGGTGGAGTCCTGGTCGGTGAAGCCCGTCGCCGACCACACCGGGCAGGAACTGCTCGACGGCGTATCGGCGCTGCTCGATGCGGGGACCGTGTACTACACGGCCGTGCAGTCGATCATCCCGCTTGCCGTCACGAGCGAGGTTGCCTTCCAGAAGTTCTACGACAGGCTTGTGCGCGGAGACGGCGATCCGCCGGCCCCGACGTTCCTGCTCGGCTACGAGAGCGAGCCCATCCGGGCGGAGAAGGCCCTCTTCGACCTTGCCGAGTGGTCCCGTGGAGTTCAGGGGCTGGCGGCGGCGATCCTTGGCACGCCAACCAAAGAGCTGGCCCGGTCCCAGACAACAGGAACGGTTCCGTCCGGGATGGATCCGGGGCTGTGGGAGCGCTGGCAACAGCGGTTCCAGCTCCATCTGGACCGTTTCGGGCACGCGGTCTACAACCTGGACTTCGTCAACCCTGTGCCGGCCGATGACCCGTCCCCGCTGCTGGAGGCGGTGAAGTTCTTCCTGCGCGGACAGGGCACCAACCCGCACCGGCGCCAGCAGCGGTCCGCCGCCCGCCGCGAGGAGAGCACCCGCAGGATTCTGGCCAGGCTGCACCCTGCACGCAGGGCCGCCTTCGTGCGTCTGCTCCGGTGGGCCCAGCGTTCCGCGCCGATCCGCGAGGACGCTCTGGCCGACGTCGGCCTGGGCTGGCCGCTGATGCGGCGGATGCTGCGCGAACTGGGGAAACGGCTGGTGGCGGCCGGCGTCATCACGGAGCCGGACGATGTGTTCTGGCTTCGGCACCAGGAACTCCACAGTGCCGTCGAATTCGGGCTTACCGCTTCGGGCGCGCGGACGGCGGCAATCACCGGGACCGACCGGCCGGTCCTCGCCGAAGCCGCCAGCGCGCGCAGGATGGTCTGGCGGGGACAACGCAACGCGGAGGCCCCGCAGATGCTGCCCGAGATTCCTTGGCTGCAGCGGTCCATGGAGGGAATGATGCCGGCGGGCTCCCAGGACCAGCTCGGGAACACGCTCAAGGGGGTTGGCGCCAGCCAAGGCAGGGTCAGTGCCCCTGCACGCGTGCTGGCTGGCCCCGAAGAGTTTTCCCTCATGCAGCCGGGGGAGGTGCTGGTGGCCCGGATCACCACTCCGGCCTGGACCCCGCTGTTCGCCATGGCCTCTGCGGTGGTCACGGACGTGGGCGGGCCGCTGAGCCACGGCTCCATTGTGGCCAGGGAGTACGGCATCCCTGCGGTGCTGGGCACCGGGGTGGCCACCCGGCGGATCGCCAGCGGCCAGCAGGTGGAGGTCGACGGCGACGCCGGCACTGTGACGCTCGGTGCCCTGCGCGGTCCCGCCTAGCAGCCGGAGGTCTGCCCAGCCGGCAGTTCCTCGTCTGATTGCACCCGGAGCAGCCGGGAAAAGGGGCTGTCCGGGCCAAATCCGGGGAGTGGCGCGCCGATAAGGAACACTGTTGCGCCAGCAGCAAACAGCAGCTCGACAACCTCACTGAGCCGCTTCCACTCTGGCGATACGGCGCGGGCGTCCGCCGGAGCCGGGATTCCGTCCACGGCCCACTCACCGAACCGGGCAGCCGCGGATGCCAGATCAGCAGCGGCGACGGTGCCTGCCGTGAGCTCGCGGAAGCCGATCCACAGCAGGCCGCCTTCGGCGCTTTTCGCCTCAAGGGGCGCGCCGCCCACGTCGAGGGTGCGCCGCTGGCCCGGCGCCGGGACGAACAGCCCGAAGGTTCCCAGCTGCCGTGCAGTGCCGGGGCTGATGATCCGTCCCGGGCGGTAACCGGTCTGTTGGCTGTGTTCCACGGAGTCGGTCATCGCCGCTACAGCCATCCTTTTCGCTTGAAAATGGTGTACATCAGTGCTGCCGTTCCGGCCATCATGGCGATCGCCAGGGGGTAGCCGAGCGTCCAGTGCAGTTCGGGCATGTGGTCGAAATTCATGCCGTAGACGCCGGCCACGAAGGACGGGGCGAAGAAGATCGCAGCCCATGACGAGATCTTCTTGACCTGCTCATTCTGCTCGGCGCTGGCCTCATTTTGCCGGTTTGCGGTCAGCGTGCCGTCCAAAGTCAGCGCATTCTGGAGGATGTCGCGGAAGGAATCGGCGCGGGAGATCAGCCGCTCCACGTGGTCCTCCACGTCGCGGAGATGGTGCTGCAGTTCGGTGTCCACAACGTATTTGTCGAATCCGCGCTTGAGCAGCTGCATCATGGCCGGCAGCGGATGGATGGCACGCTGGAACTGGATCACTTCCCGTGCCAGTTCATAGATGCGGCGGGAAACGGCCGGATCCGCGCTGAACAGCTGGTCCTCAATTTCGTCGATGTCGTTTTCCAAGCCCGCAACCACGGGAACATAGTCATCCACCACCTGGTCCATCAGGGCATAAAGCACGGCTTCCGGACCGTGCTTGAGGAGGTCCGGGCGTTCTTCCAGCCGCTGCCGCACCTGGGCGACACCGGCGGTTTCGGCGTGCCGGACGGTGACGACGAAGTTCTTGCCCGTAAAGACGTGGAGTTCGCCGAACTCGACGGTTTCGGTTTCGTCGAGGTACCTGGCCGGCCGGAGCACTGTGAACAGGACGTCGTCGTAGCGTTCCAGCTTGGGACGCTGGTGGGCGGAGATGGCATCTTCCACCGCGAGCCCGTGGAGTGCGAACTCCTTGGCGACCGCAGCCATCTCATCGTGCGTGGGACGGTACAGCCCGATCCACGCCATGCCGCCGTGGTCCGCGAGGGTCTCAAATGTCTGCTCGAGGTTGTGCGGCTCGGCGGTCCGGCGGCCGTTCACATATACGGCGTTGTCGATGATGGTCACGCGCCATTATCGCAGTCATCCGCCGCGCGGGGCCGCCTGCGCGGCGCTTTGGGCGAGCCTGCTGATCAGCGGCTCGGTCCGGTAGGGGATGTGCGTGTGCAGGGCGAGGACGGTCTCCGTGCGGATTACCCCCTTGATCCTCAGGATCGACCGCAACGCAGTCTGCAGGTTGTGCGTATCCGTGGCCACCACCCGGCACCAGACGTCGCCCCGCCCGGAGATTTCGTGGACCTCAAGGACCTGGGGGATCAGGCGCAGGGCGCCCACAACTCCGTCGAGTTCCCGGTGGGACACTTCGATCGTCACGAAGGCGACGACGTCGTATCCCACCGCTTCGAGGTCGATTTCCCGGCCGCCGTCGTGCAGCAGGCCGGAGCGGAGCATCCGCCGGATCCGGGACTGCGCCGTGTTGCGGGCGATGCCCAGCGACTCACTGAGTTCGCCGATCTGGACCCGCGGATCACGGATCAGTTCGAGCAGGATCTTCAGATCCGTATTGTCCAAGCTGTTCAAATCGTCACTTCCGTTCATTATTGCGGGTAGTAATTGACTGTTTTGATCAATTTTGGCACGGATTATGCTCCTCAAGATCATGAATGGCCCATTCTGTAGGTACCAATTATTTCGTCCGGGCCGCGTCCATACCCACAAGGAAGGCGCGTGGCCAGGCACTGCAGGCAAAGGTACGCACATGACTGTCTTCAGCGAACTCCGCATGCGTCCGGCCACCGCCGGACGCTGGGCATGGGACGCTTCCACCACGGCCCGGCTGGTCATGGCGGGCGTTGTGATCTTCACGCTTCTGGTCGGCGCGAACCTCGCAACCCCGCTCTACCCGCTGCTCCAGGCGAAGCTTGGCATCGGGTCCTTCGGCATCACGGTGGCGTTCGCTTCCTACGTCCTGGCGCTGGTGGCCACCCTGATGTTGGCCGGGCACTGGTCCGACCACATCGGCCGCCGTGCCGCGCTGCTGCTCGCCGTCGTGGTGGGGCTGGTGGGCGGCGTGATTTTCGCTACTGCGGACAGCCTGCCGATGCTTTCAGCCGGCCGCGCCCTCCAGGGCGTCGCCGTTGCCCTGGCCACCGGCGCAAGTTCCGCTGCGCTGCGCGAACTGCTGCCCGCCCGTCCGGACTGGGCGTCGCGGTTCACCCTTCTGGCGTCTGCCGGGGGAGTCGCTGCCGGGCCGGCCATCGGCGGTGTCCTGTCGCTGCTGCCCGGGCCGACGTCCACGCCGTACTACGTTCATTCGGTAGTCCTGGTCGCGATGCTCGTGCCGCTGTACCTGCTCAAGGCGCGCCCTGCCATAAAGTCTGCAGCGGGGCCACAGCCGCTTAAGGTGCTGGCGCCGCGCCGCCCCTCCGTGTCCAGTGAGGCGCGGGGGGCCTTCTGGCTGGCTTCCGCCGTCGGGTTCCTCAGCTTCAGCGTGTTCGGTTTCTGCCTCTCCCTGGCACCCGGATACTTTGCCCAGATCATGGGAGCCGATTCCCGGCCGCTCATCGGCGTCCTGGCCGGGCTGACCCTCGGTGCGTCCGCGCTCAGCCAGCTGCTGACCGTCACTGGAAGGTTCGTGGTCCCCGCCGGCCTTGCAGTGCTCGCCGCTTCGGTGCTCCTGATTGCCGCCGCCGCAGTATGGAGCAGCCCCTTGCTGCTGATCGCGGCTAGCCTCGCTGCCGGCGTCGGACAGGGGGTGTCGTTCCGGACTGTTTTCAACGA
The DNA here is from genome assembly GCF_005280255.1 of Arthrobacter sp. 24S4-2. NCBI lineage: Bacteria > Bacillati > Actinomycetota > Actinomycetes > Micrococcales > Micrococcaceae > Arthrobacter > Arthrobacter sp. 24S4-2. The sequence continues at coordinate 3,966,756 of NZ_CP040018.1, read as the reverse complement.
TGTGGCCGGAAAGGTGGAGGCCCCGCGGCACGCCCAAATCATCAGCACGGTGTACGTGATCACGTACCTTGGCAGCGCCCTGCCGGTGATCGGCCTGGGAATTGCGACGGCGGCCTATGGCCTGCAGGCGGCCGTGACCGGCTTTGTGGTGCTTTGCGCGCTCATGGCGTCCGTGCTGGCCGCAGTGACGCTGTCTGCCGCGCTTCGACGGCCTGCCTGACCGTCCTGTCTCAGCGGCCTGCCGCAGCCCGCCAGTGCAAAGAAACTGTTGCAAATAAATCATTGCAAAGAAATGCTTGCAAAGGTTTCTTTGCAAGCGTAGTTTTGACCTATGAACGGTTCACCGGAAACATCACCGCCGGAACTGAAGTCCAGTGCGGCGACACCGGCGGACGCGGCCCTGCCGGCCGGTGAGGAAGCCGCGTTTCCGGTCCGCCGGGTGGATACGGTGTCCCTGAAGGCCCTCGCCCACCCGTTGCGCGTACAGATCCTGGAGATGCTTTCGCGTTACGGCGCGCAGACCGCCTGCAGCCTGGGTGAACTGCTCAACGAATCCAGCGGTTCAACCAGCTACCACCTTCGCCAGCTCGCCAAGCATGACTTTGTCCGCGAGGTGGAAGGCAAGGGCACCGCGCGGGAGCGCTGGTGGGAGCGTCCCCGTGGCGCCATCCAGATCACATCCCCGGAACTGGCGACGTCCCCGGCAACGGAAGAGGCATCGAGGCTGGTCACCCGGGAATTCGAGCACAGCCGGCAGGCCGTGCTGGCCGACTTCATGGCCCACGGCAGTGAAGCCCTCGACGCCGAATGGCTCCACGCCGCCCTCATAAGCACTGCCAATGCCCGTCTCACTGCGGGCCAGCTGGCCAGGTACACCCACGCCCTGGAGGCGTACGGCCACCGCGTGCTGGAGGAAATCCGTGCCGAGGGCGAGCAGGAAGGCGCCAGGCCAGTCCAGATCCATCTCAATGCATTTCCCATCCTCGGCGTGCCCGCTTCGGCAGGAAGCCGGAGCCGCACGTCAAGGACCGCACCCCAGGAAAGTCCCGAAAGGAAACAGCCATGAGCACACTCTCCGCCACCGGTTCAGCCGCGTGCGGCCCCTACCGCCGTCCCACGGTCATCGAGTCGGCTGCAGCCAGGCTGGGTGCAGCGCTGGTCCGCTGGGCCGAGCGCCGGCGTGTCATCCTCTCCGACTGGGCGGAACGCGAGCGGGCCGCAACCCTCCGCCGCGAGCAGTTGGACGTCCTGCGGAGCGACGTCATGGGCACCGCGCATTCGGGGCTCTACATCTGGCATTAGGCGCCGCTTGGCATTAGGCGCCGCAGGCGCCCACCCGCAAGGCTCTCAGTCCGGCGGCTCAGTCAGTCCGGCGGCTCAGTCGGGCAGCGGGCCGTGGTTCCCCTGCATGTGGTCGAACACCAGGGTGGTTTCGGTATGGCCCACCACGGGGTCGGTTGCCAGGTTGTCCAGTACCCAGTCGCGCAGGTCTTCGGTGGTGGCCACGGCAATGTGCAGCAGGTAGTCCACCGAACCGGAGGTGTGGAAGGTGGAGAGCACTGCAGGCAGCTTGGGCACCCGGGAGGTAAACCGGTCAATCTGTTCCCGGTCGTGGGCGCGGAGCCTGACGGCGATGAGTGCCTGAACGGACCGGCCGATCGCGGACAGGCTCAGTTTCGCCTCAAAACCCTGGATGATGCCGCGTTCGGACAGCGCCCGGGTGCGCATGAGCGCCGTGGACGGGGCAATGCCCACGAGCTCGGCAAGCTGCTTGTTCGAAATTCGCGCGTCTTCCACCAGGGCGGCCAGCAGCCGCTCGTCAATGGCGTCCAGCGGTTCCGTCCCAGCTCCAAGCCGAATATTCTTCGCACTGCTGCTCACAGGGCCTCCTCAAAGTGTTATGAGTTCATCATAAACTCCGCTTTCCGACAGTTCCATTCATTCCCTCTGTGAAACTCCGAATTATTGCCAGATACTTGCCGGATTCAATGGCGAATAATTCATAAGGAGTCCCGTGCTTTCTCGCGATTCACTGGCTGTGCATGCCGGCCGGAACGGCCTCACCGAACAGGGCGTGCACGCCGTACCGATTGACCTGTCCACCACCGCGCCGCTTCCGTCCGTCCACGACGGCGGCCAGGCCTACGAACAGATGGCCACCGGAGGCGTGCACCTGGAAGGCCAGAGCACCGTCTACCAGCGGCTGTGGAACCCCACGGTCGCCCGCTTCGAGGACGGCGTCGCGGCCCTGGAAGGTGCACCGGAAGCGGTGGCCTTCGCCACCGGGATGGCCGCCCTGAGTGCCGCGCTACTTGCCACGGTCGCCGCCGGAAAGAAGCACGTTGTGGCGGTCCGTCCGCTGTACGGCGGCAGCGACCACATCCTCGCTTCGGGTGTCCTGGGCACGGAAGTGACGTTCAGTTCGGCGGACGGCGTCCGCGCAGCCTTGCGCCCCGACACCGGACTGGTGATTGTGGAAACGCCGGCCAACCCCAGCCTGGAACTCGTGGACATCGCGCGGCTGGCGGCCGACGCGGACGGCGTCCCGCTGCTGGTGGACAACACCTTCGCCAGCCCCGTGCTGCAGCAGCCCCTGGCGCACGGCGCCACGCTGGTCCTGCACAGTGCCACCAAGTTCCTCGGCGGCCACGGGGATGCCATGGGCGGGGTCATAGCGGCTTGCCCGGAGTGGACCACGCGGCTCCGCCAGGTCCGTGCCGTCACCGGCGGCATCCTGACCCCCTGGCCGGCCTACCTGCTGCACCGGGGACTGGCCACTCTTCCCGTGCGGGTGCGGGCGCAACAGGCAACCGCCCACAAAGTTGCCACTGCGCTTGCAGGGCACGGGCTGGTCAAGGATGTTTTCTACCCTGGGCTGCCGGAGTGCGATCCGCTGGGCCTGGTGGGGACGCAGATGTCAGGCCCCGGTTCGCTGATGGCCTTTGAGCTGGCCAGCGCGGAACACGCGGAGAGGATCCCGCCGGCTGTCAGGATGATCACCCATGCCGTTTCGCTCGGCGGGATCGACACCCTCATCCAGCACCCGGCGGGGCTGACCCACCGGCCGGTTGCCGCCGAGGCCAAGCCCCATGCGCGGCTGCTCCGGCTTTCCGTCGGGCTGGAGGATTCCGCGGATATCGTGGCGGACCTTGTGCAGGCAATCGAAGGGACGCGCTAGCTGCCGGGTTTCCCTTGCCGGGCACCGGAGGCGGGATGTACGACGGCGGTGATCACCGCCGTCGTACATCCCAGCCCGATGACGGTCAGCGCCAGGGCGGTCCAGCCGAGGGACTGGAACACCAAGCCGCCGGCCCACCCGATGGCACTGGACCCAAGGTAGTAGGCCAGGTTGTAGAGCGAAGCCGCCTGCGCCCGGCCGGTGGTGGCTATTCCTCCGGTCCAGCCCGCCCCGATGCTGTGCGCCGCGAAGAATCCGCCGGTGAACAGCAGGAGCCCGGCCAGGATCAGGAGGAGGACTTGCGTCAGGGTCAGTGCCAGGCCCAGGACCATCAGCACGATCCCGGCCAGCAGGATGGTCCGGCGGCCGAACTTCACGGTGAGGCCGGCCGCCAGCCGTGAGGTCACGGTTCCGGAGAGGTAGGCCACGAATATGAGGCTGATCACCGTAGCGGGGAGCCCGAACGGCTCCCCGGAGAGCCGGAACCCGAGGTAGTTGTAGACCGCGACGAAGCCGCCCATCAGCAGGAACGCCTGGACGTAGAGGGCCAGCAGTCGGGGATTGCGCAGATGGCCGGCCAGTGTTCTGGCCGCCCCGCGGAATCCGCTGGCGGCCGCCGGGGTGAAGCCTTGTGCCTTGGGCACCAGGACCAGGAACAGGACCGCGGCCACCGCCGCAAGGACGGAGACGGCCAGCGCCGCTGCACGCCATCCCCACAGTTCACCCACAGGCCCGGCCACCAGCCGTCCGGCGAGCCCGCCCAACGTGGTGCCCGCGACGTAGCTCCCGGCGGCCAGGGCGGCGTGCGCCTTGTGGACTTCCTCGTTCAGGTAGGCAATGGCGATCGCGGGAATGCCGCCCAGTGCCATGCCCTCGAGCAGCCGGAGCCCCAGGAGAATGGGAAAAGTGGAAGCCAGGGGGACCATGAGGCCAAGGACCGTCGCGGCGGAGATGCCGAGGGTCATGGCCCGGATGCGGCCGATCCGGTCCGCGAGGAAGGACCACGGGATGACCGTGACGGCCAGGCCCACCGTGGCCAGGGAGATGGTGAGGGCCGCCTCGGCAGCGGACACCCGCAGCTCAGTGGCCATGATGGGCAGCACGGCCTGCGTGGAGTAGAGCTGCGCGAACGTCGCCACACCGGCAAACGCGAGTCCTGCCAGCAGCCGTCCGTAGGCCGCCGAACCCTTCGGGTGGCCGTCCCACGGCTCCAGCCTGGACATGGTGTGCGTTGAGAGCAGCGGCATGAACCCAGCGTAGGTCGCCATCAGACATGCTTCCAATGCATGATTTACATAGAACAAATGCCGAATACGGATTGATTGACGGAGGTGCCGGATGGACATCGAGCACAAACAGCTGGTGCAGCTGCTGCCGCTGCTTCCCATCCTGTCCGAACTCGGGCGGACCCAGCATGTGACCGAAACGGCCGAACTGCTGGGCGTGCCGCAGTCCACAGTCAGCCGCGCGCTCGCCCGCGCCAGCGCGGTGGTGGGCACCGAACTGCTGGTCCGCGACGGCCGGGGAGTCCGGCTCACCCCGGCAGCCAAGGCGCTGCTGCCGTACATCGACGCCGCCCTGGACGAGTTCCGGACCGGCCTGGACCTGGTCCGGCATGAATCCGAGGTGGTGCGCGGCCGGATAGCCGTGGCGTTCCAGCACACCTTCGGCGAGGGCACGCTGCCGCTGCTGATCAGTGCCTTCCGCAGCCGCCATCCGCAAACGGCCTTCGACCTCAGCCAGGGCGCGCGCGACGGCTGCCTCGCGGAACTCGCCGGGGGAACGGCGGACCTGGCACTCACGGCTCCCGTCGCGCCCGCCAGCCGGAGCATCGGCTCGGCCGCACTCTACCGGGAACCGCTGCGGCTGGTGGTCCACCATGAGCACCGTCTGGCCGGCCGAAAAACAGCACAGCTTGCGGAGATCAGGCAGGACCCGTTCGTGGCCATGGGAGCCGGGTTCGGGATGCGATCGCTAACGGATGCACTGTTCCGCGAGGCGGGATTCCGCCCGCGCATCGCCTTCGAAAGCCAGGACTCCCACACGGTCCGCGGCCTTGTTTCCGCCGGGCTGGGCGTCAGCATCCTTCCGCCCGGCGGATTGGCGCCCGGGCGGACGGTGAGTCCGCTCACCGGCAACCTGGGCTGGGTGGAGGTGCCGCTGGAATCGGGGCTGGCCTTCCGCGAAATCGGTCTTGCATGGCGCGAACGCCGCGGCGGCCAGGAGGCCGAGCCGGACCAAGTCAGGCTGTTCCGCGAGATGGTCCTGGCCGACGGGCCGGCGCTGCTGGCAGGGCTGGTCCGGGCGCGCTCCGGGTGATGACCGGCCGATCCGGTGTGTTTCGTGCAGCGCCGGCCGTTGGGCAGACGGCAACTCAGGCCAGCGCCGACCCCGCCAGCAGCCCTGCCATGATTGCCGCGACAGGACCTTCCGAAGCCTGCCTCCACCCGGTTCCCGCCCACAGGTTCAGCCGCTCCGGATCGCCCGCTGCGGCTGCCGCTGCCCGGATCGGGGCAGTCAGGTGGTGAATCGCAGGGTATCCCTCGGGGGCATCCCCGTGGTCCAGCACGAAAGAGTTGGCAAGCGCGCGGGCCTGCCGGCCGGTGAAGGCGCGGGTCAGGCGTGTTTCCGTGAAGCGGGGGCTGGCGAGGGCGTCCTTGTGGAGCTGGCGTGCCCCGCTTTCGTCGCTGCGGACGAAGGCCGTGCCCAGCTGGGCAGCGGATGCGCCCGCGGCCAGCACAGCGTCCAGCCCGGCGGAATCCATGATCCCGCCGGCCGCAACCAGCGGGACGCCGACGGCGGCACGCACCGAGGCGAGCAGCTCCGCCGTCGTCAGGGTTCCGGGGGAGGCGGCCCCGCCTGCCGGCGGCAGAAACGCGCCGCTGTGGCCGCCCGCACTGGCATGCTGGACCGCCAGGAGGTCGGCACCCCGCTCCACGGCGAGTAGGGCCTCGGCGGTGTTCGTGACGGTCGCCAGGACCGCGGAGCCCGCCCGCTTTAACGCACGCACCTCGTCCCTCTCCGGCAGCCCGAAGGTAAAACTGACGAACTCCACCGGGTCTTCGAGCAGGGCGTCCACCTTGTCCTGCCACAGATCATCGTCATCCAGGCGCAGCCCGGGAAGGCTTACCCCGTACCGCCGGGCATCCGGCTCGAGGCTCTGCCGGTAGTCCTCCAGCTCCCGGACTGCCGGGGCCGAAGGGTTCAGCTGTGCCCGGTCGGGAACGAAGACGTTCATGCCGAACCGGGCCCCGGCGGACCTGAGCTCGCGCATCTCCGCCTGCATGGCCTCCACGGTCTTATAGCCGGCGGCCAGGAAACCCAAACCACCGGACTCAGCAACGGCCTGCACGAATTGCGGCGTCGATGTGCCCCCGGCCATGGGTGCCGCAATGATTCTGGTTCCGAATATGGCGCCCGTCATTCCCTGCTCCTTGTAGCGACTCAGTAGTCTGTTCACGTGACTAATTCTGACAACCTGCCGGCAACGGATTCTGTTCCTTCCACCGGCGCCGGCCACGGCGCGGAGCCCAGTGCAGTAGCCGGTGCCGTGATCGGCCTGGATATCGGCGGCACCAAGACCCGCGGCGTCCGTTTCGAAAACGGACAGGCGGTAGCTGATGAAAGCGTCGGCAGCTCCAATGTGCAGAACGTAAGCCGCGAGGAAGCGGCCCTGCACCTTGCGGAGCTCTTCGGAAGGATCGGCGGCGGCCGGGTCGCCCAGGTCTACGCCGGCGCCGGCGGAATCGACACTGACGAGGATGCAGCTGCGCTCGCAGCGCTCATCGCTCCCCATGTGCCCGGCGCAAAGGTCACGGTGGTCCACGACTCCAGGCTGTTGCTGGCAGCCGGCGGGGCAAGCACCGGAGTGGCAGTCATTGCCGGCACCGGTTCGGCAGCGTGGGGCAAGAATGCGCAGGGCGAGGAAGCCCGGGCTGGCGGTTGGGGCTACCTCCTGGGAGACGAAGGAAGCGGATACTGGCTGGGACGCGAAGCCGTCCGCCACAGCCTTCGCCGGATGAACCAGGGCCTGGAACCGGACGAACTCACCACGGCACTGCTGCGCTCCTGCAACGTTGATGACCCCAACAAGCTGATAGCACTCTTCCACGCGCCTGAAACGGGGCGCCGTTACTGGGCGCAGCAGGCCCGGCTTGTGGTGGAGGCGGCGAACGCCGGCCACGCCCCCAGCCAGGCTCTTGTTGAGCAGGCAGGCGCGGACCTCGCCGGACTGGCGGCCCAGGCACTGCGGAAACTGGGAATCCAGGGCCCGGTGATCCTGGGCAGCGGCCTGGGCATGAACGTCGCGAGGCTTCAGGACGCCTTCAGGCGGAGCCTGGCCGGCGAAGGCGTTACTGACGTGCGCGTGCTGGAGCAGGACCCCGTCTTCGGCGTCCTGCAGCTGGTGGCCGAACAGGGATAGCCGGCGGCGGCAGCCCTCAGGAGCGGGTTTCTCTGGCCCTTCGGCGCCCGGGCAGTCAGGAGCGGGTGCGGGGCCGGAGGCGCACTCCGGGCAACGCCGGAGCCGGGATGCGCCCGGCTTCGGATCCCGCGTCCGGCCCATGACCCCGGACCAGGCCAAAGCGCGCCGCCTCGGCGTCCTGTTCCGTCAGCTCCGCCTGGGCCTGCCAGTCCTGGCGTGCCTGGGCCACCTCATCGTGGGTCCGGCCGACGAAGTTCCACCACATCAGCAGCTCCTCCTGGAACGGTTCGCCGCCCAGCAGGATGAAACGCGTGTCCGGACGTGCATCCAGTTCAAGGACAAGCCGGCCGGTGCCGAGGTAACCCAGCGGGCCCGGCAGAACATCCTGGCCATCGATGGTGAGGGCGCCGTCGAGCACCAGCACGGCGTGCTCGAACTCCGGGTTGAGCGGCAGCGCGACCGGTCCGGTGCAGCTGATGTCGGCGCCGACGATAGGGGAGTACATGGTGGCGGGCGAGACCTTGCCTGCAAAGCTTCCCACCATGACGGTCGCGGTGAAGCCGTCCCCGACCACTTCCGGCAGGTCCCGGTGCTGTTCAAAAGCCGGGGCGCGGTGGCGCTCACCATCGGGGAGGGCGACCCACAGCTGAAGGCCCCGCTGCAGCGGAAGCTCAAATCCCGCGTCGGACGTTCCGTGACCGGAAGTCCCGGCGCCGGCGGCGTCGTCGGTCACTGAATTACGGTGCGGCAGGACGGCGAACTCGGAGTGTGAGACGCCGTGCCCGGCCGTCATGATGTTGAGCTCGCCGGGCCGCACGACGACGTCGCTGCCCACGCTGTCGCGGTGCCTGATGTTGCCGGCGAGCGGCCAGGTCACCGTCTGGAGGCCGGTGTGCGGATGCGGCAGGACTGACATGGCGACGCGGTCCGGTCCGAAGCTGTCCAAAAAGCACCAAGCGCCTACGGTGGGCAGGCCGCGCTGCGGAAGCGTGCGGAAGACATTCATTGCCCGGACTCCGCCCAGCGGAACTTCCCGGGCGGGCCACAACTGCAGGCACGGACCGTTCCCGGCGTAGCCTCCCGGCTGTCCGGGCGGGCACAGTTCTTCTCTGGGGCTTACTTCAAGGTTGGTCACAGACCAACTCTAGGACGAAGGGCTGGTTCCCGGCAGTGGGGGTGCCGGCCGCAGTGGAGGCAAGCCGGAGCGAAGGCAAACCCAGGCTCAGGCAGGCGCGCATTCCCCCTAGCCAAGCCGGGGGCGGACGGCTTACCCTTGAAAAGCCGCCGGACAGAGCGCCGGCGAAGAGGACGGTTGGACCCCGATATCTAACACGGCAACAGGGGGAGGTGGAGATGATGACTGCAATATTCCTGCGCGCCCGGCGCATCAGCAAAGTCATTAATCCTGCCCCGGCCAACCGCACGTCCTGACCCGCACCTTTTGAATCAGCCAGGCTGAACCGCCTGACCGGATCACCGGCGGAGTCCGTGCAACGGGGGCCCCAACAGAGGTTCTTCATTGAAAACTACTTCAGGTCAATTGCTCACCGCAGATTCTTCATCAACCACTACATCACCACCCCGCAACCAGAATCCGGCGAACCCGGGCCCGGAAACGGCGGGCCCGGCGGAGTTCGGTTACACCGCTTCGATAGCCGCGCTGTTCAGCGCCCATCCCGTTCCGGGCGGCGAGAAACCCGGCAGGGTTGTCCGCGTTGACCGGAACAGGGTCCTCGTGGCGGCCGCCGCGGAACTCTGCCACCTGCCCTACCCCTCGGGCGGTGATGTTCCTGCCACCGGGGACTGGGTTTGGCTCGGCGTGAACGCGGCGGGGGAACCGGCCGTTGTCAGTGTGCTGCCCCGGCACTCCGCGCTGACCCGCAAGCGGGCGTTCGAGGCGTCCTCGGAAGCGCAGGTCCTCGGCGCCAACGTGGACGTGGTGGGTGTCGTCGTCCCGGTGGACCGGCCGCTGACGCATAACCGGCTGGAACGGACCCTGGTGGCGGCCTGGGATTCGGGGGCCACGCCGCTGGTGGTCATCACGAAGGCCGACCTCGCCGACATCGCGGATGACGTCGTCGGCAAGGTCATCCGGCAATCCGCCGGCGTGGCCGTTGTCACCACATCGGCCGAGCACGGCGACGGACTCGATGAACTGCTCGGCCACATCCCGGCCGGCGGGACGCTCGTCCTGCTGGGACCATCCGGTGCCGGAAAGTCCACCCTGATCAACGCCCTCGCAGGGCACAGGGTCCAGGAGGTCGGGGCAGCCCGGGCCGGCGATGGCAAGGGCAGGCACACCACGACGTCCCGCGAGCTCGTCCCACTGCCCGGAGGAGCAGTGCTCATGGACACGCCGGGGGTGCGCGGTTTCGGGCTCTTCGACGCGGACGACGGCATGGGCGAAATGTTCGGCGACCTGGAAGAGCTGTTCGGCCAGTGCCGCTTTACCGACTGTGCGCATGACCGGGAACCTGGCTGTGCCGTGCAGGCCGCCCTGGCGGACGAAACCCTTGATGCGCGCCGGTGGGAGAGCTACCTCAAGCTTCAGCGCGAGCTCGCGGCCCTTAACCGGCGGCATGACGCGGCTGCCCGGCGTGCGTACCAGCGCGAGTGGCACCAGAAAGTGGTGGTGGCGGGCAAGAGCCAACGTGCGGCCGAGCGCTACGGGCAGGAAAAGGCCGACGAACGTTCCGCCCGGGACGGGAAGCGCGGCTGGCGGAAGCCCGGGTAGCGCGCGGGATAGGCGGCCGCGGGATGCGTGGCAGGGATGGGTGGCAGGGGGCTGCCACCCATCCAAAATACGGAGGTCACCGAATGCTTACGGTAACCGCGGCACCGCTGACTTTGGCGGGACCGCTCGATACGCTGTGTACTACCTGCTTTACAGCCGAAAATCAGTGAGCTTATGATCTTCTGGCTTGTCCGTCCGATGTTGCCGCCAACAGTTAGGTAAGCCCGGAAATGGCTGAAGCCATGATCGAATTCCAGAGCGTCACCAAGCAGTACCAGAGCGGGCAGCCGGCCGTGGACAACCTGACCATGTCCATAGACAAAGGCTCCATCACGGTGTTTGTTGGTCCGTCCGGCTGTGGGAAGACCACCTCCCTCCGGATGATCAACCGCATGGTCGAACCAACCACTGGCACCATCACTGTGGACGGGAAGGACGTCACCTCCGTGCCCGCCGCGCAGCTGCGCAGGTCCATGGGCTATGTCATGCAGTCCTCGGGACTGATGCCGCACCGTTCGGTGCTGGATAACATCGCCACGGTCCCGCGGCTGAACGGGGTCTCCAAGGCTGAGTCGCGCAAGCGCGCCCAGGAACTGCTCGACGTCGTCGGGCTCGCTTCGGTGCTCGGCAAGCGGTACCCCTCCCAGCTGTCCGGCGGCCAGCAGCAGCGCGTGGGCGTGGCCCGGGCGCTCGCGGCAGATCCGCCGGTACTGCTGATGGACGAACCCTTCAGCGCCGTGGACCCCGTGGTGCGCGACGAGCTCCAGCAGGAGCTCCTCCGCCTCCAGCGGGACCTGGCCAAAACCATCGTTTTCGTCACGCATGACATCGACGAAGCCACCGTGCTCGGTGACAAAGTCGCCGTCTTCGCCACCGGCGGCAAACTGGCCCAGTACGCAACCCCGGAGGAGATCCTCCGGGCCCCGGCCAACGACTTTGTAGCGTCCTTCGTGGGCAGGGACAGGGGTTTCCGCCACTTGGCGTTCAGCCCGTCCGACGGCGTGGTCCTCCACGAGGCTGCCACGGTAAGCCAGGCGGACCTCGGGTCCGCGACGGCTGGCCCTGCCGGCGGTGACTGGCTGCTGGTGGTGGATGCTGACCTGCGCCCGCTGGGCTGGACCGGCCCCGGCGACGGGTCGGTCCTCGTTCCGGGCGGTTCGCTCTTCCGGAAGGGCGACACCCTCCGGCGGGCACTGGATGCAGCGCTGTCCTCCCCTTCGGGGTGGGCGTTGCCGTGGATGCGGACGGCAGGGTTGCCGGTGTCATCAAGGCGGACGAGGTGCTCGCCGTCATCGAATCGGCCCGGCTGATCCGGCAGGACGCTCTCTGATGGAATGGTTCCTGGCCAACAGCGGGCGGGTGTTTGAGCTCGCCGGCCAGCATCTGGTGCTGGCCGTCCTGCCCATGGCATTTGGGCTGCTCCTTTCGATTCCGCTGGCCCAGTTCGCCCGGCGCAACAGGACCTTGCGCTCGGTGGTGGTCACGGCAACGTCCTTGCTCTATACCGTGCCTTCGCTTGCGCTGTTCATCATCCTGCCGTCCATCCTGGGCACCAGGATCCTGGACCCGGTCAACGTGATTGTTGCTCTGACTATCTACGCCGTGGCACTCCTGGTCCGGGCCGCCCTGGACGCCTTTGACTCAGTGGACGAGGACCTCCGCCAGGCTGCCGTGGCCATGGGCTTCAAGCCCGCGGCACGGTTCGTCCAGATTGACCTCCCGCTCTCCCTGCCGGTGCTGTTCGCCGGGTTGCGCGTGGTGTCCGTCAGCAACATCTCGCTGGTGAGCGTGGCTGCGCTGCTGGGCATCGGCAATCTCGGGATGCTCTTCACTTCCGGCCTCCAACGGGGCTTCATCACGGAGGTGCTGGTCGGAATCATTGCCATCCTGGTCCTGGCGCTGGTGATGGACGCTATCCTGGTGGTGCTTGAACGGCTCCTCACGCCGTGGACCAGGGCGGCGGCGAGAACGGACAAGGCCGGAACCGCCTCGGCGGCGGAACGGTTGTCCGATGTCCAGGCCGGCGGTGCCTCCGCATGAGCAACGTATTCACGGACACTTTCGCGTGGCTTGGCAACCCCCTGCACTGGACAGGAAGCGCCGGAATCCCTGCCCGCCTGGCCGAGCACCTGCAGTACACGGGGCTCGTGATGCTGATCGCCACCGCCATCGCGGTCCCCATCGGACTTTACGTCGGCCACACGGGCCGCGGCCGGGTGGCCGTTGTGGCGTTGGCCGGCGCGCTAAGGGCCCTGCCCACGCTCGGCCTGCTGACCCTGTTCGTCCTCCTCGCCGGCATAGGCCTGATGCCGCCCATCTGGGCGCTGGTGATTCTGACCGTGCCACCGCTGCTCGCCGGAACCTATGCCGGGATCGCCAGCGTGGACCGGAATATGGTGGACGCAGCCCGTGCCATGGGCATGACAGAGCTGCAGGTCCTGTTCCGGGCCGAATTCCCCAATGCCCTGACCGTCATGTTCGGCGGGTTCAGGACCGGCGTGCTCCAGGTGATCGCCACCGTGTCTGTGGTTGCCTACATCAACCTCGGCGGCCTTGGCCGGTACCTCTTCGACGGCCTGGTGCTGTCCGATTTTCCGCAGATGCTGGGCGGTTCGCTCCTGATAGCCGGACTGGCGATCGCCGTCGACCTGGTTCTCGCTGTATTCCAGAGGCTGTTCCTGTCCAGGGGAGCCCCTGCCACGCCAGGCCGGAGCCAGCAGGCTCCGGCTGATCTCACAGAGCCCGTGTCCGCGGAGCCTGTTGTTCAAGGAGGTACGTCATGAAGGAAACCCACCACAGAGTCCTGGGCAGGCGCGCATTCGGCGGTCTGGCCGCCGGCGTCGGATTGGCCCTGGCACTTTCGGCATGCGGGGGAAGCTCTAACCCCCTTGGAAGTGCGCCGGCCACGGGCGGTTCGGGGTCAGGGTCTGCGCTGGTGATCGGCTCTGCGGATTTCCCGGAAAGCCAGATCATTGCCGAGGTCTACGCCGGTGCCCTGAACGCCGCAGGCGTGACCGCAAGCACCAAGCCCAACATCGGCTCACGGGAGGTCTACTTCAAAGCTGTCCAGGACGGCTCCGTGGACGTCATCCCCGACTACAGCGGCAACCTCCTGCTGCATGTAAACAAGGAAGCCACCGAAGTTTCAGCCGAGGATATATTCAAGGCACTGCCGGGCAAGTTGCCTGAGGGCCTGGCCGTACTGGAGGCCTCCAAGGCCGAAGACAAAGACGCCATGGTGGTGACCAAGGCGACGGCTGAAAAGTACCAGCTCAAGTCAATCGAAGATCTGGCCAAGGTCTGCAGCCAAATTGTGGTCGGTGCTCCGGCAACCTTTGCCGAGCGTGCCTACGGCCTGCCCGGCCTCAAGAAAAACTACAACTGCGAGCCCAAGAAGCTCGAACCGTTCAGCGACGGTGGCGGCCCCATCACGGTCAAGGCGCTGCTCGAGGACCAGGTCCAGGTAGCCGACATCTACACCACCACGCCTGCCATCGCCGACAATGACCTGGTTGTTCTGGAAGACCCGAAGGACAACTTCATCGCCCAGCAGGTCCTCCCGCTGTACAACAAGTCCAAGATGACGGACAAGGCCAAGGAAGCACTCAACTCCGTGTCCAAGATCCTCACCACGGATGACCTGATCAACCTCAACCGCGCAGTCAGCGGCACCCAGAAGCAGAACCCGAAGGACGCTGCGGCCGCCTGGCTCAAGGACAAGGGCCTGGTTAAGTAACCCGGGACCGACGGCGCCTCCCGGACCTCACGGGTCCGGAAGGCGCCGCCGTCGTTTCCGTCTGTGTTTGCACGGCCGCTACATTGCCCGTTCCGATGTGAGTCAAGTCTCAGCGGAAGAACATCCTCCATATGGCATATTTGATGGATGGCAGAATTCAAGCAGTCCACCAAGCTTCATAATGTCCTCTACGACATCCGTGGACCGATCCTTCAGGCCGCCCAGCAGATGGAGGCAGAGGGTCACCGCATCCTCAAACTGAACATCGGAAACCCGGCCCCTTTTGGCTTTGAAGCGCCGGACGCCATCCTGGTGGACATGATCCGCCACCTGCCGCACGCCCAGGGCTACAGTGACTCGCGCGGCATATTCTCTGCCCGGACCGCAGTGTCCCAGTACTACCAGACCCGCGGGATCCAGAACATCCACGTCGACGACATCTACCTGGGCAACGGTGTCAGCGAACTGATCACCATGTCCCTCATGGCGCTGCTCGACGACGGTGACGAGGTCCTCATTCCCACCCCGGACTACCCGCTGTGGACTGCCTCGGTGGCCCTGGCGAGCGGGCGGCCCGTGCACTACCTGTGCGACGAGGAATCGGGCTGGCAGCCGGACCTGGAGGACCTCGAGTCCAAGATCACGCCGCGCACCAAGGGCATCGTGGTGATCAACCCGAACAACCCCACCGGTGCCGTGTACCCGGAGGAGACCCTCAAGAAAATTGTGGCCCTGGCCGAGAAGCACGGTCTGGTCCTGTTCGCGGACGAAATCTACGAAAAGATCCTTTACGAGGACGCCGTCCACGTGAACCTGGCCGGCCTGACCGGTGACGACGTGCTGTGCCTGACCTTCAGCGGCCTTTCCAAGGCCTACCGGGTGTGCGGGTACCGGGCCGGCTGGATGGCGATCTCCGGGCCGAAGAAGGACGCCTCCGACTACCTCGAAGGCATCAGCCTGCTGGCCAACATGCGGTTGTGCGCCAATGTGCCCGCCCAGCACGCCATCCAGACGGCACTGGGCGGATACCAGAGCATCAACGACCTGATACTGCCCGGCGGGCGGCTGCTGGAACAGCGCAACAAGGCCTACGATCTGCTCAACGCCATCCCCGGCGTCAGCACACAGCAGGCAAGGGGTGCGCTGTACCTATTCCCCAAACTGGATCCCGAGGTCTACCACATCCGCGACGACGAGAAGTTCGTCCTGGACCTGCTCCGCGAGCAGAAAATCCTGGTTTCGCACGGTAGGGCGTTCAACTGGGTCCGGCCCGACCACTTCCGGATGGTCACGCTGCCCAATGTGAAGGACATCGAAGAGGCAATTGGCCGCATGGGGACTTCCTGAGCAGGTACCAGGGGAACTAGCCTGATGGCAGCAATGCCGCCCGGTATATCCCGGGCGGCGGCAGCCGGAACGTGCCGCGTTGAGGCGGCCCCAGGTCTGGTGGAACATCGGCGGAAGGCTTCACATGGCAGGCAACGAAGATTTCGACAAACACCCCTCCGGGATCCTGGCCGCGGGTGACGGATTTAGGTTGGCCGATGTGGATCCTGATTCCACCCCGGGCTATCCGGGCGACAAAGCGGATGGCCGGGCACTTCTTGCCGACCTGGACGGGAAGCTCACTACCCTCCAGGAGAAGCTGTTCGCCGAAGCCAAGTTTGGTGGCACCAAGCGAATCCTCCTGATCCTCCAGGCCATGGACACGGCGGGCAAGGGCGGCATCGTTGCCCACGTGGTGGGTGCCATGGACGCGCAGGGTGTGCAGCTCAAGGCATTCAAGGCACCCACTGACGAGGAAAAATCCTACGATTTCCTGTGGCGGATCGAGAAGGAAGTTCCCGCGGCCGGGATGGTGGGTGTCTTCGACCGGTCCCACTACGAGGATGTGCTCATTCACCGCGTTCACGGCTGGGCCTCCCCGGATGAACTGGAGCGACGCTACACCGCGATCAACGAATTCGAAGCCAGGCTTTCGGCCTCCGGCACCCGAATCATCAAGGTCATGCTGAACATCAGCCGGGATGAACAGAAATCCCGCCTGCTTGCGCGGCTGGACGATCCCTCGAAGCACTGGAAATACAGCAGCGGCGACCTGAAGGAGCGCGCCTTCTGGGACGACTATATGGCCGCTTACCAGGCAGCTTTCGATAAAACCCACACCAAGGTTGCGCCATGGCACGTGGTGCCGGCGAACAAGAAGTGGTACGCGCGCATCGCCGTACAGCAACTGCTCCTGCAGGCAATGGAAGACCTGAAACTGGAGTGGCCTCCCGCCGAGTTCGACGTGGACATGGAGCGCAGCCTGGTGGAGAGGTCCTGACGGGCCGGTATTGCCGTGCCGTGCCGTGCAGTGCAGTGCAGTGCAGGCGCAGGAGCCCGGACTAGGACTCCGGACCGGCCTGGTTCCTCGCGGCGGCGAGCCGTTTGCGTGCGCCCTCAAGCCATTCCTCGCAGCGTTTGGCCAGGGCCTCGCCCCGCTCCCACAGCGCGAGTGAGTCTTCCAGGCTTGCGCCGCCGGCTTCAAGTTTGCCCACGACGGCGACCAGCTGCTCGCGGGCTTCCTCATAGCTCAGTGTTTCAATGTCGGCGTTTGGCTTCTGTTCTGCTGCCATTGTGTTGCTCCCTGCATCTGGTTGTTGGATGGTATCTACGCCCGCACTGGAGGGCGCTGCGCTTTTGTGGTGCCGCGCCGCTACGGCCCTGCGCTGATTCAGCTGTCGGAAATGTGGTGGCCGCCGGTCGAGCGGGCGGAAAAGCTGCCGCCTGCGACGCGTACGGACAGATCGGAGCCCTCCGGCGCCTGCGACGGGTGCCGGACCACTGCCTTCGGTCCTTCCGCTCCTGTGTCCGGCCCGGCCACCTGCACCACGGCATAGCCGCGGTCGAGGGTTTGCTGTGGTGAGAGCGACCGTACCTGATTGCGGAGGTGCAGGATCTGGTCGGCGGACCTCACCACCGCGGTGCTGATGGCCGCCCGGGAGCGGCTGCTGAGCCGGGCCACGTCCTCCGCGCGGGAACTGACCATGACCTCCGGCGAGGCTAGCACCGGCCGGGAATGCAGGGAGGCCAGCCGCTCGGATTGACGTTCCACGAGCAGAGTCACGCCGCGCCGGAGTTGGTCGCGGGCCTGCCGGACCCTGGCGAGTTCCTCGACGACGTCCGGAACGATTCGCTTGGCGGCATCAGTCGGCGTCGAAGCCCGGAGATCGGCGACATCGTCCAGGATGGGCCGGTCTGCCTCGTGGCCGATGGCGCTGACAACGGGCGTGGACGCGTTAGAGACTGCCCTGATCAGGTCCTCACTGCTGAACGGGAGCAGATCCTCCAATGCGCCGCCGCCCGGGCGATCACAATGACGTCCACATGCGGGTCCTCATCGAGTTCCTTGAGTGCTCCGATGATCTGGTTCACTGCGGTGTTGCCCTGCACAGCCACTTCGCGGATCGCGAATTCGACGGCCGGCCAGCGTAGGGCGGCGTTGCGCAGGACATCCTTCTTGGCATCGGAATCCCGTCCCGTGATCAGACCGATCCTGTGGGGGAGCAGCGGCAGGCGTTTCTTCCTGGAGTCCGCAAAGAGTCCTTCCAGGGACAGCGCGTGGCGGAGCCGTTCAATCCGCGCCAGCAGGTCTCCGAGCCCTACCGGGCGGATATCCTTCACAGACATGTTCAGGCGTCCGGTCTTCAGCCAGAACTCGGCTTTCAGTAGCGCAACAACGCGCGACCCGCGTTCGAGGGGCACCTCCTGGCGGTCCAGCACACTCGACCAGATCGAGGCAGGCAAGGAAATCTCAGCATCGACATCCCTGAGCGTCATGAAGGCGCTGCCGCCGCGGCGGTTCAGCTCAATGACCTGGCCCTCGACCCAGGCCGGGGGCGTGCGGTCGATATGGGCCTTGAGCTTTTGGGACAGCAGCTGCAGGGGCCACGGATTGTCCGGGCTTGTGTCTGCAGCTGTCGCCGGAAGCGTGGTTGCCGCGGGCTTATTGTCAGACACGGGCTGACCGTGTCGGGGTGGTGGCCTGGGGCATGGGAATCCTTTGCGGGTGGCGGGCATCAAACCGAATCAACTCTATCCATAGCTCTACCACTGTCCGCCGACATTTTTGCTTCCCCGCCTGCACCCCTAGGATGGCAGTACCGCCAACCAAACCTAGGAATCACTTGCGCACTTTTGTCTCAGCTGCCACCGTCATCCTTGGACTGCTGCTGGCAGCCGTCGCCGTTCCGGCCATCTGGGTGGACCGGAACATTGTGCAGGAAGACGGCTTCGTTTCGCTTGCCGCTCCGCTGGGCAAGGACGCCGCATTCCAGCAGCGACTGGCATCGGCGGCTGTGGGCACCATCGATCCTGCCGACCGGATTCCCGAACCGTTTGCGGATCTGGTGCAGCCGATCCTCGATTCCGCCGCCAAATCACTCACCACGCTCCCCGGCTATCCCGCGGCATGGGAGGAAACACTGCGGAAGAGCCACCGGCTCAATTTCGCGGCACCCGGGTCTTCAGGGTCCGAGGCCGAACCATCGACTTCGCTGACGCTGGATGTGGCACCACTGGTCGGCCTGCTGACGAAGCAGATTTCGGACGTTACGAAAGTGCCCCTGGACGCGCCGGACCAGACGCTGATCGATATCGGACAGCCCAGCCAGCGGCAGCTCGTGGACCAGGTCTCGGCCTACGCGCCAATGGGGTACGCGCTGGCCGCGGGCGCAGCCATTTCACTGCTGCTGGCTTTCGTCGCCGCACGCCGCCGCTGGACCGTGCTGGTGGGTACGGGAGCCGGTGCGCTGGTGCTGGCGGCGGTCTGGAAGCTGGGCTCCGATGCCGCGGGCCTGGCCGTTAACGGAACGGCAAGCGGCAACGAAGTGGCGGACATCTTCAAGAGTGAATTCGTCAGCGCATCCTCCGAACAGTTTGGGCAGTGGATCCTGGCAACCCTCATCGCGGGGGCGGTCCTGATCCTCGCCGGAGTACTTCTCCGCCTGATTGCCGGCGCCCGGCGCGCCGTGCGTTCCCGGTAGCATTGAACAATGACCACCTCAGCTGTCTCCATCCCCATGCCTTCAATTCCGCGGAGGCGCCGTTCGCCTGAGGACGTGTTGGCTTCGGCTCCGGTGTCAGGTCCCAAGAAGGTTTTGCTGGCAGCCCCCCGCGGCTACTGTGCCGGAGTGGACCGCGCCGTTATTGCCGTCGAGAAGGCGCTGGAACACTACGGCCCGCCGGTCTATGTCCGCAAGCAGATTGTGCACAACGTCCATGTGGTGAGCTCCCTGGAGGAGAAGGGCGCCATCTTCGTCGACGAAACCGATGAGGTTCCCGAAGGCGCCCTGGTGATCTTCTCCGCCCACGGGGTTTCGCCCGCGGTGGTGCAGTCGGCCGAGGACCGCGGCCTTCGCACCATTGATGCGACGTGCCCCCTGGTGACCAAGGTGCACAGGGAAGCTGTCCGTTTCGCCAAGGACGACTTCGACATCCTGCTGATTGGCCACGACGGCCATGAGGAAGTTGAAGGGACGGCCGGCGAAGCCCCGGAACACATCCAGATCATCAACGGCCCGCACGAAGTGGACAAGGTGACCGTCCGGGACCCGGAAAAGGTCATCTGGCTCTCGCAGACGACGCTGAGCGTGGACGAAACCATGGAAACCGTCCGGCTGCTGAAGGAGCGTTTCCCGACGCTGCAGGATCCGCCCAGTGACGATATCTGCTACGCCACCACCAACCGCCAGGTGGCCATCAAGAAGATTTCCCCGCAGGCGGAACTGGTAATCGTTGTGGGCTCCGCCAATTCCTCCAACTCCGTCCGCCTCGTGGAGGTGGCACTGGAGTACGGCGCAAAGGCCTCGTACCGTGTGGACTTTGCGAACGAGGTGGATGAAGCCTGGTTCGAGGGCGTCGCCACGGTGGGTGTCACCTCCGGTGCGTCCGTTCCCGAGGTCCTCGTCAAAGACGTGCTGCGCCTCCTTGCGGACTACGGCTACGGCGACGTCGAGGAAATTGTGACCGCCGAGGAAGACCTGCTCTTCTCCCTGCCCAAGGAACTCCGCGCGACACTCAAGAAATCAGGGGACGTGACCCGCGCCCTGGGAGGACGCAAAGCGCGGGCCTGACCCTGGTTGCGACGGTGCTACGCGGCTGATTCCTCGGCCTGAAGCTCGGGGGCGGCCACCGTCCGCGTGGTCACTTCGATCGCGGGCGGTGTGGCCAGACCCTCGACTTCCAAAGCATTGAGCTTTCGTGCGGTGGGAAGGACGCGTGCCTCAAGTGTTCCTACCATTGAGTTGTAGCGGTCCACGGAAGTCTTGAGGGACGACCCCAGTTTCGTCACGTTATCGCCGAGGGTCCCCATGCGCTCGTAAAGCTGACGGGCCAGCTCAAAGAGCTCCCGGGCGCTGTCGGTCAGCACATCCTGGCGCCACGTGAACGCCACCGACTTCAGCACGGCGAGCAGGGTGCTGGGGGAGGCCAGCACCACGTTCTTGTTCAGTGCGTAGTCCAGGAGGCCGGGATCGGCAGCCAGCGCGGCCGCAAGAATGGATTCCGCCGGCAGGAAGCAGATTACCAGCTCCGGCGAGTTGCCCGGGATGTCCCAGTATTTCTTGTTGCTCAGCGCGTCCACGTGTGACTTCAGGGCTTTTGCGTGTGCTGTCAGCAGGGCATTTTGTCCCATGAGCGCGGGCCCGTGCTGTTGCCGTCCGGAAGAGGGGCCGAGGTCCTGGGCCTCGAGGTAGGACGCCAGCGGAACCTTGGCGTCCACTACAAGTTGCTTGTCTCCCGGCAACTGGACGACGAGGTCGGGCCGGACAGCGTTTCCGGATCCGGTGCTGTGGTGCTGCTCGTGGAAATCCACGTGCCGGAGCATGCCGGCGGCCTCCACGACCCGCCGCAACTGCACTTCGCCCCACTGGCCGCGGGCACTGTTGGACCGGAGAGCGGACTCAAGGGCGTGCGTTGAGCGGAGCAGCTGCTCGTCGGAGAGGCGGGCTTCCTGGAGCTGTTGCGCCAGCTGGCCGTATTGCTCCAGGCGGTCCCGTTCCAGCAGGGACACCTGCTGTTGGACTGCCGTGAGTTTCTCCGCGACGGGTGCCAGGGCCCGAAGCACGCTGCCGTCCTGGTTGCGGGACTCGCCCAGCTCCCGGTTCTGGGCCGACAGGAGGCGCCGTTCGGCGTCGGCGGCCGCGAACTGAGAGCTGACGTCCGAGAGACGGGCGGAGACGGCGTCGAAGTCCTGTTCCAGGGCAACGGTCCGCCGCCGGAACACGACATAGGTGCAGGCCGCACCAAGTGCGGCACCGACAAGCAACATGAGCAGGGCAAGTATCAGAGCAAAAGCGTCCATGGGTTCACTTTGGCACGGGCCCCAGACATTTTGATCGCAGGACGCACCCGGCGGACCCAGGCGCGGGACCCACTCGGCGCACAACGCCTACAACGCCTACAACGCGACAGAATGCCGCCGAACGCGGCAAAACACAGTGGAAGCCCGTGAACACCCGCGGTGCACAGGAACGGGCGGCCGCATGGTTCCGGGCCGATTACCGGTAGAATCAATGCTCGTGGCTCTTACTATTGGCATCGTCGGACTGCCCAACGTCGGCAAATCAACCCTTTTCAACGCACTGACCCGCAACCAGGTGCTCGCAGCGAACTATCCGTTCGCCACCATCGAGCCGAATGTCGGCGTCGTGAACCTGCCGGATCCCCGCCTGGCGAAGCTGGCGGCCATTTTCGGATCCCAGCGGCTGTTGCCCGCCCCGGTGTCCTTCGTGGACATCGCCGGAATCGTGAAGGGTGCGTCGGAGGGCGAAGGCCTGGGCAACAAGTTCCTCGCCAACATCCGCGAGGCCGAGGCCATCGCCCAGGTTGTCCGCGTGTTCGACGACCCCGATGTCATCCATGTCGACGGCAAGGTGGATCCCCGCTCGGATATGGAGACCATCAACACCGAGCTGATCCTGGCCGACCTTCAGACCATCGAAAATGCCATTCCCCGGATCGAAAAAGAAGTCAAGATCAAGAAGCGGGAAGCTGCCGAGCTGGCTGCCATCAAGGCTGCCCAGGCTGTGCTGGAACGCGGCGACACCATTTTTTCGTCGGTCAAGACCGACAAACTGGAGATGGAGCACCTCAGGGAGCTCGGCCTCCTGACGGCCAAGCCCTTCATCTACGTCTTCAACGCGGACGAAGGGGTCCTCGGCAGCCCGGAAAAGCAGGAGGAACTGCGGGCCATGGTCGCTCCTGCGGACGCCATCTTCCTTGACGCCAAGCTCGAGTCCGACCTCGTGGAGCTGGATGAGGAAGAAGCCCGCGAGATGCTGGAAATGAACGGGCAGGACGAATCCGGCCTGGACCAGCTGGCCCGCGTCGGCTTCCACACCCTTGGGCTGCAGACCTATCTGACGGCAGGGCCGAAGGAAACACGCGCCTGGACCATCCACCGGGGCGACACCGCACCGCAGGCCGCGGGCGTGATCCACTCCGATTTCCAGCGCGGCTTCATCAAGGCCGAAGTTGTGTCCTTCAGCGACCTCATCGAGGCCGGTTCCATGGCCGAGGCCAAAGCCCGCGGCAAGGTCCGCATCGAAGGCAAAGAATACGTGATGGCCGACGGCGACGTTGTGGAGTTCCGCTTCAACGTCTAGTTCCCGAGCTTCCTGAGACCTCTGCGATGGCCGCTAAGAACACGTGTTCATAGCGGCCATGCGTTTTTTGCCACCGGCTGCCAAGTCGAAATGATGCTGTCAGCCTGTCGCGGCCGCCGCTACCGGCGTAGGCTTCGGCTGTGCCGGCTCTGTCCGTGGGACCCGTCCGCCCGGCCGGCAGTCGCCTATTAAGGAGTCCGCCATGACTGTTCTGGTCCAAAACCTGGTGCCCGGCCTGACCCGGGAACAGTACGAAGGCATCGCTGCCGCCCTCAGGGACAAACTCATGGCCACCCCCGGATTCAACGCCCATTACGCATATGAGAGCGAAGGCGGAATGACCGTTGTGGAAATTTGGGAGGCGGCCACGCAGCACGACGCCTGGTTCGACAACAATGTCAGGCCAAACCTGCCGGTGGAAGTCACCCCGGAGAAGCACGAGCTGGCAAACGAGATGACAGCCTAGCGCTGCTATTCGATCTCGTGGCGGAAGGCTTTGCGATTCGGGTTCAGTTCGGTCGTCTGCAACTGGCCTCCGCGGCTCAGATTCGGCAGGGAGGACTTGAATTCGGCGTCGACGCTCTGAACAGCTGACTCCGTTCCCAGCCCCCGCGGCTGTGCTGCGGGCCCGGCCTGCCCGGAGTGCCGCCCTGCCGGCGTCTGCGTGGCGGTCACCAGGGTTCTGGACCTGGACGGCTGAGAACGAAGGGGTTGTGGCGGTGCTGTGGCCCCGGATTCCTGCCCGAGGGGATGGGGCGTGGCCAGATAATGAGTGCGTTGTGAGAGCAGAGGTTATTCCGTGACGGCGACGTCGTTGAATTTAGGTTCAATGTGTAGGTCCTGACCTCCCTGAGACCTTCTGCGATGGCCGCTAAGAACACGTGTTCTTAGCGGCCATGCGCTTTTTGCCACCGGTTGCCAAGTCGAATGATGCCGCCCGCATTTTGCTGCATAACGAACGAGTGACCAAACTCGTGGCCGCAATCAAAGTCGGTCAAAAGACTTAAGGCACCGTTCTTGCCTGGCGTCGGATCCGCTCCGCGGACGCGCCCGCAGAGGACGACTCGACGTGACACAGCCTGCGAAGCCCCGTAGCCGTAATTCCCTTAGAACAGCGGCCAAGGCACCGCCGACATCTCACCGCTCGGAGCCGGAAACCGCCCTGCCAAGCGCAACCGGGCGCAGCGCGCGGCGAGCGAAGCGATTTCTTCGGCGCTGAGCAAGTCCGCCAGGTTTCGGCCCAGCTCACCGTGCAGTCCTTCGCTGACACGATCGATGCTGTCGCGTTCCTCGGTGGTCAGAGCGTCTCCCAGCCACCCCCACAGCACCGTGCGCAGCTTGTGGTCACGGTGAAAGGTGAGCCCATGGTCCACGCCGTGCCGGTGTCCGTACGGCATGGCAAGAATGTGGTCGCCTTTGCGGTCGGCGTTGTTGACGACGACGTCGAACACCGCCATGCGTCTGAGCGCTGGCGAGTCTTCGTGAACGAGGGCGACCATACGTCCGTTCTCATCTCGTCCCTCGAGAACGTATTTCCAGCCCGTCTCCGGCACGTGGTCCGTCGCGACCAGGTTCACGGCGCTTTGGGCGGGGTCTTGCTCCTGCCAGAGCTGCACCATTCCTTCGCCCATCGGACCATCGCGCAGCCAGGTGTGCGGCACGACGTCCCAGCCAAAGACCTGCGAGACCATGTAGGCGGCCACCTCCCGGTGAGCCAGGGTGCCGTGGGGAAAATCCCACAGGGGACTTTCGCCTGCTATCGGCTTATAGACGACCACCACGTCGCCGATGCTGCCCAGGAATGTAGCGTTTGAAGCCGTCGTGATGCGGCCGGTGAGCGTCAGCTCGGCGGTCACCAGGTCCGGCGCTGGCATCAGAGCTCGGGAAGGGTGCAGATGTGGCCGTCGGCGTCTATGGGGTAACCGCAGAGCGGGCACATCGGACGCCCGGCGCCCACGACCTCACGGGTGCGCTGGGCGAATGCGCGGGCGGTGCCGACCGGCATTCGCACCAGCAGCATTTCGGTCTCGTTAGCGCCGTCCTCATCAAGGGATTCGTCGTTGTCATCAGCATCGACATCGGTGAGGGGGTAGGCCTCTATTAGGACCTGCGCCGTCGTTGGGTCCCAACCTAAGCTCATGGCGCCGGTCCGAAACTGCTCCTGAACGGCCTCGAGCTGGTCATTGTCGACAAGTTCAATGGGAGTACTCGTGGGAACGCTGAAGGGGTTGCCCTCGACGGTGATGAGCTGGTCGAGAATTTCGTCGATCTTCTCGGCGAGCAGAGCCGACTGCTGCTTCTCCAGGGCAATACTCACGATCTGCGTCCCTGCGCGCACCTGCAGGTAGAACGTGCGCGCCCCCGGAAGGCCAATGGTGCCAACGACGACCCGATCAGGCCAGGCAAACTCGTGAACACGTGTAGGCATGTCAGTATTTTAGGCACATGAGGTTCATGGCGCCTTTTGCCCTGCACCGCCGCCCACCGGCGCATCGCCAGAGTGGATGCCGTTCGACAGCCACGACAGATCCCCGCGTCGGTGTTGGTCGCATAGACGCTCGGCCGACCAGCGCCGTAGCGCACGATCGATACGGAGGCGGGGCCCACGTTAATACGCTGGAACAGGTCAAGGTGCATGCCGAGCGCGTCCGCGAGGATTGACTTGATGATGTCACCGTGACTCACCGCCACCCACACGGCCCCTGGCCCGTACTCGGCTTCGAAGGCTGCATCGTGGCGGCGAATCGCTGCCACTGACCGAGCCTGCATCGCGGCCATGGATTCACCGCCCGGAAAGACGACGGCGGACGGCTGCGACTGCACAAGCGGCCACAAATCCTCGGTCGTGAGATCACTGAGCGTGCGGCCCTGCCACTGGCCGTAATCGCACTCGGTGAGATCGAGATCGACCGGCGCGTACGGCGCGCCAGTCTGGCGATCGAGGATGAGCTGGGCGGTCTGCTGACAACGCTCAAGAGGGCTCGACACCACCCCGACTAAGGGCACGGGCGCGAGCCGGTCTCCGGTCAGAGCCGCCTGGTCCCGCCCGATCTGGTCCAGGGTCACGCCGACGGCCCGACCGGCCAGCAGTCCAGTGGCATTGGCTGTGGTGCGGCCGTGCCGCACGAGGATAACTGTCGCCATTCACCCAGCCTAACCACCCGGTCGAACCGGAAGAACCGGCACAGCAAGGACCCCCGACCGAAGTCGACCCCCGCATGGAGGACAGGCGGTCGAGGGTGGTCACGACACGGGTGTCCCCGTTTCGGGAGGCGGCCAGCGCGTCCCGGAGTCCCGGCCGTGCCCGGTTGGCGCCGGTGGGGGACCGGCTATCGGGCATTTTTGTCATCTTCCGTACTCGTCTGCACAAATATCAGTACTCGTCTACACAACTCGCTCAGACCATCGATGAACTTGGCTTTGTTCCCGTAAGCCGAAGGTTGAGGGACGCAGATTGAGCACGAGCTTCTGGCCCGCACTTCGCTCAGCGCATCAAGGGGAAATGTGCGGCGTCAGAACCCGTTGCAGGATTCCGGCTCACTTGAGGGCCCAGCCGCGAACCTGCGGATGGCGCCCGAAGCGCTCTGGATCAGGTGCGTTCTCCCGCAGGAACCCTGGCGCGAGAGGTCATGGATTTGCCAACTCGGCGGCCTGCGCCGCTGCGATGCCGCGGGTGTCGGTATCGGAACGTATTTCCCGAAGAACCCATCCCAACCGGCGCCAGGCTCCTCACCACCCCCAACATCGTGATGACACCCCACTTGGCCGGCGCCAGCAAACAAACCGCAATCAAGGCAGCCCAGATCATCGCATCGGACTTCAGCCGTTACCTCCGGGGAAAACCCCTCACCCACCTTGCCAACCCTGAATCCATCCACGTCACCAAGCAATAATCACGCCATTGATTCAGCTCTGAACGCCATCCCGTCAGGTAGGTGAGGAGCCACGCGAGCGACCTCACGCCCTCGGCAAATCGCCGACTTGACCGCACTCAGAACCACTGTCGCCGAGATCATCCCGGAGATTGTGGATCCGCCGCCGGGTTGCCTGGTGTCGTTCGGCAACGTGCCCGCCATCGTCGAATTCCTGTAGATCCGCGACAGCCGAGCCATGGCTTGGATCGGGCGATTTCCACAGCTCAGATGACAATCCGCAGTGGATCCTCCAGCCTTCGCTTCAGGTCGCTGAGGAATGCCGCGGCCGTGGCCCCGTCCAGTACCCTGTGGTCGGAGGTCATGGTGATTTTGATGATGTTCCGGCTGCACAGCTCCCCGTCCCGGACGAACGGCTCCTTGGTGGCCGCCCCGACGGCGAGGATGGCGGCCTCGGGCGGGTTGATGACCGCAGTGAAGTTATCGATGCCGAACATTCCCAGATTACTGATGGTAAAGGTTCCGCCGGTGAATTCCTGCAGGGCCAGTGTCCCGGAGCGGGCCTTGGCCGCCAGGGATAGGGTTTCGGCGGAAATCTGGTCAAGGCTCTTGGCATCGGCGCCGGTGACTACGGGGACCACCAGGCCTTCGTCCAAGGCCACCGCCACACCGATGTTGATCCGCCGGTGCGCCAGGATCCTGTCTCCGGCCCACGACGAGTTGACCTGCGGGTGTGTCCTCAGTGTGACGGCGCACGCCCGGACCAGCAGGTCTGTGACGCTGACCTTGATGCCTTGGTCCGCGAACCGTTCATTGACCTCGCTCCGGAATTGGAACAGTGCGTCGACGCCAACCACGACGGTTAGGTAGAAGTGCGGTGCGGCTGCGCTTTCGGTGAGCCGGCGCGCTGTCACTTTGCGCATCTGGCTCAGCGGGACCTCTACCGAGTCCGTGTCGGACGACGGCGGCAGGGCCGGCTGTTTGCCCTGGGCAGTCGGCTTTGCTTGCTCCTCAAGGTGTGTCTGTTCCGTTTTCCCCGCGGCTATTGCAGCTTCCACATCCGCGCGCACAATGCGCCCGCCCGGACCGGTGCCGGTGATCATTGCCGGATTCAGTCCGTGCCGGGCAGCCTCGCGCCGGGCGAGGGGGAGCTCAGCAGTCGCTGCGGGTCGACACCGGCCGGCGCCGGGACGGGTTTCGAAGCGGACGGGACGGAAGCCTCCTGGACCGAAGGGACGGTGCTGACCGGCGCAGGAGCCGGAGGTCGCGTACGGCCGGTGCCGCTGCCGTCGCCGATCACGGCCAGGGGTTGGCCGATCGCCACCGTGGTGCCTTCCGGGACCAGCAGCTTCTCCAGGATTCCGTCGTCGAAGCTTTCCAGGTCCATTGTGGCTTTGTCGGTGTCGATCTCGCCGATCACGTCCCCTTGCCGGACCACGTCCCCCTCGTTTTTGAGCCAACGGCTGAGCACTCCCTCCTCCATTGTGTCGGAAAGCCTGGGCATGACTACTTCGGGCATGGAATCTTCCTATCAGGTGACGGTCGCGGTCGCGGTGGCAATGGCGCCTGCTTCTGCCGGGCTGAAGCGGGTGGCATCGAGGAGCTCGCGGATGACCTTGATCAGGTCATTCGCATTCGGCAGCGCCGCGAGCTCCAGGGGTTTGGCATAGGGGAGCGGAACTTCCGCCGCTGCCACCCGACGGACCGGCGCGTCCAGGTAGTCGAAGGCTCCCTCCATGAGGGTGGCGGAGATCTCCGCGCCGACACCGTAGCTGAGCCAGTCGTCTTCGAGGACCACGGCCCGGCTGGTCTTCCGGACCGAAGCGCAGACCGTTTGACGGTCCAGCGGGCGGAGGCTGCGCAGGTCCACTACCTCGATGGAGATGCCTTCGTCCCCCAGCTGGCGCGCCACTTCCAGCGCCACCGTCGTCGCCCGGGAGTATGCAATCACCGTCAGATCGGACCCTTCCCGTGCCACGGCTGCTTTGCCGAGCTCGGCCACGCGATCGTCGTCGGGCACCTCGCCCTTGGTGTTGTAAAGGGACAGGTTCTCGAGGAAGATCACCGGATCGTTGTCCCGAATCGACGCGAGCAGTAGCGCCTTTGCATCGGCAGGGGTGGAGGGAGCAACAACCTTGAGTCCCGGGACATGCGCGAACCAGACTTCAAGATTCTGCGAGTGCGTGGCGGCCAGTTGCTGGCCGCCACCGCCGGGCATCCGGATCACCAGCGGTACCGGCGTCTGGCCTCCGAACATGCCATAGATTTTGGCCGCGTGATTAATGATCTGGTCCATCGCAATTAGGCTAAAGTTCAGCGTCATGATTTCCACCACTGGACGCATCCCCAGCATGGCGGCCCCGATCGCGGCCCCAACGAAGCCTTCCTCGGCGATTGGCGTGTCACGCACCCGTTCCGGGCCGAATTCGGTTAGCAGGCCGGCGGTGATCTTGTATGAGCCCTCGAAGACCCCGATTTCCTCGCCCAGCAGAATGACGCTCTTATCGCGGGCCAGCTCGGCTCGGAGGGCATCGTTAAGGGCTTGTCGGTAGGTGATGACGGGAATGGTGGCTCCTTCGCTGGGGATGGGGCTTCGCGTCGCGGGACCGGTGCTCATGGGATCATCGGTCACGGGATCACCACCGCGGGCTCGCCGGGCAGGGCGTGGGCGGCGTTCGCGACCGGGCTGGCGTATGCGTAGTCGAAAAGCTGATCCGGAGTGGGATCCGGGCTGGAGTCGGCAAAGGCCACAGCAGCGGTGACCTTTTTGTCTGCGTCGGCCTCGATGCTTTGTGCTTGTGCCTCGTCCAGTAGGCCCGCCGCCAGCAGACGCCGGCGCAGCATGGGGACAGGATCCGCGGCTTGTGCGGTTTCGACGTCGGCTGCGGAGCGGTACCGCGCCGGGTCCACCACCGAGTGCCCCCGCAAACGGTAGCTCATGACTTCCAGGAGTGCGGGCTCGCGCGCCAGCCGGGCGCGGTCCAGGGCACGCCGGGCACCCTCGCGCACCGCCACGACATCGGTACCGTCAACGCGCTCACCGGGGATCCTGTATGAACTGCCGCGTTTGTATAGTTCGGGTTCCCCGGCTGCGGCCTCGACTGTGGTTCCCATGCCCAACCGGTTATTGACGACCACGTACACGATGGGCAGGTGCCAGACGGCGGCGAGGTTCAGTGATTCGTGGAACGCTCCAATGTTGGTGGTGCCGTCGCCCATCTGGCACATCACGACCTCGGCGTCCGGTCCCGGGCCCCCGCGGTAGGTCAGCGCCAGGGCGGCGCCGGTGGCGGGCGGAATCTGGCCCCCGACGATGCCGTAGCCTCCCATCAGCCGGGCTCCGGTGTCGAACATATGCATTGATCCGCCCCGGCCCCTGGATACCCCTGTTGACTTGCCGAAGAGCTCGGCCATCACCCGCCCAGGTTCCAGTCCGCGCATCAGGGCGTAACCGTGGTCGCGGTAATTGGTAAACAGGTAGTCGGAAGGTCGCAACGCTGCCATCAGCCCGACGACGGTGGCTTCCTCGCCCAGGTTCAGGTGACAGTAGCCGCCGATCTTGGCGCGTTTGTACATCTGGTCGGCGCTGAGCTCGAATTTGCGGATCAGGACCATATCGGCGTAATAGCCCAGAAGGCGTTCGGGGGTTTCGTCCGCGAGGGAATGCCCGGAGTTCTCCGTCGTCGGCGCCGCCGCCGGGTCGTGCCCCCGCGCCGCTGCCGGTTTCCGTCGTTCTGCCATGTGCTCTCCTCCAAGTGTGCTGGGCTGTGTTCGCGCTGGTGCGCTGCCTTACCTGCAGCTGGCGCCTCCAGCAGCAGATGGGGGAACGTGGCGGCATTCACGGCCCCGGAGGCTGCTCCTGCAGTGTGAATCCGGTGCTCTCCCCGCCGCACTTGGGACAGCTGTCCGGCGGACGCTCACCACGGGCAGGTTCGCCGCATACGCCGCATACCCATTCGGTGGCGAGCAGCGCCACGAGGTCTCCGCGGCTGATGATGCCGGCCAGACGCCCGCCTGACAAGACCGGCAGCCGACCGATGTGCTGGCTGACCAGCAGCTGGCGGACATCGGCGATGGCAGTATCGGGACTGACACTAATCACGGCCGTGGTCATGATCTCTGCCGCCGTGGCCCCGGTCTTGGCCAGCAGATCGTATTCGCTGACCAGCCCGAGCAGATGGTCCTCCGGATCCACCACGGGAATGCCGCTGATTCGGTGCTTGCGTATGAGCTCGGCGATCGCGCCGACCCCCATTCCGGGCGGGACGGTCACGACGGGGCGGCTCATGATCCCACCAGCTGTGGTGGCGATCCTTGTTTCCATGGTCCTACCTTCCGTGAATGGCGAGCACCTGGGCGGCCGCGCACTTCGCTCATTGTCATCATCCTTTCGGGGATCTCTACCGCCGAAGACCTGTAGATGTCGCCCGCGGCGGAAAGGGCCTCCGGGGTGATACGCCTGCCACGGCTGGCCTTCACGTCGATTGCAGTGACCTCATCCCACTCCTACGTCCCGGCACTGTCAAGGGCATGGTTCCGGTGCCGAAGAAGCGGGCGGTAAGCCAGGAGGATGAGTCAATCTGAGGGCCTTGCGCCAGTACCAGCGCCCGAGAGTAAGCTGACGGCACAGAAGCTGACCAGAGTTCCACACCTGTGATCGAGGTTTCGATGGTTGCTTTCCCTTCCAAGCTGAACCGTTTCTTCGCCTTGGGCGGATACGGATCGGACTCCACCGACCGGGGCGAGCTGGCCAGGATGGCACCGCGGCGTGCCGCCCTGGCCTACGGCGAACCTGTCACCGCGGCCCGGGCCGTCGTCGGCGGCGACAACCCGCACGACGTGCAAGGCGGCCATGCCGCCGGAATCGCCTGCTTGGGCGTCGCCAGTCTCTACCTCATCGCCGACCAGCCCCGCAGGGCCGGCGCGGACTGTGTGATCACCTCCCTGACCGGGGGCTGCCGCTGGAAGGCATGGAGGTCACAGCGTGACCACGACAGGCCCGGGCTCCTGGGCTGTCCACTCTCCGGTCCCGGAGGACCAGCTGCTGATCCTCTTCGGCGCCACCGGGGATCTGGCCAAACGCAAACTGCTCCCGGGCCTGTTCCACCTGGCCGCCGCGGGCATGATGCCGGCCCGGTACCGCATCATCGGCTCCGGTCTGCCGTATAACGCGCCCGGCACCGATGGTTTCCGCGCCCATGTTCGCTCCGCCGTCGAGGACTACGGGCGGACCGGACGCGGTGCCGGGAGCTGGGAGCCGTTCGCGGTCAATCTGGACTTCGCTCCGGCTACCCCCACGGAGCCGCAGGCACTGCTGGACGCCGTCGCCCGGGCCGAGCATGACCTGGGAGGGAAGGTTCAGCGCCTGATCTACCTGGCCGTCCCGCCGGATGCCTTCGTTGCGACGGTCCGGATGCTCGGAGCTACGGGCCTGGGCACGGGCGCAAAACTGGTCATCGAGAAACCTTTCGGTCACGACCTCGACTCCGCAAAGGCGCTGAACCGGGAGTTGCGCGCCGTGTTCGCTGAAGACCGGATCTACCGGATCGACCACTTCCTGGGCAAGGAAGCAGTCCAGAATATCCTCGCGTTCCGCTTCGGCAACGGTCTGTTTGAGTCGGTCTGGAACGCCGATCATATCGACCATGTCCAGATCGATGTGCCGGAACGGCTCAGCATTGAAGGCCGGGCCGATTTTTACGAGCAAACCGGGGCCTTCAGGGATATGGTTGTCACCCATCTGTTCCACCTTCTCGGCTTCCTCGCGATGGAAGCACCTGCGCGCCTGGACGCCGCCTCACTGCACGAACAGGCCGAAGGCGTCTTCCAAGCGCTGAATCCCGTGGACCCCGCCCGGACGGTGCTGGGCCAATACGACGGTTACACCGCAGAACCCGGCGTGGCAACGGACTCCACGGTGGAGACTTTCGCCGCCCTCACCATGGAGATCGACAACCGCCGCTGGGCCGGGGTGCCTTTCCACCTGCGCACCGGAAAAGCGATGGCGCAAAGCCGGCACACCGTCACCCTGACTTTCACCAAAGCCCCGCAGGACCTCTTCGGCCCGGCCGACTGTACCTCCGGCCGGGAGGCGCCCAACGAGCTGATCTTCGAACTCTCCGACCCCGGGTCGATCTCGATCAGCTTTCGCACCAAGGCGCCCGGGGCCGACACCAGACTCGATGACGCGTCCCTGAACTTCCACTACGCGGACTCTTTCACCGCCGCCCATGGGCTCCTGGGCTACGAACGCCTGCTCCACGACGCCATGACCGGGGACCACACCCTGTTCACCCAGGCTGGCGGAATAGAACGCCTTTGGGAAATTTCCGCCCCACTGCTGGCGCACCCGCCCGTCCCGCTGCCCTACAGGAAGGGATCCTGGGGTCCGAGCGGGACTGATCGGCTCGTCGCCCCGGCCAGCTGGCACCTTCCGGAACCCCGGGGCGGGCGGCCCTGGCAGGGATAAGGGACCGGACAAGAAGACCCCCAACAGCCTCCGAAAGGCACCGGAATGACCGATCATCAGGACATGACGCAGGCACCCATGAACAGCGGGCAGGCGGGTCTTATTGACGCCCTGGCAAAACAGCTGCGGGTGGACTCGATCCGGTGCAGCACCCGGGCCGGATCCGGCCACCCGACGTCGTCGCTGTCCGCGGCGGACCTGATGGCTGTCCTGCTCCAACGGCACCTCCGCTACGACTGGGACCAGCCGGCGCTGCCCAACAATGACCACCTCATCTTCTCCAAGGGACACGCCTCCCCGCTGCTGTATTCCATGTACCGGGCAGTCGGCGTGGTCGGTGAGGATGAACTGATCAATACCTACCGGCAGTTCGGGGCCCGGCTCGAAGGCCACCCCACACCGGTCCTGCCCTGGGTGGACGTGGCGACCGGATCACTGGGACAGGGACTGCCGGACGCCGTCGGAGTATGCCTGGCCGGACGATACCTGGACCAACTGCCGTACCATACGTGGGTGCTGTGCGGAGACAGTGAACTGGCCGAAGGCTCCATCTGGGAGGCCCTGGACAAAGCATCCTTTTACAAGCTCGGCAATCTCACCGCACTGGTGGACGTCAACCGGCTGGGGCAGGACGGCCCTACCGAACTTCAATGGGACATGCACGGCTACGCCGGGCGGGTTAAGGCCTTCGGCGCCCACGCCATCATCATCGACGGTCACGACGTCACCGCAATCGACCACGCCCTGACACGGGCGCGCTCTGATCCGGACCAGCCCACGGTCATTTTGGCGAAGACCATCAAGGGCAAGGGTGTGTCCGAACTGGAGGACAAAAACGGCTGGCACGGCAAGGCGCTCCCTGAGGATATGGCCGAGCGTGCCGTGGCTGCCCTTGGCGGACCCACCCATCTGCAGATCACCACCAGCATGCCCGAACCCGGCACTCCCGCCATAACGCCCGACCCGCAGGCCGCCATCATCCTGCCCCGCTGGGAGGTAGGCGATCGGGTGGCAACCCGGGCGGCCTTCGGGGCCGCGATCGCCGCTATGGCAGTCCGCCCCGAAGTCGTCGTCCTGGACGGCGAAGTCGGGAACTCAACCCACGCCGGGGAATTCAAAGGGGCCGCTCCGGAACGCTTCTTCGAAATGTTCATCGCCGAACAACAACTCATCGCCTCCACCGTCGGACTCTCCGTCCGCGGCTACCTCGCGTTCGCCTCCAGCTTCGCCGCCTTCCTCATCTCCCGGCCCTACGACTTCATCCGGATGGCAGGAGTATCCGAGCTCAGCGTCCGCCTCGTGGGCACCCACGCCGGCGTCGAAATCGGCCAGGACGGACCCTCCCAAATGGCTTTGGAGGACATCGCCGCCATGCGCGCCGTGCACACCTCCACAGTGCTGTACCCCTCTGATGCTCCCTCCACCGCCCGGCTCGTGCAGACCATGGCCGACACCACCGGAATCTCCTACCTGCGCGCCACCCGCGGAGCCTACCCTGTGATCTACGGCCCGGAGGAACAATTCCCCATAGGCGGGTGCAAAGTCCACAATGCCGGCCCCGACGACGTCGTGGCTCTCATCGGCGCCGGGGTGACACTGCACGAATGTCTCGCCGCCGCCGGGCAACTCGCCGAGGCCGGAATCAACGCCCGCGTCATCGACCTCTATTCCATCAAGCCCATCGACACGGACACCCTGCGCCGGACCTGTCTGGACACCGGAGGCCACATCGTCGTAGCCGAAGACCACTACCCCCAGGGCGGCATCGGCTCAGCCGTGCTCGAGGCCCTCGCCGGAACGGATACCCCCGACCTGCACATCACCCTACTGGCCGTCAAAGGACTGCCCACCTCCGGCAAACCCGCGGAGCTGCTCGATGCGGCCGGCATCTCCGCCCGGCACATCACTGCGGCCGCCCGAACCCTGGTCGGAGCGTAGAGGTGGAACCGTCCAGGTCCAGCCCTGCAACGCTGGCTACACCGATTCCCACATCAGACGGTCGTCGTTCATGAACAACAGGACCGTCCTTCCTCGGGCCCCGCCTCCTGCGGAGGCCGCCCGGTCCACACATGACCTCACGCCCCGGCCAGGCGTACCGCCGGAACAGGCGATGAGACAAGAAGGGCCGAACAGGCTCCCTGGCCACCGGTTGGCATCCGGTTCCCAGACGCGCACGACTCGAGGGGGCTGGTGGAACCGCCGGAGCATCGCACGGGCGTCGACATGCTCTAGGGATCAATGAGCCCGACAGAGCCAGGGCCGATTCTCCCTAGGGGTAGAACCGGCACCTGCCGATCCGGGGGTTCTGGTCCTGGTACTGATGCACGACAACGAGTCCGCACCGGCAAGCTCGTCGAGTGGCGGGCTGCCGTCCACGGCCCGCAAGTTACCACGACAGAAACCTCACGAGGGGAACAGTGATGAATCCAAACAGTTTTGGTGCGCGCGACCAACTGAACGTGCACGACAGGACGTATGAGATCTACCGGCTGGACCGGGTCAAGGGCTCGGACCGCCTTCCCTACAGCCTGAAGATCCTGTTGGAGAACCTGCTGCGCAATGAGGACGGCCGGCTGGTCACGCCCGAACAAATCACATCGCTCGGCGGCTGGGACCCCGGATCGGCGTCCAACCCGGAGATCCAATACACTCCCGCCCGGGTGCTGATGCAGGACTTCACCGGCGTGCCGTGCGTGGTGGACCTGGTGGCCATGCGTGATGCCATGACCAGCCTGGGCGGGGAACCGAAGAAAATCAATCCGCTGATTCCCGTGGAGCTGGTCATCGACCATTCGGTCATCGCCGACGCCTTCGCCAGCCCGGAGGCATTCGGAATCAACGCGGAGCTGGAATTCACGCGGAATCAGGAACGGTACCAGCTCCTGCGCTGGGCTCAGCGGGCTTTCGATGACTTCCTCGTGGTGCCCCCGGACACTGGCATCTGCCACCAGGTCAACCTCGAATACCTCGCCCGGGTCGTCTTCACCCGGGACGGTGCCCGCGGGCCGATCGCGTACCCGGACACGCTCGTAGGGACGGACTCGCATACCCCGATGGTCAATGGACTCGGTGTGCTCGGCTGGGGCGTGGGCGGTATTGAAGCCGAAGCGGCC
Source organism: Arthrobacter sp. 24S4-2 (assembly GCF_005280255.1). NCBI lineage: Bacteria > Bacillati > Actinomycetota > Actinomycetes > Micrococcales > Micrococcaceae > Arthrobacter > Arthrobacter sp. 24S4-2. Next base: position 3,930,583 of record NZ_CP040018.1, on the reverse strand, counting down.
ATGCTCGGCCAGCCGATGAGCATGCTCATCCCGCAGGTAGTCGGGCTTAAACTTACCGGCGAACTGCCCGAGGGCACCACAGCCACGGATCTGGTGCTCACCGTCGCCGAACTTCTGCGCCGCACCAGGGTCGTCGGAAAATTCGTGGACTTCTTCGGCCCCGGAGTGGCCAGCGTGCCACTGGCAACCCGGGCGACGCTGGGCAACATGAGCCCGGAATACGGGTCGACCTGCGCCATCTTCCCGATCGACGATGAAACGCTGGACTACCTGCGTCTCACCGGACGCTCCGAGCACCAGATAAAACTCGTGGAAGCCTATGCCAAAGAACAGGGCCTGTGGCACCGTCCCGACCATGTCCCGGACTACAGCGAGATTATCGAGCTGGATCTGGCCACGATCGTCCCCTCCATCGCCGGACCCAAGCGGCCGCAGGACCGGATCCCGCTGGGCGCCGTGCCCCGTGCCGTGCGCGGACTGCTGTCCGGGGAAGCGCAGGAGGAAGCCGTGCAGGGCGGCCTCGACGATGCCGACGAGCACTCTTTCCCCGCGAGCGACCCCATTGCCGTCAGCCCCGGCGTTCACCGGGACGCCCCGCCCCGCCAGTACCAGGACGCCACGGACTTCACCTGGTCATCCGAACCCGTCCGCGTTGAGCTGGCCGGAACCGTGGCCAGCCTCGACCACGGCGACGTGGTCATCGCGGCCATCACCTCATGCACGAATACTTCCAACCCGACAGTCATGATTGGCGCCGGCCTGCTGGCCAAGAAAGCCGTCGAACGGGGCCTGCTCAGTAAACCGTGGGTGAAAACCTCCCTCGCTCCGGGATCCCGGGTGGTGACCGATTACTTCAACAGATCAGGGCTCACCCCGTACCTGGAGAGACTGGGCTTCGATCTGGTCGGCTACGGCTGCACCACCTGCATCGGTAATTCCGGGCCTCTCATCCCGGAAGTCAGCGCCGCCGTCGCGGAAAACAATCTGACCGTTGCAGCCGTGCTCTCGGGCAACCGGAACTTCGAGGGCCGCATCCACTCCGAAGTGAAGATGAACTTCCTCGCCTCCCCGCCCCTGGTCATCGCCTACGCCCTCACCGGGACCATGCATACCGATCTGCTCCACGATCCGCTCGGCGAGGACCCGGAAGGCAGCCCGGTCTATCTGCACGACATCTGGCCGACGACGGCGGAAATCAAGGCCATCGTGGACCAAAACCTCGAAAGCAAAATGTTCACGCAAGGCTACTCCGACGTCTACTCCGGCGACGGGCGCTGGCGGGGCATGCAGGTGCCCGAGGGTGACATGTTCGCCTGGGATGACCACTCCACGTATGTGCAGCGGCCACCGTACTTTGACGGAATGACCGCCAGGCCAGCGCCGGTCCGGGACATCACCGGGGCCAGGGTACTGGCCTTCCTGGGAGACTCCGTCACCACCGACCACATATCCCCGGCCGGTGCCATCCGGAACGACTCTCCCGCTGGCCGATACCTCACCGAACACGGCGTGGACGCGGCCGACTTCAACTCCTACGGCTCCCGCCGAGGGAACCACCATGTCATGATCCGCGGGACCTTCGCCAACGTCCGGCTGCGCAATCGGCTCGTGCCCGGAGTGGAGGGCGGCTTCACCCGGCATTTCCCCGATGGCGGGCAACAGAGCATTTTCGATGCCGCCACGTCCTATGCCGCCGAGGCCGTTCCCCTGATTGTTATCGCCGGGACGGATTACGGGTCCGGTTCCTCCCGGGACTGGGCGGCCAAGGGCACGTTGCTGCTGGGCGTCAAAGCCGTCCTGGCGGGATCGTTTGAACGGATCCACCGCTCCAACCTCATCGGGATGGGCGTCCTTCCCTGCAATTCCGGGACGGTGACACGGCCGAAAGCCTGGGCCTGACCGGAAAAGAGCTCTACTCGATCATCGGCATCGAGGGTCATACCCCGCTGCCACGGGAGGTCACGGTCCGGGTCGAGGACCACGGCCGCGCGCGATACTTTACGGCTGCCATACGGATCGATACGCCCGCCGAGGAAGCCTACTACGTCCACGGCGGAATCCTGCCCTACGTCCTGCGCCAGCTCCTGGCCGACTGACGTGGTCCGAGCCGTTGACCCGCCAAGGCGGGGGCCCGCCGGCGCCGGAGCGTCATATCCGCCGGGAGAGGATGGCCTGTTTGACCTCTGCAATGGCCTGCGTGACCTTTATGCCACGCGGGCAAGCTTCCGTGCAATTGAAGACGGTGCGGCACCGCCAGACACCTTCCTTGTCGTTAAGGATCTGAAGGCGCAAGTCGCCGGCGTCGTCGCGGGAGTCGAAGATGAAGCGGTGGGCGTTCACGATCGCCGCCGGACCGAAGTATTGTCCGTCGGTCCAGAAGACGGGGCAGGCGCCCGTGCAGGCGGCACAGAGAATGCACTTGGTGGTGTCATCGAAACGTTCACGATCTTCGGGGGACTGCAGTCGCTCCTTCGTCGGCTCGTGGCCGGCGCCGATAAAGTACGGCATGATCTCACGGTAGGACTGGAAGAACGGTTCCATGTCCACAATCAGGTCCTTCTCCACCGGCAGGCCCTTGATGGCCTCAACGGTCACCGGCTTGTCCAGGTTGAGGTCCTTGAGCAAAACCTTGCAGGCCAGGCGGTTGCGGCCGTTGATCCGCATGGCATCGGAACCGCACACCCCGTGGGCGCAGGAACGGCGGAAGGACAGCGAGCCGTCAATTTCCCATTTGATCTTGTGCAGCGCATCCAGGACCCGGTCCGTGCCGTACATGGTCAGCGGGTAGTCTTCCCAGCGGGCCTCGTCGGAGACTTCCGGGTTGTAGCGGCGGATCCGCAGAGTGACTTCGAAGGTGGGGATCTCGCCGCCTCCAACAGACTGCGGCAGATCTATTTTCGAGGCGGGTTCGGTGGTCTGCGGGCTGCTCATGGACTCTTACGCTCCCTGTTGGCGCCGTTCCGGGCTCCCATGATGGCGGACATTATTAGCGGCCGCCAAAAACATGGGAAAGATGGATGAAAAGGAAGGGGATCATCACCACCGCCCACAGTCCGAGGACACCCCAAAGCATTTGAACATGATACTTGGGGCCTTTCTTCCAAAAATCGATGAGGATTATCCGCACACCGCCGAACGCATGGAAGACCACGGCCGCGACCAGACCGGCCTCTCCTAAGCCCATGATCGGGTTCTTGTAGGTGCCTATGACGGCGTTATAGGCCTCGGGCGATACCCGGACCATGGACGTATCCAGAACATGCACGAGGAGAAAAAAGAAAATAGCAACGCCCGTAATGCGGTGGGCAACCCACGCCCACTGTCCCTGTTGCCCGCGGTAAAGGGTCCAAGATGCTGTCTTTGACACCGGCCCCTCCTCGCTCCGTGAGCCGGCAACCAAAGGACGTACATGGTCTGTCGGCGGCCTCACCTGTGAGTCTACGACCGCCTAGGCAAAGGTCAACCCGCCGGGCACAGCCCGCTATTGGATTGCAGGCGATCGAGGGGATAATGGCGCAGCAGACAAAGGTGATAATCGGGGCCGGCTCGCCCGCACGAACGGGAAGTCGTTGAGCAATATCGGGCCACGGATCCCGGATGGGACGCCGGCGCCCGGGTATCCACGACAGCCGGACATTAAGGAAGACGACGAAACCGACCACGGACGGCCAGCTGCCCATACCATTGCGCATATAGTCAGCAGCCCCTCGACCCCCGCTGAGGGAACTTGCGCCCGTCATCCCAGATCTTCCGTTGCCTGTCCATCGCGGAAGCGTAATCTGGGCATCAGGCATCAGGCATCAGGCATCAGGTATCCGGCATCAACGACCGAAGGTACATCGTGGCACGTGACCATAATCAGGACAACCCGGCCGGTTCCCGGTCCACCGTCTCCGCCCCGGGCCCGCGGACGCCGGCCAGCTTCCGGGAGGAGCTCTCAACGGAAGCGAACACCGTCGTCGATGACTCCTGGGCCGGGTCCGCCCCCGCGCAATACGGGGTGGCGCCGCGGGTGCGCATAGGGAACAGCAAATGGTTTAACCTGCTGTGGTTGCTGCCGATCGGCTTCGTGCTGCTGATCACTGCCGTGGCCGTGGCCAAGGGACTGCGTGGTGTCCCCGCCGTGGCGGAGTTCATCAGGGAATATCCAGGCCGGGTTGTTCCGCCCGGGGCCGAAGCCCGGGCGGGGTTCCCTGCCTGGATCGGGTGGCAGCATTTCTTCAACATGCTGCTCCTGATCCCCATCATCCGGGCCGGGTTAGCCATCCTTGCCGATCATCCCCGGCTGTACTGGACCCGGCACTCAACCCCGGGCAAGGAATGGTTCCGGATGCAGACGCCGGTACCCGCGGACCCGCTGTATACGGCCAAGCAGGACTCCATCACCCTCCCCGACGGCGTGGGCTTGCCGGGCCGGCGGCACTCGATCGGGCTGGCACGCTGGTGGCACCTGGGTATGGACACGCTGTGGCTGCTCAACGGCCTGATCTTTTACATTCTCATCTTCACCACGGGTCAGTGGCTCCGCCTGGTGCCCACCAATTGGGACGTCATCCCCAATGCGCTCTCGATGTCCATCCAGTACGCGTCCCTGAACTGGCCAACCGACGACAGCTGGGTGGCCTACAACAGTCTCCAAGTCATGGCCTACTTCATCACGGTCTTTATCGCCGCGCCGCTGGCGTTCATCACCGGGCTGGGCATGTCCCCGGCATTGTCCACAAAATTCAGGTGGATCAGCAGGGTCTTCAGCATCCAGGTCGCCCGGTCGCTGCATTTCCTGGTCCTGGTCTGGTTCGTGCTGTTCATCGTGATGCACGTCTCCCTCGTCGTCGCGACAGAGGCGCTGCGGAACTTCAACTACATGTATGCGGGCCGCAACTCCGGCGACTGGTACGGGTTCTGGGTCTTCGCCGCATCCCTGGCCATAATGATCGTGATCTGGGTGGGCGTCACCCCGCTCACCTACCGGCATCCGCGGATGGTCCAGCGGATTGGGTTTGCGCTCATCGGCCCGGCGCAACGGCTGTTCGAGCACCTCGATTCCAAACCGGGCCGGTACACCGAGAAAGACATTTCCCCGTATATGTGGCACAACGGGAAGTACCCCGAATCCACTGAATACAAAACGCTTCTGGCCACAGGCTTCGCCGACTACCGCCTCCAGGTATCCGGCCTCGTAAAGAACCCGGTGGAACTCGACCTGGCCCAGCTTCACGACCTGGCCCACCATGAGCAGATCACCCAACACTTCTGCATCCAAGGCTGGTCCGGCGTGGCCAAATGGGGCGGCGTCTCCATGCAAACCATCATCGACCTGGTGCAGCCGGACCCGGAGGCGAAGTGGGTGATCTTCTACTCCTTCGCCGAAGGCTCGGACGGCGGCATTTACTATGACGCGCAGCCGATCGAACAGATGAGCTACCACCTCACCATGCTCGCCTACGACATGAACAATGCGCCGCTGTCCTACGGACACGGCGCTCCGCTGCGTCTGCGCAACGAGGTCCAGCTCGGCTTTAAACTCGTCAAATGGATCAAAGGCATCGAATTCGTCAAAGACTTCTCCCAAGTCGGCGGCGGCGAAGGCGGGTACAACAACGACCACGAATTCTTCGGTTACCGCCAATCCATCTAGCAACATGCCCCGCACCCGGCATGCCCGACGAATCCCGGAACCTGCCATGAGGAGCGGGCTAGGTAGAAAACGCGGCGGCGCAGTTGCCGCCGGGGTACAGCATTCATCGCCGCTAGCAAAGAATCCGGAGGCATCCGCGACGGTTCCCAGAACTGCCGCCACCCCGTGTTTTTCTGGTCGGCGGAGAGGCCGACGCCGTGGAACCGCGCTTCTGTAACGGCTCAATTCATTGCGGCCAGGGATTCGTACTATCCGTCCCCCTACACGATCCTCGCACCATGCGCATTGTCCGGCGATCAGCGGCCGCGTCAGTGGATCCCGTTCCCAGTCACTAATCGGGTCCCTCCCGAAGCCCTTATCTCGGGATGCGCCGGAAGTAAGTTGGCTACCGTCCGATCAGGTCGGCCAGGACGTGGGCCTCACTGATGTCGGCGGCTTTGGTTGCCGTCAGCAACGTCAGCCGTTGGCCCTTGGCGAGTTCGCGCAGATGCTCGAGCGCCTGCGCCCGGGCCGGATCTTTGAGCTCGGCCTTGTAGCGCTTGGCAAATTCGTCGAATTTGGCAGGGTCGTGGCCGTACCATTTGCGCAGCTCCGTTGACGGGGAGACGTCTTTGCACCACTCGTCCAGTGCCGCTTTGGCCTTGGTCATCCCGCGGGGCCAGATGTGGTCTACCAGAACCCGTGCGCCGTCGTCGTCCCTGATCGCATCATAGACCCGGCGCACCTGAACATCCGTTGCAGTCGACATTCCCCAGCCTCCTCGCTGACTTGCGGCACGGCACTGATACCTTCCTTGGAAAAGCGACGCCCGAAGCGGCCAAAAACCCTGTGGGTCTTCGTCCTCGGTGACATTATGCTCTTCCGATCCCCTGAGAATCCACATCACCATGAGAACGCACCGGACCGCCCAGCAGGCCTGCGCCCGCGCCCCAGCCAGCGCGTTCCAGCCCTGACGGGCCGGGGTGCGGCCGGGCCAATGGGTTCACCGGCGCGGGGTATCGGCCCCCTATCCGGTCCGCTGCAGGTGTTCGAGGGTGACCTGGTAGCCGAGACCTTCGAGTTGTCAACGGCTCTTTCTTTGCTGCGCGGCGCCTTGCGTCGGGTGTAGTCGTCCGCTAATAGTCGAAGGACAGGACGGCCCCGTCACCGCGATTGATCTAAGTCCGGAGCTAAACAGCAATCGGTTCGGTAGCGGTGGAACGTTTCAGGTCAGGGTAATGACGCATAGACTTGGTTGAACAAAAGGGAGCAGACGCACGTCCGGCGGCGCGTCGCCGTCGCCGTCGAGCAACTGTTGCACGAGTCCGAGGTGGACCGAGCAGACAACCTGCGGGTGCCGCCTTGCAGCATCGCGGAACGGGCACCCCCGCAACTGGACGACATCGCCGTCCGGCGCCGGGTCGAAACCGAGCCCGTCAAGGACCTCAAGGAGCCCGCTTCGTCGATCGACGGAGTCGGAGCGTTCGGCTACGAGCCCGCGCGCCCAGTCACGGCCGGCGTTAATGGCACTGCTCCGTCCCTGGTCCGCGTCTCTGTGCGCGAGGGCTCCGGCGAGCACCTCGATCAGCTGCTCCCGTGAACCCTCGTCGCGTTCAGCCTCGAGGACCGCCGCATACAGCACACGCGGGCGGCCGCGGCGCCTGTCCCCGCCGGATTCGCGCCGGACAAGGCGCGCCTCCTCGAGCTGGTCCAGATGGAACCGGACCGTGGAAACATGAAGTTCCAGCGCGCCGGCGATGGCCTGCGCATCCAGGGGCTCGGACGAACGGGCCAGAGCGTCGAGGACACCCCGCCGCGTGCGCGATGCCAACGCGGCGTGGTAGTTCTCGTTCCTCCGGGTGCTGCCCGGCGCTGAACGCCCGGTCTGTTGCACCGCTTCAGATCCCGCGGGCATCCGCCAATTCCTCCCCCTCGGCCTGGCGCGGCTTCAGGGTCTCGAAATCGCTGCCGGAACGGCCTTGAAGCCGCCGGTGGATGGACCCGGCAATGCGCGTGGCCTGGACCTTGGCGAGGTCGGCCTTCTCACCGGCGAAGTGTTCGTCCACGTTCGCAACCCACAAGGTGAGCCACCGCTCGAAGTGTTCCTGCTGCAACGGAAAACGGGCGTTCAGCACCAGATGCATCTGCAGGGCGTTGCGGCTGTAGAGGCCGGCGCGGAACAGCACGGTCTCCCAGAAGTCGCACATGATCGGCAGATGACGGGCGAGATCCATCTTGGCTATATGGGTGAAGATAGGCCCGATCAGCGGGTCGGCAAAGGCTCGTCGGTAGAACTCCTCGACCAGCAGGGCAACATCGGACCGGTCCTTCAGGTCTCCGCTCATGGGTCAAGTGTAATCGAATAAAAATGATGGTGTTACTTTTAAAGCACATTTGAGACCACGGAGGATGAATGATGGCTGCGGGAAACCACACAGTGATCGCCGTTGACGCCGAAGCTCTGCTGGCGGCACTTCCGGTCAGCGCCGGGGCGGTGAGATCCACGCGGGTCTTCAAAGGGGAGGGAGCCGGCGTTGTCCGCCTCACCTTCGACGAGGGCGCGGTGATGAGAGAGCACACGGCCGCCGCGCCGATCCTTCTGCAGGTGCTGAGCGGCCATGTAGCCCTCGACGTCGGCGGCGAACGGGTTGATCTGCCCGCCGGTGCAATCATCCACCTTGACGCGAACTTGCCGCATTCGCTCGAGGCGTTGACCCGCGCGCACCTGCTTCTCACCATCTGCGAACGTGCACCAGCCACCACCCGCGCCCCCAAGCTGGACAGCCCCGCGACAGTCGACGCTCCCGCTGCCGCCTCGATGCCGGAGCCGGCAAGACGGTCGAACCTGGTGCTGGCCTCCAGCGGACCGGATTCGGACGCCGTCGAACGCGTAACCGCACGGCACGCAGAGCTCTCCGGGAGCGCTGCCATTTACACCACGCAACTCATCGACGCGGCAGTTGGCGGAGACGACGAGCGGACGCGGCGGGCATCTGCAACGCTGCTTGACTGGTCTCGCGGCACGCTGGGCGCACTGCTCGAGGCAGAACAGGAGGTAATCGATCCGGCCATAAGCCGGATCGATGTCGCCGTCGTCCACCGGCTCCGCACAGAACGCGAACTCGTCACCGGTGCCATCTGGCGCCTGGCTAACCTCAGCGGTCATGTTGAGGTTGCCAGCGTGGCCGTGGAGCTACGCATGCACCTCGGCCAGCACCTGCGATTCTTCGCGGACCACGCCCTCCCGGTCCTGGCCCGGACAGGCGGACTGTCCCTCGGTTCGCTCTGGTCGGACATCGAATCGCTGATGGTCGACGACGGCGCCCCGGCTTCCAAGAGCGCCACACAGTGCGAGTGCGGCATCGTAGACGAACCCGCATACGTGGAACTGGATGTCCGGAACGTCCCGCACGCGATCCGGCACGCCACCGTCTTTGGTGCCCTCGACGCGATCGGCGCCGGCGAGGGACTGATTCTGGTCGCACCCCACGATCCCCTCTCCCTGCTCATCCAGGTCGAGCAGCGGACCCCGGGACGCTTTACCGTCAGCTACCTCGACCGTGGTCCGGAAGCTTGGCGGCTCCAATTCTCGGCCGCGTACCTGGCATGAACGGGGTCCCCGAACGAGTCGGTTACGCAGCCGGCGTTGGCTTCATCGTGCTCGGCGGCCTTGTCGCCGCCGTCGCCGGCCCCTTGCATTTCGACCGCGGCAGCTGGCTTGCCGCCTACCTGGTGCTCGTCTGTGGCGTGGCCCAATGTGCCATCAGCAACCAGCGCCGGATCCTCAGAGCGGCACCGCTCCGACCGGCACAGCGGTGGGTGCTGTTCGGGTCCTGGAACATCGGCAACGCCCTGGTCGTCGCCGGCGCACTTGTTTCCTTCCCGGTCATCACCGATGCCGGCGGCCTCCTGCTGGTGGCCGGGTTGGTGCTCGCCGGCGCCGGAACACGCCACGCCCAACGGCCAATCGCGGTCGCGCTCCTTCGGGCCTTCTACCTTGTATTGGTCGTCAGTATCCCCGTCGGTCTGGTTCTGAGCCATCTGCGCGCCGGACACACCTGAGAACTTCTCCCATGGACGAGAATGCGGTCCGACATGGTCTGGGTGCCACCACGTCCAGAACCTTCGAAAAGCCTATATCTCCATCCGGGCCGTCCGGTTTTGCCGTATTCGAGCCGGACTGCCATCCCGGCGGCGGTTTGTCCGCATAGCCGAAGATCATTTCGCCGTCGCCCTGGACCGTTTCCGAGTCCTGGTTCAAACGCTGGTGACGTTCTTTGAAACGTCCCACCGCGGTGACCAGATCGCTGTATTCGAACGGCTTAGTGAGACAGTGGGCCGGTCCCGCCTCCACCGCCGCCCATGGAGAAGACCAAACCGTTTGAGTCCGGAAGGTGGACGTCCAGCAGGGTCAGGTCGGATGGTTTTCCTACCGCCCGGCGTGCCTCAACGCTGGCCTGCGCGTGAGTGACGATGTGGAAACCGGCAGTCTTGTTTGAGGAACGGGCAGCCCCGCCGCCCGTCCGAGCCCGGCAGCAAACGCTCGACCCGGACCACTGATCATCACTCAGGACAGTTGTCTGCCAGACCCTTCAAACATTCCAGCCACCACGCACCGGATTTTGGAGACTCGCCTAGTCGGGGGCCGGGTCGACGTAGCATTTGCCGGTTTTGAGCATGTGCTAAATGGAGTTGAGCATGGAGCGTTCCACGGCGACGAGAGCTTTCATCGGTCCTCCCTCGGTGCGCGGATCTTCCGGCGCATGCCCTTCTTCGCCAGGTCGACCGGCACCGCCGGGTCGTTCTGGCCATCGATGAGGGCCCGGAGCATCGCTCCGCCGTGGACACCTGTGATATCGGTAGCGATAGAGGAGAGTTTGGTTCCGGAATATTCCAGTCTCTTCAAGGAGGCTACCTGGCGAGTTCTCCCATTCTCCGGCGGGGCGACCGAAGCCGAGCCGGGCGGCTTAGAGGTAAAGTCGTCCCGTGAGTATTCTCCCCGGCTTCCATGCGGCGGACCGGACGTTCTTCGCCCGTGACGTGCTCGACGTTGCACCGGAGCTTCTTGGCTGCGTCCTTCAACGCACGGATGGTGACGGAACCGTCTCCATCCGGATTACCGAGGTCGAAGCATACGCAGGCGAACGGGACCCAGGGGCGCATGCCTACCGCGGCAAGACCAACCGGAACAAAACCATGTTCGGACCTGCGGGCCACATCTACTGCTACTTCACCTACGGGATGCATCACGCTATCAATCTCGTCACGGCGCAGCCGGATCAGCCCTACGGTTGCCTCATCCGTGCCGGCGACGTCATCGCGGGCGCGGAGCTGGCCCGCACCCGGCGTGAAGCGAAACCACGCAAAACACCGCTTCCCGAGCGCCGGCTGGCGTCCGGTCCGGGCTGCGTGGCCCAATGTTTTGCCGCGGACCTGACCAATGACGGTGACGACCTCTTCGACGGCCACTGGCAGTTCCTCGTTCCGGACGACCACACCATGGTCCCCCATGTCACGGGTCCGCGGGTCGGTCTCAACGGGCCCGGCGGCGACGGAGCAGTATTTCCCTGGAGATACTGGGTAGACGAGGCACCATCGGTCTCGACCTACAAACCGGGGCGCTCCCCGTCATCGACCACCCGTCCACTCCGTGCCACCCCTGCAGGAAGTGTTGATCTGAACGCCGGGCAACGCCCGTAGGAGTCACTGGCAGCGCAGATGCGCCAGGATGTCGACTCCCTGGACGGCACCAGCCTCGAACGCTGGCTCAAGGAGCCGGCCGCGGATGCCCAACCGGCTACATGTGTCATTACACAGCATCGAGATCGCGCCGGGGACTTCGGTTTTCTTATGCGTACTGTCACGGCTTATGTAGAAAATCCGATCTGAAGCCCTGACGCCGGAATACCGGCCAGCCGCATCCACGACGAAGTCTTCGGCCCCGATCTCTGGGGTGACCGCCGCCGGCTGAACAGTGCCCGCAGCAGGGACGAACTACCTTATCCGGCCTCCGTCCACAGGCGTAGATTGATTAGTGGTGCCGCCCGGAGCCTCCCGCAGGTCTCCGCCGCAGAAGGGTGGAACCGCAAAATCGGGGATGTGCCGTGAAGAAAGAAAAGGTGGCCCTCTGCCGGGCACTGGCGGCCCGGCTGCGGGTGATTCGATCCTCTGCAGTACGGAAGGATGAGTAATGACCACAATGGACAACCACAAGCTCGTGAAGCTCAGTGACACGAACGAAACCATCAAGCTCGGAGATGAGGACGTCCGCAGGCACCTGGTGAAAGACAAGAACGGCGAAGACATCGGAAAGGTCCATGACCTGCTCGTCGATCTGACCGAGAACAAGGTCCGCTTCCTGGTAGTGGAGTCCGGCGGCTTTCTCGGAATGGGGGAGAAAAGATCCTTTATCCCCGTCGACGCCATCAGCCTGATCACCAAGGACGAGGTCCACCTCGGCCACTCCAGGCAGCGGGTAGCCGGCGCACCGCCGTACGACCCCGAATTGATCAACAACAGGGAATACAACCAGAACTCGTACGCCTACTACGGCTATGCCCCGTACTGGTCGGGCGGCTATTTGTACCCGAATCTCCTCGTCGCAAGGTAAGGCAGAGAAGAAAGCTCCGTCAGGGGCAGTCACATTCATCAGACGCGATCGAATAGAGGTTCCATTGTGTCGCTTCCAAGAACGAAGTTGATCAAGAAGACAGAAGTAGCCGAACAAACCATGGCCTTCGAGTTCGAGAAGCCTGATGGGTTCAGCTACAAGGCCGGCCAATTCGCGGACTACACGCTGATTGACCCCCCGGACACCGACAAGGAGGGAAACACCCGCGGATTCTCACTTTCCAGCGCCCCCTATGAGCCCAACCTGATGTGCACGACGCGCATGCGTGACACGGCGTTCAAGCGGGTTCTCAAGGGCATGCCCATCGGGACCGAGCTGGAGCTGGATGCCCCCTATGGATCGTTTACCTTGCACAATAACGTTGCCAGGCCCGCGGTCTTCCTCACCGGTGGTATCGGAATCACGCCGGTACGCAGCATTGCCCTGCAGTCGGTTCACGACCAAACGGGGCACGCGATCTTTGCGTTCTCCTCCAATAAGCGGCCTGAGGACGCAGCCTTCCTGGACGAGCTGAAACGCCTGGACGAGTCAGCTGCCAACGTCACCTTCATCGCCACCATGACCGAACCCGAAAATTCGCACCAGCCCTGGGACGGAGAAACCGGGTTCATCGACCAGGACATGATCACCAAATACGTCGGGGATCTGAGCACTCCGATCTACTACCTTTGCGGCCCGGCCGGCCTGGTCAAAGCCATGCGCAGCCTCCTCAACGGTGCGGGCGTGGACGACGACGACATCCGCACGGAGGAGTTCACCGGATACTGAAATGCAACGAAAGTTACCTCCGCGGCGAAATGTGCATAGGTTTAGTAGCCAATCTCCTTGAGCAGTTGTGCAAAATGATCCAGTGCGTCGACGCTGTCGGCGGCCCACATCAGGTGCTGATCCCCGATCCCGCCGGTGGGGTGCGGTTCGGGGGACCCGCTGGCTAGCCGGCAGACCTGGATGCCGCCAGGAGCCAGACGCAGCCCCCCGACTTCTTCCCGGAGGGCAACCTGACAACCGAATACCGCCGCATGTAATTCACTGAGCATCTTCCTGGACGAACACCTTTCGGCCATCGGGCACCTTTGCGGATTCAATGTGTGACTCTGACCCGGTTGTGGCGCCTGCCTGAATATGTCCAATTAATTCAGTACCCCTCACCGACAGCTTTGCAGCACGAAAGTAGCCTGCCCGGACATGCTTGTCCCGGCAGGCTACTTTCGTATGTTCTCGCTTGGGCTTAGAGCCGAGTGACTCCGATTGTGTGGTCGGTGGTGAACTCTTCTATGGCCCAGTCGCCGTTGAAACGACCCAAGCCGGAATTGCGTTGCCCACCGAAGGCCACATGCGTTTCATCCTGGATCGTCATCTCGTTAATGAAGGTCATACCGGCCTTGACCCTGTGTGCGAACTGCAGACCCCGGTCCAGGTTCTGGGTAAAGACCGCGCTGGAGAGGCCGAAGACGTGATCATTGGCGAGTTGAAGGGCGTGAGTCTCGTCCTCGGCTCGCAGAATGGCGACCATGGGACCGAAGATCTCCTCGCGGGCGATCTCCATGTCAGGGGTGACGTCGGCGAAGACGTGTGGGGGCACGACCCTACCGATGATCTCGCCTTCGACGACGGTGCGGGCGCCGGCCTCCCGGGCCCATGCGATTTTCTGCTTGAGTCCTGCAAGCTGGGAGTCGTTCACCACAGGGCCTACCAGGATGCCCTCGGCCGTGGGGTCGCCGTACGCCACGGACGCGGCAGCCTCGGCAAAACGGGAGACGAACTCGTCGTAGACCGGGGCTTCGACGATGATCCGGTTGACGGACATGCATATCTGGCCGGAGTGAAGGAAAGCGCCCGGGACGGCGGCGGCTACGGCTGCTTCGAGGTTGGCGTCGTCGAGCACCACCAGTGGCGCGTTGCCGCCCAGCTCCAGCGCTACCTTCTTCAGGTGCTCGCCGCTGGTGGCAACGGCGCCCACATTCTGTCCGACCGGGGTGGAGCCGGTGAAGGAAATCAGTCCAGGCACAGGGTGGGCGACGAAGTCGTCACCGATCTCCGAGCCGGCACCGATGACAGTGGAGAGCACCCCGGCCGGCAGGCCTGCTTCCTCGAAGATCCGTGCCAGGATGAGGCCGCCGGTAACAGGAGTGTCGCTGGCCGGTTTGAGGACCACGGCGTTACCCAAGGCCAGGGCCGGAGCGACGGACCGCTGCGACAGATGCAGGGGGAAGTTCCAGGGGCTGATCACGCCCACCACACCGATCGGCTTGCGGTAGACGCGCATCTCACGGTTGGGGGTGTTGGAGTCGAAAATCCTGCCGTGGACCCTGGTGGGGAACGATGCCGACTCCTGGGTGATTCCGACGGCGAGGGAAACCTCGATGTTGGCCTTCAGCACGGTGGAGCCGGACTCGCGTACCAGCCAGTCAACGATCTCTTCGCGGCGCTCCTCGAGGATTTGCGCTGCACGGCGCATCACCGTCTGGCGCTCGGCCGGGGGCAGGCCGGCCCATTCAGTCTGGGCGGCAGCCGCGGCACGATAGGCGTCATCGACGTCGGCGACGGAAGCCTGACGGATGGTTGTCAGTACTCTGTCGTCGAAGGGGTTGGTCACGGTGAGGGTCTTCGCTGACCGGCCCTCACGCCACTTTCCGGCGATGTATTGCAGGGTGGTGGACTGCTCTGCGAATGTCGCGGGGGCTTCGGTGGTGGTCATGCTCATGGATGTCGCTCCTATCCGGTATGCGGAGAAGTATGAAGGTGGTTAGTTGGCGTGTTCGCTGGCGAGGACCCGGAGGGAGTCTTCGATCTGCTCGCGGTCGGACCAGCTGCCGTGGAAGCCGAAGGGAATGCGCCCCGGAAGCTTCACCCTGGCGAGCGGTGTACGCCCGAAATCGGCAGTGTCATAGATGCACAGCTCGCTCAGCTCGGTCTGGCGGTTCCACCAGATGGAGAGCAGGTAACCGTCGTCCTCATTCACGGCCCCGGTCCGTGGAACGAAGATGGGTTCTGACGGATTGGTCAGATCATCCAGCCCCTCGATCACCGTAACCGTTTCCTTGGTGAGGTCCGTCTTGGCCAGGCCGTCGGTCATGGTGTCGGCGTCCCGGCCACGAGTGGCGGCGAAGTAGCCGAACTTGTGTTCCAGCCCGACCTTGTTCGGGTTGATGGCGGGGAATTCGCCGGCGATGTGGCTGGTGGCCTGGTTAGTAACGCGTCCGGTGGCGGTGTTGACGGTCCAGCGCCACGGGATTGCGTTCATGAACCACTCATGGGAGTCGACGGGCCCGGTGATACGGTCCGCCGGGGTGCCGAAGCGCTCCTTGATGCGCGGGGCTTCGATGACGATTTCGCTGCCTCGCTCGTAGGCGTTGAAGAAGTGCGTCGGGAAGAACGTCTCGTCGACCCGGTAGGTCCGCACTTCGTGGGTCGTCCGGTGCATGGTGACGATCTCGACGCCGTTGTTCGTGGCTGCGGGGTCCCACACAAGGCCCGGCTTGCCCTGGCCGATGTTAGGCGCCAGGAAAAGCCCCGGGGTAACGAAGAAGATCGCGTAGTTCTTGCTCACCGCGAAGTCGTGGAACATAGACGGGGCACTGGTGCTGAAAGCGAACGTGTCGAGGATCGTCCCGTGCCGGTCTGCCTCGTACCAGGTGACGTTGGTTCCCATGTAGGAGTAGAAGAGCATATTGCCGGTGTCCGGGTCGAGCTTGTAGTGGGCCGTGCAGGTGAACGGGACATCGCCGTTGAAGTCATATGTCCCGAATGTTTCCAGGGACTGCGGATTCATCTGGTGCGGCAGGCCGCCTTCGAAGAACACGAGCAGGCGGTCGGCGAGAACGCCGACGTTAGTGTTGGGCACGTTCTTCATCGGCGGGGCGCCGACCGGCAGCGATGGGGCTGTGCCGCCGTTGACGAACCCGGAGTAGACAGCCTCCCCCGCCTCCATCTCGACTTTCAGGGCGTCGGTCATGACCCACTTGTTCCGGTAGGCGGCCTTGCCGTCACGGAGGTAGGTAGCGTAGACCATGCCGTCACCTTCGAACCAGTGATAACGGTCCGTGTTGCGCGGCTTGAACTTGGGGTTCGACCCGGTGCGGAACAGGGCTCCGTCCAGGTCTCCGGGAATCTTGCCGATGACCTCGAGGTCGAAGGCTTCGGTCTCCTCATGCCAGGGGGTGAAGGGTCCGTTGAGGAACTTGTTGTCTGTCTCCCACATGGTGGTGCCTTTCGGTGTTGTGATTCTTGGAGTTCTAGGAGTTCTAGGAGTTCTTGGCCGAGGAGGGCCAAATGCCGTGGTTGCCCGGCGAGAGCGTTCCGGCGGGGTCCAGGGCGTCCTTGAGGGAGGTGTAGAGCCGGTTCAAGGCATGGTCGTTGAAGTCGAAGTTCTCTGCCACGTGCTCGATCAGCGAGGGGTGGGCGCGGTATTCGCTCCAGCCCCATTCGGCGGCCTTTTCACACATGAGTTCGACGGCGGCGT
Source organism: Arthrobacter sp. 24S4-2 (assembly GCF_005280255.1). Taxonomy (NCBI): domain Bacteria; kingdom Bacillati; phylum Actinomycetota; class Actinomycetes; order Micrococcales; family Micrococcaceae; genus Arthrobacter; species Arthrobacter sp. 24S4-2. The sequence goes on along the minus strand of NZ_CP040018.1, from coordinate 3,913,873 downwards.
GTGCGGCTGCCGCTTCGGCAGGGTCGTTCACGTCGAAGAAGACCATGCAGGCGCCCACGAGGCTGCGGGTGTTGGCGATCCAGCCGAAGCCCGCCACCAGGCCGGCTTCTTCGAGGATGGTGCGGACCATAAGTTCGTGCTTGGCGGCGGATTCGCCGTCGAACGGGATCGCGGGCGAGAAGTCGATGTGGCCAACGTTTTCGCCGATGTGCTTCTTCATCATGTCCAGCAGGAACATGTTGGGGATGCCGGCCGGAACCAGGTCCAGCGGGTGCACTTCTTCCGGGCTGACGTCGCCGCGGTAGGACCTGAGGTCCACGGTGACGCCGGGGAGATGGGCCACGGCATCGGAGACAATGCGGCGCCGTGCCTCCACTATGGCTTCGTGGCCGTAGAAGGCGATGCGGGCGTGCCAGCGTCCCGGGGGCAGTGTCGCGGACAGCTTCGCTGCCTTCGACATCCCGGTGGTGTTCTGCATTGGGTTGGCCCGACCGTCCTGGGGTTCCGGTGAGCTGGTGATCAGCGGGACGCCCTGGATGGTGCCGTCCAGCACCAGCGGGCGGAGCGCGTCGATGAGCGGGGCGATGTCCTCGTCGTTGTGGCAGATGATTGCCCCCGTGGTGAATACCTCGGGCTCGGGCATGAGCCAGACGCCCATCTTGGACACGATGCCGAAGTTGGACTGCATGAACAAGCTGTCCAGGGAGGGGCCGAAGCCGCGTTTGTGGCGCTGCCACATAGGGCTGTTGCTGATGGCGCCGAGGCCGGTGCGGACCACGTCGCCGGTGGCCAGGACCACTTCCATGCCGCAGACGGCGTTGGCGTGGTCGCCGTTGACGGTGTAGCCGTAGCCGTGGTCCAGGGTGTTGCCGACGATGCTGCCCCAGCCGAGGTCCGGGACGGAGATCCAGAGCTTCAGCCCTCGGGCCTTGATCTCGTTGTAGAGGTCGAAGAAGCTCACGCCGGGCTCCAGCAGCGCGTAGCTGGCGGCTTCATTGATTTCCAGAATCTTGTTCATGCGGCGCAGGCTCAGGACCACGGAGCCGTTGACCACCGGGGCCGAGCCGCCGTAGCCGTAATTGCGTCCGGTGGAGGAGGTCCAGAGCTGGATGTGCAGTTCGTTAGCGATCCGGACCACGGCCTGGATTTCTTCCACGGTGGAGGGCTGGACCACGAAAGAGGGCTGGTAGTCCTTTGCGTCCTCACCCTCGTAGGGGTCGCGGAAGTCCTTGACCTGGCTTTCGTCCAGCAAGACGGCGTCCGCGCCGAGAACTTCGGTCATCCGCGCAATGGCCTTGGTCAGGACCGAAGATGAATTGCTGGTCTCAGTTGTTGTTGTCATGTGCTGTGTCACGCTCCGTTGCTTGACGGGTGTTCAGCTCCGAACACCGATTGCTTCAAGTGTGGTCTGGCACACAGGGTTGGTTCTTGGTGCCGGACGGCAAGAAAGGTCGTTCCGTATGGCGTGCGGGAGCAAAGACCCCTGTGCGCATCCCTATACTTAGCTTCCGGTGGCCAAGACCAAAGGTGGTTTGCAACAGTGATGAACTGGATGGAAAGTCTCCGCCGACAGCAAACGGTGCGGTTGACGGTCCGGCGTCGGATCCGGAGATCATTGCCAGCGCCGAGGCGGAAATCGGCGCGCCCGCTACTGCTTGGGCGGCAGAGGCCGCTGCGGAGATAGTGCGCCAGGTCGATGAGGACTTCAGCCTGGCCGGAACGCCGGGCATGATGACCGGCACCGAGCTGGAGGGCTGTGAAGCGTGCCTGCTCACGACCCTCATCGGCTTGCACCGCGGCACCGCGGCAGCGGACATCGTGGCCCCTCGCGGTGCACAGGAGAATGTCCGGTTGTCCGTGCGACAGGGCGTCCCGATCGGTTCCGTGCTGCGCACGGTATGGGCCTGCCATACCCGGGTCCAGGATGCGCTTCTGGCCGTCATCGAGCGCGAAGTTCCTGCGGATCGCATGGTCGCTGAAGTGCGCGAGCTCAACGCGGCCCTTTTTTCTTACGTAAACTCCTACGTCAGCGACCTCATGCATGGCTACGAGGACGAACTCTCCCTGTGGCATGGCAGGCTTCCAGCCGAACGACTGAGGGTTCTCACGGCAATCCTCGACGGCGAAGAGCCCGGCGCAGACGCCGAACGCATTCTCGGCATCCGGCTCGGCAGGCACCATCTCGTCGCCTTGGCGTGGCCCGCCACCAGCGGGCACATCCCGGACCGTGAGGCGGCGCGCCAGCGATTCGGCACTGACGCGGCGCAGGAGCTCGGCGCCGCCGGCTTCCTGACCGTCGAGTACCAGGGCACCACGCTCTTCTGGTGGGGGTTCAACACCCGCCCGGACCGCTCGGTGGCACGGGCGCTAGGTGCTGTGCCGCGCGCCGACTGGATCCACCTCGCAGCCGGAAGGCCCGGGTCCGGGCTAGTCGGGTTACGGGACAGCCACTTTGAGGCCCAACAGGCTGCCCGGGTCGCCCGGCTTTCGCCGCGGCAGAAATTTTGGGAATACGACGACGCCGGCATGCTGGCGCTGCTCATTGCCGATTCCCAGGGAGCCGCCAGGTTCGTCCAGGTCCAGCTCGATGGGTTGCTGGGTCCGGACCAGAAACTGACCGACATCCGCGACACCCTGCGCCACTTCCTGCTGGCCGGCAGCAGCCGCCTCGCCGCAGCCCAAGCCCTGCATCTGGCCACGAACACCGTGGCGTACAGGGTCAAACGAGCCGCCGAGCTACTCGGCCGGCCCATCAACGAGAACCAAGCAGTAACCCTGGCGGCGCTGGAGATGGCGCACGCGTTCCCGCATCTCCTGGACGCGCCGGCGCTTGGCCAGTGACGGGGCGTGCGCCTAGGGAGACGTTCTTGGTCAACTCGCACGACCGGGCGGACCCGCGGGACATCGGGCAGATCGTCAACAAGCACGTCGGCACGCTAACGAAGAATCGGGCTCCTGACCAGCTCGACGACTTGCCAGCCGCGGCTCTGGACCAGGTCGCCAACCTTCTCGCTGGGGACGTCTATGCGAGGCGCGTGTTCGAGCAGTCCAAGGAGATACCCAGATAGATGCCTGCTCGCAAGGTGGCGTGAACATCCATTTGACCTGATGGTTTTCGGATACTGAACGCGGTGGAGTTCCGCTTCAACGTGTAGCAGGGCTCCTGCAGAGTCAGTGATTGAGCATTAACGGTGAAAGCCCCGATTCCGCGCGAATCGGGGCTTTTGTTGTGATTGGACAGTGCGCTCTTAGGCTTTTGGAGGTTGGTGTTCTCCAACGACCCAAACATGCGCCGCGCATCCATTGTTGCAGCTCGGTAACAACCTTTACTCATAGGCAACTTTGGTCCCACAGGCATTCCTTTCGGGTCTAGGCTACTGCTCATGTGAGACCAGCCACATTCTTATTGGGGGAATGGGCGGTCTGGCCGGCGCCTAAAGCGGCGGTCTTTTCAACACCACAGAAACATAGGAGGCGGAATGCGCTTAGGTCGTATTTCCAAAGCGGTAGGCGTCGCAGCAGCTGCTGCGCTAGCTCTCAGCGCCTGCGCCGGCAATAGCGGCGGGACAACCCCGTCAAGCGCGACTGCCGGCAAACAGGGTGGCTCAGCCACGGTTGTCGAGGTAAACGCATTCAACACGTTCAACCCCAACACCGCTGACGGCAACACTGACATCAACTCGAAAATCAGCTATGCCACCCACTCGGGTTTCTACTACATCGACAACCAGCTGAACGTTGTACGCAACGAGAAGTTCGGCAAGATGGAAAAGACCTCCGACGACCCCCTAACGGTGAAGTACACCATCAATGAGGGTGTGAAATGGTCTGACGGAACGCCGGTAACGGCAGCTGACCTCCTGCTGCAGTGGGCGGCCTTCTCGGGCTACTACGATGACGCCGATTCCGAGGCGAAGACGGGCACGTCCTACTTCTCATACGCCGGCGACCCCACCGGCCTCAAACTCACCGACTTCCCCGAAATCGGCGACAGCAACCGGTCCATGACCATCAAGTATTCGAAGCCTTTCGCTGACTGGGAAACCATCCTTGGCGGTCCCGGCATCGATATCGCCGCGCACGTCATGGCCAAGAAAGCCGGCCTTACCGACGCGCAGGCGCTGGTGGACTACCTGAAGGGAAAGCCCAAGGGCGACCCCAAGGCCCCCAAGCCGGCCGATGAGAAGCTGAAGGCCATGGCGGATCTCTGGAACACGGGATTCGACACCAAGACCCTGCCCTCGGACCCCAGCCTGTTCCTCTCCAACGGTCCGTACATCGTCAAGAGCGTCACCCAGGACCAGTCGCTGACTATGGTCCGCAACAAGGACTACAACTGGGGCCCGGCAGCCAGCCTGGACGAAATCACGGTCCGCTACATCGGTTCGGCTCCGGCTCAGGTGCAGGCCCTCAAGAACGGCGAAGCTGACATTATCGCTCCGCAGGCCTCGGCAGATACCATCGAGCAGCTCAAGGCCCTTGAAAGCCAGGGCGTCACTGTGGAACAGGGCAACCAGCTCTCTTACGATCACATCGACCTGAACTACTCAGGCCCGCTGGCCGAGAAGAGCGTCCGCGAAGCATTCATGAAGACCGTCCCGCGCAAGGACATTGTGGACAAGATCGTGAAGAAGCTCGATCCGGAGGCCAAGCCGCTGGACTCGCAGCTGTTCGTTCCGGCGCAGGCAGCCTACGCCGACTCCGCCAAGAACAACGGTTCCTCTGCGTACCAGGACGTCGACATCGACGGCGCCAAGGCGCTTCTCGCTGGCAAGACCCCTGAGATCCGCATCATGTACAACAAGGACAACCCCAACCGGGTTGACGCCTTCTCCCTGATCCGTGAGTCAGCCACCAAGGCCGGGTTCAAGATCGTGGATGGCGGCCTGGGCAAGTCGGACTGGGGCAAAGCCCTTGGCGACGGCAGCTATGACGCCACCATTTTCGGCTGGATCAATCCGGGCGTTGGTGTTTCCGGCGTACCGCAGATCTTCCGCAGCGGCAACGGCTCCAACTTCAACCTCTTCTCGGATCCTGATGCCGACAAGCTGATGGACGAACTGATCGTCACCACGGACCGCGCCAAGCAGGATGACCTCAGCAAGGAGATCGACAAGAAGATCTGGGCCTCCGCCTATGGTCTTCCGCTCTTCCAGTCGGTCGGAGTGGACGCCTACAGCGACCGCATCACGGGTGTTAAGTTCATGCCGAACCAGACCGGTGTCTGGTGGAACTTCTGGGAGTGGGCAGAGAAGTAAACCCCACGCTTAGCAAGCGAAACAGCAGGTGAAGGCGCCGGGACAATTGCAGCACCGTCCCGGCGCCTTTGCCGGCACCACCGGCATTCCGCCGGCCTTCCGCTCACCTCACTCGGGAAGCCGGCCTGATTCTGCGATGGGTCCGGTGCGATTCCGGCCCGGATATCGAGGCTTTCCACCATGGTGACGTATATCGTCCGGCGGCTTATAACGGCCGCACTGATACTTCTCGGGGCATCGTTCCTCGTGTACCTCCTGACAGCGTCGTCGGGGGATCCGCTAGAAGAATTCCGCGCCAGCAGCGCCCCGAACAAACAGCAACTCATGGACGCCCGGAGCACGCTCCTGGACCTGGACACACCGGCCCCGCTCCGGTACTTCAAATGGCTGGGCGGAGCAGCCCAGTGCCTGGTGCCCTTCGGCACATCGTGCGACCTGGGCAAGAACATCGCTGGCCAGCCCATCACTGAAGCCCTCGGATTCGCCCTGGTCCAGACACTCACCCTCGTCACCGGAGCCACGGTGCTGGCGATTCTCATCGGCATTGCCCTTGGCATCATCACCGCGCTTCGGCAGTACAGCGCACTGGACTACGGCGTTACCTTCATGGCGTTCCTGTTCTTCTCCCTGCCCATCTTCTGGGTGGCGGTGCTGCTAAAGGAATACGGCGCCATCGGCTTCAACGACTTCCTCCGAAACCCCGAAATCCCGCTGCCAGCGGCACTGGGGATAGGTGCTGTCGTTGGCCTGATTGTGGCCGTCGCGGTAGGTGGAGTGGCCCGCCGCCGGCTGGTTTCCGGCGGCATCGCCTTCCTCGCGGTCAGTCTCATCCTCATCTACCTCTCGCTCGTCCAGTGGTTCCGCAACCCCGGCCTTGGCCCCGTGGTCCTTGCCATTGCCGGAGTCGGGCTCGCCTTCGCAGTGACGCTCCTGGTCTCCGGGCTCAAGAACCGAAAAGCACTGCAGGCATCCCTCATCGTGGTGGGCCTCGGAGTGGTTGCCTACTTCGCTGTACAGCCGCTGCTTAACCAGGCGACTGCCTTGATGATCGTGTTACTGGGGCTCGCCACAATCGGCGTCGGAGTGGGCACCGGCTACCTGACGGGCGGTTACGACCGCGGCCAGTCGATGCGGGCCGCCGGTGTTACCGCCTTCCTGATGGGCGGACTCATCATGTTGGACCGCTTCATGCAGGCGTGGCCCAGCTACTTCAGCAACAGCAGGGTCAGGGGCCGGCCCATCGCCACCATCGGCGCCGGCACCCCGAACATCCAGGGCGATTTCTGGATCCTGACGCTGGACACGTTTACGCACCTGATCCTGCCGACTTCGGCGCTGATCCTGGTTTCGCTGGCGAGCTACACCCGCTTTACGCGGTCCTCCATGCTGGAAATCATGAATATGGACTACATCAGGACCGCGCGCGCGAAGGGGCTCTCTGAAAGGTCCGTGGTGATGGGCCACGCGTTCCGCAACGCGCTGATCCCCATTGCGACAATCGTTGCCTTTGATATCGGGGCCCTCATCGGTGGCGCCGTCATTACAGAGACCGTGTTTTCCGTCCGGGGCATGGGGTTCCTTTTCCTGGATGGCATCGTGCACATCGATCCGAACCCCGTGATGGGCGTCTTCGTCTGCGTTGCAGTCACCGCGATGGTGTTCAACCTGATAGCAGACCTTGCGTACTCCGCACTCGATCCCCGCGTAAGGATTAAGGCATGAGCCAGCCAACACAGCAGGAAGAATTCCTCGCCGAACACTCACACCCCGGACCGCCGGGAGCGGCATTCGAACCCGAAGCAAAGGGGCTCAGCCAGGGGCAGATTGTCCGCAAGCGGTTCCTCGGCCACGGCGGCGCCATCGCCGGACTGGCCATTTTTGCCATCATCTTCATCATGGCCTTCACCTCGGTGGGCTGGGCGGGGATTCCGGGCTGGTGGAAATACAACCACCTTGATGTCTCACCGCTCGTCAACGACGGCGTTCCGACGGCGTCGCTCTGGCCGCCGGCCTGGGGCGAACACCCGTTCGGCCAGGACCGGATCGGCCGCGACCTCTTCGCCATGACCATGCGCGGAGCTCAGCAATCCATCATCATCATGATCCTGATCGGGACCATTGCAGGACTGCTGGGAACCGTGGTGGGCGGCCTTTCCGGGTACTTCCGGGGCTGGGTGGAAGCCGTGCTGATGCGCATCACCGACGTCATCATCATCATCCCCGTGCTGCTGCTGGCCGCCGTCGTGGCGCAGTCCGTCAACCGCAGGGACCAGGGCGGCTGGTTTTCGGGCTTCGCGTCCACAAACGGCATCCTGATCCTTGGCATCTTCCTTGGCTTGGTCAGCTGGGTCGGCCTCGCGCGCCTGATGCGCGGAGAGTTCCTGACGCTGCGGGAACGCGAGTTTGTTGATGCGGCACGCATCTCGGGCGCCAGCAACGCCAGGATCATCTTCAAGCACATCCTGCCCAATGCCATCGGCGTCCTGATCGTCAATGTCACGCTGACAATGTCAGCGGCCATTCTGTTGGAAACCGCCCTGAGCTACCTCGGCGTCGGCGTGAAGTCCCCGGACACGTCACTGGGCCTGCTTATCTCGCAAAACCAGGAGGCGTTCGCCACCCGCCCGTGGCTGTTCTGGTTTCCGGGGCTCTTCATTGTCCTGATCTGCCTCAGCATCAACTTCATCGGCGATGGCCTGCGGGACGCGTTTGATCCACGGCAGAAGAAATTCAATGCAAAGAAAGCCAAAGATGTGAAGCCTGCTGCGGAGGCGCAGAAGGCTCCCGCTGTGGCGGCCGACGGGTCTGCGGGCGACTGAATGCGGTCGTTCCGGGCATGCGCCCTAGGGGAGTGTGACGCCCCAATAGCTGGCGGCCAGAAGGACCGCTGTGGTGACGATTGCCGTCCAACGAAGTGTCACCCTCACGTTGGTTGTGTCCGCATTCCCCGCATCCAGGGAGCCCGACTCGATCAGCTCTTCCCAACGGCCGCGAACCAGCCGGGCGGCCTGGCCGGAATCGGTGCCTTTCAGGTCGCCGGGGCGCACGGACTTAGCAGGTCCATAGCTTGCCGCAGGGAGGCCTTTGAGGTCCTCCGGCCGCGCATTGCGGCCGCCCCAGATACCGGGCGCCGGAGCGGCCCACGAGGCATAGCTCCGCATCGGAGTAATCAGGGTCAGCGCGTAACGGGTGTCGACGTTCACCAAGGCCGCCCACGGGACCTCGATGGAACGGAACGGGTTTTCCAAGGTGGTGCCGCCGTCGTGAACTACCACCGCGGGCATCCAAAAAAGCAGCCAGCCCAAAAAACCGATCGACAGCAGCGGGCCCGCACCAAGCAGTGCTCCCGGCCCTCCCGCCGCCGCAGTGACGGCAAGGCCAAGGCCGGCCACCAGCCAGGAAAGCCAGGCGAACCACTTGTTCGTTCGGGCTTTGAATACTTCAACATTTCCGGCGTGCGGCACACTGCTCATGCCCCTAATAATTCAGGATTCCAAGCCACAGCACTAATCACCGGTGCGGCAGTGGCCTGGGTGGAAGGGAACCCCCGTCATGACTGACAACATCACTCCCAACACGGAGGCCGTCCCGGCTCAGGAGCCTGCCAAGGGGGCGGTAGTCCTGGAGGTCCGCGATCTCAGCGTCGATTTCGGCGTCGACAAGAAATGGGTGCCGGCAGCAATCGGCCTGAACTACGAGGTCAGGGCAGGAGAAGTCCTTGCCATTGTGGGGGAGTCCGGCTCAGGAAAGAGCGCCAGTTCCATGGCCCTGCTCGGCCTCCTGCCCAGCAACAGCCGGGTCTCCGGCAGCGTGCGCCTGTCCGGAAAGGAGCTCCTCGGCGCAAACGCAGCCAATATCCGGGAGGTCCGCGGCAAGGACGTGGCAGTGATCTTCCAGGAGCCCATGACGGCGCTCAACCCCGTCTACACGGTGGGAGCGCAGATCGTCGAGACTGTCCGGCTGCACAACGAAGTGTCCCCGGACGAGGCGAAGGAGCGGGCCCTCAGGATGCTGGAGCTGGTCGAGCTGCCGGATCCCGAGAAGGCCTTCAAGTCCTACCCCCACCAGTTGTCCGGCGGGCAGCGGCAGAGGGCCATGATCGCCCAGTCGCTGTCCTGCGACCCCAAACTGCTGATTGCCGACGAGCCCACCACCGCCCTGGACGTGACCGTCCAGGCCGAGATTCTGGACCTGATGCGCAACCTGCGGAACAAGCTCGACAGCGCCATTGTGCTGATCACCCACGACATGGGTGTGGTGGCGGACCTGGCGGACCGGATTGCCGTCATGCGCAGGGGCCTGATCGTCGAGACAGGAACCGCGGAGCAGGTGTTCCGCAACCCGCGCCACGAATACACCCAGGCCCTGCTGGCCGCGGTTCCGCACCTTGGCCAGGGCGGCGCGGACCAAGGTGCCGAAGTGGATGTCACTGCCGCCTTGGCGGCGGCCACCCACTCTGAGCTTGAGTCCGTGGACCATGACGAACTGGTGCGCCGGGAGCGCGAGAACGCTGCTGCGCTGGAAGCCGCTGCGGCTGGACGGCCGCAGGGTGATCCGGTCCTTGAACTGACGGATGTTGCCATCGAATACCCCAAACAAGGCCGTGTACCGGCCTTCAGGGCCGTCGAAGGCGCCAACCTCGTCATCTACCCTGGCCAGGTGGTGGGACTTGTGGGTGAATCCGGGTCGGGCAAGACCACGATCGGCCGTGCCGCCGTGGGTCTGCTTCCTGTCGCGGCGGGCACAATGCGGGTGGTTGGCCAGGATATTTCCGCCGCCAAGAGGAACGGAAAGCAGCTGCACCAGGTCCGGCGCCACATCGGGATGGTATTCCAGGACCCCTCGTCATCGTTGAATCCACGCCTGCCGATCGGCGAGAGCATCGGTGAACCCATGTTCCTTGCCGGAGAGGCCAAGGGCAGCGCGCTGCAGAAGCGGATCGAAGCCCTCCTGGACCAGGTTGAGCTGCCCAGGAGCTACCGCAACCGGTACCCGCATGAACTGTCCGGCGGACAAAAACAACGGGTGGGCATCGCACGGGCACTGTCCCTGAAGCCAAAGCTGATGGTCGCGGACGAGCCGACGTCGGCCCTGGACGTGTCCGTCCAGGCCAAAGTCCTTGAACTGTTCCAGAACCTCCAGAAGGATCTCGGGTTCGCTTGCCTGTTCGTGACACACGACCTGGCAGTGGTTGACGTTCTGGCCGACCGCATCTGCGTGATGCAGCGGGGAAGGATCGTTGAACAGGGCACGCGCGACCAGATCCTGCGCAATCCGCAGGAAGCCTACACTCAGCGGCTGCTGGCGGCGGTGCCCCTTCCGGACCCCGAAAAACAACGTGAGCGCAGGGAGCTCCGGGCCCAGTTGCTGGCAACAGGAGTGGAGTAGCCTCCGTCACACCTGGGAAGCATACCAGTGAGTAACATGTGACTTGAAATGCTCAGGAGTTGACTCCAATGGTCAAATTGTGACCCGGTCACAGTTTGGCAACAGAGTTCCATTATCTGGACATGTTGGGGTTAGGCTACTCACTTATGTATGCCACGTCACAGGACACCTCTGTGCCTGGGCCTGCGGGGAAAACACGATTTTCTTTACTCAACTCCCACAACTCATAGGAGGCGGAATGCGTTTTTCGCGCACTTCCAAAGCACTGGGCATGGTTGCCATCGCAGCCCTTGCCCTGACCGGATGCGGCGCCGGAGGCGGCGCTGCGGACGGTGCCAGCCAGGCTGCCGGCGACCCCAACAAGGTCATCACCGCGTACAGCAATGAACCGCAGCACCCCCTGATGCCCGCCGACACCAGCGAAGTTTACGGTGGCCGCGTGGTTGAGCTCCTGTTCGAGGGCCTGCGCAGCTACGACCCCAGCGGCAAGTCGGTCAACGCGCTGGCTGAATCCATCGAATCCCCGGACGGCCAGAACTACACCATCAAGGTGAAGTCAGGCAGCAAGTTCACCAACGGCGAGGCCGTAACGGCCAAGAGCTTCGTTGATGCCTGGAACTTCGCCGCGCTGAGCACCAACGCTCAGAACAACAGCAGCTTCTTCGAATCCATCGAGGGCTACGACGCCGTCAGTGCCACCAAGACCGAGAAGGGCGCGGACGGCAAGGACACCGACGTTCCGGCCCCCACCGCGCAGACTCTCTCAGGCCTGGTACTCAAGGACGATTCCACCATCACCGTCAAGCTGGCACAGCCTGAAGCCGACTGGCCGCTGCGCCTCGGCTACTCGGCCTTCATGCCACTGCCCGCGGACGCCATCAAGGACCCGAAGAAGTTCGGCGAGAACCCGATCGGCAACGGTCCGTACAAGATGGTCAAGGAAGGCTCCTGGCAGCACGACAGCCAGATCGAACTGGTCAAGAACGCCGACTACGAGGGCCCGCGCACTGCCAAGAACGGCGGCGTGACCTTCAAGTTCTACACTGATCCGGCTCCGGCCTACACCGACATCCAGGCAAACAACCTCGACGTCACGGACGTTCTGCCGACCGACGCCCTCAAGACCTACACCACGGACTTCCCTGAGAACCACCTCAACAAGCCGTACGCAGGCAACTCCACCCTGAACATCCCGGGCTACATGCCCGAGTTCCAGGGCGAAGCAGGCAAGCTCCGCCGCCAGGCCCTCTCCATGGCCATCAACCGCGAAGAGATCACCAAGGTCATCTTCTCCGGCACGCGCATCCCTGCCAAGGACTTCACGTCCCCGGCCGTTGACGGCTACAACGACAATGTTGCCGGCTCCGACGTCCTCAAGTTCGACGCCGCCAAGGCCAAGGAACTGTGGACCAAAGCTGACGCCATCAGCCCGTGGCCCGCTGGCAAGACCCTGCAGCTTGCCTACAACACTGACGGCGGCAACAAGGAATGGATCGACGCCGTTGCCAACAACTTCAAGAACAACCTGGGAATCAAGGCCGAAGGCCAGCCGTTCGCCAAGTTCGCTGAAATCCTGAAGCTGCGCACCGCCAAGAACCTGCCGGGCCTGACCCGTGCAGGCTGGCAAGCCGACTACCCGTCGCTGTACAACTTCCTGGGCCCGCTCCTGAAGTCCGGCGCCAGCGCCAACTACGAGGGATACACGAACCCTGAGTTCGACAAGCTCCTCACCGAAGGCCTGGGCGCCAAGTCCACGGACGACGCCAACAAGAAGTTCACCCAGGCCCAGGAGATCCTCTTCCAGGAACTCCCGAACCTGCCGCTGTGGTACTCCGCACGCCAGGCCGTCTGGAGCCAGAACGTCAGCAACGTTGACTCTGGCTGGAACGGTGTTCTGCAGTACTGGGCCATCACCGCCAAGTAGTCCTCGGAACAAATCCACGTCAAAAAGCTAATGGGGGTTCGGCCACAAAGCCGGGCCCCCATAGCCTTGGAATCGGCACGAAAGCTGTCTATATGAACCCCTTAGCCCCACAAACGCTCAGGAGACGTTGCTGTGATCCAGTACATCCTCCGGCGCCTGCTGCAGATCATTCCGGTGTTCATCGGAACCACCCTGCTCGTCTACTTCATGGTTTTCGCCCTCCCGGGTGACCCAATCCGGGCGCTGTTCGGCGACCGTCCCCCCAGCGAAGCCGTCATCGCGCAGCTCCGCCAGCAGTACAACCTCGACCAGCCGTTCTGGGTGCAGTACGGGCTCTTCCTCAAGAACCTGTTCACCTTCAACCTCGGAGTCGATTTCACCGGCCAGCCGATTGCGGCGTCCCTGGGCCGGATTTTCCCGGTCACCGTCATGCTGGCCGTCGAAGCCCTCATCATCCAGACTGTCTTTGGCGTGACATTCGGCCTCATCGCCGGGCTCCGCAAGGGCCGGATCTTCGATGCCACGGTGCTTATCGCGTCCCTGGTGGTCATCGCCATCCCCACGTTTGTACTCGGCTTCGTCCTGCAGTTGCTGGTCGGTGTGCAGCTCGGCTGGGCCAAACCCACCGTGGGGGCCAGCGCGGACTGGGGCAACCTGATCCTGCCGGCCACCGTGCTGGGACTGGTGTCCTTCGCTTACGTCCTGCGGCTCACGCGCGCATCGGTCATCGAAAACATGAACGCCGACTATGTGCGCACCGCCACCGCGAAAGGCCTGTCACGGCCCCGCGTTGTGGTGACCCATATCCTGCGCAATTCAATGATTCCGGTCATCACGTACCTGGGCGCCAGCCTCGGTGGCCTGATGGGCGGCGCTATCGTCACGGAGAGCATCTTTAACGTCCCGGGCGTCGGCCAGAAGCTGTTCCAGGCCGTCATCCGCAGCGAGGGCCCCACTGTCGTCGCGATTGTCAGCGTCCTGGTGCTTGTCTTCGTCATTGCCAACCTGTTGGTCGATTTGCTGTACGCCTGGCTTGATCCGAGGATCCGTTATGAAAACTAATCGCGTAATCGAGCACTTTGTTGCCCCCGTGGAGGAGACCCCTCTGCTCGCAACAGACTCGCTCAAAACAGACCAGGCGCCGCTGAGCCTCTGGGCAGATGCCTGGCGCAAGCTCCGCCGTCGTCCGCTGTTCATCATCGCCACAATGATGATCGCCCTGATCATCATTGTGGCGATCTTTCCGGGACTGTTCACCCAAGTGGCGCCCAACGACAACTGCCAGCTGGCGAATTCCGACGGCGCTCCGGCATCCGGGCATCCCCTCGGCTTCACCTTCCAGGGCTGTGACGTGTACTCCCGCATCATCCACGGCACCCAGGCATCGCTGATGGTGGGCGTCTTCTCGGTGCTGTTCGTCCTCATCATCGGGGTCACCCTCGGCGCCCTCGCCGGGTTCTACGGGGGCTGGATCGACGCTGTCATCGCCCGTCTCGGCGACATCTTCTTCGCCCTGCCGCTTATTTTGGGCGCGCTGGTTGTCTCGCAGCTTCCGTTCATGCGTGAAAACCGGGGCGTGTGGACTGTGGTCATGGTCCTGGTGGTCCTGGGCTGGCCGCAGATGGCCCGCATTACGCGCGGAGCCGTGATCGAAGTGCGCAACGCCGACTTCGTGACCGCTGCGCGTTCGCTCGGCGTTTCCCGCCTGGGCTCACTCGTCAGGCACGTGCTGCCGAACGCCCTCGCGCCGATCATTGTCCTGGCCACCATGGAGCTCGGCGTCTTCATCGTCGCGGAAGCCACGCTGTCCTTCATCGGCATCGGGCTTCCCGGCAGCATCATGTCCTGGGGCAACGACATCGCGGCCGCCAAGTCCTCTGTCCGCACCAACCCGGCGATCCTGCTCTACCCGGCAATGGCGCTGTCCGTCACCGTCCTGAGCTTTATCATGCTCGGCGACGCCCTGCGCGACGCCCTCGACCCGAAGAGCCGTCAACGATGAACGAGGCAATCATGACAACGTCCGATGTCAGAATCAGTGAGGCCGGCCTCACGGATAAACCGCTCCTGGAAATCCGCGACCTGGCGATTTCCTTCAAAACCGGGTCCGGCGAAGTCCAGGCCGTCCGGAATGCCCACCTGACCATCATGCCGGGTGAAACGGTCGCAATTGTGGGGGAGTCGGGCTCCGGAAAATCGACGACGGCGCTGGCCGCCATCGGGCTGCTGCCCGGCAACGGCCGGGTTTCCGGCGGGCAGATCCTGCTCGACGGCGAGGACATTTCCCATGCCTCCGAAAAGCGCATGATCGAGCTGCGCGGCAACACCATCGGCATGGTCCCGCAGGACCCGATGTCCAACCTGAACCCGGTCTGGAAGATCGGCTACCAGGTCAAGGAAACGCTGCGGGCCAACGGCCGTCCGAGCGGACCGGCAGACGTTGCGAAGGTTCTCGCCCAGGCGGGCCTTCCCGACGCCGAACGGCGGGCGAAGCAGTACCCGCACGAGTTCTCCGGCGGCATGCGCCAGCGCGCGCTGATCGCCATCGGCCTGTCCTGCCGGCCGCGGCTGCTCATCGCCGACGAGCCCACGTCCGCGCTCGACGTGACGGTCCAGCGCCAGATCCTCGACCACCTCGAAACGATGACCTCGGAGCTGGGCACGTCCGTGCTCCTCATCACCCACGACCTGGGCCTCGCAGCCGAACGCGCCGACAAGGTGGTGGTGATGTACCGGGGCAACGTGGTGGAAGCCGGTCCGTCGCTGGAACTGCTGCAGAACCCGCAGCACCCGTACACGCGGCGGCTCGTGGCCTCGGCACCGTCCCTTGCTTCCCGGCGCATCCAGGTGGCCAAGGAACTCGGTCTCGAGTCGGACGAACTGCTCGCTCCCGGCGAGGCCGTCGTCGAGCCGACCATGACTGAAGACGTGCTGCAGATCCAGAACCTGAAAAAGGTCTTCAAGCTGCGTTTCGGCTTCGGGAAATCGACCGACTTCACCGCGGTGGACGACGTTTCCTTCAGCGTCAAGCGGGGCACCACGACGGCGATTGTCGGGGAGTCTGGTTCCGGCAAGTCCACCGTCGCGCAGATGGTGCTGAACCTGCTGCAGCCCACGTCAGGCAGGATCGTGTTCGACGGCGTGGACACGTCCACGCTCAACAACAAGGAGATCTTCGCGTTCCGCCGGCGCGTGCAGCCGATCTTCCAGGATCCGTATGGCTCCCTGGACCCGATGTACAACATCTTCCGGACCATCGAGGAACCGCTGCGGACCCACAGGATCGGGGACAAGGCCAGCCGCGAGAAGAAGGTCCGCGAACTGTTGGACCAGGTTGCCCTGCCGCAGTCCACCATGCAGCGGTACCCGAACGAGCTCTCGGGCGGCCAGCGGCAGCGCGTCGCCATTGCGCGGGCACTGGCCCTCGACCCGGAAGTGATCATCTGTGATGAAGCTGTCTCGGCTTTGGACGTGCTGGTGCAGGCGCAGGTGCTGAACCTGCTCGCTGAGCTGCAGTCCCGGCTGGGCCTGACCTACTTGTTTATCACCCATGACCTCGCCGTGGTCCGTCAGATCGCGGACCACGTGTGTGTCATGGAGCAGGGCAAGCTAGTGGAGACCGGGTCGACGGACGACGTCTTCGACTCGCCGCAGCAGGAGTACACGAAGGCACTGCTTAACGCCATCCCGGGAGCGCGGCTGATGCTGCCGCCCGAAGTTGCCTGAGGCATCCGCATAGCAAAGGAGCCGGTATCCAAGCCCAAGGGCTTGGATACCGGCTCCTTTTTGTACTTTGTACACTGCCCGGCACACGGTCAGGCTGAATCCAGTTGGCGCATCGAGTTGCCCCGCGTTCGGTGACCCGGTTCAGTTGATGGGCAAGGCCGAGGTGACCTGTTCAGGAGGGGCCTCGAGTCCCAGCTCCTTCAGCCGGGTTGCCAGGAGCGCACCCAGGGCCTTGTGGCCGGTGTTGTTCATGTGAACGCCGTCCGCCAGCTCTTTGGCCAGGTTGTATTTGGTCAGCCAGTCGCCGACGCTGACAAACGGGATGGCGTGCTTGGCCGCCACCGTACCCAGCAGGGCATCAACCTGGGACCGGCGGCCGCCGCCGTAATTGATGCCGCGGGCCAGCGTGCCGATCATGGCGAACTTGGCGCCAGCGTAACGCTGCTTGAGCGATGAGATCAGCCGCTCGGCATTGACCACGATCTGGGCGTCCGTCGCTCCGCGGGCTGCGTCGTTTCCGCCGCCCTCGATGACCACCAGCGCAGGGGAACCGTACGGGAGCTGCCAGTCACCGCGCTGCAGGGCATCGATGTAGTTTCCGGTCTTGCCGTTCGCGGCCACAAATCCGGTACCGCCGCGGCCGCAGAAGAAGACGTTGTAGCCCATCGCGGCCAGCCCCTGGCGGGGCCAGCCCAGCTCAGGTTCAGACTGGGAGTCGCCGATCAGCACGGCGGTCCGCCTGATGTTGGCCACGATGACCTCGTTGCGGCCGTTCGCCGGGTTCTTGTAAACAGACCCGGGAATCATGGTGCTCGGATCCAGCGCCGGGACCAGCTGCGATTTCGCTCCGGAGCCGGCCGCCACCGGTTCGCCCGGCGCCGCTGCGGCAGGTGCGGCACCCGATTTGCGGGGAGTGGCCTGACCTGACGCCTGGGCAGCCGGTTGTGCGGCCGCCGTGCTTGCTGCGGGCGCGGTCGAATCCCGGGCGGCAGCTGTTGTGTTTGGTGCCTGACCGCAGCCGGCCATCAGAACGCCGATGGCGATCATAGGTGCGACCAAGCGGGTCAGAGCCGAGGCGTTTCGCATCTATGGTCTCCGGGCTTTGCTTGCTGTTATCACCGTAATGATGGGGCATAGGGTTAGGAAAATCCAGCGATTTTACCGACTGTTCACCGTGGCGCGGTGACGATCCGGTAACAGGGGCCGGAACGGCGCCGTTATAGGGGTTGGGGGCGGCTGGTTTCGGGTTTTTAGGCCAATAAATGACCTAGCGCTTAGACTAGAGGTAGGTGCCCTGTGTCAAAGGGTCTCTTCCGTCGTGCGTTCCGGTTGGAAATGTCGCGATACCACAGCTGACTTCACCACTGAATCGAGCAATAACGCATGTCTGAAACCACCACCAACACCGCGGTAGCCACTGCATCGCGCAGTGACCTGCGCAACGTCGCGATCGTGGCCCACGTTGACCACGGCAAGACCACCCTGGTCGACGCCATGCTCAAGCAGACCAACTCCTTTGCCGAGCACAACCACCTCGAAGACCGCGTCATGGACTCCGGTGACCTTGAGCGCGAAAAGGGCATCACCATCCTGGCCAAGAACACCACCGTGGCCTACAACGGACCGTCCTCCAAGGGCGAGACCATCACCATCAACGTGATTGACACCCCGGGCCACGCTGACTTCGGCGGCGAGGTTGAGCGCGGCCTGTCCATGGTTGACGGCGTGGTGCTCCTCGTTGATGCTTCCGAGGGCCCGCTGCCCCAGACCCGCTTCGTGCTGCGCAAGGCCCTGGCCGCGCACCTGCCGGTCATCCTGCTGGTCAACAAGACCGACCGCCCCGACGCGCGGATCGACGAAGTTGTCCACGAGTCCATGGACCTGCTCCTGGGCCTGGCTTCGGACCTCGCGGACGAAGTTCCGGACCTGGACCTGGACAAGATCCTCGAAGTTCCTGTCGTCTACGCAGCCGCCAAGGTTGGCCGCGCCTCCCTCGAGCAGCCGGCCGACGGCACGGCTCCGGAAAACGAGGACCTCGAGCCGCTGTTCAAGACCATCATCGAGCACATCCCCGCACCGACGTACAACCCGAACGGCGTCCTGCAGGCGCACGTCACCAACCTTGACGCCTCGCCGTTCCTGGGCCGCCTGGCTCTGCTCCGCATCTACAACGGCACCCTGCGCAAAGGCCAGACCGTCGCATGGGCACGTGCCAACGGCGAACTGAAGAACGTCAAGATCACCGAACTCCTGGCCACCAAGGCACTTGACCGCGTTCCGACCGAGTCCGCGGGCCCGGGCGAGATCGTCGCTGTCGCCGGCATCGAAGAGATCACCATCGGTGAGACCCTGACTGACGCCGAGAACCCGCAGCCGCTGCCGCTGATCACCGTGGACGATCCCGCGATCTCCATGACCATCGGTATCAACACCTCCCCGCTGGCCGGCAAGGTCAAGGGCGCCAAGGTTACGGCCCGCCAGGTGAAGGACCGCCTGGACAAGGAACTGATCGGTAACGTCTCCATCAAGGTTCTGCCCACCGAGCGTCCCGACGCCTGGGAAGTCCAGGGCCGTGGCGAGCTCGCCCTTGCCATCCTGGTTGAGCAGATGCGCCGCGAAGGCTTCGAACTGACCGTCGGCAAGCCGCAGGTGGTCACCAAGACCATCGACGGCAAGATCCACGAGCCCATGGAGCACATGACCATCGACGTGCCCGAAGAGTACCTCGGCGCCGTCACCCAGCTCATGGCTGCCCGCAAGGGCCGCATGACCAACATGGCCAACCACGGCACCGGCTGGTGCCGCATGGAATTCATCGTTCCGGCCCGTGGCCTGATCGGCTTCCGCACCAAGTTCCTCACGGACACCCGCGGCGCCGGCATCGCGGCCTCGATCTCCGAAGGCTACGAGCCGTGGGCCGGCCCGATCGAGTACCGCACCAACGGTTCAATGATCGCCGACCGCGCCGGTGTTGTGACGCCGTTCGCCATGATCAACCTGCAGGAACGTGGCTCCTTCTTCGTCAAGCCCACCTCCGAGGTCTACGAGGGCATGATCGTTGGCGAGAACTCCCGCGCCGACGACATGGACGTGAACATCACCAAGGAAAAGAAGCTCACCAACATGCGTGCCGCTTCCTCGGACACCTTCGAGAACCTGACGCCGCCGCGCGACCTGACCCTCGAAGAGTCCCTTGAATTCGCCCGCGAAGACGAGTGCGTTGAGGTTACCCCGGAGTCCATCCGCATCCGGAAGCTCATCCTGGACACCAACGAGCGTGCCAAGTCCAACCGCGCCCGCGCCAAGGTCTGATCCCGCACGTCCGGATCATCACCCTCGTGAACAATAGAGCTGCCGGCATGGCAGGCGGCATTGCCGCCGCCGTGCCGGCAGCTCTTTTTGCTGCCACGGCAGGTACCGCACTGCACCGCCAGCAGTTGATGGTGTCCGGCGTCGTCCTCCCGTGGGGTGCCGTGGCGGCGCTGGTTCTCCTCGCCTCGGTCCAACTGTTGCTCGGGGCCGCCTTCCGGTCGGCGATCCCGACGGCGGTGTGCGGGGTGCTCTGCTATGTCCTGGCCGGCTGGTTGTCGGCACTGGAGCCGGGCAAACGCCTCATTTCGGGTGACCTGCCGGGGACTCTTTGGGTTTACGGCATCGCCGGGGCAACGCTCCTGATGCTCGCCTGGTGCCGGCGCTACCGGCCGCGGCAGCCGCCGTCCTGACATCGCGTCAGGCGGACGGGGCCATCCGTTCCGCGTCATCCCGCTGTTGGGTCCCGGTGGTGCGCGATCATCAGCGAGGTGGCCTCGCCGTCGTCGTCCGCCGGGAGCGCGATGTACTCCTCGATGACGGCCCGAAGCTTCCCGAGCATTTCGTCCCGGCGGGCAGCATTGAATTTGACGCCGAGCCGCCAGACCTCGATATCCTCCGGCGGAAGATCCCTGGTCTCCTGCAGGAACGTCTCTATCAGCACGGGTGCCACGTTGTCGACGGGCGTGTGCCAGGACTTGCGGCTCGCGATGTAGGGGACTTCGACGGCGCCCCGGTTGCCTTTGCGCCGCTGCTCCGCCACCAGGAACCCGGTCCGCACGAGCGTCCTGACGTGGTGCAGGCTCGAGGCCGGATTGAGGTCGAGTAGCTCCGCGATTTCCTTATTGGTCCGGGACTGGTGCAAGCATAACCGCAGGATCCGCAGCCGCAGCGGAGAGCTAAGGGCGCGGCCTTTGGCCACAACATCTGCATCCGCGTCCTCCGCTGGCCGATCCATAAGGGAAAGTGTAACCAACAAGTGATTGGCACATGCCAATCACTCCTGCGAGGCCGACGCCGTGACCGCCCAGCCGCATCGTGATGTGTACCGCCGGCACAAACTCCTCCGGGACCCTGGTGTTCACGCTCCTGCCCCTGCTGGCCCTGGCAGCGGGCGGCTAGGGAGCGGGCTTTTAGGGAGCGGGGCGCGGGTTCCGGCGCGGCGGCGCCGGCGGAACCGGTTTGGCTGCCACCACGAGGTCCAGCGGGATGACGACGTCGGACCGCCGGGTGCGGACAGTGCATTCGGCGTCGCTCATCCCCACGAGGTCGCCCAGCGCATCCGTGAGGCCATCCGATATCCTGTAACGCACCACCACCCTGGTGCCCAGGGAGGCGCCTGCAAGGAACTGCCGGGGAGCGGGGATCTGCGAACTCACCACTTCATAGTAGGACGCTGAGCTTGTATGACGTCAGGCTTGTATGACGCGCCGCTAGGTTCGCGGGAACAGGCTGGGAGATAATAGGCTCAGAAGTCAGCAGTCCGGCGCTCAGGCCGGAAATGATCACCGGCCAGGTGCCGGACCAACGTGGAGAGGCAAGGGACGTGACGTACGTAATCGCGCAGCCGTGTGTAGATGTCAAGGACAAGGCATGTATTGAGGAGTGCCCGGTCGACTGCATCTATGAGGGCGAGCGGTCCCTCTACATCCACCCGGACGAATGCGTCGACTGCGGCGCCTGCGAGCCTGTCTGCCCCGTGGAAGCGATCTACTACGAGGACGACACCCCTGACGAGTGGGCCGACTACTACAAGGCCAATGTCGAGTTCTTTGACGAACTGGGGTCGCCGGGCGGTGCGGCCAAGGTGGGCAACACCCACACCGACCACCCGATGATTGCCGCCTTGCCGCTCCAGAACCAGGATCACTGAGGCGCCAGGCGTGACATCTGCGGTACGAAGCTTTGGCCTCAGCCTGCCCGACTACCCGTGGGAGGCCATGGCACCGTATCTTGCCAAGGCCGCGCAGCACCCCGGCGGAGCGGTAAATCTTTCAATCGGCACTCCCGTGGACCACACCCCTTCGCTGGTCCAGGAAGCGCTCCAACGGGCAGCTGACGCGCCCGGATACCCCACAGTGCATGGCACTCCGGCGCTGCGCAGGGCCATCGCGGACTGGTTTGAACGTCGCCGCGGCGTCCCAGGACTTGATCCCCGGCACGTGATGCCTACGGTCGGCTCCAAGGAACTCGTGGCGTGGCTGCCGTTCCTGCTGGGACTGAAACCGGGCGACGTCGTCGTCCGTCCTACCGTGGCGTACCCCACCTACGACATTGGTGCGACCTTCGCTGGGGCCGAACAGGTCGCCGCTGACGACCTCGACGAACTGGACGAGGACACGAGGGCCCGGGTTCGGCTCGTCTGGGTCAACTCCCCGGCCAACCCCACCGGAAGCGTCCGCGACACGGAGTCGCTCAAGCGGATAGTCGACCAGGCCCGAGCACTCGGCGCCGTGGTGGCCTCCGACGAATGCTACGCAGAACTCGGCTGGGGGGAGTGGGACGTCCAGCGGGGCGGTCAGCCGGTTCCCAGCATCCTTGATCCGCATGTGGCCGGGAGTTCCCACGAGGGCCTGCTGGCGGTGTACTCGCTGAGCAAGCAGTCCAACCTGGCGGGCTACCGTGCGGCCTTCGTGGCCGGGGATCCGGTCATCATGGCGAACCTGGTCAACAGCCGCAAGCACGCCGGCATGATTGTTCCGTACCCCGTGCAGGAAGCCATGCGCGTGGCGCTCGGCGACGACGCCCACGTGCAGGCCCAGAAGGACCTGTACCGCGGCCGGCGGGAACGGATCGTGCCGGCACTCGAGGCGTTCGGGCTGACGATTCACGAATCGCAGGCCGGGCTGTACCTGTGGTGCACTGCCGGTGAAGCCACGTGGGACACCGTGGGCAGGCTCGCCGAGATCGGCATCGTGGTGGGCCCCGGCGTTTTCTACGGCGATGCAGGCAACGGGTTTATTCGCGTGGCGCTCACGGCCGCGGACGAACGGATCGATGCGGCAGTGGCGCGGCTGACCACCGGGCCCTAACTGCCGCAGGTCCGTAACAATGGTGTGACACGCGACACAAGTGGGGCGTTTTTTGGGCATTTTGGCACTACCGGATTAGTGCCACCTTGCCAGGAGCGGTACTTTTTAACTGACTATCAATGGTGGCTTTCTACAAGAAGGTAGCCCGGCCGTTGGAATCCCTGTCCATGCAGGCTCCTCGGGCGGCTTCACCAGATGTTGGATCAAGCTTTCTACAGAGAGGCCCTGACGCCTCATGAGGAGACTCCATGACTGAGACCACCAGCGCAACCCTGCGCCATGCCGGCGGCGAGCTCGAACTCCCGCGCATCCAGGTTGTAGAAGGAAACGAAGGCTACGACGTTTCCAAGCTGCTGAAGCAGACCGGTGCCGTTGCCTTTGACCCCGGTTTCATGAACACCGCGGCCACCACGTCCGCCATCACCTACATCGACGGCGACGCCGGCATCCTGCGCTACCGCGGCTACCCGATCGAGCAGCTCGCCCAGCACTCGAGCTTCCTGGAAGTCTCTTACCTGCTCATCTACGGCAACCTGCCGACCGCCATCGAGCTGGAAGCCTTTGACCAGCGGATCCGCCACCACACCCTGCTGCACGAAGAGCTCAAGGGCTTCTTCAGCGGCTTCCCGCGGGACGCCCACCCTATGCCGGTGCTGTCCTCGGCCGTGTCCGCGCTCTCCACGTTCTACCAGGACTCGCTGGACCCGTTCAACGCCGAGCAGGTGGAGGTCTCCACCTACCGACTCTTGGCCAAGATGCCGGTCATTGCCGCCTACGCCCTGAAGAAGAGCATCGGCCAGCCGATGCTCTACCCGGACAACTCCCACAACCTCGTGGAGAACTTCCTGCGCCTGAGCTTCGGCCTCCCGGCCGAGCAGTACGAGGTGGACCCGGTAGTCGCCAAGGCGCTGGACCTGCTCCTCATCCTGCACGCCGACCACGAGCAGAACTGCTCCACCTCCACGGTCCGGCTGGTCGGCTCGTCCAACGCCAACCTCTTCGCCTCCGTGTCGGCAGGCATCAACGCCCTCTTTGGCCCCGCCCACGGCGGCGCCAACGAGGCCGTACTGAAGATGCTCCGCCAGATCCAGGCCGACGGCACCAAGCCTGAGGACTATATGGAGAAGGTCAAGAACAAGGAAGACGGCGTTCGCCTCATGGGCTTCGGACACCGCGTCTACAAGAACTACGACCCGCGTGCCAAAATCGTCAAGGCCACGGCGCACGAGATCCTCACTAAGCTCGGCGGCAACGACGAACTCCTGGAGATCGCCCTGCGCCTCGAAGAGAAGGCCCTGAATGACGATTACTTCATCCAGCGCAAGCTCTACCCCAACGTGGACTTCTACACCGGCCTGATCTACAAGGCCATGGGCTTCCCGGAGAAGATGTTCACCGTCCTGTTCGCCATCGGCCGCCTGCCCGGCTGGATTGCCCAGTGGCGCGAAATGATCAGCGATCCGAACACCAAGATCGGCCGCCCGCGCCAGCTCTACACAGGAGAGCCTGAGCGCAACTACCCGTCCGTGTAACGGGAGAGCGCCCAAATCACGACGCCGGCCACGCACCCAAGGTGCGTGGCCGGCGTCGTAGTTTAACGTCGATGCAGGGGCGTCAGGAGTCGTAACCCATCGGGTTGTTCTTCTGCCAGCGCCAATGGTCCTCGCACATCTGGTCCACGGTCTTCGTAGTGGACCAGCTCAGGTCCGCCAGCGCCGACGTGGCGTCAGCCCAGAACGCGGGAAGGTCTCCGGCCCGGCGGCCGGTGATCTCGTAGGGGAGCTCGTGGCCCACGGCCTTTTCGAAGGAGTGAAGGACCTCCAGCACCGACGAGCCCTTGCCGGAGCCGAGGTTCCAGCGGAACACCCCCGTGCGGTCAGCCACGTGGTTCAGGGCCGCAACATGGCCCTCGGCGAGGTCGACGACGTGGATGTAGTCACGCAGGCACGTGCCGTCGGGCGTGTCGTAGTCGCCGCCGAAGACCATCAGCTTGTCGCGGCGGCCCACTGCGACCTGGGCGATGAAGGGAACGAGGTTGTTGGGAATGCCCTGGGGGTCTTCGCCGATCCGGCCGGACGGGTGTGCGCCCACCGGGTTGAAGTAGCGCAGGAGCGCGATGTGCCAGCGGTCGTCAGCAGCGCCGAGGTCCGAGAGGATGTCCTCGATCTGTTCCTTGGTCCGCCCGTAGGGGTTGTTGGCGCCGATCTCCATTTTCTCGACGTACGGGATGGGGTTGTGCTCGCCGTACACCGTGGCTGAGGAGCTGAACACCAGCGACCGGACATCGTGACGGTCCATCACCCGGATCAGGTTCAGTGTGCCCACGAGGTTGTTGTAGTAGTACTTCAGCGGCCCGCGGACTGATTCGCCCACCGCCTTGAGGCCGGCGAAGTGGATCACCGCGTCGATCCGCTCCCGGGCGAAAACGGCATCGACAGCGGCCTCGTCCACCAGATCAACGTTATGGAACGCCGCTTCCTTGCCGCTGAGCTCGGCCACGCGGCGCAGCGACTCCTCGCTTGAATTGACCAGGTTGTCGATGACCACTACCTCATGGCCGGCTTCCTGCAGGGACAGAACTGTGTGCGAACCGATATAGCCGGTGCCGCCCGTAACCAGAATTCTCATGGGCTCAACGCTATCCCAATTAATAGGGCTTCCGCCCGTGTTGCCCACACCTTGGCGGCACAACCGTGCTAAATAATAGGGGTGCCCAAAATTGTCGATGCCGCAGCCCGGCGACAGGAAGTTGTCGAAGCAGTGTTCAGGATCATCGCGGCGGACGGGCTGGAACGTGCCTCACTCCGCGAAGTCGCGGATGAGGCCGGGCTGGCGGTTGGCTCCGTCCGGCACTATTTCGCCAGCAGCGAGGATCTGTTGGCCCACTCCTTCGGGGTGGTGGTGGACAGGGTCACCGGACGCCTGGCCGGGTCCCGGGAGCACCTCGAGTCGCTGGTGCCGGGGACACAGGAACACCGCGACGGCGTGTTAACACTCCTGGGCCAGTTCCTCCCGCTGGACGAGGAACGGGCCGTGGATGCCTGCGTGTGGATGGCGTTCAAGAACGCGGCAAGGATCAGGCCGTTCCTGGCAGCGGAGGCCGACCGCAGCCACCGTGCCGTGGCCGCTGCCGTGGGGTGGCTGGTCATGGAACTTCGCGCACCGGGCAAGGCCGGGTGCGACGACGGCGAGGCCCAGCAATCGCTGGTGACCGAAGCCGAGCGGCTGCTGGCCACCCTGGACGGACTGACGATGCACGCGCTCCTTCAGCCGGAATGGATGACCGCGGAAATGTGCCGGGACGTCCTGGCGTCCCATCTTGAGAGCCTTGGCCAGTCGCTGGCAAGCCATTAACGTCAGTAGTCATCAGGAATACACTGAGACAGTAAACATGCCAAGGGAGGCCATTCGGATGCACCACACAGGCGGTCCTGGCTGGCGAATCACGATGGACACTTCGGGTCCCATGCTCATTGCACTGTATGTCCGAGACGCCGCCGGACTGGACAGTGCGGGCCAGCCGGCGCTCTGTCACATGGCACCCAAAATCCGTCCGGTGGATCACAGCAATCTCACATCCGATGTGGGCGGGATCAGCGCCCTGAAGACCGAGTGGGAAGCGTGGTGGGAGCAGCTGCTCAAAGGGCATCCGAAAATGACCCCGGAAGTGACGCCGCCCGAATTTGAGGCCTTCGGCAACTCGCCGGCCCTGCGTCGGGTGCTTCAGGCGCACTTTGGTTCAGCGTTGACCTGGGCACGGGAGCGCCGGGCCGAGTACGCAGCACTGGAAGCGGAACGGGAGGCCAGCGGGGCACCGCAGCTTCTGGGCGACATGGTGGAGGACAGGCTGCTGGAAGTGGGCCGCGGCTCGCGGGACTTCACGCTGACCATCATCGAACTCCCGCTGACTGAACCACGGGCGTGGTACCTGGAACCGGACAAGATCATCATGAGCAATGAACTCCTGACCCAGCCCGAGGTGTTCCGAAGTTACGTGCAGCCTGTGGTGGAGCTGCTCGTCTGAGAAAGGATCAGGGCGAGCCCGTGGCTACTGTGACCGTGACCTGGCCCGGCTGCACGTCCGAGGCCTGCCAGCCGTTCCTGGCCGTCCGGTGCCAGCTATGGCCGTCCACAGCCACGTCTGTCACGGCCAACGACTTCGCGTTCGCCACCGCCCATTGGCCGACGGCCCAGGCCTGGCTGCCGCTGGCTTCGAGGACGATGGTGCTTCCGTCCGCTGATGCCGGGACGTCGCCGAAGGCGGCCGTCAGCTCGGTGAGGACGGCCTGCGCGTCGCCGGGGCCTTCGGGAGACTTGAGGGTGCAGTCCAGGGCTTCGGCGGCCTGTCCGGTCAGGGCTGAGGCGAAGGCCCGGCCCATGTCCTCGTGCTCGGCATAGGCTTGCGGGTAGGCGGACCGCTGGACCCGCTGCGCGGCGGCCGTTATTTCCAACGACTCGTACCCGGGGATCTTGACCAGGGCGTCGTAGAACGCCCCGGTCGAATGGTAGGGGTCCATCACCTGCTCCGCGGTGCCCCAGCCCTGCGAGGGCCGCTGCTGGAACAGCCCCCGGGAATCCGGGCCCGCCTGGTCACCGTGCCCGATGTTCCTGAGCTTCGATTCCTGCATCGCGGTGGCGAGGGCAACGCTCGCCGCCCGCGGCGGCAGCCCCCGGCGAACCGCTACGGCAGAGATCAGCGCGGCGTTTGCCGCCTGGTCGGTAGCCAGCTCGGCTTTCAGGGATCCCACAGTTGCGGTGCACTTCTCGGCCACAAGTGTTTCCGAGCGCTGGATGAAAGCCACCGCGGTGTAGACGCCGCCGCCGATCAGGGCCAGGGCCAAGCCCAGCACAAGCAGGCGGCGCAGGCCACGTCTCCGTGACAAGAAGTTACTCCCTCAGGCCCTGGACGGGCCGGTTGAACATCTGCGGGCGGGCGGAATCAGTTTGCGTGGAGTGCCTCGTTGAGTTCCACGGTCTGGCCCTTGCGGGGGAGCACCTCGACGGCACCGCTGGTGGAGTTGCGGCGGAACAGCAGGTTGGGTACGCCGGAAAGCTCCACGGCCTTCACCACCCGGGTGGTGTCTTCGCCGTCGGCGTCCTTCGGCCCGATCACGCGGACGCGGGTCCCGGCGGTGACGTAGAGGCCTGCCTCAACAACCGAGTCGTCGCCGATGCTGATCCCGACGCCGGAGTTGGCGCCAAGCAGCACGCGCTCACCAAGGGAGATCTTCTCCTTGCCGCCACCGGACAGCGTGCCCATGATCGAGGCACCGCCGCCAACGTCCGTGCCGTCGCCTGTCACGACTCCGGCGGAGATGCGGCCTTCCACCATGGAAGTGCCCAGGGTGCCGGCGTTGAAGTTGACGAACCCTTCGTGCATCACGGTGGTGCCTTCGGCCAGGTGGGCGCCAAGGCGCACGCGGTCTGCGTCGGCAATCCGGACACCGGCGGGTACCACGTAGTCCACCATGCGCGGGAACTTGTCCACGCCGTACACCGTCACGGCGCCGCGCCTGCGCAGCTTTGCCCGGGTCAGTTCGAAGCCGTCAACTGAGGCCGGGCCGAAGTTCGTCCACACGACGTTGGGGAGCTTGCCGAAGATGCCGTCCAGGTTGATGGTGTTCGGCTGGACCAGGCGGTGCGAGAGCAGGTGGAGGCGGAGGTAGGCGTCCGCGGTATCGGCCGGGGCTTCGTCGAGCTTGATCTGGACAAAAACCACCTGCTGCTCGGTGCTGCGGTCCGCATCAGCGCCAGCGGCGGCGATCTCGGCCAGCACTGGATCCGCGTTTCCCACGTCCCGGAGGCTGTCCGCTGCGGTTCCAAGGGCCGGCGCTGGATACCAGACGTCCAGGACAGTGCCCTCGCCCTTGAGCGTCGAAATGGTGGCCACACCGTAGCCATAGGCGGAGCGGGCGTCAACGGACGCGGAACGGTCAGCGGGCACAGCGGAAGCAGCAGCGGTTTCAGTCATGGCTCCAGTCTATCGAGAGGCAGGAGCAGGACTCGAACTAGACTGGCTTCGTGACTGCTCAAACCTCCACTGTCCGCCTGGATCTCCGCCAGGACGTTGCCCTCCTCACCGCCGCGCTGCTGGATATCAACAGTGTCTCCGGCAACGAGAAGGACCTGGCCGACGCCGTCGAACACGGGCTGCGGAAAATTCCGCAGCTTAGCGTCGTGCGGGACGGTGATTCGCTCATTGCCCGCACCGCCCTTGGCCGCGCTGAGCGGGTGATCCTGGCCGGGCACCTGGACACAGTGCCCCTGCCCACCACCGAAGGGTCCCTGGGCACTGTGCCCTCGTTCTGGCCGTCCGGCGCCCCGGGGAGGGCCTCCTCTACGGCCGCGGCGCCACGGACATGAAAGGCGGGGTGGCTGTTCAGCTCGCCCTGGCGGCGTCAGTGTTCGACGGCGGCGCGGAGCCCAGCAAGGATGTCACGTTCGTGTTCTACGACCACGAGGAAGTGGAAGCCGTCAAGAGCGGACTGGGCCGCCTGGTACGCAACCACGGCGGGCTGCTCGACGGCGACTTCGCCATCCTGCTGGAGCCTACCCATGGCACCGTGGAAGGTGGCTGCAACGGCACCATGCGGTTTGAAGCAACCACTATCGGCGAGGCGGCGCATTCCGCCAGGGCCTGGATGGGAAGCAACGCCATCCACGCGGCGGCGCCCATCCTCGCCCGCCTGGCCGCCTATGAACCGGCCACCATCAACGTGGACGGCCTGGACTACCGGGAAAGCCTCAATGCGGTGAAGATCAACGGAGGCACGGCCGGCAACGTCATTCCGGACCGCTGCGTCGTGGAAATCAATTACCGCTTTGCTCCGGATAAAACGCCCGACCAGGCCGAAGCCCACGTCCGCGAACTCCTTGACGGGTTCGACGTCGTCAAAACGGACAGCGCCGCCGGGGCACGGCCCGGGCTGAACCACCCCGCGGCGGCGTCCTTCGTGGCCGCTGTCGGGGCGGAGCCCAAGCCCAAGTACGGCTGGACCGACGTCGCGCGTTTCAGCGAGCTGGGCATCCCGGCGGTTAACTTCGGTCCCGGTGACCCGCTGCTGGCGCACAAGGACAACGAACACGTCGACGCGGACGCCATCCGTGAGTGCCTGCGGGCGCTGCGGACCTGGCTGGGCTGACAACTCGCCCACGCCGGCAAGCAAAAATGAAGGGCCCGGATCCGCCGACGCGGATCCGGGCCCTTTATTGATTTGCCAGGAACTATTTGGCGGCCGTTTCAACGGCGGCGGCTTCAGCCTTGGCCACACCGCCGGCGGCCTTCTGGGAGCCGCGGCGTTCGATCCAGACAGCGATGCGGGATACGCAAATGTTGATCGCGATGTAGATCGCCGCTGCCACGAAGAAGATCGGAAACAGGAAAGCGTTGCCCAGGAAGTCCGCCATGACCTGTACGGCCCGAAGCAGCTCGCCGTAGGCCACGATGTAGCCCAGTGATGTGTCCTTCAGAAGGACCACCAGCTGAGCTACCAGCGATGGCATCATGCGTCGGACGGCCTGTGGCAGCTCGATCAGCATCCGGGACTGGAAGCTGGTCAGGCCAATGGTCAGGCCGGCCTCCCGCTGTCCCTTGGGCAGTGATTGAATGCCAGCCCGTAGAATTTCCGCGAAGATGGCCGCGTTGTACAAGACAAGCCCAGCCACCACTGCAACGAAGGAACTCGTACCAAATACCAGCAGGACGAAGAGCATCATCAGGACAACCGGCATGCCACGAAGGAACTCGAGGACCACCCTGATGGGAATCCGGATCCACGCGACCAGGGAGATACGCAGCAGGCAGAGCAAGAGGCCGAGGGGAAATGCAATGACGGCGGCAAGGGCGGCGGCGCTAAGTGTGGCCCCGATGCCCTTGCCGAGCAGGGTCCACACATCCGCGCGGGTGAAGATCGCCCAGCGGCGTCCTTCGAAAATGCCCTGTTGCGCGAGAATCATGACGATCCATGCGAGCAGTCCAACGATGAGGACAGCTCCGACCACGGAGCCGATCAGGGAAACCCGGCGCGCCTTGGGGCCGGGAACGTCGTAGAGGACTGAACTCATCGGGCAATCGCCACCTTTCGTTCCACCGTGCTGGCCAGGACGCCCAGCGGAACGGTGAGGAGCAGATAGAAGAAGGCAACGCCCAGGAGCACGGCCATAACTTGGTCTCCGTTGGCGTTGGCCATTTGGCGGCCGTAGCCGAACAGCTCCAGGACGAAGAACGCGCCGGCGACGGAGGAATTCTTGACGAGAGCTATCAGGATGTTGATCATGGGCGGGATCACCGTCCGCAGGGCCTGCGGCAGGATGATGAGGGACAGCACTTGGCCGAACTTCATGCCGATGCTGCGCGCGGCCTCGGCCTGGCCGACCGGGACGCTGTTGACACCTGAGCGGACAGCTTCGGCAATGAAGGCTGCTGTGTAGGCGCTGAGAGCGATGATGGCGGCGACCTCAAACTGCGGAAACGTCACCCCGAGGCGGGGCAAAACGATCGCTGCAAAGAAAAAGGCAATGGTCAGGGGAGTGTTCCGGAGGACTTCGACGTAGACGGTGCTGAAACCGCGGAGGGCTGCAACTGGCGACACGCGGGCTGCGGCCAGGAGTGTTCCGACTACCAGCGCGATGATCCCGGAGACGACAGATAGGAAAAGGGTGCGGAGAAGGCCTTCCCAATACAGCGGGAGGTTTTCAATGATGACGTCCATAGGATCCTTCGGCTCTGGGCGTAGGCGGGAGAAAACGGGGTGGCGGTTGCCGGGGATGCGCGCAGGAGCCCATCCTGGCAACCGCCGTCGTTACCTAGTAGCGGTTGATGGCCGGGAGTTCCGGGGCAGACTTAATGACGGAGCCGGCGGTTGCTTCCCAGGCCTTCTTGTAGGACCCGTCCTTGCCAAACTCCTCCAGCTGGTCGTTGATCCAGTTGCGGAAAACGGTGTCATCCTTCTTCAGACCAATGCCGTAAGGCTCCTTGGTGAAGGTTTCGTCCGAGGCCAGCTTGAAGGCATCGGGCTCCTTGTCCACAAATCCGGCCAGAATGACATTGTCCGTGGTGATAGCTTCCACCTGCTTGTTCCGGAGCGGCTCAAGGCACGCGGAGTAAGTGGCGGCAGGCACCAGCTCGGCCTTGTATTTGTCCACGATGGTGGCTGCGGGGGTGGAGCCGGTTACGGAGCAGACCTTCTTGCCGG
The DNA here is from genome assembly GCF_005280255.1 of Arthrobacter sp. 24S4-2. Lineage (NCBI taxonomy): Bacteria > Bacillati > Actinomycetota > Actinomycetes > Micrococcales > Micrococcaceae > Arthrobacter > Arthrobacter sp. 24S4-2. The sequence goes on along the minus strand of NZ_CP040018.1, from coordinate 3,882,042 downwards.
CGACGTCCTCCGGCTTTTTGATGGAGTCGTTGTCCTTGTTGACCATGAGCGCCTGGCCGGCCTCGTAGTATGGGCCAGCGAAGCTGACGACCTGCTTGCGCTTGTCGTTGATGGTGTATGTGGCGATTACCAGGTCCACCTTGCCCTGTTCAATAAACGGTTCGCGGTTGGCCGAGACGGTCTCCGACCATTCAATCTTGTCTGCTGCGATGCCCAGCTTGGCGGCAATCAGCTTGCCCATCTCGACGTCAAAGCCGATGGGCTTGCCGTCCAGCCCCACCTGGCCGAACAGCGGCTGGTCGTACTTTGTACCGATCTTGATGGTTCCGGCGGAGGCGAGCTTCGCCATGGTGCTGCCGGCCGCGAAGGTGGGCTTTTCCGCGACAGTGGGGTTGCTGGTGGATGAACCCCCGCCGCCGCCGCAGGCGCTCAGAGTGAGTGCGAGGGCTGCTGATGCGGCAACCACAAAAGACTTCCGTCGGGTCATAAATGCCTTCATGACATACCTTTCATTGGTGGCCGCGGGTAACGGCCTGGGTGCGAACTCTGTAGGTGCGAACTCGGGCGTTTAGTGGGTGAGGAGTTTGGAGAGGAAGTCCTTGGCGCGGTTGCTTTGGGGGTTCGTGAAGAACTCCTCGGGCGTCGCGTCCTCGACGATCTGCCCGTCAGCCATGAACACCACGCGGTCTGCGGCCTTGCGGGCAAACCCCATTTCGTGGGTTACGACGATCATCGTCATGCCCTCCTTCGCCAGCTGGATCATGACGTCGAGGACCTCATTGATCATTTCCGGGTCCAGGGCCGACGTCGGCTCATCAAAGAGCATGACCTTCGGCTTCATGGCCAGTGCCCGGGCAATCGCCACGCGCTGCTGCTGGCCGCCGGAGAGCTGTGCCGGGAGCTTGGGCGCCTGGTGTCCGACGCCGACGCGTTCCAGCAGCGCCATGGCGTCCTGGTCGGCCTGGGCCTTGGGCACGCCCTTGACCTTGGTCGGCCCAAGCGTGACGTTTTCCAGGATCGTCTTGTGCGCGAAAAGATTGAAGGACTGGAAGACCATTCCGACGTCTGCGCGGAGCTTCGCGAGTTCCTTGCCTTCCTCCGGCAGTTCCTTCCCGTCGATAGCGATCTTCCCGTCGTCGATGGTCTCGAGGCGGTTGATGGCACGGCAGAGAGTGGACTTACCGGAACCTGACGGTCCGATGACCACCACAACTTCGCCCTTGCGGACGTCCAGGTTGATGTCCTTGAGTACGTGCAGCTGGCCGTAGTGCTTATTCACGGCCTTCAGGGAGACGAGCGCGTCGCCGGGCACTTGAGTAGTCATATAGAGAATCTAGCGAACATTGCTCCGATATGACGCCAATCACTCCAACTTCCTACAGATCGTAATTCAAGAGATACCTGCAGGTCAGCGCACCGCCGCCTGTCCCATTAGCGGCCGTGGACGCGCCGGACCGGCGAGCTTGCCGAACCGCGCTAGCCTAGGTGGATGAGTACCGATCCGCAGCCTTCTTCAACTCCAGTACCTCCCATTGCCACGCGCCACAAAGGCCCGCTGGAGCTGAGGCGCAAACAGGCGGCGGTGGAGATGTCTGACCAGCATCTGCTGGACACGAAGGGACCGGGCCAGTTTGTCCACACTGACCCGTGGCGGGTGCTCCGGATTCAAAGCGAGTTCGTGGAAGGCTTCGGTGCACTGGCGGACCTTGGGCCGGCCGTCAGCGTGTTCGGTTCCGCGCGGACCAAGCCCGGCTCCGTCTACTACGAACTGGGTGTCGAGGTTGGCCGGAAACTTGCCGAGGCCGGGGTGGCCGTCATTACGGGCGGCGGGCCGGGCTCCATGGAGGCCGCCAACAAAGGCGCTGTGCAGGGCAACGGTGTATCTGTGGGGCTCGGCATCGAGCTTCCCTTCGAACAGGGGCTCAACCAGTGGGTGGACCTCGGCATCAACTTCCGGTACTTCTTCGCGCGGAAGACCATGTTCGTGAAATACGCACAGGGATTCATTGTCCTCCCCGGCGGGCTGGGCACCCTGGATGAACTCTTCGAGGCCATGGTGCTGGTACAGACCCGAAAGGTCACGTCCTTCCCGATCGTGCTGCTGGGTACCGCCTTCTGGGGACCCATGCTCGACTGGATCAGGGGCACCCTGGTGGAAGACGGCATGATCTCCGAGAAGGACCTTGGGCTGATCCAGGTCGTTGATGAGCCTGCGCATGCCGTTGACCTCGTCATTCACGGTGCCATCCGGCCGGCGCCCGGCAGCGGTGCCGCTAACGGAAGGCCCAACGGCAACCAGCGGCCTGAATAACCGGCAGCCCGCCGTCTGGCACGATGGATCCTGTGAGTTTCTTCCTGATATTCCTCGCCATCGCGGTGATCGGTGCCGCACTGTTCGTCGGAGCCGATTTCACGTCTGGTCTTTTCCGGAACCGGCGGCCCACGGGCGCCGCATTGTTGGACGGATTCGACGAGCCGGTGGCCTCCCTGCCGCCCGTGCTTCTTCCCGCTGATGCAGCACCCGCCGACGTCGACCGCGTCCGGTTTGCCCTCGGCCTCCGCGGCTACCGCATGGACCAGGTGGACCAGGTGCTGGATGAGCTCCGGGACCAGCTCGCTGCCAGGGACCGCGAAATTGCACACCTGAAAACTGAACTGGCCGAGCTGGCTGAACCGGCGCGCCCGGGGGAGACCGGGGCTTGAGCCGACCGGAAACCGCTGCCGGGCGCAGGACGCCGGCAGGCTCCCCCGGGCTGAACGGACTGGTCCGGGGCGGCCTTGTGTCCGCCGCGGCGCGCGCGGGAACGTGGCCCTGGTGGGCGCAGGTGGCCTGCGTCTATGTGGCTTCGCGGATTGTCAGTGCGTGCATTTTCATGGCAGCAGCCCTGCACCAGGGAGTGAATCCGTGGTTCCCCGCCAAACCGGATTACTGGAACTTCATCAACATCTGGGATGCACGCTGGTATGGGGAAGTCATCCGGAACGGCTACCCGCAGGTTCTTCCCGTGGACGGAAGCGGAAACGTCCAGGAGAACGCGTGGGCGTTCTACGCCCTGTTCCCGATGATGGGCCGGGCCGTGTCGGCCATGACGGGACTCGACCCCGCCCTTGCGCTGACGTTTATCGCGATGGCTGCGGGCCTGGGAGCCGCCCTCGTGGCCTACAATCTTTTCCGGCACAAGGTAGCCCACCGCACGGCACTGTGGGGTGTGGTCTTCTTTTCCACATTTCCCGTATCGCCCGTCCTGCAGGTGCCTTATGCCGAATCGCTTAACCTCCTGCTGCTGGCGTCTGCGCTGCTCCTGGTGGTCCGGCGGCACTACCTGTGGGCCATGCCCGTGGTTGTGCTGATGTGCCTCTCCAGGCCCACCGGGGTGCCGTTCGCCGCCATGGCGGCAGGGCTGTTTGTGTACCGGCTCTGGCTGCGGAGCCGTCCTGCAGGGCCCGATGCCGATACCGCGGTACACAACGGACGGGAACTGTCCTCCTTGGCGGGGCTGGCCGCGGCCAGTGCCGTCAGCGCCCTCCTGTGGCCCGCCATCGCGTGGGCCGTGACGGGAGACCCCGCGGCTTACACCAAGACCGAAACGGTATGGCGGGGCCACGACCTGGTTCCCTTCAAGCCCTGGTTCGACACCGGAATCCAGCTTTTTGGTCCTGTACTGGGCGTCCTGGCTCCGTTTGTCTTTGTTGCCGCATTCGGGCTCCTGATGACCTCGTCCCCCGTGGTGGCACTGGGCGCCGAGCTCAGGCTCTGGTGCGTCTGCTACATGGGTTATCTGCTGGTTTTCCTGCACCCCCAGACCAGCACGTTCCGGATGCTGCTGCCGCTCTTTCCACTGGCGCTCAGCGCCGCACTGGTATCGCGTTCCCGCGCTTACCGCGGGGCGGTGGTCACCATGTTTGTGCTGCTCCAGATCGTCTGGATCGTGTGGCTCTGGGTCTGGGCCCAACTGCCCGGGGGCGGAGACTATCCGCCCTGAGCCGGACCGGGACATATGTCGGGGGCCACAATTTTCCAAGCGATGAAGAAAATCCATCAATTAGCTACAGGCGGGTAATTACAGGATAATAGGGGTTAAGCATGAACACATTGCATAGACCATTGCATTCAGAACTGTTCAGCCATGGCGGCAGCTGCAAGGCCGCCATAGCGGCTTGATTGACGACGCGGCCACAGCCCGCCCGGGCTGGTAGGTCCTGGGACTATTGGAGGGGATTTTCCTCATGGCGGCTATGAAACCACGCACCGGCGACGGCCCTATGGAAGTAACCAAAGAGGGCCGCAGCTTGATCATGCGTGTGCCGCTCGAAGGCGGGGGGCGGCTTGTGGTCGAACTTAACGCAGCAGAGGCGGCAAACCTTAAGGAATGCCTCGTGGTCGTTACCGAATAGATTTGCTCGGACAGGGCCCGCAGCCGCAAGGCCGCGGGCCCTTCCTTATTTCTTGACAGCTACCAGCAGCCCGTCGCCGGTGGGCAGCATCGCCGAAGCCAGCCGGTCGTCGTCGCGGATTACCTTGCCCACCTGCCGAAGAACCACGGTGGTGGAGTCCCGGGCCGCCGGATTGGCCACCCGGTCCTTGTCGAGGGCGTCGTTGATGACCAGGAGGCCGCCGGACTTGAGCAGCCGGACGGCCTGCTCGACGTATCCCGGGATTCCCGGCTTGTCCGCGTCGATGAACACCAGGTCGTAGGCGCTGTCGGTCAGGCGCGGCAGGACGTCGCCGGCCCGGCCCGAAATCGTGCGCGTCCGGTTGGCGGGGCTTCCCGCCTCCTGGAACGCCTCCCGCGCGGCCTTGAGGTGTTCGACGTCAACGTCGATGGTGGTGAGGACTGCCTGCGTGCCGAGTCCGCGGAGCAGGCATACGCCGGACACGCCGGCGCCCGTTCCGATTTCCACAGCCGTCTGGGCCTTGGAAGCCGCCGCCAGGACCGTCAGGACCGCGCCGACACCCGGACCGACCGGTGTGACTCCCAGTTCAAAGGAGCGTTCGCGAGCATGCAACAGGACGTCATCCTCGGCAGGCAGGTCTTCTGCATAGGACCAGCTCGTGGACTTATCGGCGCTCATGAGTGATTCGCTTTCTGGGCGGCAGGGGCTTGTTTCTAACAGCGTACTGTGTCCGGCACGGCCGGGCCCGGAGGTGACGGCCCGGCAGGCTGTGGCAGCGCGCGGATGTGACCGGAACCACCTGTTCGCCGCTGCCCGGTAGCGCGGTTTCCGCCCAAGGCTGAAGCCCGGAGAAAGTCAGGAAATTCCCAGCCAACTTTGAAATGATGGTTATCCGCTCATCCAGGAGGTGATCGGCGCCGAAGAACGGGTACCAGAACCGTCAAGGCGTTAGTACCATCCACGAGGGGAGTGGACGATGTCAGCATCAGTTGTGGCACCTGTCCCGGCAATTGAAGATCCAGGCACCCAGCCGGAAGCCGAGTGGGTCAGGCCAACGTGGGAGGAAGTGGTCACCAACCACTCCGCGAAGGTCTACCGCCTTGCGTACCGTCTGACCGGTAACAAGTACGACGCCGAGGACCTCACCCAGGAGGTGTTCGTCCGCGTGTTCCGGTCGCTGGAGAACTTCAAGCCCGGAACGCTCGATGGCTGGCTCCACCGGATCACCACCAACCTCTTCCTGGACCAGGCCCGGCGCAAGAGCCGCATCCGTTTCGATGCGCTTGCCGAGGACGCCGAATCACGGCTGCCCGGCCGTGAGCCCGGTCCGGAACAGAGCTTTGAATTCAACAACCTGGACATTGATGTGCAGGCTGCCCTGGAGGAACTACCGCCGGACTTCCGCGCCGCCGTCGTCCTGTGCGACCTTGAAGGCCTGTCCTACGACGAGGTGGCCGAGGCGCTGGGCGTCAAGCTCGGAACAGTGCGGTCCAGGATCCACCGCGGCCGGACCATGCTCCGGGAGAAGCTTGCACACCGTGATCCGCGGACCAGGCAGTCCCTCAAGCCGCGGCTCAAGATGCCGCGCATCGCCGGCATTCTCTGATCGGCTCCATGGGTCAGCTGAGAAACCTGCTGCGTGGCCTCGGAGGCAACTGCACCCGCGGACTCCTGTCGCGGAAAAGGCGCGGCCGCAGCGTCAGCCACATAGACTCCTGCCCCGAATGCGCCTCGCTCCAGTGGCGCGAACGCCAATACCTCGAACGGCTCCAGCGTGCCGCCATTCCGGCAGCCAGCGACGACCTGACGGCCAGGCTCCTGGCCAGGACCCGGCAGTTGGCAATGGCCGCTCCAGCGGCGCCCGACCGGAGCTCCGCCACGGTGTCCCCGGCGCTTAGGGGGCTTGGCTTCGCAGCGGGCGGGGCCCTGGCTGCGGCCGGCGTGGTGACGGTTGCCGCGTACATGCTGGCCGGTGATCCCATGCCCGTGGCGGACGGCGCCGCCGGAGCGTCCTTCCGGCAGCAGGCCGCCACATTCGGCCAGCAGGCTTCCGCCGTTGGTACCGCCGGCCTTGTGGGGCCCGCAGACCTCCAGGAACTCCGTGCCCAGGGGTGGTCCTGCCCGGAGCTGCGGGATATGGGTTTCCACGTTCTCTGGGCACGGCGCGAGGCGGTGTCGGGCCAGGGCGTCCTGGAATTGAGGCTGTCCGACGGGCAGCATTTTGCCACCGTCCTGGAGCAGCACCCGGAACCGGGCCAGGCCGGCGGCACACCGTCGGCGGTCACGGCCTCCGCTCCCACGAATATCCTGACGGGGCGTCCGGCCCCGGAAGACGGCTTTGTGCAGGCCTCGCTCGGTGACGTCCCGCCCGGCGGTGTGCTGTGGATCAACGCCTCGGCTCCGTGGAAGGCCATTTACCAGGCCTCCGGCGTCACATTCACCTACATTTCGGATTTGCCCGCAGACACGGCCGACGACGGCGTTGCCGAGCTGGTGCGCTCCGGCTCAGTCACCGCCGCGGAAGGGACGCCGGCAAGCCCGGGAGGTGCGGGCACGGCCAGTATCGCTGCATCCGCGGCCGAAGCCCTGCCTGCCAGGCTGCAGCGGGGACTGGGGCGTATCGCGGAGCTTTTCACGCCATGAGCCGCCGCCCCGCTATGGCTTGTGTTGTGCGGCCAGCGTCAGAATCGTCAGCAGCAGTCCGGAGAGGGTAATCTTCCTAAAGTGTTTGGAATCAACGGCCCGGAGTTTCTTCTTCTGCTGATCATCGGCGTTCTGGTGATTGGCCCCAGCCGGCTGCCCGAATACACCCAGAAGCTGGCAAACCTGGTGAAGGAAGTCCGCCGGATGGCTTCAGGCGCCCGGGAACAGATCAAGGACGAAGTCGGCATCGATATCGACGAGGTCGACTGGAAGAAGTACGATCCCCGCCAGTACGATCCGCGCCGGATCATCAAGGAAGCGCTGCTCGACGACGACACCAAGCCGGTCAGCGCAGGAGCTCCTGCAGCGGTGGCCGCGGTGGCGTCGGCGTCCGCGGCAGCCCATGCCGAGGAGCGCCCCGCCCGAGTTGTTGAGCGTTTGGCCGAAGGCGAGCAGGCCCCCTTCGACTCCGAAGCAACCTAGGCAACCTAGGCTTCAGTCAACGGGGCTGGAGGCCGAGCTTCATCCCGGTCAGCCCCCGCGGCCTCGCCGCAAGCTTTCCCGCAATCCCCGCCAGCGCCTTCGCCGCGGGCGTCTCCGGCCGGCCGAGCACGATCGGTTCGCCCGCGTCACCGCCCTCGCGCAGCAGGATATCCAGCGGGATCTGGCCCAGAAGCGGCACCTCGGACCCGACCGTCGCCGAGAGCCGCTCGGCCAGGACAGCGCCGCCGCCGCTGCCGAACAGTTCCATCCTGCCGCCGTCGGGCATTTCCAGGTAGGACATGTTCTCCACGATGCCCGCCACTGACTGGCCGGTCTGGGTGGCGATGGCGCCGGCCCGTTCGGCGACATCCGCGGCCGCCGTCTGCGGGGTGGTCACCACCAGGATTTCGGCCTTCGGGAGCAGCTGCGCCACCGAGATGGCGATGTCCCCGGTCCCCGGGGCAGGTCCAGGAAGAGGGCGTCCAGGTCGCCGAAGTAGACATCGGTAAGGAACTGCTCCAGGGCCCGGTGCAGCATGGGACCACGCCACGCCACCGGCTGGTTGCCCTTGACGAACATCCCGATGGAAATGACCTTCACCCCGTAAGCGACCGGCGGCAGGATCATGTCGTCCACCCGTGTGGGGACTGGTCGATGCCCATCAGTGCGGGCACGGAGAACCCGTACACATCGGCGTCGATGATTCCCACCCGGAGGCCCTGGGCGGCCATGGCGCAGGCGAGGTTCACGGTGACGGAGGACTTGCCCACGCCGCCCTTGCCGCTGGCAACCGCGAAGACCTTGGTGAGGGAGCCGGCCTGGTTGAACGGGATGCCGCGGAGGCCGCCGGGGCCGCGGAGCTGCTCTTTCAATGCGTCCCGCTGCTCCTGCGTCATGACCTTCAGCACGACGTCCACGGCCGTTACGCCGGGGACCTTGGACAGCGCTGCCTCCGAATCCGCGGTGATGGTGCCGCGCAGCGGACAGCCGGCGATGGTGAGCAGCACAACGAGCCGGACACGGCCGTCGTCGGCGATGTCAACGGACTCCACCATGCCCAGTTCGGTGATGGGGCGCCGCAGTTCGGGATCGATGACAGTGGCCAGCGCAGTGTCCACTGCCTGGGCCAGGGGGTGCTCATGCAGTCAGTGCTCAGCTTTCAGGGGTGTTGAGGTGCGCAGGGGAACCGGGCTTTTCCGGTTTGACCTTCGGGATCTGCTGGGTGCGCGGGTTGCGCTGCTTATCGCGGCGTTCCTTCAGCTTCTCTTTGACTTTGTCCTTGGGCGATTCGTGGCTTCCGGCGCCGGACGGATCATGGGTGCGGAGTTCCTCCTGCGCCTCCAGCATGTCCTCGAGGAGGCTGCGGAGCTCGGCGCGGACGTAGTCGCGCGTGGCGACCTCGCGGAGCGCGATGCGCAAGGAGGCCAGCTCCCTGGTGAGGTACTCGGTGTCGGAGAGGTTGCGTTCGGCGCGCTGCCGGTCCTGCTGGAGGGACACCCGGTCGCGGTCGTCCTGGCGGTTCTGGGCGAGCAGCAGCAGCGGGGCGGCATAGGAGGCCTGGAGGGACAGCATCAGGGTCAGCAGCGTGTAGCCAAGGGCCTTGGAGTCGAACTGCCAGTCCTCCGGCGCCCAGGTGTTCCAGATCAGCCAGAAAAGACAGAAGATCGTCATGTAGACGAGGAACTGCGGAGTGCCCATAAAACGGGCAAAGCCTTCCGTGGCATGACCGAACGCATCGGGATTGGGCGAAAACTTGGGAAGAATGCGCTGCCGCCCGCTCAGGGGCGTATCGAGGCTGCCTTTGCCCGCGTCCTTGCTGCCCGGCCGGGTGCTGTAGTTTCGTGAGGCGGTGTTATCAGCCAATGCGGCCTCCAAGCTTCCTTATCGGGACGTCGTCCTCGTGGGCACGCCAGTCATCGGGCAACAGGTGATCCAGCACGTCGTCAACAGTCACCGCCCCCACAAGGCGTCCGTCGGCGTTGACCACGGGAAGTGAGTTCAAGTTGTAGGTGGCCAGCGTCCGGGCCACCTCGCTGATGTGCGCCTGGTCCGAGACGGGTTCGAGGGTCTTGTCCACCAGGTTGCCGAGCGGCTCCGGCGGCGGGTAGCGGAGCAGTTGCTGGATGTGGACCACGCCCAGGAAGCGCCCGGTGGGCGTCTCCAGCGGGGGACGGGCAATGAAGATCGATGACGCCAGGGCCGGTGAGAGTTCTTCCCGCCGGACGTGGGCCAGCGCTTCGGCCACGGTCGCCTCGGGCGGGAGGATCACCGGGACGGGGGTCATGAGGCCGCCGGCAGTGTCCTCGTCATATTCCAGGAGGCGCCTGACGTCCTCCGCTCCTTCCGGCTCCATGAGCTGGAGCAGTTCTTCGGCCTGCGCCGACGGCAGTTCCGCGAGGAGGTCGGCGGCGTCGTCCGGGTCCATCTCCTCCAGCACGTCGGCGGCACGGTTGACGTCGAGGGCGGACAGGATTTCCACCTGGTCGCCTTCGCGCATCTCCTGCAGGACGTCCGCGAGCCGTTCGTCCTGCAGTTCGCTGGCCACTTCGAAACGGCGCTTGTCGCTCATTTCCTGCAGCGCCTCGGCGAAGTCGGCGGGCTTCAGGTCCTCGTGCGTGGCGACGAACTGGGTGGCGGCCTGCGGTTCGGTGCGGGCGCCCTGCTGGGCATCGGCCCAGTCGATGATCATGGTCTCGTTGCGGCGGAGCCTGCTCAGCGGTGAGAGGGAGTGGCCGCGGCGGACGAACAGCTTGCTGACGAACCAGTCGCCGGAACGGTGCCGGTCCATCGCGATGTCCTCGATAGTGGCGTCGCCGCTGCCGTCCGCGAGGGTCACGCGGCGGTCGAACATTTCGGCCACCACGAGGGTCTCCGCGCCGCGCTGCTCGAAACGGCGGAGGTTGACCAGGCCGGTGCAGATGACCTGGGTCTGGTCGATCGAGGTGATGCGCGTCATTGGGACGAAGACCCGTTTCTTGCCGGGTACTTCGACCACTATGCCCACGACGTGCGGGGCGCCCCGGGTGCCGCGCGAGAGAACGACGACATCGCGCAGCCTACCCAGCCGGTCGCCCAGTGGGTCGAAGACATCCAGTCCGAGAAGGCGCGCAACAAACACCCGCGAAAGATTTGTGCTCACTTGTACAGGCTACCGAGTCTGCTCTCTTTTAGCTGAATTTCAGCCCACGCACAGCCGGATGGGCAAGAATGGATGTATGTCAAACATTTTTGGTGCTCCCAAGGCTGGTGTCCCGAACGGGCCAGACGAATTCCGTACGGTTCCCGTAGGCGACACCGTCGGTTCGTATACCTCCTACCTGGATGCCCAAAAGGCGGTGGACTACCTCGCCGACCAGCAGTTCCCCGTGCAGCTCGTGTCTATTGTGGGCAACGACCTGAAGATGGTGGAGCGGGTTACCGGCCGGCTGAGCTACCCCAGGGTCGCGTTGTCAGGCGCACTGAGCGGCATGTGGTTTGGCCTGTTCGTCGGCGTCATGCTGTCCTTCTTCTCGCCCACCGGCGGCTACTTCTCGATCGTGACCTCGGTGCTCATGGGTGCGGCGTTCTTTATGCTCTTTGGCATCGTCACCTACGCCATGCAGCGCGGGAAGCGCGACTTCACGTCGACCAGCCAGGTGGTGGCCACCAATTACGACGTTGTGGTGGCGTTTGAAGCCGCCCACGAAGCCCGGCGCCTGCTTCAGCAGCTGCCTATGTCCACCTCTGATGCGTCCGCAGGTGCCGCGCCGTACGGCCAGCGGGACTACCAGAACCAGCAGCCCGGGCACCAGCACGGTCCGCAGCAGGGAACCGGACCGCAGCGTCCCGCGGGCTGGAACGACCCCTATGGCCAGCGGGCTCCCGAAACCGGCAGCGAGCCGTCCGCGGGCGGGCCGTCAGCCGCTCCGGCGCCTGGCCAGGGAGCGCAGCCAGTATCGCCTGAGCACGGACAGCACCGGGCCGCGCCCACACCCGCAGTGCGCTATCCGGACCTGCCGGACGGCCGGCCGCAGTACGGCGTCCGCGTAAGCGATGCCCCCGTACAGGAGGAAGGCCCCAAGCAGGGGCCCGCCGAGGGCAACACACAGCAGTAGCCCGGGGAACACATAAGGCCTCCGTCCGGACGAGATCCGGGCGGAGGCCTTCTGCGTATGCCTTACGGCTGCTGGTGGTCGATTTCCTGGTAGATACCAGCCATCCAGGACTCGACGTCGTCGGCCTTGCGCGGCAGCGCCGCGCTGAGGTTTACGGGACCGTCGGCGGTCATGACGATGTCGTCTTCGATCCGGACTCCGATGCCGCGGTACTCCGCCGGAATGGCGAGGTCCTCGTTCTTGAAGTACAGGCCGGGCTCGATCGTGAACACCATGCCCGGGGTGAGGATGCCGTCCAGGTAGAGCTCGCGCTTGGCCTGCGCGCAGTCGTGCACGTCCAGGCCGAGGTGGTGGCTGGTGCCGTGCGGCATCCACCGGCGGTGCTGCTGGCCCTCTGGGCTGATGGCTTCCTCGACGGACACCGGCAGCAGACCCCATTCGGCCAGCCGCTCCGCCAGGACGGTGGTGGCGGCGGTGTGGATGTCCCGGAATTTGGTGCCGGGCTGCGCCGCGGCAAAGCCGGCGTCGGCTGCGTCCAGCACTGCCTCGTACACCTTCCGCTGGATGTCGGTGAAGGTACCGTTGGACGGCAGGGTACGGGTGACGTCCGCGGTGTAGAGGGAATCGGCTTCGACCCCGGCGTCCAGCAGCAGCAGTTCTCCTGCATTGACCTTGCCGGTGTTCCGGGTCCAGTGCAGCACGGTGGCGTTGTTTCCGGACGCCGCGATGGTGTCGTAGCCCAGTTCGTTTCCTTCTTCCCGGGCGCGGGCGAAGAAGGCGCCTTCGACCACGCGCTCGCCGCGCTGGTGCGTCAGGGCGCGGGGGAGGGCCCTGACCACTTCGGTGAACCCTTCCACGGTGGCGGCCACGGCGGTCCGCATCTGCTCGATCTCCCACGCGTCCTTGAGCAGGCGGAGTTCGGACAGGGCTTCGGTGAGCTTCTCGTCGAGGGCATCCAGCACGCCCAGGTCCAGGTTGTCCGGGTCCTTGGCCGTGTTGTAGCGGGCCGTATCCACGAGGGCGTCGATGTTCTCGTCCACTTTGCGCACCAGCCGGATGGAGATGCCGCCGATTTCGGGGGCGCCCACATTCTTGGTGATGGCCAGTTCAAGCTGATCGATGTGGGCCGTGGCGAGGCCCAGCCGCCGCTCGAATTCCGCGAGTGTGGGGCGTGCACCGATCCAGAATTCGCCGGAGCGGGAGTCGGCGTAGAACTGTTCGGTGTCCCGGCCGGCCAGGGGGCGGAAGTAGAGCGTGGCCCGGTGGTTCCCGCCGTCGTCGCCCTTGCCTTCTTCAACGGGTTCCAGGATGAGCACGGCGTCGGGCTCATGGTCCAGGCCGAGTCCGGTCAGGTGCGCGAATCCGGAGTGCGGGCGGAAGCGGTAGTCGCAGTCATTGGAGCGGACCTTCAGCGGCCCGGCAGGGACCACCAGGCGTTCGCCTTTGAACAGGCCCGAAATGGTGCGGCGGCGGAGTGCGGCGTGGTCGGCCACGGCGTCCCGATCGGGGAGCTCCTGTGCCGAGGGCGCCCAGTTACTGGCCATAAAGGCCTTGAAGGCGTCGGAACTGGGCCGCTGCGAGCGGTTGTTGACGCGCTCTTCGAGGGGCTGGTTTGCTGTCGTTTCACCGTTGTGGGTGTTTTCTGCATCGTTCACCGTCCCATAGTCTCACCAGCGGAGCGGCTTAGGCCAACGGTGGGAAACGGTCACTCCAGCCCATGGGTACGGGCCTGAATGGGTGGTCTCCCGCGTGGCCGCGTTTGGGTCTACGATGTGCACCCACGGGGAATTGTCCGCAAATGGGCGGGCGTCCGCGAACAACCGGAAAGACGGCCATGGAAACGGACGACAACAAGGCTCTTATCAGACGGTTCTACGAAGAAATCGACGCCGGAAACATCGACGCGATGGATGAGTTGGTTGCGGAGGATTATCTTGACCACAACCCTCCGTTTCCAGGAATGCCGGGCGGACGGGAGGGCCTTAAGGCGGCCTTCCGTATTTTCTGGAAGGCGACTCCCGGGCGGCACGAGATCGAGGACCAGATCGCCGAGGGCGACAAGGTGGTAACCCGGCTGACGGCGTACGGAACCCACGAGGCCGAGCTCCCGGGTCCCCTCCCCGCCACAGGTGCGAAGTTGCGGGAGACCGCCGTGGCCGTGCACCGGATCGAGCAGGGGCGGATTGTCGAGCACTGGTCCAACAGGGACGATCTGGCCCTCATGCAGCAGCTCGGCGTAATCGGTATGCCCGGGGAATGACTGCGGCGCCCATCTACTAGGCTGGGCAGGTGAGGATTGATCTGCATGCCCACTCGAATGTTTCCGACGGCACGGAGCCGCCTGCGGTGGTGATGGCGGCCGCTGCGGCGGCGGGCCTGGACGTGGTGGCCCTGACCGACCATGACTCCACCGACGGCTGGGCGGAAGCATCCCTGGCGGCCCGCGAGGAAGGGGTCGCACTGGTGCCCGGGATGGAGATTTCCTGCCGTACCGATGAGGGCATCAGCGTGCATCTCCTCAGCTACCTGCATGATCCCTCGCATCCGGGCCTGCTCGAGGAAATCACCAAGGCCAAGGACGCCCGCCTCACCCGGGCCGAACGCATGGTCACCCTCCTTGCCGAGGATTACCCGCTGACGTGGGACGACGTTATCCACCACGTGGCGCCCGGTGCAACGCTGGGCCGGCCGCACATCGCCGACGCGCTGGTGGCGGCCGGCGTGGTCGCGGACAGGACGGAGGCCTTCGCCTCGATCCTGACGTCGCATTCCCGGTACTTCGTTCAGCACTACGCGCCGCATCCGGCCACTGCCGTGGCACTGGTCCGGGCAGCCGGCGGCGTTCCGGTGTTCGCCCATCCGGTGGCGTCCGCCCGCGGCCGGGTGGTGGGCAGGCGCACTTACCTGGAAATGATCGACGCCGGACTCGCGGGCCTGGAGATCGAACACCGCGACAACCCTGAAGACGGACGGGCGTACCTCCGGGCGCTCGCCGAAGAGCACGGCCTGCTGGTGACGGGTTCCTCCGACTATCACGGCACGGGAAAACCGAACCTGCTGGGCGAGAACCTGACGTCGCCAGAGGTCCTGGCGAGGATCGAGGAGCTCGCCACCGGGACCGCCGTCGTGCGGCCGTGAACTGGGCGTGCCCCCAAGTAGCTGGCAGTTAACGCTCTGAAAACCGCGAATGACGACGTTGAATGCGAGTCAGTTGGGCGGGAACGAGGTGAACGTCGCGTGGGCGCCGAGGCGGTCAGCCATGACATCGATGGCCGGCTGGTTCTGGTCCACGCAGACGAATTTCCTGTTGAGCTTGGCGGCCACGGCGCCGAGGGTCCCGGAGCCGGCGAAGAAGTCCAGGCACCAGTCGCCGGGACGGCTTGAGGCGGCCACAACGCGGCGGATCAGACCTTCGGGCTTCTGCGTCGGGTAGCCGGTCTTCTCCTTGCCGGTGGGGGAGACGATGGTGTGCCACCAGACATCCGTGGGCAGCTTGCCCAGCTCCCGTTTTTCGGGTGTCACCAGGCCGGGCGCCATGTACGGTTCGCGGTCCACCTCGGCGCTGTCGAAGTGGTACTTTGCCGGGTTCTTGACGTACACCAGAATGTTGTCGTGTTTCGTGGGCCAGCGGAATTTTGCCCGGGCGCCGTAGTCGTAGGCCCAGATGATCTCGTTCAGGAAGCACTCGCGGCCAAAAATGGCATCGAGCATCACCTTGGCGTAGTGGACCTCCCGGTAGTCCAGGTGGAGGTACAGGGTGCCGTCGTCAGACAGCAGCCGCCAGGCCTCCACAAGCCTGGGTTCCAGGAACGACCAGTAGTCGCTAAAGGCGTCGTCGTAGCTGTGCAGGGCGCCCTTGATGGTGTCATACGAGCGTCCCTTGAATCCCACGCGATCGCCGTCGCCGTCCGCGTTGCGCACCATGGTGGTCTGCTGGCGGCGCTGGGAGCGGCCCGTGTTGAAGGGCGGGTCGACGTAAATGAGTGTGAAGGCGCCGTCCGGCAGCGTGGGGAGGTATTCCGCGTTGTCCGCGTGTACCACCAGGTTGCTGCCGTCCGGCGCCCAGACGGTGTCAGTCATTGAGGGGTTTAGGCCTCGGTGTTGCCGCGTTGTGCGCCGTCCTGCGCTGCGTTACCGCCGCCAACCACTTCGCCGTTGCGGCGGCGGGTGCGCGTGCGGCGGCGGGCGCGGGTGGCCCTGTCCACCTCGGCGGGCGCGGAAGCCGCAGCAGCCGCTGGTGCTGCCTCGGCTGCCGGAGCGGCTGCGGCGCTGCTGTCTGGAGTACGACGGCGGCGCTCACCTGAGCGGGCGCTGTCACGGCTGCCGCTCTCCCGGCTGCCACCGGTCTCGCTGCGGCGGGAATCGCGTGCGCCTGAGCGGCCGCCGTCCCGTCCGCCACCGGTGCTTCCGCCGCGGGCGCTGTCACGGGCACCGTCGCGGCCGCCGGAACGGGCATTTTTCTTGCCGGTCTCGCCCAGATCCTCGAGGACCTCGGCATCGACACCGGCCAACACGCGCTTGTCGCGGGGCAGGCGGCCCTTGGTGCCTTCGGGGATGTCCAGCTCTTCGAACAGGTGCGGCGAGGAAGAGTACGTTTCCACCGGCTCGGGCACGCTCAGGCCCAGGGCCTTGTTGATCAGGCCCCAGCGCGGCATGTCGTCCCAGTCAACGAAGGTGACGGCGGTGCCCTTGTTGCCGGCGCGGCCGGTGCGGCCTACGCGGTGCAGGTAGATCTTCTCGTCTTCGACGCACTGGTAGTTGATCACGTGCGTGACGTCGTCGACGTCGATGCCGCGGGCGGCGACGTCCGTGGCCACGAGGACATCCACCTTGTTGTTGCGGAAGGCACGGAGGGCCTGCTCGCGGGCACCCTGGCCGAGGTCACCGTGGATGGCCGCCGCTGCGAAGCCGCGGTCCACGAGTTCCTCGGCCACCTTGGCGGCGGTGCGCTTGGTCTTGGTGAAGATGATGGTGCGTCCGCGGCCGCGGGCCTGCAGGATGCGCGCGACGACCTCGATCTTGTCCATGCTGTGCGCACGGTAGATGAGCTGGCGGATGTCCCGCTTTGTGAGGCCCTCGTCGTCCGGGTCGGCGGCGCGGATGTGCGTGGGCTGGGTCATGTAGCGGCGGGCCATGGCGATGACCGGGCCCGGCATGGTTGCCGAGAACAGCAGGGTCTGGCGTACCGCCGGAGTGCCGGCAATGAGCGTCTCGACGTCGGGCAGGAAGCCGAGGTCCAGCATTTCGTCGGCCTCGTCGAGGATGACGATCTTGACGTTCTTCAGGCTCAGGTGCTTCTGCTTGTACAGGTCGATCAGGCGGCCGGGCGTGCCCACCACGATTTCGACGCCTTTCTGCAGGGCGTCGACCTGGGGCTCATAGGCGCGGCCGCCGTAAATCGTGGCGATGCGGGCGTTGCGCTTTTTGGCGGCGTTTTCCAGGTCCTTGGCAACCTGGACGGCCAGTTCGCGGGTGGGCACAATCACGAGTGCCTGCGGCGCGCCGGGGACTGCCAGCTTGTCGAAGCCGGGGTCGTCCCGGCCCACGACCCGCTGCAGGGCGGGAATGCCGAAACCCAGGGTCTTGCCGGTGCCGGTCTTGGCCTGGCCGATGATGTCGTGGCCGGCAAGGGCCACCGGCAGGGTCATGGCCTGGATGGGGAAGGGGTGGGTGATCCCGGCATCGGCCAGGGACTCCACGATGTCGGCGCGGACGTTGAAGTCGGCGAAGGACTTCTCCTCGATCTCGTGCGGTTTTTCGTCCGAGATGATGGTTTCTTCCGGCTCGATCGACTCTATTCCGGAGTCGTCGATCAGAAGTTGGTGCGTGTGCAGTTCGCTCACAGGGGAGTTTCCTTCTTCATTTGGGCATTGGCGCTGCCTGCTCAACGGGGCCGGCCGAAAAGGCCGTTCCGGAGCACGCTCGGGCGCGCAAGCAAATCCAGTGGAAGCCGATCGCGGGCTATCTAAATGCTGGCACTGGTGACCAGCGGGTGTATCTCAAGATCGCGTAGGGGCGGGCTTGTTGAATTCGAAAATCAAGGAAATCAACGACCGGGCATCCATTACTACTCATTCAGTCTAGCTGTTGAGTGCAACCATCCCCGACTGGCGCCCCCGGCACGCCGCGTAAGTCAGCCCACCAGCTCCAGCTTGATCTCACGCGTGGCGATGTCCGAGGAAAGCAACCGGACCCGGACGGTGGTGCCGGATTCAAGCTCGCCGGGGCACCTGGCCGTCACCGCCGGGTCCGCGATCTGTATGATGCCGGACGGTCCGTTGCCGTTCCCGTTGCCGCCGTTCCCGTTCGGCTTGCCCGGTTTCGAGCCCGAGATGACCACCGCGTCGAACTCCTGCCCGATGTGGTTGATCAGCAGCGCGGCCCCCACGGTGTCAAGGGCCAGGCGCTCCATCCGGGCCGCGAGCTGGTCCGACCCGGCCATGATTTCAGGCAGGGAGGGGAGTGCCTCGCGTGCCCAACCGGGAACAGCGGTGCCGTTGCTCAGGGCTTCGCAGATCACCAGGACGAAGCGGTCGATCAGCCGCCGCAGCGGGGCCGTGGTGTGCGCGTAGGCCGCACCGATGGCCGACTGGATGGCGTCTTCCGGAACAATGCCGTCAAAAGGTGTGTAGCCGGCGCCCCGGAACAGCATGCCGGCAGAGTGCAGGATGGCCAGCTGCCGCGGGTCGGTGGGATCAAGGGACCGGAGATACTCGCCGTAGCTGGCCTCGCCGTCCCACGGCTTTCCCAGTGCGTGCGTCTGCCGCTTGAAATGCAGCAGGGAGCGTTCGTCCGGTGCCGGCATTGTGCGCAGGATGCCCACCTTGCCTGCAAGCATCAGGTCCGCTGCGGCCATGCCTGTCATCAGGGAGATCTGGGCGTTCCAGTCCTCCACGGGCAGTGGAGGCGCCGCGACGATGTGGTAGCCGCCGTCGGGCAGCTGCTGGATTTCCTGGTCCGGCATGTTCAGGCTTGCGCCGCCGCGCAGCCTCTCCAGTTCCACGCGCTTCAGCCCCACTTCCTTCAGGAGCTGCAGGACCGGAGCGGCGCGGCCGGAATCGAGGTCCTCCTGTACGTTCCTGTAGCTGAGCTTCGCCCGGCTCCGGATCTTGGCCCGGCGCACCAGCACGGACTGCACGTGCGCGGCCGCATCCAGCTCGAACTCCCAGACAAAGGCGGCGCACAACTGGCCGGCAAGCAGGCTGCCGGCGTGTTCGCTGATGGCTTCCGGGTGGAGCGGAATCCGCCCGTCGGGGGCGTAGAAGGTCTGCCCGCGGCGGCGGGTTTCGGCGTCGAGCGCCCCGCCCGGCGCCACGAAGGAGGGCACGTCGGCGATGGCATAGAGGACCTTGTAGCCCCCGCCCGTCCGTTCAATGAAAAGAGCCTGGTCCAGGTCAGTGGAGGATGGCGGATCTATGGTCACGAATTCCACGGCGGTGAGGTCGGATTCCGGCATCTTATGGTCCGCGACAGCTGCCAGGGCATCCTTCAGTGCGTCCTCGGGAAAAGGCCCGGGAAGCTCAAGCTCCGTTCGCAGCGCGTTCAGCGCCTCGCTCAGACGGTTGGTCTGTTCGTGGACACTCGGAGTCAGGTGATGATGTGACACGAAGTCAGGTTAGCTCGATTTGCGCCATTAGTCTTGAATGATGAGCTCATCCCCGGCAGACACCGCTCGCTACAACCGTTTCGTGTCAGACCTGTTTGGAATGATGGCCTACGGGGAACTGTCGGCGTTTGAGCGGTTCTCGGCGGATGCGCGGTACTCTCCGACTCTCCACGACCGCGCCGTGCTGGGCAGGATTGCCGTGGTGGAGTTCCGGCACTACGAGCTGGTGAATGCCCGGCTGCAAGCGATGGACATCGACGCCGAGGACGCCATGCTGCCGTTCCAGGCGGCTGTTGACTATTTCCACGAGCGGACGCGCCCGGCCGACTGGTACGAATCGCTGATGAAGGCCTACGTAATCGACACGGTTTCCGCGGACTTCTACCGCGCCATCTCGAGGTATGCGGATGCAGGCACGCGGGAACTCATCGAGCAGATCCAGGATTCCGAGGAGACGACGGAAGTGCTTCGCGAACGGCTGAAAAGCGCTTTGGCCGATGATCCCCGGCTTGCGTCCCGCCTTGCCCTGTGGGGCAGGCGGCTCCTGGGCGAGGCCCTGACGCAGGCGCAGCGCGTCAGCTACGAGCACGCCTTCCTGGGCGGCCTGATCGCCGGCGAGGACGACGCCGCCGCGAAGGAACTCGTGGGCGGCCTCATCACCGGCCTGGCCGGAAACCACTCCAAGCGTATGACTCAGCTCGGCCTGACCGGCTAGCGCCTGACCGGCTAGCGCCTGACCGGCTAGCTTCGCAGCTAGGCGGCGTCGAGTGCCTCCAATAGCGACCGCGCCGCCCCGGCGGGGTCGTCGGCGTCGGTGATGGCGCGGACCACCACAATGCGCCGGGCTCCGGCCGCAACCACCTGCTCAACGTTGCCCAGGTCGATTCCTCCGATGGCGAACCAGGGGAGGAGCGGACTGTCAACCGTGCCCTCAGCCGCGCTGGCAGCTGTTTTGGCGGGTGTTTTGCCGGTGGCCCTGGCCGCGTAGCGGACCAGGTCGAGGCCCACGGCGGCACGGCCGGGCTTGGTGGGGGTTGCCCACACCGGCCCGACGCAGAAGTAGTCCAGCCCGCCGGGCCCCGGCGAAGCGGCGACCGCAGCGTCGATCTGCTCCGGGCTGTGGGTTGACAGCCCGATCACGGCGTCATCGCCGAGGATTGTCCGGGCCGAGGCGAGCGGAAGGTCCTTCTGGCCGATGTGGAAGACCGGCGCCTCGGACAGGGACGCAATGTCCGCCCGGTCGTTGACCGCCCACGGCCTGCCATGGCGGCTGGCGGCCGCCTTCAGCACCTCCAGCAGTTCGAGCTCCTCGGCGGCTTCAATGGTCTTGTCGCGGAGCTGGATGATGTCAACGCCGCCGGAATATGCGGCATTAACAAAGTCTTCGAAATCGCCCCTGTCCGCACGGGCATCGGTGCACAGGTACAGGCGGGCGTTGGTGTGGACGGCTTGCTGGGTCATGGCACCAGCCTAGTTCCTCTAAACTGGGCAGGTACCGCGGGAGCCCGCTGGAGCTGTCACAAAGCTGCAGGGCTGAGAGGGCGTCAGAGCCGACCGCTTGACCTGATCCGGTTAGTACCGGCGTAGGGAAGGAATCGAATGTACCCCCAATCAGCACCTGACGGCCCTTCTGTGCGCGGCCGGGATATCCGGGTGGACGTCGCCGTGATAGGCGGAGGGGTCATCGGCCACGGCATCGCATGGGAAGCGCTGCAGTCGGGACGGTCCGTGGCCCTTATCGACGACGCTCCCGGAACAGGTGCGAGCTGGGCCGCGGCCGGCATGCTGGCGCCCGTCAGCGAACTCCACTACCAGGAGGAAGAACTCCTGGAACTCATGCTCCACTCTTCGGGCCTGTGGCCCGCGTTCGCGGCGGGACTTGATTCACGCGGGCCTGCTGCCGGGGGCACCGGTACCGGATACCTCACGACGTCGACCCTCGCCGTGGGCGCCGACGCCGCCGACCGCCGGGCGCTCGCCGACCTGCGAGGCGTCCAGCAGGCCAGTGGCCTGACGGTGGAACCGCTGACGGTCAGGGAGGCAAGGACCCGGGAGCCGCTGCTGAGCCCGGGCATCTCCTGCGCGTTCAACATCCCGGCGGATCATCAGGTGGATCCCCGCAAGCTCCTGGTCCGCATTGCTGAGTCCCTTCCTGGCTCCGCCGTCCGTGAGCCGGCCGCCGGGCTGCTCTGGGAGGAAGGACGGGTCAGCGGCGTCCGCCTGTCGGGGGGAAATGCCGTCCGCGCCGGGGAGACCATCGTTGCCAACGGACTGGGTTCCGCCGCCCTCGACGGGTTGCCCGCGAGGCTGAAGCTGCCGCTCCGCCCCGTGTACGGCGACATCCTGCGCCTCCGGGTTCCCGGGTACCTGCAACCGCTGCTCACGTCCACAGTCCGTGGCATGGTCCACGGGGTCCCGGTGTACATCGTTCCGCGGCAGGACGGAACGGTGGTGATCGGCGCCACCCAGCGGGAGGACTCCCTTTCTGGCACTGGCACCGCGGACCGCGGAGCCGGAAACGCGGCTCCGGCGCACTCCGGCGTTTCAGCCGGCGGCGTCTACCAACTGCTCCGCGACGCCCAGGTGCTGGTGCCCGCCGTCGCCGAACTGGAACTGCTGGAAGCCACGGCGAGGGCCCGTCCGGGAACCCCGGACAACGCGCCGCTTCTGGGACGGGTTGCCGCTGCCGATACCGGCCGGGACATCGCAGGGCTGATCATCGCGACCGGTTTCTTCCGGCACGGCGTCCTGCTCACACCCGCGGCGGCGTCCATCTGCCGGCAGCTCATGGACGGCAACGCCGACCCGCGTTGGGCGCCGTTCCGGCCGGACCGGTTTTCCCGCCGTCCGGCGACGACGGCAGACTTTGTCACAATTGACCCGAACAAGGAAACAGCATGAACATCAAACTGAATGGCGCGGTCCACGCTGTCGACGACGGCGCTTCGGTCACCACCCTCATCAGCCAGGTCACCGGTAGGAACCTCGCCCCCAACGGGCAGGCCGCCGACGGCCGGAAGCTCGGAGTGGCGGTGGCCCGGAACTCGGAGGTGGTGCCCCGGAGCCAGTGGTACGTCACCGCGCTCACCGAGGGCGACGACGTCGAACTCGTAACAGCAGTACAGGGAGGTTGAGCTTCATGGCAGGAACAACGGTTGCCGGCGTCACCGGGGCAGCGCAGCACGCGGTAGCAGATCCCTTCATCGTGGACGGTGTCCCGTTGGGATCGAGGCTGATCATGGGCACCGGCGGCGCGCCCAGCCTGGACGGCCTCGGCGCGGCACTGATCGCGTCGGGCACGGAGCTGACCACCGTGGCCATGCGCCGTTACTCGCCGGCTGAAACAGGTTCGCTGTTCCAGCTCCTGGTGGACCACAACATCCGGGTCCTGCCCAACACCGCGGGGTGCTTCACCGCCAAGGACGCCATCATGACCGCTGAACTGGCGCGCGAGGCCCTGGAAACGGACTGGGTAAAGCTCGAGGTGATTGCCGATGAGCACACCCTCCTGCCGGATGCCGTGGAACTGGTTGACGCCACCGAGCAACTCGTGAACCGCGGGTTCAAGGTGTTCGCCTACACCAACGACGACCCCGTGCTGGCGCTGCGGCTGGAGAACCTCGGAGCCACCGCGGTGATGCCGCTCGGTTCGCCGATCGGCACCGGCCTGGGCATCCTGAACCCGCACAACATCGAACTGATCGTTTCCCGGGCCTCCGTTCCCGTGGTGCTGGACGCCGGTATCGGCACTGCGTCCGACGCGGCGCTTGCCATGGAACTTGGCTGCGACGCCGTCCTGCTGGCCACCGCGGTCACCAGGGCACAGAATCCGGCCCTGATGGGGGAGGCCTTCAAACACGCCGTTATCGCGGGTAGGCTGGCGAAAGCGGCCGGCCGGATCCCGCGCCGCGAGCACGCCCTGGCGTCGTCGGCCATGGAGGGCCGGGCTGAGTTCCTGTAGGCCCGGCGGCATCCGCCGGCACTAGGGAGCGGGCTCATTCCGGACCACCAAGGAGCCACCGTGACCGGCAAGGAAGACACTCTCACCCGACCGCAGATCGACGCCGCGCTGGCGGACCTCCCCGACTGGCTGTACCGGCTGGGAGGGCTCGTGACCGTCTATAAGACGCCGACGGCGGCCGGGGCGCTTGAGCTGATTGCCGCCGTCGGACGATTGGCTGAAGAGCAGAACCACCACCCCGACCTCGACTGGCGGTTCAACCGGGTCTTTATCCGTTTCACCTCCCACGACGCCGGCACCGAGGTGACCCGGCGCGACGTCACGGCAGCCGCGGCGGTCAGTTCAGCGGCCGCCGCCGTGGCAGCGATCGCGGAACCGGGCCGGTACCCGACCGCGGGGATCGCGGAGCAAGGCTGAATCCGGCCCGGCACCGGAGAAGTCAGCAGCCGGCGCCTTAATGAGCCGTGACCACGCACCCAACGGGGTGGTCACGAATGCCCAGGATCGTTGGTTAGAGCCTCAGCGCGGCGGTCAGGTGCCTGGTGTCGTGCAGCGCGCGCTTACGGCCCAGGTACACTGCCGCGGCGAGGGCCGCCCCGGTACCCAGAACCATGGGCAGCACCCACGGTATCCACGTCAGGCCGGGCTGGTATCCCAGTCCCGCGGCCATGAAGATGATCCAGCTCAGCATCCCCACGGCCGTGGCCACCCCCGCCGGCATTGCGATGCCGTACCTCGCATGCCGCCGGTCGTTGGCCCAGACAACAAAGCCGGCGGCCACGGTGACCAGCGTCACGATTACCAGGGAAAGCATTTCTGAACTCCTTGCTGCAGGGCGGCGGGGGTGGCCACGGGTGCCTAGAGCTGGCCGAAACCGACGCGGCGGGCTTCTTCTGCCCCGATTTCCACGTATCCCAGGACGTTGGCAGGAATGATGACCACGCGGCCCTTGTCATCCGTAAGGCGAAGTTCGGTGCCCTTGGCCATGGCGTCCCCCACCAGCGTGGCAACAGCGTCAGCATCCTGAGCCGATTCCAGTACGATTTCGCGGCCGATGTTCTGAATGCCGATCTTTACTTCCACAGCGAGGCCTCCCAGCCAATCAAAGTTCTAAAGGTGTTCTCTATTTGTAGTCTAGGTTTCCTTGGGGAAGCGCGAGATTCCGCGCCAAGCTAAACGATAGATGAGGTCGCTGGCCACATCGAGGTCCAGGTTGCCGTCGGTTTCGAGCCAGTAGCGCGCGCTGACCTGGGCCATTCCTGCCAGTCCGCGCCCCAGCAGCTGGGCCTCCAGCATGGGGAGCTTGGTGTCCTCGGCGATGACCCGCGCAATGGCGTCGGCAAAAGTCTTGTTGAATGTTTCGAGCCTGGAACTGACGTCGCTGTCATTGATGAGGTCCGATTCAAATACCAGGCGGTGGGCCTGGTCGTCGCTGGCAATGAAGCGGTAGTAGGCGCGCATGACCGCCTGGACGCGTTCGTCGTTATCCTTGGTGGAATTCAACGCCGCCATCATGAGCCCGGTCAGCGTGGTCAGGTGGCTGTCCAACAGCGCCAGGTAGAGCTCGCGCTTGGACGGGAAATGCTGGTACAGCACCGGCTTGCTGACGTGGGCGGTTTCCGCGATCTCATCCATGGCGGCGCCGTGGTACCCATTGGCAACAAAGACTTCCTGGGCGGCGGCAAGCAACTGGGCGCGGCGTTCATCACGGGGGAGCCGCGCCGAACGTGCACCGGCGGCCTTGGGCTGCCCTGTTGCTGCCTTCCCGGCCGGAGTCCGATCAACCGGTGCCTGGTGAACCACTGTTGGCCTTCTTTCGTTGCAGTTACCTACACTTTACGCGCGGGTAATATGACCTTGCGGCATCTTCGGGCATACATTGAAGTATGGCTTCCATGATCACCGCAACTGCTGTCCCTGCAACCCTGGCTCCGCTCGTGGAACCGGCCGATGCACTGACTGCCGAAGAGGTGGAGCGCTATTCCCGACACCTCATCATTCCGGAAATCGGCACGCTGGGCCAACGCAGGCTCAAGAACGCAAAAGTCCTGGTCATCGGCGCCGGCGGGCTCGGCTCACCGGCCCTCCTGTATCTGGCGGCAGCTGGTGTGGGGACGCTGGGAATCGTCGACGACGACGCCGTTGACCTCAGCAACCTGCAGCGCCAGGTGATCCACGGGGTTGCCGACGTGGGCCGCGCCAAAATCGAGTCGGCCCGTGATGCCATAGCTGCGCTGAACCCGCTGGTGGACGTACAGCTCCACAACGTACGGCTTGACGCCTCCAACGCGCTGGAGCTGTTCGCCGGTTATGACCTGATCGTGGACGGCGCGGACAACTTCGCCA
This sequence comes from Arthrobacter sp. 24S4-2, assembly GCF_005280255.1. Lineage (NCBI taxonomy): Bacteria > Bacillati > Actinomycetota > Actinomycetes > Micrococcales > Micrococcaceae > Arthrobacter > Arthrobacter sp. 24S4-2. The sequence continues at coordinate 3,856,514 of NZ_CP040018.1, read as the reverse complement.
CGAGGTACCTGGTCAACGACGCCGCGGCAATCCTCGGGAAGCCCTACGTGTGGGGCTCCATCTTCCGGTTCGACGGACAGGTGAGCGTGTTCTGGGAACAGCACGGCCCTACCTACCGCGACCTGTACCCGGAGGCCCCGCCTGCCGGTTCGGTGCCGTCCTGCGGCGAGGGCGGCGTGTTCGGCATGCTGTGCGCTGCCGTGGGGTCGCTGATGGTGACCGAGGCAGTCAAGCTGATTACCGGCGTCGGGCGTTCCCTGCTGGGGCGTGTGGCGCTGTTCGATGCCCTCGGCGGCAGCTGGCGCGAGATCAAGGTGGCCCGGGACCCGGAAGCGGAGCGGATCACGGAACTCACCGACTACGAGGCGTTCTGCGGAATCGTGCCCGAGGAAGCGACGGCCAAGGAAAACACCGTCACGGCCACACAGCTGGCCACCATGCTGGCTTCCCGCGAAGCCGGCCTGAAGGACTTCGAGCTCGTGGACGTCCGGGAATCGGGCGAACACGACATCGTCAGGATTAACGGTTCCGTCCTGATCCCGCAGGGCAGGATCCTCGCGGGTGAGGCGTGGGCCGAGCTTCCGCAGGACAAGGACATCGTGTTCCACTGCAAGGCCGGTACCCGCTCCGCCGCTGTCCTGGCCGCTGCCCGCAAGGCAGGATACCAGCGGGTCAGCCATCTCGACGGCGGCATCCTCGCATGGGTGCGCGAAGTGGAGCCCGGCAAGCCGGTCTACTGACCCGTCCCGCCCCCGCCCGAGAAAGGCACGGCCATGAGCCAGGACAACAGCAGGACTCCGCAACGCAAGACCGGTTCCGGCTTCGGCAAGGAGTCGACCGCCGCTGAAGTCATTGCCGGCATCGACCTCACCGGCAGGACTGCCGTCGTCACGGGCGGGTACTCCGGACTCGGACTGGAGACGGTCCGGGCACTCGTGTCCGCCGGCGCCCAGGTACTGGTGGGTGCCCGGAGGCCCGGCCATGCACGGGAGATGCTGGAGGCGGCCGGAATATCCTCCGGAGGACTGCCTGCCGGAGCGGAAGGCGGAGCCGTCAGGATTGCGGCACTGGACCTGGCGGACCAGGCAAGCGTACGGGAATTCGCTGCCGGCTTCCTGTCCTCGGCCTTGGGCGAATCCGGCACCGGCCTGGACATCCTCATCAACAACGCCGCCATCATGGCCTGCCCCGAGCAGCGGGTGGGCCCGGGCTGGGAATCCCAGTTCGCCACCAACCACCTGGGGCACTTTACGCTGACCAACCTGCTGTGGCCGGCGCTTTCGGAGGGGCGCGGAGCCAGGGTGGTCTCGCTCTCATCCACCGGGCACAAGCTGTCCGCCATCCGGTTCGAGGACATCAACTTCGACTCCGGCTACGACAAATGGAAAGCCTACGGCCAGGCCAAGACTGCCAATTCGCTCTTCGCCGTGCAGCTGGACTTCCTCGGCAGGGACTCCGGGGTGCGGGCCTTTGCCGTTCATCCCGGCGGCATCATGACCGAACTGCAGCGCCACCTGCCGCGGGAGGAAATGGTGGCCGCCGGATGGATGGATGAGCGCGGTACAGTCGACGCCCGGTTCAAGACCCCGGAACAGGGTGCGGCCACGTCGGTATGGGCGGCCACGTCGCCGCTTCTGCTGGGAAAGGGCGGGGTCTACTGCGAGGACTGCGACATCGCGGAGCCCACAAAGGCAGGAAGCCCGGAAGCCCGGATCCGGGGCGTTGATGCGCACGCCGTTGATCCTGCAGATGCTGCCAGGCTGTGGACGCTCTCGGCGGAAATGACCGGCGTCAACGCGTTCGGCTGACCTGCCCGGCCGTGCCCCGAGCGTGGGGATACGGCAAGTTGGAACTGTGGCGCCCGGGGTAAGAGCGGGGGAACGGTGGTTAGGCGGTTTCCCGCCGGGCTTCGGTGGATGCCGGGTCTGCCTGGCTGTGGTCAACCGGGCACTCTGCCGCCCGTGCGGCGCCGGGCTGTTCAACGGTGATCCCGTACAGCGCTTCGAGGGCCGCGATGTAGTGTTCCTGCTGGCCGTTGGAGGCAAGCTCCCGGGCCCGGACGGTGGGGACGTGCAGGAGCTGCTTCACCATCCGGCGCAGGGCGAACTCGACCTCTTCGGCAGCTGCCGTGCAGCCGTGCCGGGCGCGGACCTTTTCCATTTCGGCGTCCAGGACGTTCATGGTGTGGCGGCGGAGGGCGACGATGGCGGAGTCCACTGACCGTGCTTCGCGCTCCTGCTCAAAGGCTGCGGCGGCACCGTTGACAATGCCGCTGGCCTGGGCCAGCGATTCCGCCTGCTCCTGGGGAGCAGCGAGGCGCACGGATTCGAGCGTGAGCAGCTCAACGCCGTCGAGCTCTCCCACAGCGGGGTCGAAATCGTGGGTGAGGGCCAAGTCAATGGCGATCAGGGTCTGCAGTGCCCCTGCCCGCACACGGGCAAGTTCGTCAGCCTCGACGCGGGTGTCGGAGCCGCTGCAGCCGATCATGACGTCCGCAGTCGCGACCGCGGCTGGCAGCGAATCGGCGTCGAGGGCCTTTCCGCCGCGGGTGGCCACGAAGCCTTCGGCGCGTCCGGAGGACGAAAAGACGGAGATGTCGGTGCAGCCGCGTTCGCGGAGCAGGGACATGGTGGCCCCGGCGTACGCCCCGGTGCCGAAGACCACGGCTTTCTTGGTGGACCAGTCGGCGTTTTCGGAGAGGTCCGTGGCGAGGTCCAGGGCAACAGAGACGATGGACAGTCCGCGTGAGCCGAGGGCAGTCTGGGCGCCGACGTCCTTGGCAGTTTTGGAAGCGGCCTGGAAGAGCCGGACCAGGCCGGAACTCGCGGTACCTTCGTGCTGGGCGTTTATCAGGGCGCGGCGCACCTGGCCGGCGATTTCGCGTTCGCCCACTACGGCCGAGTCCAGGCCCGAGCTGACTGCGAAAAGATGCTGGCTGACTTCGCCGCCGGTACGGGTATTGAATGACCGGGACACCAGCTGCTCGTTGAGCCCGCAGAGGTCGCTGATCTGGGCCACAAGGGCGGCACGCGCTGCTTCGACGTCGTCGGCGTGCGGGGCTTCACCGTAGATTTCGAAGCGGTTGCAAGTGGCAAGGACAACGGCACCCGTCACTGCCGGCGACCCGGAGAGTGCGGATGTAGCAAGCCCTGAAGCGCCGGTGCTCAGTTGAGCAACGGTCTCGAGGTCGATGTCGGCGTGTGTAGCCACCAATGAAAAAAGAACCACAGCACCACAATCATAGCTTTTTCGTTCCGGTGTAGAACAACTATGCGCCGTGGGGATGGGCACGGAGCCCTGTGATTCGCGCCACGGAGGGCCCCCGCGGAGTGCCGATGACAGGCTGTCGTTATCTTTTGCCGGCGGTTTTAGGGACAATCGGAGTCATGACTTCAAGCGCTGCGACCTCCGACGGCACGGTAACCAACGTCCCGTTTTCCGATGCTACCCTGGATGCAGGCCACCCGCTGATGGATGGCCGCACGGCTGATTCTCCGCTGATCACGGCCTACCGTGGCGGCAAGCCGTCCCGCCGTCCCGTCTGGTTCATGCGCCAGGCCGGCCGCTCCCTGCCGGAGTACCTGAAGGTGCGCGAAGGCGTTGCCATGCTGGATTCCTGCCTGCGTCCCGAACTGGCTGCCGAGATCACCCTGCAGCCGGTCCGCCGGCATGACGTCGACGCCGCCATTTTCTTCTCCGACATTGTCATCCCGCTCAAGCTGGCGGGCGTGGGCGTGGACATCGTCCCCGGCGTCGGCCCGGTTCTTGACAAGCCGATCCGCACCGCCGAAGACGTCGCCGCGCTGCCGCAGCTGACCTGGGAAGCCCTGGAGCCGATCCGGGAAGCCGTCCGGCTTACCGTGGCACAGCTCGGCAAGACGCCGCTGATCGGTTTCGCCGGAGCGCCGTTCACCCTGGCCGCCTACATGGTGGAAGGCAAGCCCTCCCGCGACCACCTCGGCCCGCGCACCATGATGCACGCCGACCCGGAAACCTGGACGGCGCTGGCAAACTGGGCCGCGGACACCTCGGGCATGTTCCTGCGCGCGCAGCTGGAAGCCGGCGCCTCCGCCGGCCAGCTGTTCGATTCCTGGGCAGGTTCGCTGGGGTTGTCCGACTATGAACGCTTCGTTGCCCCCGCCTCGGCCCGCGCCCTGGATCATGTCCGCCACCTTGGGGCACCGCTGATCCACTTCGGCACCGGCACCTCGGAGCTGCTCGTGGCCATGCGCGACGTCGGCGTGGACGTGGTGGGGGTCGACTACAGGCTCCCCTGGACGAGGCGAACCGCCGCCTCGGCGGCACGGTGCCGCTGCAGGGCAACATTGACCCCGCGCTGCTGTCCGCCCCGTGGGCCGTCCTCGAAGCCCATGTCAGGGATGTCATCAGGGCAGGCGCTGCGGCGCCCGGCCATGTCCTGAACCTGGGGCATGGCGTGCCGCCGGAAACGGACCCCGACGTGCTGACCCGCGTCGTCCAGCTGATCCACTCGATTTCTCCGGAGTAACACGTGAACGCAGCCACACCGGAAACGTCCTTTACTTCGGCCGTGGTGGTGGGCGGCGGGATCTCCGGCCTGCTCGCTGCGCTGGAGCTTGCCAAGGGAGGGAAGGACGTCGCCGTCCTCGAGGCCAGCGACGCCTGGGGCGGCTGCGTGGGGAGCCATGAGGTGGGCGGCCTGACGCTGGATAGCGGGGCGGAGTCTTTCGCGACGCGGTCTAGCGCGGTCGCGGACCTCGCAGCCGAACTCGGGCTCGGCGGCAACATCGTGGCGCCGCACCCTGGAGGCGCATGGGTGCAGCTCCCGGAGGGCGCCAGGGAACTTCCCAAGACCGGCGTCCTGGGCATCCCTGCCAACCCGTGGGACCCCGAAGTCCGCCGCACCCTGGGGTTCGCCGGTTCCCTCCGGGCATCCCTGGACAGGCTCCTCCCTGCCTCCGTGGGCACCCGCGCTGCCGTAACCAGCGTGTCCGACCTGGTCCGCGCCCGGATGGGCCGCCGGGTCCTGGAACGCCTCGTGGAACCCGTGGTGGGAGGCGTCCATTCCGCTGATCCCGCCTTGCTGGACGTGGACATGGTTGCGCCCGGCCTCCGCGCCGGAATCCGCACCAACGGCACCCTCGCGGCGGCGGTTGCTGCCCAGCGGCGGGGAGGCGCATCCCGGCAGGGCGGTGTTCCGGACGGCCAACAGCCCGCCGGTCAGCAGGCCGGGGCCGCGAACCAGCCGGTCGGCCAGCCTGCAAAGGCCGGGGCCGCCGTCGCCGGGCTTAAGGGCGGCATGCACACGCTCATCACTGCCCTGGTGACCGAGCTGCGGCGGCGCGGCGTCAGCCTGATCGGCGGTGCCAGGGCCGGATCGGTGACCCGGACAGCGGGCGGTTGGCGGGTTTCCGCCGGGGAGCGGACGTTCGACGCCGGCCTGCTGGTGGTGGCGCTGGACGGCCCGACGGCCGTGGGCCTGCTCCAGGATGCGGTGCCGGAACTGGCCGTCCACCGGCCTGGAGCCGGGCCCGATGTAAAGCTCGTGACACTCGTTGTTGATCTACCTGAACTGGACAGCCGGCCCCGGGGGACCGGCATTCTGGTGGCCCCGCAGACACCCGGTATCCAGGCGAAGGCGCTCACCCACGCCACCGCCAAATGGGACTGGCTGGCGGCTGCTGCGGGCCCCGGAACGCATGTTGTCCGGCTGTCCTACGGCCGGGGGGAAACCCGGCAAAGGGACGCCGGCTACATGGCCGAGCGCCTGCCGGCCGGAACGGGGGCAGGCGCAAATGACAGCGATCTTCTTGACGCGGCCTTACGGGATGCGTCGGCCCTGCTGACTGTTCCTGTCACAGCGGATGATGTGCTCGATTGGGACGTCGTCAGCTGGGGCGGCGCGCTGCCGTTTGCCGCCGTCGGACACAGGCAGCGGGTCGCCGAAGTCCGGCGGATCTGCAGCGGCACCGGGGGACTTGCCGTGGTGGGCGGATGGCTCGCCGGCAATGGACTGGCCGCCGTGGTCGCGGACACCAGGAAGCAGATGGCGGGCCTCCTCCCCTAGCCCGCGGATACCTTGCGTAGGCTTTCGCCGCAAGTTTCTAATGACGCGAAAATCTGGCTAAGGTCGATGACTATGGTCATTCAGAAGTCCGAAGAAACTCGAACGCTGACTGGTTTCCATGGGGGTCTTCGGCGCGGCACGGCAGCAGCGGCGCTCGGAGCGGTACTGGTCCTTTCCGCAGGTGTTCCTGCATCCCACGCTGTATCTCTTGTCCCGGCCCCGGACACAACGTCCGATGGCGGAGACACCACCGCAACCGTCCAGGCCGGCGTTCCGTTGCTCGATGCCTGGGCATCCGTGGTCCTGGCGCCCAAGCCGGATCCCTCGGACACCGGTGAGCCGACGCCGCCGGGCCGACGCACGCCGCCGTCACCCTCGCCGACACCGACCACCGAACCGGACTGGGCCTCACCGTCGCCCACGCCTTCAGACGGCGGCACGCCGTCCGGGGGCACGGCGCCGCCGTCAACGCCTGCGCCGTCGCCTTCAAGCGGAGGGCCCTCCAACGGGGGCACGGCGCCGTCCGCCGATCCCACCCAGCCGGCCGGCACTCCGGCGCCCTCCGGCACGCCCGCCGCACCTCCTTCGGTCCTTCCCGGCACGGCGGCGCCGGCTGTCCCTGGAACAGGGGCAACGTCCCCCGCCCCTTCGGCTGACGCCACGGCCACGAAGGGCGCCTCACGTGTACCGTCCGGGAGCATGTCGTCCGGGCCGGCCATGGCGGCCCCCACATCCGCATGGACCAGCACCAGGATGTTCGGCCCTGCAAACATGGCCACCCTGACGTCGGCCGGTGTGGTGCCGCTTTCCGGTCCCGGCTTCGGGGTGGCCAGTGCGCCCGTCATGCGCTCCGCGGTGAGCGTGTCGCCAATGGGTGAAGTCTCGCCCCAGGTCTGGTGGGGTGCCGGACTCGTGGGCCTCGCCGCCGCCGCCGGATTCGCCTTCGTCAGGCTGCGCCGGGCCTGAAAATATGCGCCCGCCGTTCGGTCCCCGGACGCGGGCGCATAGGGGACTAAATCCGCTGGCTGTGAATTTAAGCACTTCTACGCGTTGTAGAAGTGCTCGGTTTCGACTTAGCCCCACCGAAGGGGCAGACTGGTAACTATGAGCCACACTTCTGCCGAATCTGTCAGTAAAACCGAAGAAACAGCCGAGCAGTTCTTCACCCTTTGGACCGTGTTCAAGCGCTCCGCCGACGTCCTCCGCAGCGCCGATGCTGCCGAGGACTTTGACGCGCTGATCGCCCGCCTGGCGGAGGCCGGCGTGGTCCACCGGGGAAGCTATGACGTCTCGGCCATGCGCGCCGACGCGGACATCATGGTGTGGCTCCACGGCCCCAAGCCCGAGGCCCTGCAGCAGGCGGTCCGCGACATCCGCCGCAGCAAGCTCCTTGCCGGCACCGAAATCGTCTGGTCCGCCATGGGCGTCCACCGTGAGGCGGAGTTCGCGAAGAACCACACTCCTGCCTACTCCCGCGGCGTGGCGCCGGCGAAGTGGCTGTGCGTATACCCGTTCGTCCGCTCCTACGAGTGGTACCTGCTGCCGGACGCCGAACGCGGTGCCATGCTTCGCGACCACGGCATGCTTGGCCGCGACTTCCCGCAGGTCATCTCCAACACGGTGTCCTCGTTCGCCCTGGGCGACTGGGAATGGATCCTCGGCCTGGAGGCCCCCGAACTGGTGGACCTCGTTGACCTGATGCGCCACCTCCGCGCCACCGAGGCCCGCCACCACGTCCGGGAAGAAATCCCGTTCTACACCGGCCGGAGGATCACCGCCGCCGAGATCGCCGAGGTCCTCGCGTGAGCCCACTGGAATCCCGGGCGGCGGTAACTGCCCTCAACCCCGTCACCGAAGCGGGCCGGATGGCCCCCAAGGACTACGACGCCGTCCTCCTCGCCTCCTTCGGCGGCCCCGAGGGCCAGGATGACGTCATCCCGTTCCTCCGGAATGTCACCCGGGGTCGCGGCATTCCTGACGAACGGCTCGAAGAGGTCTCGCACCACTACCGCGCCAACGGCGGCATCAGCCCCATCAACCAGCAGAACCGCGACCTCAAGGCCGGCATCGAAGCGGAGCTCTCAGCCCGCGGCATCGACCTCCCCGTGTTCTGGGGCAACCGCAACTGGGCGCCGTACATTCCGCAGACCCTGCAGGACATGTACGACGCCGGCCACCGCAAGGTGCTGATGGTCACCACGAGTGCCTACTCCTGCTACTCCAGCTGCCGCCAGTACCGCGAAGACATCGGCATGGCACTGACAGAGACCGGCCTGGACGGGAAGCTGGAAGTGGACAAGGTCCGCCAGTACTTCGACCACCCGGGCTTTGTGGAGCCTTTCGTGGAAGGCACCGCTGCCGGGCTTGCCGACGTCCGCGCCCAGCTTGCCGCCGCCGGCACGCCGGACGCTCCGGTCCACATCCTGTTCGCCACGCATTCCATTCCCACGCGCGACGCCGACGCCGCCGGACGTTCCGCGGACGAGCCCCGTACGTTCGCCGAAGATTCGGCCTACGTCGCGCAGCACCTGGCAGCCGGTGCCGAGGTCATCCGCCGGGTCGAGGCAGAGTCCGGTCCGACCGCGCCGTGGTCGCTGGTGTACCAGTCCCGCTCCGGAGCCCCGCACGTGCCGTGGCTCGAACCGGACATCAACGACGCCATTGAGGAACTCGCCGGCCAGGGTGTCAAGGGCATCGTGATCGTGCCCCTGGGGTTCGTCAGCGACCACATGGAAGTGGTCTGGGACCTCGACACGGAAGCGCTGGAAACCTGCGCCAAGCTGGACCTGGCCGCCACCCGCGTGCCAACGCCCGGAACCCACCGCAAGTTCGTGGGCGGCATCGTTGAGCTGATCTGTGAGCGCACCGGGGCCAACAACATCGCCGACCGGCCCCACGTGACAGACCTCGGCCCCTGGTACGACGTCTGCCGGCCGGGATGCTGTGCCAACTTCCGGGGCCAGAAGCCCACCATCGCGGGAGCGGACACCACCGTGGGGGCCGGCCACGACGCCTACCCCTCGGAAACCGGCTCACCGGCGCAAGCGGCGGGAGAGGTCTCCCAGTGACGGTCCGCATCGGGACGCGTGCCAGCAAACTGGCCCTCACACAGACCCAGCAGACCGCGGACCAGCTGGCCGCAATCGGCGGCTTCCCCGTGGAGCTCGTCCACATCAGGACCGACGGCGATGTCCTGACAGGCTCGCTGTCCCAGATGGGCGGTACGGGTGTCTTCGTTGCGGCCCTCCGCGATGCGCTCCTGCGGGACCAGTGCGACGTCGCCGTGCACTCGCTGAAGGATCTCCCCACGGGTGCCGCCCCGGGGCTGACCCTGGCCGCCACGCCGAAGCGCGTTGACGTCCGCGACGTGCTCTGTGCGCGTGACGGCTTTAAACTGGCGGACCTCCCGAACGGCGCCCGGGTGGGAACCGGCTCACCGCGCCGCGCGGCGCAGCTCCGGGCCGCCCGGCCCGACCTGGACATCGTGGACATCCGCGGCAATGTGGACACTCGCCTGGGCCGCGTCCCCGGCCTGCCGGGCAACGCCACCGACGCCGTCGTAGCAGGCAAATCCTGCGACCTCGACGCCGTCGTACTGGCGGCCGCCGGACTGGAGCGGATCAGCCGGCTGGACGCCATCAGCGAATATATCGAAACGGACGTGATGCTTCCCGCCGCGGGACAGGGGTCGCTGGCCATCGAGTGCCGCACTGCCGATGCGCCGCGGAAGGCCGGGTCCACAGAAGGGTCGCAGGGGCCGCTGGCCCAGGCCCTGGCAGCACTGGACGACACTGACACACGGCTTGCCGTCACGGCCGAGCGGGCATTGCTGGCCCGGCTTGAGGCCGGCTGCGCAGCCCCGGTGGGAGCCTACGCGTTCCGCAAGGGAAGCATGCTCTACCTGGAGGCCGTGGTCTGCGCGGTTGACGGCAAGGCCTCAGTGCGGGACAAGCGGGCAACGGACGGCCTCACCGAGGTGGGCGCCACGCTGCTGGGGATCGAGCTGGCCGAGGTGCTGCTGGCGGCAGGGGCAGCCGACATCGCGGACCTGGCCGCGTCCTGACCCGGCGGACCCCGGCTAATGATGGGACGGCGCAGTGCCCGACGCGTGGAGGGCCAGCCCGGGCTCCGGGTGCTGGAGGGCGCCCGGGTCCTGGTCACGCGCAGCCCGGACAGGGCAGCGCCGCTCGTCGCTGCCCTGCGGGAAACCGGGGCTGAGCCGCTGCTGCTGCCGCTCATCGACTTCGAGCACGCCCGCGACCAGCACTCGCTGGAAGTAGCCTTCGACGCCCTGGGGGCGGGCGCCTACAGTTGGCTGGTCATCAGCAGCGTCACCGCGGTCCAGGCGCTGGAGGAACTCGCCGCCGCCAAGGGGGTGACCTTCGCCCAATGGCTGCCGGGCTCCGTCCAGGTGGCCACCATCGGGCCTGCCACACGACGTGAGCTGGAATCACGGGGAATCACAGTTGACCTGGCCCCGTCCCGGCTCCAGTCCGGGGCAGGGCTGCTTGACATCTGGCCCGGTGGAGCTGGCAGCGTGTTTCTGCCTCAGGCAGACATTGCGGACGGTGGCCTGGCCGAAGGACTGGAGGCGCGCGGGGCCAGTGTCCAGGCGGTCACCGCCTATCACACGGTGGATTATCCCGCCGATCCGTCCCGCAGCTTCGCCACCGGCGGCCGCGCCGACGCCCAGCCACTGGCCGCGGTGCTTACCCCGCCCGAGGCGAAAGCCGAGCTCGCCGCGGGGAGGCTCCACGCCGTCGTCGCCGCTTCACCAAGTGCGGCCCGGCGCATCCAGGAAGGACTGTCGCCCCTGGGGGACTGCCGTTTCGTGGCCATCGGGCTTTCGACGGCGGCGGAGGCAGAGTCGCTGGGACTGACCGTGGCCGCCGTCGCCGGGGAGCCGACCGTTTCCGGCCTGGTGTCCGCCGTTATCCGGGCGCTGGCTCCCGGAAATTCCGCCCCATCGCCATTTCCATCATCCGAGCACCATGTGAAGGACAGAACATGAGTTTTCCGACCCACCGCCCCCGTCGGCTCCGCACCACCCCGGCCATGCGCCGGATGACGGCGGAAAACCGCCTGGCGGCGCCGGAGCTGATCCTTCCCGCCTTCATCCGCGAGGGACTGACCGAACCCAATCCCATCGCCTCCATGCCCGGTGTTGTGCAGCACACCACAGACTCACTGAAGCGCGCCGCGGCAGAGGCAGTTGAAATGGGTGTCGGCGGAATCATGCTCTTCGGCATCCCGGCCGAACGTGATGCCCGGGGCACCGCCTCCCTGGATCCCGACGGTGTCCTCAACAAGGCCATACGGGATGTCCGCGCTGAAGTGGGCGATGAACTGGTGGTCATGAGCGATGTCTGCCTGGACGAATTCACCGACCACGGACATTGCGGTGTGCTGGATGCCGACGGCTACGTGGACAACGACGCAACGCTGGAAATCTACGCGGCGATGGCCGTGGCCCAGGCGGACGCGGGCGCCCACATGCTGGGCCCCTCCGGCATGATGGACGGCCAGATCGGCGTGATCCGGCAGGCGCTTGAAGACGCAGGCCATGTCAATACCGCCGTGGTGGCCTACGCCGCAAAGTACGCGTCAGCGTTCTACGGCCCCTTCCGCGAGGCCGTGGATTCGCAGCTCAAGGGCGACCGCCGCACCTACCAGATGGACGCGGCCAACCGCCGCGAAGCCATCCTCGAAGTGGAACTGGACCTGGCCGAAGGCGCGGACCTCGTGATGGTGAAGCCTGCCATGAGCTACCTCGACATCCTCGCTGACGTTGCGGAGATGAGCACCGTTCCGGTGGCCGCATACCAGATTTCGGGGGAGTACTCCATGATCGAAGCGGCGGCGGCCAACGGCTGGATTGACCGGCGTGCCGCCATCACGGAGTCGGTCCTCGGCATCAAGCGGGCCGGAGCCAATATGGTCCTGACCTACTGGGCGTCCGAGCTTGCCGGCTGGCTGAAGGAATCCTGATGAGCCACGCGTCGGTCAGCCCCACCGCGCCCGTCGGGCCGGGGAAGATCCTGCTGGGGCTGAACACCTTCGGCGACGTCGGCGTGTATCCGGACGGGCACCCGGTCCCGCACGCGCAGGTGCTGCGGCAGCTGCTGGAACAGGCGGAACTGGCGGACGACGTCGGACTCCACGCCTTTGGGGTGGGGGAGCACCACCGCCGGGACTTCGCCGTCTCGGCTCCCGAGGTGTTCCTGGCCGCCGCCGCGGCAAGGACCAAGCACATTAGGCTCGGATCCGCCGTGACCGTGCTGAGCTCCGATGACCCCGTCCGCGTCTTCCAGCGCTTTTCCACGGTTGATGCCATCTCCGACGGCCGGGCCGAAGTCATGCTGGGGCGTGGCTCCTTCATTGAATCCTTTCCGCTGTTCGGCCTGGACCTGGCGGACTACGAGGTCCTGTTCGAGGAAAAACTCGAGCTCTTCGACAAGGTCCGCGCCCAGAAGCCGGTGCATTGGGAAGGGCGGACCCGCCCGCCCGTCAGCGGACTGAGCGTCTATCCGCCGCTGGAGCACCACCTGCTGCCGGCCTGGATCGGGGTGGGCGGCACACCGGAATCCGTGCTGCGGTGCGCCGAGTACGGCTACCCGATCATCTTCGCGATCATCGGCGGCCAGCCCCGCTCCTTTGCGCCGCTCGTCAACCTGTACCGCGAGGCGATGGCCAAGTACGGCCATCCGATGCAGCAGATCGCCACCCATTCGCCCGGCCACATCGCCGACACGGACGAGGCCGCCCGCGAAGAGCTGTTCCCGCACTGGCTGGCGCAGCGCAACCGGATCGGGGCCGAGCGCGGCTGGGGTCCGGCCAGCCGGGCCGAGTTCGATGCCATGTGCGGCCCGGAAGGTGCCCTGTATGTGGGCTCGCCCGAAACCGTGGCGCAGAAGATCGTCCTGCTGAAGCGCAACCTGGGCGTTGACCGCTTCGACCTCAAGTACGGCAACGGCACGCTCCCGCACGCCTCCATGATGCGCTGCATCGAACTCTTCGGCACCGTGGTGGCACCCCGGGTGGCCGAGCTCCTGTCCGGGCATGCTCCCGCAAACTGAAAGAATAGGAACCATGACTTCCAGCTCTCCCCGCAACGAGGAACTCTTCGACCGTGCACGCCGGCTCATGCCCGGCGGCGTCAATTCACCCGTCAGGGCGTTTGGTTCCGTCGGCGGGACACCGCGGTTCATGGTGTCCGCCAAGGGCCCGTACCTGACGGATGCCGACGGCGCCGAGTACGTGGACCTGGTCTGCTCCTGGGGCCCTGCGCTGCTGGGACACGCCCACCCTGCCGTCCTCGAAGCGGTCCACGCTGCCGTGGACCGCGGGCTGTCCTTCGGCGCTTCGACGCCGGATGAAGCCAATTTGGCCGCCATCGTCCAGGAACGTGTTCCCGTCGCGGAGCGTGTCCGGATGGTGTCCACCGGTACCGAGGCCACCATGACGGCCATCCGCCTGGCCCGCGGCTTTACCGGCCGGGACCTGGTCATCAAGTTTGCCGGCTGCTACCACGGGCACCTCGACGGTCTCCTGGCTGCGGCCGGGTCCGGCGTCGCCACCCTGGCGCTGCCCGGTTCCGCCGGGGTCACCGCAGCCACGGCCGCCGAAACCCTGGTGCTTCCCTACAATGACCTCGCAGCCGTCGAGGCCGCGTTCGCCACGCACGGCAGCAACATCGCGGCTGTCATCACGGAGGCGGCTCCGGCCAACATGGGCGTGGTTACGCCCGGCGAGGGCTTCAACGCGGGCCTTTCGCGGATCACCCGCGAACACGGTGCACTGCTCATTGTCGACGAAGTCCTCACGGGCTTCCGCACCGGCTACTCAGGCTACTGGGGGCTTACGGGCGGGGCAGCGGATGCTGCCGAACCGTGGACCCCGGACCTGCTGACCTTCGGCAAAGTGATCGGCGGCGGCATGCCGACGGCGGCCCTCGCCGGCCGGGCAGACATCATGGACTACCTTGCGCCGCTTGGCCCCGTCTACCAGGCCGGGACCCTGTCCGGAAACCCCGTGGCCATGGCTGCCGGCGTCGCCACCCTGACCCATGCCACCCCGGAGGTGTACGCGTTCATCGACGCACGCTCGCTGGAGCTTTCCGCTGCGCTGTCCGCGGCACTGGACGCCGCGGGCGTGGACCACTCCATCCAGCGGGCAGGCAACCTGTTCTCGGTAGCCTTCGGCACCTCGGCCCGCGGCGTCCACAATTATGACGACGCGCAGGCCCAGGAAGTGTTCCGCTACGCGCCGTTCTTCCACTCCATGCTGGACTCCGGGGTCTACCTGCCGCCGTCGGTCTTTGAAGCGTGGTTCCTCTCCGCAGCGCACGACGACGCCGCCATGAACCGGATCTTCGAAGCACTCCCCGCGGCAGCCCGGGCTGCCGCCGGGGCAGCAGTGCCAGCGGCGCTTTAGGGCTTTCAGGGGGCGCCGGGGAATTCCTGCGCTACGCAAAGATCCCCGGTTACTGGCCGTCTCCGCCCTTGGGCGGATGGCGGTCAGTAACCGGGGATCTTTTTTGGGTTCGCGTGCGGGTCTGTCTACAGGACGTCGGAGAGGAAGCCCTGCAGCCGTTCCGTTTGCGGATTGTTGAACAGCTGCTCCGGCGGACCGGACTCCACCACTACGCCGGCGTCCATGAACGTCACCGTGTCGGACACGTTGCGGGAGAAGCCCATTTCGTGGGTAACCACCACCATGGTCATGCCTCCCTGGGCCAGGTCCGCCATCAGCGCGAGGACGCCCTTGACGAGCTCCGGATCCAGCGCCGAGGTCGCTTCGTCGAAGAACATGACCTCCGGCTTCATGGCCAGTGCCCGGGCTATGGCCACCCGCTGCTGCTGGCCGCCGGACAGGTTGGCCGGCCGGGCATCGGCCTTGTGCTTCAGTCCGACCAGGTCGAGCTGTGCGAGGGCTTCGTCACGTGCCTGTTCCTTGGACATGCCCCGCAATTTGCGCAGAGCCAGCGAGACGTTTTCTGCCACCGTCTTATGCGGGAAGAGGTTGAACTGCTGGAAGACCATGCCTATCCGCCGGCGCAGCTCGTCCGGGTTGTCTTTCAGGACCGAACGGCCGTCCAGCAGGATGTCCCCCTGATCCGGTTCGATGAGGCGGTTCATGACCCGCAGCAACGTGGACTTTCCTGAGCCTGAAGGGCCGATCACGGAGGCCGTGGTGCCCTTTTCGACGTGCAGGTCAATGCCGCGCAGGACGTGGTTGCTGCCGAAGGAAAGGTGGATGTTCTTCCCTGTCAGTGTTCCGGATGCGAATTCGCTCATACGTGCGCTCCCTTTCCGACGACGGCGGCTGCCTCGTCCGGTTCCTTCTTTTCCGGCCGGCCTGAGCGCAGGCGGCCGTCAATCCAGTTCACGAAGTGCGTGAGCGGGATGGTCAGCGCCAGATAGAAGATGGCCGCGGCCACGTACGGAGACAGGTTGCCGCTGTTGGCAGCGGCGTCCTTGCCGATCTGGAAGATTTCACGTTCCGTCGCGAGCAGTCCCAGCATAAAGACCAGCGATGATTCCTTGATCAGTGCAATGAATTGGTTCACGAGGGCAGGCAGTACCCGGCGGATTCCCTGGGGAACCACCACA
This sequence comes from Arthrobacter sp. 24S4-2, assembly GCF_005280255.1. Lineage (NCBI taxonomy): Bacteria > Bacillati > Actinomycetota > Actinomycetes > Micrococcales > Micrococcaceae > Arthrobacter > Arthrobacter sp. 24S4-2. The sequence goes on along the minus strand of NZ_CP040018.1, from coordinate 3,840,857 downwards.
AGGCGCATGGAGGGGCCGTAGCCGAAACCCAGGGCACGCGATGCTTCGAGTTGTCCCTTGTCAACGCTCTGGATGCCGGAGCGGAAGATTTCACCGATGTAGGCACCCGACATCAGGGACAATGCCGCGATGGCCATCGGGTAGGGACTTGTGGAGCCAGTCAGTTCACGAATGATCGGCCCGAAACCGAAGCCAATGACCAGGATCGTCAGCACAGGCGGGAGCCCGCGGAGTATGTCCGTGTAGACCCGTGCAATCCACCGGGCCGCTGCGTTCCGGGAGATCCCCATGAGGGCGAGCAGCATTCCCAATGCCGTCCCGATGATGCCGGAGATGACAGCCAATACGAGGGTGTTGGGCAGGCCGATGGCGAACATCTTGGGAATGACTTCGCCCATCGCCTTCCAGTCAAAGAAGGTGTTGGCGAGCTGGTTGAGGATATCCATGGAACGCCCGGTTACTTGGCGGGGATCTGGACGGCCTTGCTGCCAGGCTTCCAGCCCTGCGGCGTCTGCTCGGCCAACGTCGGACGGTCCTTGTACCACTCGGCCGTGAGCTTGGCCCATGTGCCGTCAGCGATTACGGCATCCAAGCCTGCGTTCAGGGCATCGATCAGCGCCTTGTTGTCCTTGTTCACGGCGTAAGCGGTGAAGTTCTGGGTGTTCACGACCTTCTCGGCGATTTTGGTGTTATCGCCTTCCTTGACCTGGCCGGTAGCCTGCTGCGACGGAGCCACCCAAGCGTCGATCTGGCCGTTCTTCACGTTGCCGTAGACGGTGTTGTAGTCCGGAAAGCGGACGGGCTCGATCTTGAGCGTGTTGGTGACGTAGTCATCCTGGACAGTTCCCTGGACGACGCCGATGCGGGCGCCTTCCTTGAGATCGGCGAAGCCGGTGATCTTGGAGTCTGTCTTGGTCACGACAGCCATGTAGCCGAAGTCGTAGCCGTTGGTGAAGCCGACAGTTTTGCGCCGTGCATCGGTGGTCGAGATCGAGGAGGACCCGACGTCGAACTGCTTGTTGGCTACCTGCGAGAGAAGCGCGGAAAAGTCAGTGGAGGCGAACTCGACCTTGAGGCCCAGCTTGTCGCCGATGGCGCGCAGGAGTTCGTTGTCGTAGCCGGTGAATTTGCCGGAGGGGTCGATGAAGATGTTCGGCGGGGCGTCCGAGAGGGTGCCGACGCGCAGCGTGCCGTCTGTGGCGAGGCCGAGCTTGGACTTGTCGATCTTGTCCAGCGCGGTGACATCTGCGGTGGTGTACTTGTCCAGCGTCTGCTGGTCGCTGCCGGCGAGGGCATCGGTGGGCGTTCCGCTGGGGCGGCGGCGCCGCCGCCGCACGCGGCCAGGGACACGGCCACGGCAATGGCCACAGGAACTGTGGTCAGCCACTTCAGGGCTTTGGCTTTCATCACGCATCACTTTCGTTCGGGAGACACAGGGGCGGCGAGCGGTGGGAGGCCGTCCACGGCGGAGATCCGGCGTCGCAGAGGGCGCGCCCGCAAAACTTAATTGTCTCACCAGGCACTCCGGCGACCGTTAGACGAAGAAACGCGTGCCCATAATCCCTATTATCCGAATGGTGTGCAGCATTTCTAGCTGCCCCGTTCCGAACCCGCCAGCAGAACGACCTGCAGCGGAATCAGAGAGCGATCAGCATTACCTCGGCCGGTGAATGCGCGACTGTGAAATGCGTCGCACCTCTCAGAAGTCGCCCCTGCTGGCGTCCTCGGGCGGGAGGACCGGCCATTCACCCTCGATCACTGCCGTGGGCTTGGTCTTGCGGAGGTAGGTCTGGAAGTCCGCAGCCTGCGTTGCAGCCCAGCCGACCTGCAGTTGGTGGAGCTGGCCGGCCGCCATCCGGAGCTTGGGGAATTTTCCGGCCATGGCATCCAGCATCCGAAGCGTCGCCAGGGCGTCCGCGGCGGAAGTGTGGGCGTTATCCAGGTTGACGTCGTACTCCTCGCACAGCGCCGTCAGCGTCCTCTTGCCCTTGCGGTAGCGGTCCACCTGCTTGTTCATGATGTAGGGGTCAAGCACGGGGAACCGGTTCAGTTGCGGAATGCCGTACCGGGCGGACTCGGCGGCCAGCACAGTGAAGTCATAGCTGGCGTTGAACGCGATCACCGGGACACCGTCGTCGAACAGACCCTGAAGGACGGCAGCCAGTTCGCGGGTGACTTCCGCAGCCGGGCGGCCCTCCTGCCGTGCCTTTTCGGTGGTCACTCCATGGACCTCACTGGCTTCGGCCGGGATCTCCACCCCGGGGTCGGCCAGCCACTCGTGCTCCTTGAGGACACCGCCGTCGGCATCCACCACGGTGACGGAGGCAGTGACGATCCGGGCGGAGCGCGAGTTGCGGCCGGTGGTTTCCAGGTCGAAGGCTGCCCGGGGCAAGGAGTTCCAAGTGCTCATGCTCCAAAACTACCTGCCGCCACTGACAGTTTTGTGCCATGCCACCGGCGTGCCGCCGGCCGGCCGCCGTGCCTTCGCTGGTCCCCCGTCGGACGGCGGCGGGCGCCGAGGGGGCCGGCGAAACCGTTAAGCTGGGTTCATGCGTTCGGAGTATGTTGAGGCGGTGCTCGCCCTGGTTGAGCTCGTTCCTCCGGGAGCAGCCGTGGCCTACGGGGATGTCGCCGAGCTTCTCGGCTCCGGCGGCGCGCGGCAGGTGGGATCCGTCATGAGCCACCACGGAAGTTCCGTCCCCTGGTGGCGCGTGCTGAGGGCCAGCGGGGAGGCGCCCCAGGGGCTCGGAGCCGAAGCCCTGCAGTTTTACCTGGCAGAAAAGACTCCCCTTCTGGGCCGTTACCTCGACTTCATCCGGACTGGCGAGGGCCGCTGGCGCGTCGACCTGATGGCCGCCCGGTGGGCTCCGGATGACCATGATTTTGACCTCATTGACTCCATTGCCGAGCGGCTGGAGCGTCAGCTCCATAAATTGTCGGCCCCGGATGATGAAATGACCGTGTGACACTTACCACCGACTCCGCGGGAGCCCAAGCAGTACAGCTGGCAGGACAGCAGGAACGCCAGCTAACGATCGCCAGGCCTGCCGGAGCCGCCGCGGCCCTGCGGCTTCTGCCTCCCCGGCACGTGCACAGCGTTGTTCCCGTGCTGTCGCCGGACCAGCAGGCCGCCGTGGACGTCCCGCACGGTTCCGGTCCGGTCCTCGTCCCCGGGGCCCCGGGAACAGGGAAGTCCACCGTGCTCATCGAAGCGGCCGTACGCCGGGCGGAACGCGACGGTGTGGACCCGGAGCGAATGCTCGTGCTCGCGCCCAGCCGACTGGCCGCCGATTCCCTCAGGGACCGCTTCACCGCACGGCTCAACAGGAGCCTCAGCACGACGCCGGCCCGCACCTGGGCGTCGTACGCCTTCGATCTGATCCGGCGCGCCAAGGCGGAAGGCATCCTGCCGCTGCCGCGGCCGCCGCGGCTGCTTTCCGGACCCGAACAGGACCTCATCATCAAGGAACTGCTCGAGGGCCACGCCCGGCCCGGCCTGGAACTGCCGTGGCCGGAAGACCTGGGTGCAGCGCTGGAAACCCGCGGATTCCGCCAGGAAGTCCGCCAGCTCTTCGACCGCATCATCGAATCCGGCCGGACACCTGATGACCTTGTGACCCTGGCCCGCCAGTGCAGCCGTCCGGACTGGGTGGCCGCGGCCGCGCTCTACGCCGAGTACCGCGACGTACTGGACCTGCGGATGCCCGAGGCGTTTGATCCCGCCGGAATCATCACGGCCGCACGCCAGATATTCCAGGACGCCCCGGACTTCCTGGCCGCCGAGAGGGACCGCCTTCAGCTCATCCTGGTGGACGACATCCAGGAGGCCAACCCGGCCGTGTTCGAGCTGCTGGCGGACATTGCTACGGGCAAGGACAGCTATGTGACCTACTCTCCGGACACCGTTGTCCAGGGGTTCCGCGGCGCGAGGCCGGACCTCACTGCTGAATTGCCGCACCTGCTCTTGTCCGCTGGCACGCCGGGAAGCCTGCCGGGCGACCCAGCGGCTGCAGGCGCCGCCCTGGAGCGTCCGCTCTGGGTGACCCACCGCCACCGGCCCGCCGTTGCGCAGGCCTGGCTTTCCGTGGCCGCGCGCATCTCCCAGCGCGCCGGCGGACAGTCCGCCCGCCGCCTGGAGATCCCGGGAATCCCGGCGGATACTCCGGAAGGTTGCGCTGCCGCAGATGACGGCAGCGTGGAAGGGCATCTCCTGCCGTCCCCCGTCCACGAACTCCGGTACGTGGCGCAGCGCATTCTTGACGCCCACCTGAACCACGGACGGGAGCTTGGCGACATTGCCGTGATCGTCCGCAACGGCGGGCAACTGAACCAGCTGCTGCGTCACCTCGCCGGGCATGGCATCCCCGTGCAGGTACCCGTTGCCGAGTCTGCTGTCCGGGACGAGGTGGCAGTGCGGCCGTTGCTGGATGCCTATGCCGTCGCCCTTGACCCCGCGGCGCTGACCCCCGAGTCGGCTGTCTCCCTCCTGACCTCCAGAATCGGGGGCGCCACCTCCATCGAGCTCCGCCGCCTCAGGCAGTCACTTCGGCGCGAGGAGATCCTGGGCGGAGGCGGACGGACCAGCGACGCACTCCTGGTTGAGTCGCTGCTGGAGCCGGGGGCGCTGGCTACGCTGGGGATTGAAGGGCACTCTGCCCGCCGCGTCGCCCGGATGATCCATGCCGGGCGGGCAGCCGCCAGTGAACCGGGAGGAAACGCCGAAACCGTGCTGTGGGCACTTTGGAACTCCACCGGCCTCGCCGCCCGGTGGACCGATGCAGCCCTCGCCGGTGGTGCGGCGGGCGCCAGGGCAGACCGTGACCTGGATGCCATGATGGCGCTCTTCCACACCGCCGAACGCTATGTGGACCAGTTGCCGGGTTCCGGCCCTGAGCAGTTCCTGGAGTACCTGCTCAGCCAGGAGCTCCCGATGGACACACTCGCGGCCCGGGCGCAGCTGGAGGACGCCGTCGAACTGATGACGCCGGCCAGTGCTGCCGGACGTGAATGGCCGGTGGTCATTGTCGCCGGCCTGCAGGAAGGCGTGTGGCCCAACACGAGGCTTCGCGGGGAGCTCCTGGGCAGCACGCTCTTTGCCGACGCAGTGGAGCACGGCGTGGACCATGCCCTGCAGCTTGGCCCCATCAGCAGGCTGCGTGAGATCCGGTACGACGAACTCCGCAGCTTTTCGACGGCGGTCTCCCGCGCCACCGAGGTGCTCATCTGCACCGCGGTATCGTCCGAGGACGAACAGCCCTCGGCCTTTCTCGACTATGCCGCGCCGCTGCAGGCCGGCCAGGACCGGCGGACATTCACCCCCGTGGAACGTCCGCTCACACTGCGTGCCCTGGTGGCGGAGCTGCGGCAATACGCGCAGCTGGACGGAAAGCACGCAGCTGATTCCGTCGAGGCAGCCAGGGTGCTCGCCGGACTTGCTGCGGTCGAACCGTCCGTGCCGGGAGCCCATCCCGACTCCTGGTGGGGGCTCGCGCCGCTGTCTTCCGAGGAACGGATTGTGCCGCCCGGAGGAACAGTGTTCGTCTCGCCGTCCAAAGTGGAGACCGTCCAGAAGTCCCCGCTCGACTGGTTCATCCAGGCTGCCGGGGGCGAAGCCGCCACCGACTTCGCCAGAAGCCTCGGAACGCTGGTCCACGCCATCGCCCAGGATCTGCCTGACGCTTCGGGCAGCGAATATGTTGCAGAGCTGGTCCGGCGCTGGCCGACACTCGGCATGAAGGACAACTGGGAGGGCAAGCTGGATTTCCAGCGGGCCGAAGCCATGGTCCGGAAGCTGGCACAGTACATCCTGGTCATGCGCAGTGAAGGCAGGAGCCTGGTCGGCGTGGAACGCGACTTTGAGGTCAATCTGCCGGACATCGTGGACGATCCGCCACAGGAAACAGACGGACCGGCGGAAGCTGAAGCCGAGAAGACCGTGAGATCCTCGGTGCTGCGGGGGCAGGTGGACCGGCTGGAGATCGATTCTGAGGGGCGGCTGGTGGTGGTGGACCTCAAAACCGGGAAGCGGCAGCCGGCCAAAGGCGATCTGTCGCGCCACCCGCAGCTGGGCGCGTACCAGGCGGCAGTGCTGGCGGGCGGTTTTACCGACCCGGACGCTCCGGGCACAGCCGCCCAGCCGGGCGGGGCAGTTCTGGCCCAGCTCGGCACCAGCAGCAAAAGCCCCGGCGTCCAGGCCCAGGAACCGCTGGACCCTTCCGGGAACTGGGCGCTGGACATGGTGAACGAGGCCGCGCAGCTTATGTCCGGAAATGTTTTCGAGGCACGCCACGATCCGGCGAAATCAGGCCACGGCGGCCACGGTTGCCGCTTGCCTGAAGTGTGCCCCCTGTGCTCCCGCGGAAAGCAGGTAACCGAATGACGCCGGCCCACGACGTCCCGGCGCCGCGGTTTTCACCCGAGAAGCTGACGGCCATGTTGGGCGAACGCAACAGCCCCACAGCGGAACAGTCTGCCATCATCTCCTCGCCGCTCACGCCGCGGCTGGTCATCGCCGGCGCAGGCTCGGGCAAAACCGCGACGATGGCGGACCGCGTGGTGTGGCTCGTGGCCAACGGCTGGGTACGGCCCGAGGAGGTCCTTGGTGTCACGTTTACACGCAAGGCTGCCGGGGAACTGGCCAGCCGGATCCGCGCCAAGCTGGCCGCCCTCCAACGCATCGCAGCGGAGGACACCCGGCACCTGACCTTCCCGGCTGGACTGCTCAGCGAGGACGCCCTGGAACCCAAGGTGTCCACATACCACTCCTACGCCAGCGGCATCGTGTCTGACTATGGTCTCCGGCTCGGTGTGGAACGCGACGTTGTGCTGCTGGGCGGTGCCCAGGCATGGCAGCTTGCCAGCGAAGTGGTGGAGGCTTTCGACGGCGACTACGAGCACTTCCGCGCAGCCAAGTCCACGCTCGTGCGGGCCGTCATCCAGCTCGCGGGCGAATGCGCCGAACACCTCCGGGATCCCGGCCAGGTGCAGGACTGGCTGATGGACCGGGTCGCCGAATATGACGCCCTGCCTTATGTGGCCGGCGCCAAAAAGAACCCGACCCAGGCTGCCGGCGAACTGGGCGCCATGCTGCGCACGAGGGCCAGCGTGGCCGAAATAGTGGGCAGGTATTCCGAAGCAAAGCGGGCACGCGGAGCGCTCGACTTCGGCGATCTGGTGGCGCTGGCCGCCCGTGTGGCCAGCGAGATTCCGCTCGCCGCCGAAGTGGAACGCCAGCGGTTCAAGGTGGTCCTGCTCGACGAATTCCAGGACACCTCCCACGCTCAGCTCGTTCTGTTCTCCCGGCTCTTCGGCGGCGGCCATGCCGTGACGGCAGTGGGGGATCCCAACCAGTCGATCTACGGGTTCAGGGGCGCGTCCGCCGGCCAGCTCTTCCACTTTGTCCGGGAGTTCCCGGTCAGGGTGGATGCAGACGCGCCGGACGCCGCCGCGGCCGATCCAGGTTCCGGGCCCGATGGGCTTGGGAACGCTCTGGCCCGCGACACGTTTACGGTGGCGCCCACTTCCTACCTGACCACTGCGTGGCGCAACGGTCGCAACATCCTGTCCGCGGCCAACGTCATCTCGGCGCCGCTCAGCGCTGCTGCCGTACAGGCCGGTCCGGCCGGGGAGCGGGAGTCCGCAGAGTCCGTGGAAGTCCCGCCGCTGCAGCCCAGCCCCGCCGCAGCGCAGGGGAAGGTGGTCATCGGCCGGTTTGCGACGGACGAAGACGAGGCCAGGGCCATTGCCGGTGATGTGCTGAAGTACCGCGTCACCGACTTCGAGGACTCAGCCGGGGAAGATCGCGTACCGCCTGCCATGGCCGTGCTGTGCCGCCGCCGGGCCCAGATGGAGTGCGTTCGGCGCGAGTTTGAAGTACGGGGGATCCCCTATGAAATTGTGGGTCTCGGAGGCCTTCTGGACACCCCCGAAATTGTGGACCTGGTAGCCACGCTGCGCGTCCTCGCCGATCCGGGCCGCTCGGACTCGCTGATGCGCCTCCTTGCCGGGGCCCGCTGGCGGATAGGACCGGCGGACCTCATGGCATTCCGGGACTGGTCCGCTTTCCTTGCACGGCGCCGCGGGCGCCCGGGTCCGGAGGAGGGCGACGATGCCGACGCCGACGTCATTGAGGGCGACATCACCGATTCGGCGAGCCTGGTGGAAGCCCTGGACTGGCTGCCTCGCGAAGGGTGGACGTCGGGCCACGGCCGGAGTCTGAGCACGGCTGCCCTGGACCGGCTGCACGCCTTCTCGTCCGAACTCCGGCAGCTCAGGGGATTCATGGGCGATGACCTGACCACGCTGCTCGGCGAGGTGGAACGGGCCATGCTTCTTGATATTGAGGTGGCGGCCCGCCCCGGGTTCAGCATCCACCAGGCCCGGCGGAACCTGGACGCGTTCCATGATGCTGCGGCGGGCTTCCTGCACACCTCGCACCGCGTTGACGTCCTCGCCTTCCTTGCCTGGCTGGAGGCAGCGGCCACCGAGGAAGGCGGGCTGGACGTGGCAGCACCGGACGTCAACCATGAAGCCGTTCAGCTTCTGACTGTGCACGCCTCAAAGGGCCTGGAATGGGACGTTGTGTTTGTCCCGGGGCTGAACGCCGGGGCTTTCCCGAGCAGCCGGGATTCGCGTTGGAGCAGTGGAAGCGCTGCCCTGCCGTGGCCGCTGCGGGGAGACCGCGCCGATCTGCCGCAGTGGGACCTGGACCAGCCCGACCAAAAAGGGTGGCTGGATGCCGAGAAGGACTTCAAGGCTGACGTCCAGGCGCACGGCGAGGCCGAGGAACGCCGGCTCGCCTACGTGGCCTACACCCGGGCGAAATTCGTGCTGTGGGTTTCCAGCGCCGCCTGGGTCGGGTCGCGCGCCGGGATGGCCGAGATGTCGCCGTTCCTTGCGGAGCTGGCGCCTCTTGCAGGCGCCACCGGGCAGGCTGCGGGCGGACCCGCCGGGTTGCCGGAAGCGCCGCAGGAGCTGGCCGCCGTCGTGCACCCTGAATCCGTGGAGGAAACATCGTTGCCGGCCGAAAGTCCGTTGACCCAGGATCTCGAACTGGCGCTGTGGCCCTACGACCCGCTGGAGGGACCTGTCGACCCGCGAACCGGCGCCAGGCTCAGGCTGGTCCCGGGACGGCGGGCAGCAATGGAAACGGCTGCCGTGCGGGTCCGCGAAGCCGTGGCTGCCGGTGGTCCGGTGAATGCCGCTGGGGGTTCCGTTTCCGAACAGCCCCGGCAGCCCCGCAGCCTCGCGGCAAACTGGGCACGGGAAGCGGCGCTGCTGCTGGAGCGCCGCCACCGCCGGTCCGCCGTTCAGGATGTCCACCTGCCCGGGCATATCTCGGCTTCCACTTTTGTGGACCTGGGCGACGATCCCGGTTCAGTGGTGGCCCGCCTGCGCCGGCCGGTTCCCCGAGAGCCAGGCATGTCGGCACGCAAGGGCACGGCTTTCCATGCCTGGGTGGAGGAGTACTTCGGCTCGGCAGGAATGCTGGACCTGGACGAGGCGCCGGGTTCGGACAACCACATTGACGAGGCCTACGGGCTGGACTCCATGGTGGAGACGTTCCGGAATTCCGAGTGGGCGCACCGCGCACCCGCCCATGTTGAGGTTCCGGTGGAGACTCGCATCGGCGACGTAGTGGTGCGCGGCCGCATCGATGCCGTGTTTCGGGATGCCGACGGCGGCTGGGACCTGGTGGACTGGAAGACGGGCCGCCGTCCCGCTGCAGGCCAGCTGAAGGTGAAGGCTGTCCAGCTGGCTGTCTACCGTCTGGCGTGGGCCAGGCTCCAAGGAGTTCCGCTGGACAGCGTCCGCGCCGCCTTCTATTACGTGGGCGAGGACCAGGTGGTGCGCCCCCATGATCTTGGCTCGGCGGAGCAGCTGGAAGAGATCATCACCGCGGCCCTCGGCGGAGCCGCAGCACTGGCCGGTAATCCCGCCGTTAGCGGAACTTTGCGTCCACAATCTTGAGGGCTGCGGTGGACGTGTCGTCCGCGGAGAACGCCGGGGGAGAAGCCGGGTTTCCGCCGCCGGCTGCCGGGCCCGATTCGCTGCCCCCGGCGGAAGCAGTCCCGGCTTGGTCCCCGCCGGAGGATACGGATTCCCCGGAATGCTTGGTTTCGGTTCCACCGGACAGGTCGCCGCGGGGTGCGGCCACGCCAGATGAACCCTGTACGGCGTCGGCCGGGATCGGCGTCACATGCACGGAGGGCATGGCGTCCGCTGAGGGTGCTCCGGACATCCCGGCAATCTGGTCGGCGGCAAGAGCAGGCTGGGCGGCACCGGCCGCCGGGTCCTGCGGCAACGGTTCCACACTCACCGCCGGAACGGCCTGCGGCAACGGCTCAACGCTGATGGGCTGTCCGCCGTGTTCGGCGATGTCCTCGGCCAGCGAGGCAAGCATGGCTTCGGCTTCACGGATCATGTCATGATCGTCCGCGGCGAGGCCCTTCACGAGGTACTGGGCCAGCGCAAATTCGGCGGAGAGCGCTGCCCGGCGCAGCAGGTGGGCGTCCGGGGCATCCCTGCGGCTGGACGTGTAGTGGCGAAGCACGGCGTCGACGAAGCCCTGTTCATTGGAGGCCACCAGCCAGGCCATGTCGTCGGCCGGATCGCCGATGCGCAAATCGGTCCAGCCGGTAACGGCCGTCACCCGGTGGCCGTCCACCAGGATGTTGTCCTCGTGCAGGTCACCGTGCACCACGCAGGGATTGAAGCGCCAGAGGGACACATCCTCAAGGGCGTGTTCCCACCGGCGCAGGAGCACCGGGGGGATCTTTCCGGTGGTCGCGGCCTGGTCGAGTTCGTTGAGTCGCCGCTGCCGGAATTCGTTGGGAGTGTAGCTGGGAAGGTCGGCGTTGCTGACCAGGGCCTGGGGAAGGTCGTGGATGGCGGCCAGGGCCGCACCCAGCTCCCGTGCGAGGCCTTCCGGGCCCGCTGTCAGCTCTTCGACACTGCGTGTGGTGCCGGCCAGGTGGGAGTAAACGAAGGTGCTGAGTGTCCCCTGCCGCACGGTGCCTGCAACTGTGGGCATGAGGAAGGGCAGTTCGGCCCTGATGCCCGGCGCGAAGGCACGAAGAACCATGAACTCCGTTTCCAGCCGTGCACTGGCTTCGGCGTGGCGGGGCGAACGGACACGCCACTGCTTCCCCTCCGAGTCCAGCAGAAGTGCCGAATCGAAGTCCGCCGGATCGTCGGGAGCTGAACTCACGGCGGTGGGCGTCAGTCCGGGGACTGCCGCAGTTGCTACAGCTGCCAGTTCGATCGGTTTTCTTCTCACGCATCCACGGTAGATTGACTGGCGCCCAAGACGGCGATGTACTACGGCGAGTCTCCAGATCGGGACGATTTACGTGGCAATTTCCATTGCCAAGGGGGCCGTCGGGCGGCTTCCCGGGGCAGCCTGGGCGGCCTGGGCAAATGTCAATTGTCTGCCGGAGTCAGTACGGTGGGTACATGAGTCTTGCGGAGTCCCCGGCAGCCCAAAATACAGCAGAACAAAACAAGGCAGCTGAGAATGTGTCACCGGGCGGTGCGGCCCCCTTGAAGCGCCTGCCGGCGAACCATCTGATGGACACCGTCCTTCCCGTCCGCCCTGCGTTGGTTGACCGCGGATCCGGTGCCCGCATGAAGCCGGGAATGGTTGAGGCCGTGGTCGGCTCCGGAACAGCACGCGCCATGGTGCTCTCCCACCGGCAGGCCCTGGTCTGCGGCGATAGCCTGCTGCTGATGGAGGCTGCCGGCCTGGCGGAGAGCCTCCATCAGGCCGGATCGCCCCCGTCGATGATGATTTACCTCGGTTCCGCCCTGCAAGGTTCGGACCTGGCAGAGGGCACGGAGCTAGTGCTCTTCGTCCTGGACGAACCTTTCGAAGTCCATGCCGAACAGTTTGAGCGGGGGATCGCCGGGATACCGGCCGACGCCGTGTGGACGGGTTTCCGCGAAATCGCGGCCCGCCTGAATGCCACGGATACCGCCCTGTTCGTCGAAGCCAGCGCCATCGCAAACTGGCATGCCACACACCTGCACTGCCCTCGGTGCGGCGCCGCAACGCTCGTGGAGGCCGGCGGCTGGGTCCGCCGCTGCCCCGCGGACAACTCCGAGCATTACCCCCGGACCGATCCCGCCATCATCGTCACCGTGGTTGGCCCGGATGACCGGCTCCTGCTGGGCGGCGGCGGGCCGCTGGACGCAAAGAACTATTCCACCCTGGCCGGATTCGTGGAGCCGGGGGAATCCCTCGAACAGGCAGTCGTGCGCGAAATCCAGGAGGAAGTAGGAGTGCGGGTCACTGCCGCCCAGTACCTGGGCTCCCAGTCGTGGCCGTTCCCGGCCTCGCTGATGCTGGGGTTCACCGCCACAACAGCCGACACGGAAGCAACGCCCGACGGCGTGGAGGTCACCCGGGCCCGGTGGTTCAGCCGTGCGGAACTCCAGGAAGCCGTGCTTAGGGGTGAGATCGTCATTTCCAGCAGGCTGTCCATTGCCCGGTCACTCATTGAACATTGGTATGGCGGCGTCATCCGGGACCGTCCCGCCGACACTTGATTCCCCGCGGCAGCAGCGGACACTCCACCGGAAACCATCGACCGACTGAGCAGCAAAGTGACAACTGACAATTTTGAACGCATCGCCGCCGGCGATAGCGCGTCCCCGGAAGTTCCGCAGGACAACCGGTCCCTTGAAGACCGCATTCTTGGCGGACTCGACGACGAGCAGAGGGAAGTCGCCAGCACGCTGAACGGCCCGCTTTGCGTGCTCGCGGGCGCAGGCACGGGCAAGACACGCGCCATTACGCACCGGATCGCCTATGGCGTGCACTCGGGCGTTTACAGCCCCCAGCGGCTGCTGGCCGTGACCTTTACTGCACGCGCCGCTGCGGAAATGCGAAGCCGGCTGCGCGACCTCGGCGTAGGCAACGTCCAGGCACGGACCTTCCATGCTGCGGCACTGCGGCAGCTCCAGTTCTTCTGGCCGCAGGCGGTGGGCGGCGCGCTTCCCAATCTCCTGGACCACAAGGCTCAGATGATCGCCGAGGCTGCCAGGCGTCTCAGGCTGAGCACTGACCGTGCGTCCATCCGGGACCTGGCCTCGGAGATCGAATGGGCCAAGGTGTCCATGCTTACCCCTGCCAACTACCTGGAGAATGCGCAGGGCAGGGGCAACCCGGGCGGCTTCGACCTCACCGCCGTGGCCCGCGTCTTCCAGTCCTACGAGGACGTCAAGACCGACCGCAACGTCATCGATTTCGAGGACGTCCTGCTGATTACTGTGGGCATCCTGCAGGAGGATCCGAAAGTCGCGGCTACTGTGCGGGAACAGTACCGGCACTTCGTAGTGGACGAGTACCAGGATGTTTCGCCGCTGCAGCAGCGGCTCCTGGAACTGTGGCTGGGCGGACGCGACGAACTCTGCGTAGTGGGCGACGCCAGCCAGACCATTTACTCGTTCACCGGTGCGTCACCCAAGCACTTGCTGGGCTTCAAAGCCATGTACCCGGGAGCCAGCGTCGTCAAGCTGATCCGGGACTACCGGTCCACGCCCCAAGTGGTAAAACTGGCCAACGACCTGCTCGCCGGCCGCCGCAGCGGGGGACCCGTCGCGGACGCGGCGTGGGCCGCACCGCTCAAGCTGGTGGCACAACGGGAGCCCGGGCCGCTGCCGCAGTTCACCGAATGCGCGGACGACGAAGCGGAGGCGGCCACGGTTGCGATCAAGATCCGCGAACTGCTCGACGCCGGCACGCCGGCCAGCGAGATCGCCGTACTGTTCCGGACCAACGGACAGTCCGAAGCCTACGAACAGGCCCTGGCATCAGCAGGCATCGGCTACCAGCTGCGCGGGGGGAGCGGTTCTTCGCCCGCAAGGAAGTCCGGGACGCAATCCTCCAGCTCAGGGCTGCCACACGCGCCGCGGCAGAGACCTCGGCCCCCGAACCGCTCGGCCAGCTGGTCCGGGACATCGTGGCTTCCCTCGGCTACACGGAGTCCGCTCCGCACAACGGGGGAGCCCTGCGGGAACGCTGGGAATCCCTGGCCGCGCTGGTTGCCCTGGCGGATGAGCTGGTGCTGAGCAGGGGCCCCCAGTTCACCCTCTCGGATTTCGTCAACGAACTGCAGGAGCGTTCCCTCGCCCAGCACGCCCCCACCGTGCAGGGCGTCACCCTGGCATCGCTGCACGCCGCCAAGGGGCTCGAGTGGGATGCCGTCTTCCTCGTGGGGCTCTGCGAAGGACTCATGCCGATCTCCTTCGCCGACTCCCCGGAAGACGTGGACGAGGAACGCCGCCTGCTCTACGTCGGCATCACCCGGGCGCGCGAGCACCTCTCACTTTCCTGGTCCGTTGCCCGGACCCCGGGCGGGAGGGCCAACCGGAAGCCCTCGCGCTTCCTTGACGGCCTGCGTCCGGATTCCGTGGCCAGCTCCACGGCCCGCGGCAAAGGTCCCGCCCCGCGGCGCAAGGCGGCTGCCCCGGCGATGTGCCGGGTCTGCGGAAGCATGCTGTCCACGGGCGCTGAACGGAAGGTGGGCCGCTGCAGCCAGTGCCCGCCGAGCTATGAGGAGCAGACCTTTGAAGCACTGCGTCAGTGGCGCAAGGACGTCGCCCTTGCCGCCGAAGTCCCGGCGTTCGTCGTGTTCACCGATGCGACGCTCACGGCGATTGCGGAGGCCCGGCCCACTTCCCTTGAACAGCTGTCACAGCTGGCCGGCATTGGGCCCTCCAAGCTGGAAAAGTACGGCGAAGCGGTGCTTGAAGTGCTGACGGAAAACGGCAGCGCCTGATGGCCGGAACCGCGAACAAACAAAGCAGCCCGCTGACGACGCACGACGGCGCCCCGGTTGTAGTGCGGCGTTCAGCACGGCGCCGCCGGACAGTGGCGGCCTTCTGGGAGAACGGCACCGCGGTCGTGGCCATCCCGGCGCATTTCAGCAAGGCCCAGGAAAGCGAATGGGTGCACCGGATGCTGGAGAAACTCCGGCTGCAGGGAGTCCGGCGATCCCGCGGGGCCGGGCGGCGCGGCCCGGCATCGGATGCCGCACTGGCCGAGCATGCGGCCGAACTGTCGAGGAAGTATCTTGGCGGACGGTCCGTGCCGTCGTCTGTGCGCTGGGTCAGCAACCAGAATTCCCGCTGGGGCTCGGCAACGCCCGCCGACGGACCATCCGGCTCTCCGACAAGCTGCGGCCCATGCCGCAGTGGGTGACCGATTACGTTCTGCTGCACGAACTCGCGCACCTGCTGGTCGCCGGGCACAATCCCGCGTTCTGGCGGCTCCTGGAGGCGTACCCCGAGACGCAGCGGGCCAAAGCGTTCCTCGAGGGCGTGGCGTTCGCCACCTCGCGCGGATTGGTGCCTGACGCCGACGGACACGGCGAGAGCACCGACGAAACCGAAGTCCCGTCGGTGCTCTTCTAAGTCCGCTTATGCCCTAGGCCTTAGGGGTCTCCCCGTCGTCGTTCCCGGATCCTTCGTCGTCCTTGGCCGGTTCATCGAATCCGCCGCTCAGCAGCTTCTGCAGGGCGTCATCCACCTCGGTGTCGTTCGCTTCGGCGAGTTTGCGGCGTGCACTGAACCCCTGCGGATCGTCCAGGTCCTCGCCGGTGGGCAGCAGGTCGGGGTGGTGCCAGATGGCGTCCCGGCCTTCGGTGCCACGTTCTTCCTTGAGGGAGGCCCACAAGGTGGCAGCTTCGCGGAGGCGCCGGGGCCGCAGCTCCAGTCCCACCAGGGAGGAGAAGGCATGTTCGGCCGGGCCGCCGGTGGCGCGGCGCCGCCGGACTGTCTCGCGGAGTGCCGACGCCGAGGGCAGGAACTTCTCCGTGGCCGCAGCAGTCAGTTCGTCCACCCAGCCCTCCACCAGGGCCAGCGCGGTTTCGAGTTTTTCGAGTGCCTGTTCCTGGGCCGGGGTCCGCTGGGGCATGAACACGCCCTGGGAGAGTGCCTCCTGGATGCCTTCGGGGTTGCTCGGGTCGATCTCCCGGGCCAGCTCTTCGATCTTTGAAGTGTCGATGTGGATGCCGCGGGCGTAGGCCTCGATGGCCCCGAGGAGGTGGCCGCGGAGCCAGGGCACCTGGACGAAAAGCCGGGCGTGGGCGGCTTCCCGGACGGCCAGGAAAAGCCGGATGTCGTTCTCGGGCAGGCTGAGGCCTTCGCCGAACTTGGCCACGTTGGCCGGGAGGAGCGCCATTTCGAGGTCGGCGAGCGGAACGCCGATGTCCGTTGAGCTCACCACTTCAGCGGAGAGGGCGCCGATGGCCTGGCCGAGCTGCATGCCAAAGATGGCACCGCCCATGTTCTGCAACATGGATGACGCCCCGCCCATCATCGACTTCATTTCTTCGGGCATCTGTTCGGTCATGGCAGTGGACAGCGCATTGGCAATACTGTTGGCCACCGGCTCAGTGAGCCGCTTCCACGTACCGAGGGTCTCCTCGACCCACTCGGCCCGGGACCATGCCCTGCCGATCAGGCCGGTGGCGGGAAGTTCCGTTACCTGGTCGAGCCACAACTCGGCCAGGCGCAGTGCCTCGTCGATTTCACGGGACTGTTGAGCGGTGACGGACGGGTCGGACCCGCTCGCAGCCACCCGGCGGGCGTTCTCGTGCGCGAGCTGCCAATTCACCGGGCCCTCGGAGGAGGTGCTCATCATTGCCTGCACCTGCGAGAACATCTGGGCCAGGAGGTTCGGGTCGTTAGGAAGTCCCGCGGCTTTGGCCAGTTCGGCGGGGTCTATGTCACCCATGCCCTTGCCACCCATGAGGTTCTGAAGCATTTCCGCAAGCGGATCCTTCGGGGTGTCGTCGTCGCCATTGGACGGATTGAGTGGGTTGGAGGTCATGATCCCGCCGATCGTCGGTGTGACTGTTGATCACCTTCACGGTACCCCGGGGCGTTGGCGGCTGTCTGCCGAAACCGGCCCCGTTCGCTGTAGGCAAAGAGCGCTCCAGCCCGCCCAACGCGTAGTGTTAGTAATCGGAATATTTGCAGGCTGCCGGCATTGAGATTGGACGCAGCCACAGTGCCGTGCCCACGGGCGCAGGTGCGGAGAGGTCCTTCATTGACAATTACTCAGGGTGACCAGACTCCAGGGGATCCGGCGGACCAGGGCAGCGGCAGGAGCACTCCCGGCCTGCTGTCCCGGTGGTCCACATCGGGCCGCCCATCATCGGGCCGGCCAACGTCCCGCCGCGCCAAGGAGCGCGATAACCGGTACGCGGCCATGGTGGCTTCCGGGCTGATTGCGCTGGCGCTGGGCATCACGGCTGCCAGCCTTCCGGTTCCCTATGTGGTGGAGTCACCGGGACCGACGTTCAATACGCTCGCCAACGACAACGGCAAACCCGTGATCAGCGTGGCGGGCCGCGAGGTGTTTCCTGCGAAGGGAAACCTCGACCTCACCACCGTTTACGTCAACGGCGGCCCCAACGGTCCGGTGAGTGTGTTCGAAGCCTTCTCCGGGTGGCTGGACAGGTCCAAGGCTGTCTACCCCGAGGAACTCATCTTTCCCAGCGGCGTAACCAAGGAGGAATCCCAACAGGAGAGCGCCGTCGCCATGGCCACTTCACAGGAGAATGCCGTCGCATCCGCCCTGAAGGAACTGAACATTCCGTTTGAGCAGAAGCTGTTGGTCGCCGACCTCGCGGACCAGTCTGCCTCAGCCGGCAAGCTTCAGGCCGGTGACGTTTTTTCCACAGTGAACGGCAAGCCCGTAACGTCACTGACCGTGGTTCAGGAAGAACTGGCCGCCGGACGCGGGAAGCCGGCTACCGTCGTCGTCAACCGCAACGGTGCGCCGGTCACCGAAACCATCACTCCCGCCGAGAATTCCGCGGGCAAATTTATCCTTGGTGTGCTGTTGAAGTACGAATTCAAGTTTCCGTTCGAGGTCAAGATTTCCCTCGACAAGGTTGGTGGCCCCAGCGCCGGAATGATGTTTGCCCTGGGCATCATCGACACGGTGACGCCGGGGGACCTGACCGGCGGAAAACACATCGCCGGAACCGGCACGATCACTCCCGACGGCATTGTGGGATCCATCGGCGGTATCGCCCAGAAGATGTACGGGGCCCGTGAAGACGGAGCCACGGTATTCCTGGCCCCGGCAGCCAACTGCGCAGAAGTGATGGGGCACATCCCGGACGGCATGCAGGTGGTGAAAGTCGAGAACCTGGCAGAGGCCCGGGAAGCGGTGACGGCGGTCGGCGCAGGGGGCGACACATCCGGCCTTCCGGGCTGCACCAGCAACTAGACTAATTGCAGGAACTAAGCACCACCGCCACTCGTGGCAGTTATGACTGATGTTGAACCCTCGCTCGGCAAGACCGCAGTCAGAGCAAACACTCATCACGCGCGCTCTGCTTTTTACTAGACCAGTAACTGACAACCAGCTATGAGGTACCGAGTTTGTCCCGTCCCGCCAGCTCCACTCCGCCCGGAAGACCCCAGCCAAGGCGAGGTGCCTTGACGCCGACGTTGATCGTCGTTGCCCTGGTTGTGGTCGGATTCATCTTCTTCGCCAACGTCTGGACCGACGTTCTCTGGTATCAGCAGCTCGGTTTCTTTGAAGTGTTCCTGACGGAGAACCTCTCGAGGATCGCCATTTTCGTGGCTGGATTCGTCCTGATGTTCGTGGCGATGTTCTACGCCATCCGAATCGCCTATCACGCCCGTCCCGTCTATGCCCCGGACTCGGAAATCAGGGACAACCTGAACCGCTACCAGGCGCAGCTGGAACCCGTGCGCCGGGTGGTCATGATCGGCCTGCCGATACTGTTCGGTCTCTTTGCCGGGAGCGCCGCCGCCAGCCAGTGGCAGAAAGTGCTGCTCTTTTTCAATCAGGTGCCGTTCGGCCAGAACGATCCCCAGTTCAACCTGGACATCAGCTTCTACCTCATGACGCTGCCCTTCCTGGGTTTCGTCACCGGCTTCCTGATCAGCGTCGCCATCGTGGCGGGCATTGCCGGCATCCTTACCCACTATCTCTATGGCAGCATCCGGATCATGGAGCGCGGCATCTTCACCAGCCGCGCTGCCCAGATCCACCTCGCCGTGACGGGTGCGGCCTTCCTTCTGCTGCTTGGCGTGAACTTCTGGCTGGACCGCTATTCCGCTGTCCAGAACTCCGGCGGCCGCTGGGCCGGTGCCTTGTACACGGATGTGAACGCGGTCATTCCGACGAAGTCGATCCTGGCCGTTGCCGCCGCGCTCGTGGCAATCCTGTTCATCGTTGCCGCCGTGATCGGCAAATGGCGGCTGCCCGTAATCGGCACGGCCATGCTGGTCATTACGTCCATCCTTGCCGGCGGTGTCTACCCGTGGGTCATCCAGCAGTTCCAGGTGCGCCCGTCCGAACAGACGCTTGAAAAGCCGTTCATTGAGCGGAACATCAGCATGACCCGTTCTGCCTACGGCCTGGATAAGATCCAGGAAAAGCGCTACAACGCCACCACCAATGCCACCACCGGCGCGCTGGCACCGGACGCACAGACCACTGCCAATATCCGGCTCCTGGACCCTAACCTGATTTCGGACGCGTTCGCCCAGCTTGAGCAGTACCGGCCCTATTACCAGTTCCCAAGCGCGCTGAACGTCGACCGGTATGAAGTGGACGGCAAGGTCCAGGACACCGTGATTGCCGTCCGTGAGCTGAACCCGGACGGCCTGAGCGCCAACCAGCAGTCCTGGCTGAACCGGCACGTGGTCTACACCCACGGCTACGGCGTGGTGGCGGCCAAAGGCAACAAGTTCACGGCCGACGGCAAACCCGAGTTCCTGCAGGCCGGCATCCCGTCCACCGGAGTCCTCGGCACAGATGCGACCTATCAGCCCCGGATCTACTTCGGCGAAAACTCGCCCGAGTACTCGATCGTCGGAGCCCCGGACGGTGCGCCGCACCGTGAGCAGGACCGCCCCGCCGGCAAGGAAGGTGACGGCGAAACCCAGTACACCTTCACCGGAAACGGCGGACCGAACGTCGGCAGCTTCTTCAACAAGGTCCTTTACGCGGTCAAGTTCCAGTCCTCCGACCTCTTGCTGTCCGACGGAGTGAACGCCGACTCGCAGATCCTCTACGACCGCAACCCGCGGGACCGAGTTGAAAAGGTGGCGCCGTACCTCACGGTCGACGGAAACGCCTACCCGGCAGTAGTGGACGGCCGGGTCAAGTGGATCGTGGACGGATACACCACCAGCCAGTACTACCCGTATTCCCAGCAGGAGCAGCTTTCCGCGGCAACCGCTGATTCGCAGACCACGGCCGGGCGCACCGTCGCCTTGCCGAACAGCTCGGTCAACTACATCCGCAACTCCGTGAAGGCAACCGTTGACGCCTACGACGGTTCCGTCACGCTGTATGCCTGGGATGACCAGGATCCGGTGCTGAAGGCCTGGCAGAACATCTTCCCCACTTCCCTGAAGCCGTACTCGGAGATGTCCGGCGCACTCATGAGCCACGTCCGGTACCCCGAAGACCTGTTCAAGGTCCAGCGCGAGCTGCTGGGCCGCTACCACGTCACCCAGCCGGATAACTTCTACACGAACAACGACGCGTGGTCCGTGCCGAACGATCCCACGGTCAAGGACGAGGTCAAGCAGCCGCCGTTCTACATGTCGCTGAAGATGCCGGACCAGGACAAGCCTGCCTTCCAGCTCACGTCGTCGTTCATTCCGCAGGTGGTCAACGGCACCGCCCGCAACGTGCTGTACGGATTCCTCGCCGCGGATTCGGACGCCGGCAACCAGAAGGGCGTCAAGGCCGAAAGCTACGGCCAGCTCAGGCTCCTGCAGATTCCGCCGGAAGCCCAGGTGCCCGGCCCCGGCCAGGCGCAGAACAAGTTCAACTCGGATCCCACTGTGTCGCAGGCCCTGAACCTGCTCCGGCAGGGCGCGTCCGCCGTCCTCAACGGCAACCTGCTGACCCTTCCGGTGGGCGGCGGTCTGCTCTATGTGCAGCCCGTTTACCTGCGGTCCACGGGTGAAACCTCGTACCCCACACTGCAGCGCGTGCTGGTGGCCTTCGGCGACAAGATCGGTTTCGCGGCAACACTCGATGAGGCGCTCAACCAGCTCTTCGGTGGCCAGTCGGGCGCCCAGGCCGGTGACTTTGCCAATAACGGGCAGACGCCGCCCGCAACCGGGGGAAGCACCCCGCCTGCCACCGGCAGCACGGATGCCAAGGCGGACCTCAAGGCCGCGCTGGACGAAGCGAACGCAGCCATCAAGGCCGGCCAGGACGCCCTCGCGAAGGGTGATTTTGCAGGCTACGGTGAGCAGCAGAAGAAACTGTCCGCTGCTCTGCAAAAGGCGATCGACGCCGAAGCTAAGCTCGGGACTGGTTCTGCAGCTCCGACGCAGGGGGCAACTCCGGCGCCGACAGCGGCCCCGTCGGCGGCAGCCTCGCCGTCGTCCTCTCCCGGCAACTGATCAGGCGGGCGGGCTCGCAATAGCCTGGAACAGGCCGGTTTCCCCTTCCGTGAGGACAGGGGAGGCCGGCCTTTGCCGTGTCCGGCGCCTCACCGATATCCGGGGGCAGCACCGTGCAGGAACGCCAGCCGGCAACACGGGCAGGAACCCCGGTACCAGCGCCCAAGTGGTGCGGAGACGCAGATCACGTCCCCTCAATTTGGCCTCACGTTCACCGGCAGGTAGTGTTGTTCTTGCGACGCGGGGTGGAGCAGTTCGGTAGCTCGCTGGGCTCATAACCCAGAGGTCACAGGTTCAAATCCTGTCCCCGCAACTGAAGGAAAGGCCTGGAATTCTCGAAAGAGATTCCGGGCCTTTTGCTTTGTCGTCCTTGGGGCCAGTCTTCGCCGGCTGGTAGCGGTACGGAATGGGCGGTGGTCGGGACGGCCGCAAAAGTAGGGTAGTGTTGATCAAGCGACGCGGGGTGGAGCAGTTCGGTAGCTCGCTGGGCTCATAACCCAGAGGTCACAGGTTCAAATCCTGTCCCCGCAACCACAGAAGAGGCCCTGACCGGCAAATAAGCCGGTCAGGGCCTCTTTCTTTGTCTGGAGGGCCTCCAACTACTAGCATTTCCTAGTATTCTCATTCGCGGGGGCAAACGTCCTACCGTGCCAAGTGGCTGTTCAACGATGATCGCCGCACTGGCGGGCGTGGCCTCCGTGGAACGGCTCCAATATTGCGGGGCATGACCGTGGCTGCGCACGGGTTCGCGCTTCCGCTGTTCATGATTCAAGCTATTAAGGCGCACTAACCCAGTCGCCGCTCCCGCCGGTGCAGCCCGGCAGGGTGGATCCGCCCGCGTCACTTGTCGATCATTCTCGAGAGGAATGCTGTTCGATGTCACTACCAACCAAGAAGAAGTCCGGAACTGCAAAGAGCAAGTGGGCCAAGCTGTACTGGGCAGTGCCGGCTGTGCTCGTTGCCCTGCTTCTCGTGGTGCTGCTCGCGAAGTGGGCCACAGGGCTCGGCGGCGTCAAGGAGTTCCTGGTGGAATACCCGGGCCATGCGGAGCTGCCCGAAGGCGCTCCAGTGGGCTTCCCGGCCTGGTTGGCCTGGCAGCACTTCCTAAATGGCTTCTTCCTGCTGCTGATCATCCGTTCCGGGTGGCAGGTGCGTACCCAAACCCGGCCTGCGGCCTATTGGACCCGGAACAACAAGGGCCCGGTCCGCACCAGGAACGCCCCGACGAAAATCAGCCTGGAGCTATGGTTCCACCTGACCCTGGACGCACTGTGGATCCTTAACGGGATTGTGTTCGCAATCCTCGTCTTTGCCACCGGACAGTGGGTGCGGATCGTGCCTACAAGCTGGGACGTCTTCCCCAACGCGCTCTCTGCCGCACTCCAGTACGCCTCCCTGAACTGGCCCACGGAGAACGGCTGGGTCAACTACAACGCCCTTCAGCTGCTGACCTACTTCGTGACTGTCTTCATCGCGGCCCCGCTGGCCTTTATCTCCGGCCTGCGGACATCTTCCGCGTGGCCCAAGAAAGCCGCCGCCCTCAACAAGGCCTACCCGATCGAGGTGGCACGCGCGATCCATTTCCCCGTGATGATCTACTTTGTGGCCTTCATCGTGGTCCATGTGTTCCTGGTCCTGGCGACGGGCGCCCTGCGGAACCTCAACCACATGTACGGGGGCAGTGACGACGTCAGCTGGGTCGGGTTCGGCATCTTTGCGGCATCGGTCGCGGTAATGGTCGCAGCCTGGTTCCTGGCACGCCCGCTCTTCCTGCGCCCGATTGCGTCCCTCATGGGCAAGGTCAGCAACCGCTGAGCAGCCGGGTGGTCAGTTGTCCTTGAGCTTCTGGTAGGTCTCCAGGGCCCGCGCGCGTGATTCCGGCAGGCCCACCACCGGCTCCGGGTAGCCAGCCGGCTGTTGGGCCGCCTTCCACGGCTCGTGGATCTTCTTGTCGTCCATGCCGGCGATTTCCGGAATGAACTCCCGGAGGTACCGGCCCGCGGCGTCGAACTTCTTGCTCTGCGTTACCGGGTTGAAGATCCGGAAGTAGGGGGAGGCGTCGGCACCGGATCCGGCCACCCATTGCCAGTTGGCAGGATTGCTGGCTGAATCGGCATCCACCAGCGTGTCCCAGAACCAGGCCTCGCCCAGCCTCCAGTCGGTCAGCAGGTTCTTCACCAGGAACGAGGCGGCCGCCATCCGGACACGGTTGTGCATCCAGCCCGTCTGCCACAGCTGACGCATTCCGGCGTCCACCAGCGGATAGCCGGTCCGGCCCCGCTGCCAGGCCTCCAGTTCGCCGTCCGACGGCGTTTGCCACTCGAAGCGGTCGAAGTCGGGACGGTAGTTTTGGGTGGCCAGTTGCGGGTTCTCGAACAGCAGCTGCCAGCAGAACTCCCGCCAGCCCAGTTCGGACCGGAAGATGCCGATGTCGGCCGGTGCCTGGCGCGGGTAGCGTTCACGGATCGCGTGCCAGATGCGGAAGGGGCTGATCTCGCCGAAGCGAAGGTGGGGCGAGAGCCGGCTGGTGCCCTCGACGCCGGGCCGGTCCCGCCCGGTGCCGTATTCCTCCACCGGGCCGTCCAGGAAGTCCTGCAGCCGGTTGTGGGCGCCCTCTTCGCCGGGTGTCCATGTCCCGGCCAGGCCAGCGCTCCAGTCCGGAGTGCGGGGGAGCAGCCCCCACCCGTCCAGATCGTCGCTTTCCGGCAGGCCGCCGTGAGTGTCCGTGGCGGGCGCGGGAAGTGTGTCGGCCGCATCGGACGGCAATCTGGGCTCACCACTTTCCAGGCAGGCGCGCCAGAACGGCGTAAACACCTTGTACGGACCGCCGGCACCGGTGCGGACGGTCCAGGGTTCGAACATCAGGCTGGCTTGGAAACTTGAGGCCTCCAGGCCCTGATCTCCCGCCCAACTCTTGATCCCGGCGTCGATGTCCCGTTCGGGGCCGCCGTACCTGCGGTTCCACCGGAGGTGGCTGGCCCCGGTCTTCGGCCACCAGTTCCTTGATGATCCCGCCGGCTGGCCCGCGCCGGAGCACAAGTCGCGAGCCGGCGGCTTCCAGGCCGGAGGCCAGGGACACAAGGGAATGGTGAAGCCACCATTTGGCGGCTCCGCCCAGAGGGCGAACACCCGCTGATTCCTCATCGAGAACGTAGACGACGGTCAAGGGCTGGCCCAGGGCTGCCGCGTCGGCCAGGGCCGGATTGTCATCAAGGCGAAGGTCGTCACGAAGCCAGACGATGGTGGAAGGCACGTTTCAACGGTACACGCCGGACAGTGCTAGTTACCGGACGGTAACTTGGCCGCAGACCCGCTCCCAGCTGCCCGCTGCGTTTTTTCCCCACGGACGGTTCCGTTCGGATCAGGCTCTTTCCTGTAAGCCTCCGGCAGCGGAAAGGCCGGGTTCCCGCAAAGGGAACCCGGCCTTCCGGATTGCTTACCGCAGAACCTGACTACAGCTTGTCGAAGTCAGCTTCCTCAACGGTGGAACTGGCTGCAGAGGAGCTCGCCGATGATCCAATCGCCGGCTTCGCTCCGCCTGACTTCAGGGCAGCAAGCCGTGCCTCGATCTCGGTCTGTTCGCCGAGGTCTTCCAGCTGGTTGAACTGTGCGTCCAGGCTGGAAGCGGCCAGCTCCTGCTGGCCGCGGACTTTGGCTTCTTCGCGGCGGATTTTCTCTTCGAAGCGGCCCACCTCGCTGGTGGGGTCCATGAAGTCGATGCTCTTGAGGGCGTCGTGCACCTGGGACTGCGCGGCGGCGGTCTTGGAGCGGGCCACCAGTTCGTTTCGCTTGCTGGTCAGCTCGTTGAGCTTGCCCTTCATCTGGTCCAGGCCGGACTTGAGCTTGTCCACCACCTCGGACTGTGAGGCGATGCTGGGTTCGGCAGCTTTCGCTTCGTTCTCCGCGCTCATCTGGCGCTGAATGGCCACCTTGGCCAGATTGTCGAACTTCTGGGCATCGGCTGCATCGCCGCTGCTCCGGTACTCATCAGCCTTGCGGGACGCCGCCAAAGCCTTGTTGCCCCAGTCGTGGGCGTTCTTGATGTCCTCGTTGTAGTCGTCCTGGAGCATCCGCAGGTTGCCGATGGTCTGCGCCACGGCGGACTCAGCTTCGGCAATGTTGTTCGTGTAGTCCCGGACCATCTGGTCCAGCATCTTCTGCGGGTCTTCGGCCTGGTCCAGCAAGGAGTTGATGTTCGCCTTCGCGAGCTGCGCCATGCGGCCGAAAATGGACTGCTTCATGGTGTTACCTTTCGTCCTGCTCAGTGGTCGCCACTGAATTCAGTGAACAGTTGATGTACCGCTTCTACCCGGCAGCCGGTCAGCAACCCGGCCGCCGCGAGTTTTTGGAACAGCTAGAAGCTGCCGGAGTCACCGCCGCCGAAATCGCCGCCGCCAAAGTCTCCTCCGCCGCCGCCGAAATCACCGCCGCCCCAGCCCCCGCCGTCGCTGTGGCCGCCGCCCCAGCCACCTCCGCTGCCACCGTTGAGGATGGAGTTGATGAGGATGCCGCCGAGGATGGCGCCGCCGAGGCCGCCGCCCCCACCGCCGCCGCCGAACATTCCGCCGCGGCCGTAGCCCTGGTTGGCGTAGCCGAAGCTGTCCACATCGCCCTGGGCCAGCTGCGCTGCCTGCGCGGCAAGGGCGTGCGCCTGCTGGGCATACGTGAGCGCCGTGACGGGATCATTGCGGGAAATGGACAGGGCGTAGTCGAGGTTTCGCTGTGCTTCGGCCAGACGGGTCCGGGCCTCGGTACCCACGCCTCCGCGACGCGCAGTGATGTAGTCCGACGTGGCGCTGATCTGCGCCTGTGCCGACATGATGGTCTGCTGCAGCGACGCCTGCGCGCGGCGGGCCTGTTCCTGCTGGTCGCGGATGCCGGTGAGGGCCTGGTCCAGCGACTGATGGGCCGTCTCAACCCGCTCCAGAGTGGCAATCGGATCAATCTTGCCACCCTGGATTTCGGTCTTTACCTGTGCCAGTGCTGCTTCCACAGCGGCTACGGGGCCCGCCAGTTCCGGGTGGGCCCCGGACTGAATGATGGCCTTGGCCTGCGCCAGGTCCTGCGAAGTGTCAGCAACTGCCGCCTCGAGGCTGTTGCGTGCCTCGTCCAGGTTTCCGGAGACCTTCGTGATGGCTTCGAGCAGTACCTTGGTCTGGTGCAGGCTTTCCTCCGCGGCGCGCACGGCAACGGCAGCGAGGCTGCCCTCCCCGGCCGCCAGCTTGTCCCGGGCCGTGGAGCTGGCATTCTGCACGAACGCCAGCCTTTCCTTGGCCTGGCCGATGTTGTCCGAGACCTGGACCAGGGCGCTGTCCGCGTACTTCCCGCGGAGCGCCGCAAGGGTCTGCTCCGCCGTCGCGATCCGGGCGTCTGCTTCCGTGGCGCCGGCGTTCACTGTGGCGAGGGCCTGCGGTGCATTCTTTTCGAGTTCACGGAGCGAATCGAAATCGGCCTTTTGTTCCTGGAGGGATGCCAGGGCGGCCTCGGAGCGGCGGATGATCTCGCCGAGCCAGCTTCGCTGCTGCTCCTCAGTGTCCGGGATGTGGTCGTCAAGCTGCTGCTGCAGTTTGAACGACTCAGACATGTGGCCCTTGGCTTCCTGCAGCGCTTTGGTGAAGTTCCCGACGGCGGCATCGCCGTACTGTGCCTGGGCGAAGCCGAGTTCCTGCTCGCTCGAGTTGATGGCGTTATCGGCCTCAATAAGCAGCGGGCCGCTCTTCTTGCGCAGGTCCTCCACGCTCAGCGAAGCAAGCGGGTCCAGCTCTGCGCCCTGCGGGCCGTAGCTGGCACTGGAGGCCACAGCGGCCTTCTTGCGGCGGTTACGGAAGTAGAGGTAGGCCCCGACACCGCCCGCTGCAACCACCCCGGTACCGACCAGGACGGCAGTTCCTGCGCCGTCGCCCGAGGACACGTTGCCGCTGCCACCGCTGGCCGCGTCACCCACGGCCGAGGCGGTGTCGATGGCCGCCTGGGCGAAATCGCGTTTTCCAGCTCCCAAGTTGCTCGCCACCGCGTTCTGCGAGATGGTGCTCGTTTTGGAGGCTATGGAACTCGCTGAGTTCGGCGCGAAGTAGTATTTCCCGTCGTCCGACATCGCCAGAATGACGTCGGCCTTACCCATGCCCTTATTTTTCGCCACTTCCTGGGCCCATGTCTTGGGGTCCGCGGGGTTCTCGAAAGTCTTAACGGTGACCACATACAGGTTGTACTTGTGGTCCTTCAGCAGCTTCTGGATGGCGTCCTGGACGTCCGCCTGGCGGTTTCCTAACACCTTTGCGTCGTCCACGATGTTTTGGCCGGACGGGATAGTCACCGGATCTTCGGCCCAGGCGGCAGTGGCGGGAACCGCCAGCAGCCCGGCAAGGCCGATCACGGCGAGGAGACGTTTGAACTTAGACCGCATGTGCAACCCTTCAGCACTTCTGCGACTGATTCGGGCCGAGCCAGTCGTCACAGAATGCAGCAGCGCCCCCACGCATGTGTAAAGCCGCAGGTCGCTGTGGCAATTCCATTTGATTCTATGGTGCACCTATTAGCCCGTCCACACCGGGGAATATGCCACCAGCGAAAAGCGCTTCGCTATGTTGGGGACGCAGCAAAAGACGCCGGAAAGGCGTTCAGGAACCTCCCAGCAAACATCCGCGTTGGCTTCAGTCAGAGGGTCCATAGTTAAAGGCAGACAAGGACGAAAGGAAGTCTAATGACTGAGAACCCAGCCCAGGGTGCATCGCCTGAGGACCGCGATCCGGAAAAGCCTCAAGAAGGCTGGCCGGCGCGGCCTCCTCAGGAGCACACGCAGCCGCTGGACGGTGAGCACCGGGTGCAGGCGCAATCAGCAGCGCAGCCGGCTGCGGACTCAGCTCAGGACAACCCGACTATGCAGCTTGATCACTCCCGAACCGGCGGTCCGGCACACGGCGGCCAGGCACGCGATGGTCAGGCAGGGTGGGGCGAGGCAGACAACGCGCCACGCCCGGTCTACCCCCAGCACCAGCCGCAGCCCCAGCCGTTCTACGGCCAGCAGGCCGGACCATCCGCCCAGCACGGCGCCCAACCGGGACACGGCGCCCCATCGGGAAACAGCAATTACTCGGGGGCGGGCGCCCCGCATGGCAGCGGCCCCTACCCGGGCAACCAGCACCAGCAAGGAAGCATGTACGCCTCCGACCCCGCCAGTGCCCCGAAGCGCAAAGCTGCGTTCGGCGTGGGAACCCTGGTGGCCAGCATCCTCGCGGCCGGCTTGGTGGGCGGTGGCGTCGTGGCGGCCTCAGATGCCCTGCTGGGCAATGGGTCCCCCGCGGCCGTCAGCAGCGCCGGCAGCCAGCCCGGCACGGTGATCGTGAACAACAAGGACGACGTCAACGTGATCACCGCGGCCTCGCTGAAGGCCTCACCGAGCGTTGTCACCATCAAGGCAACCAGCGGGAGTGACGGCGGCACGGGCTCGGGGATCATCCTCGACGACCAGGGCCACATCCTGACCAACACCCACGTGGTGACACTGGACGGCAAGGCGGCCAAAGCGACCATCGAAGTCCGCACCAGCGACGGCCGCGTGCTCAGCGCCCAGATTGTAGGGACGGATCCGCTGTCCGACCTCGCGGTCATCAAGGTGGACAACGCCTCCGGCCTGACCCCCGCAACGCTGGGTGACTCGGGCAAACTCAACGTGGGCGACACCGCGATCGCCATCGGATCGCCCCTGGGCCTGACCGGTACGGTCACTGACGGCATCGTGTCCACCCTGAACCGGACCATCAGCGTCGCGTCGTCGGCTGCACCGAAAGACGGAGCGGATGCTTCACAGGGCGATGGCCAGGGCGGCTTCCAGTTCGCACCGCCGGACGGCGGCCAGAGCCAGAGCACCACCAACCAAGGGTCCATCTCGATCAACGTGATCCAGACCGATGCCGCCATCAACCCGGGCAACTCCGGCGGTGCTCTGGTCAACACCAAGGGCGAGGTCATTGGCGTGAACGTGGCCATCGCCTCGGCTGGCGGCGATTCGAGTTCGAGCGGAAACATCGGCGTCGGCTTCAGCGTTCCGATCAACAACGCCAAGCGCGTTGCCCAGGAGATCATTGATTCCGGCAAGGCCACCCATGGCCAGTTCGGCGTGAGCGTCAAGCCGAAATCTTCGACTTCTTCAAGCTCGTCCTTCTCGGTGGGTGCCGAGGTGGCCACCGTGGAGTCCGGCTCCGCCGCGGCCAAGGCCGGCCTGAAGGTGGGCGACGTCGTGACGAAGTTCAACGATCTCGCCATCAGCGATCCGAACCAGCTGACGGCCGCGGTGCGCGAACAGCCGGCAGGCGCCTCCGTGAAGGTCACCATCCTCCGTGGCGGCAAGGAGCAGCAGGTGGACGTCACGCTCGGCGCGGCAGCGGAGCAGTAGCCGCAGTCATCACTTCCGGAGACATCCGGAGACAGTGGAAACATTGAACAAACGGCGACGGCGGGGCCACCACTAACGGTGGCCCCGCCGTCGGCGTCTCAGCGGACCGAGGTGGCTGACACAGGCGTTAACGGGGCGGCGCGGGCGCCCCGCTATATGGTTAGCTTGGTTCTACCCGCACCCCGGGGGAGATCCGCGGCCATAACCTCACCCGGCTGGCCATCCACAAGCATGGAAGGCTGCTGTACAGAAAGTGGAAGAGACATTGAAGATCATCGTTCTGGTCAAGCATGTACCAGACGCGCAATTGGACCGTCACCTCAGCGGCGAGGACAACACCACGGACCGCGCCGATAGCATCCTGTCCGAGCTGGACGAATACGCCCTGGAGGCTGCGCTGCAGCTGACCGAGGCCCGCGGCGGAGCGAAAGCCGGCAACCAGGTGATCGCCCTGAGCATGGGGCCGGCCGGTGCCGTCAACGCCATCAAGAAGTCCCTCCAGATCGGCGCCACCGAAGGCGTCCACCTCCGCGACGACGCCCTGGCCGGATCCGACGCAGCTGCGACGTCCCTCGCCCTGGCAGCAGCCGTCCGCCACCTCGGTGCCGACGGCCCTGTGGACCTCGTCCTCACCGGCATGGCCTCCACCGACGGCGAAACCTCGCTCGTCCCGGCGCAGCTGGCCGAACGCCTGGACCTCCCGCAGGTCACGTTCGCCTCGGAACTGGAAGTCGACGGCGGCCGGGTCATTGCGCGCCGTGACAGCGACACGCACTACGACACCATCGAGGCAACGTTGCCTGCGGTGGTGTCCGTGACAGACCAGATCAACGAGCCCCGCTTCCCCAACTTCAAGGGAATCATTGCGGCCAAGCGCAAGACCATCACCACCCTGACGCTTGCGGAGATCGGCGTCGATCCGGCACAGGTAGGCAAGGCAGGTTCCTGGACCGCAGTGCAGACCGCCGCCGCCCGTCCGCCGCGCACCGCCGGCACCATCATCACCGACGAAGGCGACGCCGGCATCAAGCTGGTCGAGTTCCTGGCCGCCCAGAAGCTGCTCTAAGAGGATTCCAGACATGGCAAAAGCACTTGTATTCATTGACAACCCCGGCCCGGCGCTGAAGAAGAGCAGCCTGGAACTGCTGACCATTGCCCGTTCGCTGGGCGAGACGGCAGTCGCCGTCAACGGACAGCTGAACGACGACGTCGCGGCCGCCCTCGGTGCCAACGGCGCCACTGCCATCTTCCGGCCCTCGTCGGACGACCTGGACGCGTACCTCGTCGGCCCGAAGGCCGCCTACCTTGCCGGAGCCGTAGCGGCCTCGGGAGCCACCACGGTGCTTCTGGAGAACTCCTTCGACGGCAAGGAGATCGCCGCCAGGCTGGGCATCAAGCTGGGCGCAGGCGTCATCACCGACGTAGTTGCCGTTGAAGCCGACGGCACCGCCCACAAATCCGTGCTGGCAGGGTCCTACACCACCACCGCCAAGGCCACCACGGCCGTCTCCGTGCTGACGGTCAAGCCGAACAGCGTCACCCCGGAACCCGCCGCTGCAGCTGCCAGCCCGGAGGTCGTTACTGTTGACGTTCCCGAGGCGGCCTCGGCCCGTGCAGCCCGTATTACGGGCCGCAAGGACAAGCCCGCCAGTGGCCGTCCGGACCTCACCGAAGCCCGGATTGTCGTGGCCGGCGGCCGCGGAGTCGACGGCGATTTCGGCCCGGTGGAGGAACTCGCCGATGCCCTCGGTGCCGCCGTCGGCGCCTCCCGTGCAGCGACCGACGCCGGTTGGATCGGCCACGATGCCCAGGTGGGACAGACCGGAAAGACGGTTTCCCCGCAGCTCTACATTTCCGCGGGGATCTCCGGCGCCATCCAGCAGAAAGCCGGAATGCAGACCGCCAAGGTCATCGTCGCCGTCAATAAGGATGCCGAATCGCCTGTCTTCGAGATCGCCGACTTTGGCATCATCGGTGACCTCTTCCAGGTCCTTCCACAGGCAACCGAAGAGATCAAGAAACGCAAAGGCTGATTAGTTGAGCACCAACGCTACGGCGCAGAGCCCGTTCAACCCGGACCACCACCGGGTTGAGCGGGTCCTTTGTTTTACCGCCCACCCCGACGACATCGACTTCGGTGCCGCCGGAACCATCGCTGCGTGGACCGCCGCGGGAGTCCACGTCAGCTACTGCATCATGACCGACGGCGATGCCGGCGGCTTCGACCCTGCGCAGCGGGACCAGATTGTTGCAATGCGGGCCGAAGAGCAGCGTAGGGCCGCTGCGCTGGTCGGCGTCAGTAACATCCACTACCTCCACGAGCGGGACGGCTACCTCGAGCCGACGCACGAGGTCATGAGGGGAGTGGTGAAGCTGATCCGGGAACTCCGTCCCGACGTCGTGCTCTCCATGCATCCCGAGCGCAACTGGAATCGCATCCAGAAGAGCCACCCGGACCACCTCGCCGTGGGCGAGGCCGTGACACGGGCGGTTTATCCTGCCCTGGAAAACCCGTTCGCCTATCCTGACCTGGCCGAGTCCGGGCTGGCGGCGTACAAGCTGCCGTGGCTGTGGCTCTTCGCCGGGCCGGAGGAACGGGAAAACCACTTCGTCGACGTAACGGAGCACGTGGACAACAAGCTCGCAGCGATCCATGTCCACGCCAGCCAGCACCCGGATCTTGAGGCCATGGACCGGACGGTGCGCTCACTCATGCTGGGGACCGGAACGCGGGCCGGCCTGCCTGAAGGGCGCAGTGCCGAGGCGTTTCATGTCGTCACAATCAACGGTTCCGGGACCATCGCCGGGTTCTAGGGTTGCCCCAATGTAACGCGTGTCATATGCTGGCCTCTGTTTAAATCATATTTATTCAGGAAGGCAGACTTTGATGGCGAAGACTGCGCAACAACCGGTACTGGTGATCATGGGCGTCTCAGGATCCGGCAAATCAACTGTGGCCGGCCTCCTGGCCGGCAGGCTCGGCTGGGACCTCGCTGAAGGCGACGACCTTCACCCGGCGTCCAACGTTGCCAAAATGCAGGCCGGTGAGCCACTGACCGACGAGGACAGGTGGCCGTGGCTGGAAATCATTGCAGAGTGGATCCGGGAGCATACAGCGGCCGGCACCCCCGCCGTGGTGACCTGTTCTGCGTTGAAAAAGCGCTACCGGGACATTCTTCGCGGCGAAGGAGTCGTGTTCGTCTTCCTGCAGGGAAGCAAGGACAAGATCTCCGACCGGCTGGCGTCCCGGCACGGGCACTTCATGCCGCCCGCCCTGCTCCAGTCACAGTTCGACGCGCTGGAAGAGCCGACGGAGGACGAAAACCACATTTCCCTGTGCGTTTCGGCCTCGCCTGCAGAAGAAGCACAGGAAATCATCGACCGGCTCCACCTGGAAGCGGCAGACGCCGCGACCGCGTAACTCCGGCATCAAGCATTTAGGAACCCCATTTTGAATTTTCAGATAGCAACGCAGCTACCTGCTGCCGTCGAGGGCTGGACCGGCCACGACACGCAGCTGCTGGTGGTTGCGGCAATCGGCATCGCACTCATCGTGGTGCTGATCGCCAAACTCAAGCTTCATCCCTTCCTGGCGCTGGTGCTCGGCTCGGCGTTCGTCGGACTGGCATCCGGCGTCGAGCTGGCCAAGGTCATCACCAACTTCGAGGACGGCGTAGGCGGCGTCCTGAAGGAAGTCGGCCTGCTGATCGCCCTCGGTGCGATGCTCGGCAAGCTCCTCGCCGACTCCGGCGGAGCCAACCGTGTGGTGGACACCCTGCTGGACAAGGCCAGCGGCAACAAGGTGGTGTGGTCCATCACACTGGTGGCGGTGATCATCGGCCTGCCCATGTTCTTCGAAATCGGGCTGGTCCTGCTCCTGCCGGTGATCGTCCTGGTCACCCAGCGTTCCAAAATGCCGCTCATGCGCATCGCCATTCCGGCCCTGGCCGGTCTCTCGGTGCTCCACGGACTGGTACCGCCGCACCCCGGACCCCTGATCGCCATCAGTGCGGTCAAGGCTGAGCTTGGCACCACCCTGGCGCTCGGCATCCTCGTTGCGATTCCCACGGTCATCATCTGCGGACCGCTGTTCTCACGCCTTGCCGCCAAATGGGTTCCGGTGGGTGCGCCTGCCGTCGCCGGCGGCATCGACACCCAGCACGGTGCTGACATGGCAGGCGTCAAGCGCCAGCCCACCTTCCTGGTGACCCTGCTGACCATCATCTTCCCGGTAGTCCTGATGCTGCTCAAGGCCGTGGTGGACATCGTCTGGCCGGACCCTAAGACCGCGCCGCCGGTCCGAATTTTCTTTGACTTTGTAGGCCAGCCCCTGGTGGCCATGACTCTCGCCGTGCTGCTGGCGATCGTCACCTTCGGTTACGCCGTGGGGTTCACCGGCAGCCGCATCACGTCCAAGGTCGGCGCCAGCCTTGGCCCCATCGCCGCAATCCTCCTGATCGTGGGTGCCGGCGGCGGCTTCAAGCAGACCCTGATCGGGGCAGGCGTGGGCGATGCCGTCAAGAAGTGGGCCGAGGGGACGAACATGTCCGTCCTGGTGCTGGGCTTCATCGTGGCTGTTGCCCTCCGGCTGGCCACCGGCTCCGCCACCGTGGCGACGGTTACGGCGGCAGGCATCGTGGCTCCGCTGGCCAGTTCACTGACCCCGACGCACGCGGCCCTGCTGGCGCTGGCCATCGGTGCGGGTTCACTCTTCCTCTCCCACGTCAACGACGCCGGCTTCTGGCTGGTCAAGGAGCTCTTCGGACTCACGGTGGGCCAGACGTTCAAGACATGGTCCGTCATGGAGACGCTGATCTCCGTGGTCGGCTTCGGCTTTGTGATGCTGCTGTCGCTGATAATTTAGCCGGCGCCCACTTCCGGCGACTGCGGCTCATGTAAGCCGTGCGGCCGCGTAGGCCTTGATCCCTTCGAACAAGTAGGGGGCAGGGCCTGCGCGGCCTTTGTCGCAGAAGGCGGACGGTCGACGGCGATTCCAGCTGTTGGCTGGCTTGCTTGCTTGCTACGCTCCGAGCGGGGCAGCGGCGACAGTGGGTAGCGTAGGTGAAGCCGAGCCGCCCGCGGGCTCAACCGTGATGCCCAGGGCTGACGCAGAAGCGATCCCCTTCACCACAGCCGGTTTGGACAGCGCTTCGGCGTCCATGAGCCCTTGCGAAACCGGGGCCGAGCCGTCCTTGGGGATAAGCCACATCTGGTATACCTTGCCGGCCGGGGGAGCGGGAACGCCGTTCATCCTGACCACAACGGCGTCCCTGGACGGGGAGATGGAGACCGTGGCCGTACCTCCGCCGCTGACGTCGACAGTCGCCTGTCGGACGTCCTGTGCCTGGAGCACCTGGTTGAACGGATCGTTCTGGTTGGCCACATAGGCGCCGACTCCCACACCGCCAAGGGCGATGACCGCAGCGGCGGCAACACCCACCAGCCAGTTGCGGAGGCCGGGAGCCCGGCGTCGTTCTTCGCGGCGCTGCCGAGCGGCACCGAGCTCATCGGTGTCCGGAGCACCGGCAGGTTCGGGCGCCTGCTCATGCATTGCGGGGCCGGGAACCGGGGCTGTTTCCGACTGAGGTGGGTGCTGCGCGGGAAGCTGCGCTACGATGCGGTCGAACAGCCCTGGAGGCGGTTCCTCTTCCACGGTGAAGCTGACAGCCAGCGTTTCACGTGCCTGGCGGACGCGCTCATCGAACACGTCACGCTCAGGCTTGGGAGCGGCCGAGATGTATTCCTCGATGGCGGCCCGCTCTGATGCGCTCACGGCATCCAGGGCATACACCTCGGCCAGGTCCACGGCCCGCCCGGAGGCT
The DNA here is from genome assembly GCF_005280255.1 of Arthrobacter sp. 24S4-2. Lineage (NCBI taxonomy): Bacteria > Bacillati > Actinomycetota > Actinomycetes > Micrococcales > Micrococcaceae > Arthrobacter > Arthrobacter sp. 24S4-2. Next base: position 3,805,226 of record NZ_CP040018.1, on the reverse strand, counting down.
AGGTCCGTGGCGATGTCGTGGGCAAACATCCCGGACGGCCGGCTGCTGTTCGGTTGGTTCATGTCGGTCATCTCAACTCACCCCCAGACAGGTCTTCAAGCGGATCAGTCCATCGCGGATGCGGGACTTGATGGTGGGCACTGCGGCGTTGAGTTTCTCCGCGACCTCGCGGTAGGTCAGGCCGCCGTAGTAGGCCAGGCGGACGGATTGCTGCTGCGTCTCTGTGAGGGTATCCAGACATCTGACGACGGCCTCGGCTTCCAGCCGGCTGCCGACCTCATCCGATACGGAGTCATGGTCGATGTCCTGGCTGCTGGCACCGTATTTGGCTTCCCTGTCCGTAGAGGACTGGGAAGATCTGACCTTGTCCACAGCGCGCCGATGCGAAATTGTCATCAGCCAGGCCAGCGGGCTGCCGGCGTCGGGGTTGAACTTTCCGGCGTTCTGCCATACCTGAAGGAATACTTCCTGCGTGGTGTCCTCACTGAGTTCCGGGTCGATCAGCACGCGTCGGGCCATGCCGAAGACGCGCCGGGAGGTCAGTTGGTAAAACTCGGCGAAGGCGCTCTGGTCCCCGTTGGCGATTTGAGCCAGCAGGTCACCGAGCCGGCGGTTCACGTCGGCGGAGGTGCCCGCGGGAGCGGTGGCCTCGGGGTTCGGGGCGTTGGGTGTATCCATCACTGTCAAGCATAAGTCGGTGGGGGAAGAACTTCCGGCATCGGGACCACTCGGAGGAGCGCTGTCGGCGGGAAGGTCCCTCGCGGGGGACCTGCGGACCTGCAATGTAGTCACCTGCCGCTCCTCGCGATCCTGAAGGGGCCGTGGTCGGCCTTTACAGGTGATTCGGAGTCCGCCCATGGATGGATGGGAGGAGGCTTCCGCTCATTCCAGCACGCTGGAGGAGCACCCGGAAGGTTCGCACGGGCGGGGCGGCCGCTACAGCGTGGCGCCGGCAAAGCCGTTCTGGCGCCACGCCTCGAAGACCGCGATGGAGGCCGCGTTGGCAAGGTTCAGGGACCGCAGGGAAGGAAGCATCGGCAGGCGGACGCGGGTGGTCACGTGCGGATCATGCTTGAGTTCCTCGGAAAGCCCCACCGACTCCCGGCCGAACATGAGGACGTCGCCGGGAAGGTAACCGATGTCCGTGTAGGAGGTTTCGCCGTCGGACGTGAACGCATAGACGCGTTGCGGCCGCAAAGCCTCCCACGCGGCCCCGATGCTCTTGTGCACCGTCACCACCGCGAGGTCGTGGTAGTCCAGCCCTGCCCGTCGGAGCTTGGCGTCGGAGAAGTCAAAGCCGAGAGGCTCCACCAGGTGCAGCTCGGCGCCCGTGATGGCAGCGAGGCGGATGGCGTTTCCGGTATTGCCGGGGATTTCGGGGGTGAGGAAGAGGATGCGGAACACCGTTCCATCCTAGCCACCGCCAGGTCCCTCCCGAGCCAGGTTGACGGCTAGTGCATTCCCCGGAGCAGCCTGGCCAGGGCCGGGACGTTGACAGTATTGGGGGCGGGCCCCGAAGTCAGGAACTCCTTGAGGCCGCGGACCAACCCGGCGCCGTTGACCACCTGCACGGTTTCGAGGCCGGCGGGGGAGCGCCGGTGCTGGTCGATCACAGGTTCATGGAGATTGCCGTCCGGGCTGTGGATGACTGTCCATCCCGTCACGTTGAGTTCGGGGAAGATGTCCTGCATGCGGCGGACGATATGCGCCAGCTGGGGCGGCGAGATGGCCCTGCCACCATGCGTCAGGGTGTTTCCGTTCCAGGCGTACGCGCCCTTGGGCAGCAGCATGGACCCGATCAGCGCCAGCCGGTAGCCGGACAGCAGGGCGTGGTCGATGTGGCTGTTATCGGCCGGTGACTGCAGGCCGTTGATCAGCCGGGCGGCAGGGATGGCCGGGAGGATCTGCCGGCTGATCAGCTGGACCGTCCGCATCTCCCGCTGGATCCGGGCCTCCGCCCCGAAGATCCCGCGCTTCCGCGGCAACCCGTGGACCTGCCGGCTGGCCAACTCCTGGGGATCAGCGGAACCTCGCCCGACTCAGGCTGCCCGAACGGGGGACGTATACCGGCAGATCACCGGCAGTATTCCGCGGCGTATTGGGCCGGTGCACGGTTGCCGAAGCCCGGCTTCCGGCTGCAGGTGCGTCGAAATGCGCGCCGTCCGGCGTTGCCGCCCCCTGGGAACCGTGGGCGTAGGAACGGTCGTAGGCGGCACGCCGCTTCGGATCGATCAGCGTCTCATAGGCCAGTGTCACCTGCCGGAAGACGGCAGCGTCACCGCCGTGGTCCGGATGCGCCCGCCGTGCCGCCTTGCGGTAGGCCACCTTGATTTCTTTGTCCGTCGCCGTCATGGGGAGGCGGAGGACCTGGTAATGGGAGCTGCTGCCCTGGGTCAAGCACTGATCCTTTTCTTGTTGATTCCAGTCCACTCAGGCAGTCCGGTCCGCCCAGTTTAACCGTCTACAGGCTCAACGTCCGTGCCTGCGGCCTTGGTTCCCCGCGGCTGGCATAATTCAGCGCATGATCATCGCGGTTGCCATCAACCCCCGGGCATCCTTCGGAGGCAAACAGCACACCGGCGAGGCCGTGGTGGCGTTCTTCCGTGCCGCCGGGGCGAGGGTTCGTGTCTTGAGGAAGGGCAGCTATGACCGGCTGGCCACCGCCGTGGACGAGGCCCTCGCCGGAGGGTGTGATGCTCTGGTTGTGGTGGGTGGGGACGGCATGGTCCACCTCGGCATCAACGCCCTGGCCAGGGCCGGCACTCCGTACGGCGGGGTTCCGCTGGGGATCGTCCCCAGCGGAACGGGCAACGACATGGCACGTGCACTGGGCCTTCCGCTCGATGATGCCCCCGCCGCGTGCGCACGGATTTGGGAAGCCCTGAAGACCGGCGGGCGGCTGATTGATGCGGGGCGCGTGACGGGCAACGGCGAAACGCGGTGGTTTGCCGGGGTGGTTTCCGCGGGGTTTGACGCAGCCGTGAATGAGCGGGCCAACTCCTGGCGCCGGCCCCGCGGCAAGGGCCGGTACAACCTTGCCATGCTCCGGGAGCTGGCTGCCTTCCGGGCCATCGACTACACGGTAACGGCCGACGGCGAAACCTGGCAGCAGGGGGCCATGCTCATCTCGGTGGCGAACGGGCAATCAATCGGCGGCGGCATGAAGATCACCCCTGATGCCCTGCTGGACGACGGCTTCCTGGATCTGTTCATCGTCAAACCGTTGTCCCGGACCCGCTTCCTGGCCGTTTTCCCCAAAGTGTTTTCCGGCCGCCACACGGGCCACCGGGCCGTACACCTCCGGCAGGTGCGCCGGGTGGAGATCAGTGCGGACAACGTGGTTGCGTACGCCGACGGCGAACGGATAGGTCCCCTGCCGCTGACGGTGGAAGTGGTGCCCGGCGCAGTGCGGATACTGGCGTGAGGCAGTCTAGACTCTTGCGGAGGACCGGCCGGACAGCGGCGCCGGCGGACTGGGCCTGGGGGCAATGTGGGAACGAATGGCAGGGGACCGGAGTTTAGTCAGGCGCGGCCCGGACGCGGGCGGACCTGGCCCCTTTCGTTGGTTACGATTACTTCGGCCGCGGTGCTGGCCGGTGTCGCCGGCTGCAGCGTTGGCATACCTGATCCTGCGGCCCAGCAGGATGTTCAGACCACTTCCGCCGTGGCAACACCCACGATCACCCCGGGCCACGACGCAGCGGCGGTGGCGGCCAAAGACCTTCCCTTCACAGCCGGCGACGCGCTGGCCGCGGGGGTTGCCGTTGGCCTCTCCGACGGGCTCCGCGAGGCGCCGGGCTGGAAGCCGGTCAAGGCGAACGTGGCGGGGGAGAACCGCTACATCAAGTCCGACGGATGCGTGGTTTCGGCCAGGGTCCGGGCCAACCAGGCGGCGCTTGCCGTTGCGGGGGATGACAAAGCGTCCACCGTGGAGCTCTTCAAATATCTGGATCCGACCATCCTGCCCGCCTACCTGAAAACCGACTCCTTGCGCTGGGGCGGCGAACCGGACAAGCCCGCGCCCAGCGCGGAGGTGCTGGTTTACCAGGGAGCAGCTGCTGCGGGAGCCAGGTCGACGGCGGTGCTGGCGCGGCTCTTCAGCAAGGCAGGATCATCTGTTTACATTTCCGTCTCGTGTTCGGATCCCGCCGCGCTCGCAACGGCCAGGGCCGATGTGGCGCGGCACCTCGTGGTGGTTCCGCCGGCGCCCTGACCGTCCGCAGTGTGACTAGCGTGAATGCCGCGGCGATAGCCGGTTAAGCGCGAGCGCTCCGACGAGCAGGCCAAAGTCGCGAAGCGCGATGTCGAAGAAGCTGCCCAGCACTATCAGGTTGATGATGATCCCGAGCAGCCACACGGCCACCAGCAGTGACCCGAATCGCGGCCGGACGGCCACGGCGATTCCGGCGATGATCTCCACGATGCCGACAATGTACATGATGGTCTGGGCCGGAAGCGGAACAACCGCCGTTGCCGCCGGAGCCAAGTAGATGGTCCAGTCCGCGAGCAGGTTGGTGAACTTGTCGAGGCCGAAAACGATCGGCGCAACCGTAAACACTGTGCGCAGCAGGAGGAACGCCTGCCTGCCCGGGTCCGAAGGTACTGTCCGGCCGGGGGAACTCAACACCGATGACGATTTCATGATGCACTCCTTCTAAAAGTAGGTATCATAATTTTAGAAACCATTGCGGAATTAAGCAATAGATCTTGTTTTTAGAGTTAAGGTGTTCCATGCGCAGACTTCCGTGGGCCCGGCGTATCGCCGCCGTCGCTTCCCTTGGCGACGAAAATCGCCGCAGCCTCTTTGGCTACATCGCGTCCTCGCCACAGCCGGTAGGGCGCGACGACGCCGCCGGTGCGCTTGGCATCCCGCGAAGCACTGCCTCCTTCCAGCTGGACAAGATGGTCCAGGACGGCCTGCTCACCGTGGAGTTCCGCAAGCTCAGGGGCAGGGGCGGACCCGGATCAGGACGGCCGGCCAAGATGTACCGGACAGCGCAGCCGGAAGTTGGCGCCTCCGTGCCCGACCGCAATTACGATCTCGCCGGCGAACTGATGGCCACAGCGATCGAGCAGTCCGCCGCCGAAGGCCAACCGGTCCAGAATGCCCTGCTGGCCACGTCCTATGCCAAAGGACTGGCCATGGCGGAGGGGCCGAAAGCCTGGACGAATTCCTTTCGGCAGAGGGATACATGCCCGAACCTGACGGCGCTGGCGGCTACACGTTGCGGAACTGTCCGTTCCACCGGCTGGCTGACGGCCATACATCCGTGGTCTGCGCCATGAACGGGGCTTTCCTCAAAGGTGCGGCCTCGGGCTGCGGCGTTGGGGAAGACCGGATAGCGGGCAACAGTGCCCCCGGCCAGTGCTGCGCCAGGATTACGCCGCCCTGACGTCCACTGCCGGTTCCAGCGGCGTCATGGTGCTGACGGCGGACTGTTCCACCACAAGGTTTCCGGACCGGAAGAAGGGTGGCCAGCGCCAGGTAGATCGAGGCTTTCATCCGGCCGAATCTGCACAGAGCCCCGGGCCGGGGCCGGGCCGCGGCTAGAATTGGCATGTGCCCGCCTACCTCGATCATGCTGCAACTACGCCCCTGGCCGCCGAGGCGCTCGCGGCGCTCACCCGTGAGCTCGCCCGGACGGGGAACCCTTCCTCCCTGCACGGATCAGGACGCCGCGCCAGGCGTTCGGTGGAGGACGCCCGTGAAACCATCGCCGCCGCAGCGGGCGCGCACCCGTCGGAGGTCATCTTCACCTCCGGCGGCACGGAGGCTGACAACCTGGCCGTCAAGGGCCTGTACTGGGCGCGCCGGGCGGAAGAACCGGGACGCACCCGAATCCTCTGCTCCGCCGTCGAACATCATGCCGTCCTGGACACGGTGGAGTGGCTGGAGCGGCACGAGCAGGCGGAGGTCTCGTGGATTCCCGTGGATGCCGACGGCGTCCTGGACCTGACGGTGCTGCGGTCCGAACTCAGCCGCGACCCGGAGTCAATCGCCCTCGTTTCGGTGATGTGGGCCAACAACGAAGTTGGCAGCCTCCAGCCGGTGCGGGAGGTCGTTGAAGCGGCCCACGCGGTGGGCGTTCCGGTGCACTCGGACGCCGTCCAGGCTTTCGGGTCCGTTCCCGTGGATTTCCGCACGAGCGGGCTGGACGCCATGTCGATTTCCGGGCACAAGATCGGTGGCCCAGTCGGCGTGGGCGCCTTGCTGCTGGGCCGGTCGGTGAAACTGACGCCGGTGCAGCACGGCGGCGGCCAGGAGCGTGATGTCCGGTCGGGCACGCTGGATACGGCATCCATCGCCGCCTTCGCCGCTGCGGCGGAAGCGGCCACCAGGGACCTGGCGGGTGAATCGTCCCGCATTGCAGGGCTCCGGGACAGCCTGATTGCCCGTGTGCGGGAAGCCGTCCCGGAAGCGGTCCTGCGGGGAGCGCCCGGCGACGGACGCCTGCCGGGCAACGCCCATTTCACTTTTCCCGGCTGCGAGGGCGACTCCCTGTTGTTCCTCCTCGACCTTGCCGGAGTCGAATCGTCCACGGGTTCTGCCTGCACTGCAGGCGTGCCGCGGCCCTCGCACGTCCTGCTGGCCATGGGGCTTGATGAGGAAACGGCGCGGGGCGCCCAGCGGTTCACGCTGGGCCACTCGTCCACGGCTGCCGACGTCGATGCCCTCCTTGCGGCACTTCCGGGCGCCTATGAGCGGGCCAGACAGGCAGGCATGGCCGGCCACGAATCGACGATCCAGACGGCCGCAACCGTCGCCCGTCAAACCGTCGCCCGTCAAACCGCCGCCCGTCAAACTGCGCCCCGTCAGCCGCCTCTTGGTCAGCCCTCGGTCAGCAGCTGATCGAGAGCCACTGATTCGTCAGCCAGGCGGCTGGCCCGGACCGATGACCGGCTCGAGATCAGGGCCTTGATCGGTTTCTGCGTGCGGGGCATGTTGACGTTCATGCCCGCCACCACCCGGCCATCGTGCTGCCAGAACGCGATGAATTTCCTGTCGGCCAGCGAGCCGCGGATAACCGGCCCGGTGCCGGCGGCCAGCGTGGGAAATCCCGAATACTCCATGCTGACGTCGTATTGGTCCGTGTAGAAGTAGGGGATGGTATCCAGAGCGGCGTCCTGGCCCAGCATCGACTTGGCGGCGACCTTTCCGCCGTTCAGTGCGTTGGACCAATGCTCGCTGCGGTGGTGCTCCCCGGTGAAAGGGTGCAGGGCGTTGGCCACGTCGCCCGCCGCGAAAATGCCGGCGCTGCTGGTTCGCAGGGCCGAATCAGTCAGGATTCCGTTGTTTACGTCCAGTCCGGCCTCCGCCGCCAGCCCGGTCGACGGCACGACGCCGACTGCAATGACCACGATGTCGGCAGGCAGCACCTCGCCGGACCCGGTGGTGACTTCCGTGACGCGGCCGGACTCGCCCCGGAGTTCCGCTGCGGTCTCCGGCAGCCGGAACTGAACGCCGTTGGCTTCGTGCAGGGACCGGAAGAAGGAGCCCAGCTCGGGTCCGATTGCGGTTGCCAGCGGGATGTCCTCCAGGCCCAGCAGCGTCACGCGGTTGCCGTAGCTGCTGGCTGCCGCGGCCAGTTCCATGCCGATCCAGCCGGAGCCGATCATGACCACATTTTTCCCGCCCTTGGACAGCTGCTCGCGGAGCAGGCGGCTGTCATCCAGGGTCCTGAACGTGGTCACGCCGTTCAGCCCGCCGCCGCGCAGCGGGATCAGCCGGGGGACCGCGCCGGTGGCCAGCAGCAGGGCGCTGTAGTTCAGGGCGTCGCCGTTGCTGAGCCGGACCGTGCGCGGGCCGGGGCTGATTTCGGTGACGGCCACGCCCAGGCGGAGGCCGACGTCGTTCTCCCCGTACCAGGGGTCCGGAACCACCGGAACGGCCTCTTCGCCGGCTTTGCCGAGCAAGTATTCCTTCGAAAGCGGCGGTCGAAGGTACGGATGGTGGAGTTCGGACCCCACCAGCGTGATCCGTCCGGCAAAGCCTTCGGCGCGGAGGGTGCGGGCCGCTGTGGCGCCCGCCAGGCCGGCGCCCGCGATCACGATACTTTCGATGCTGTGTTCGACGGGCATGGGGCCGCTCGATTCCTGGGGCTGCCGGCTGCGGGCCGGCTCTTCTAAAAATGGTAATCCTGACGATAGAAGGCGAAGGGATGGCCGTCAAGGGCCGGGGTTCGATTTCGGGTGTCCCTTTTGGCAGGCAGTAGAATAGATGGGCATGCAGTCTGTCCGGCCGGCCGGCCCCACAGCTGCCGCAGCCGGTAACCCAAACCCTTCCCCCAAAAGAAAGCCAGCATGCGAGTTCTTGCAGCCATGAGCGGCGGAGTCGATTCCGCCGTTGCCGCCGCCCGCGCCGTCGAGGCGGGACACGACGTCGTCGGTGTCCACCTGGCGCTGTCCCGGATGCCCGGTACGCTCCGCACCGGCAGCCGCGGGTGCTGCACCATTGAGGATTCCCGTGATGCCTGGCGCGCCTGTGACGTCCTGGGCATTCCGTACTATGTCTGGGATTTCTCCGAGCGGTTCAAGGAGGACGTGGTCCAGGACTTCATCGACGAGTACGCCGCCGGCCGCACGCCCAATCCGTGCATGCGGTGCAACGAACGCATCAAGTTCGCGGCCTTGCTCGAAAAGGCCATAGCGCTGGGGTTCGACGCCGTCTGCACCGGCCATTATGCCAAGGTGATCACCGACGCCGACGGCAATCCGGAACTCCACCGTGCGGCCGACTGGGCCAAGGACCAGAGCTACGTGCTGGGTGTCCTTACCCACGAGCAGCTCAAGCACTCCATGTTCCCGCTGGCAGATACGCCGTCCAAGGCTGAAGTCCGCGCGGAAGCCGAACGCCGCGGCCTGTCTGTGGCCAACAAGCCGGACAGCCATGACATCTGCTTCATTCCCGACGGCGATACTGCCGGGTGGCTGGCGGAAAAAATTGAAATGACCACGGGCGACATCGTGGACCAATCCGGTGCGAAGGTCGGCGAGCACCCGGGCGCCAACGCCTTCACCGTGGGCCAGCGGCGGGGACTCAAGCTGGGAACTCCCGCTTCCGACGGGAAGCCCCGGTTCGTCCTGGAGATCCGGCCCAAGGAAAACAAGGTGGTTGTGGGCCCCGAAGCGCTCCTTGCCATCGACGAGATCCGCGGCATCAAGGTTTCCTGGGCGGGCCTGCCCGTCGCGGAAATCGCCACCGGTGAAGATTTCGACTGCTACGCCCAGGTGCGGGCGCACGGGGACCCTGTCCCCGCCACTGCCCACATGGAACTGCTGACGGACGGCGACGGCGGGGAGCAGGCCAATCTCGTGGTGACCCTGACCACCCCGCTGCGCGGCGTGGCGCCCGGACAGACCGTGGTCCTGTACCAGGGCAGCCGTGTCCTGGGGCAGGCAACCATCGATGCAGCGCGGTCGCTGCAGCGGGCCGCACTCTAGCCGACAAGATGAAGTGTGGTCCTGAACTTGCCGGTGCGGCCCCGGCCATTATCGCCGGGGCGGTCCCCGGCGGCACGGGGACTGACGTGATCCGCTCAGGCTGAGGGGAAGAAGGCGGCGCTGCGGGGCCTCATCCCCGTGACCATATATCACCGGGAGGACCAGCCCGCGGCGGGTAACCGTGGTCAATCGCTTCCGCGACCGCAATAATTGAGGCCTGGGGAACCAGGCTTCATGCAGACCACCACTTCGTGGGGTGGGCGGCAAAGTTGAGGAAAGCGGGCCCGCTATGGTCTCTGCAGCGCTTGGCATCGGGCATGGCCTTGAAATGGTCGCGCTTACCGCCCTCGCCGAAGGCCCCTTCACCCGCAAATCGGGAAAACCCCTTACCACCAGCATTCGGGTGCCCGTGGAGAGAATGATCAACGGCCCGGTGGGCTCACGGCTCGCATTGCGGGTGCGGTCGCCCGGGGCTGACGGGCCCCGGCCGGTTTCCCTCTCTGTGGACCGCAACGAGTGGTGCATCGACGACCAGGACGCTCCCTCCGGGATTGAGGACCTGCTGGCCGATAGCCGGTTCCTTGCCCAGCACGTTTATGCGGTGGCGACCGCGACACTCCATGCCTTCGAGGTAACCCTGGGCCGTCGAATGGGATGGGCCTCGGGACACCGGCTGGTCATCAGTGTTTACGACAAGATCCCCTACACATCCACCGGATACGACCGCGAGCGCGGCCTGATCCGATTTGGGCACAGAACCGATGACCGCTCGAAGCGTTCAGTTCCGCTGGGGCTCTATCACGATCTCGTGGCCCACGAGGTGACGCACGCGATCCTGGACGGGTACCGACGGCAGTGGACAGACAGCGACGCCTTGCTGGACGGCTATGCCCTGCACGAGTGCATAGCCGACCTCGTGGCAATGCTGAGCGTTTTTTCGTCGCCCGATCGGGTGGAGCAGCAGTTATCAGTGGCTGTCCCTGGCCCGGATGGCCGTCCGGGAACCGTGCCCGCCCGGAACATGGAAAAGGAAGTCCTTGCCTCCGGGCTCTTTGGGCTTGCCGACGGACTGTTTTCACGGGGCGCGGCCAGGCGGCCGCTCGACAAGGACGTGCCGTTCGAGTGGCGGCTGGATCCCGAACCTCACCGGCGGGGTGAGATTGCCGTAAAGGCCGTGCTGGACGCCGTCGTCAAACTCTGGCTGCAGCGGCTGGAAAGGCCAGGGGGCCGGTCGAGCCGCTACCAAGTGGCGGAAGCGGGGGCGAACCTCGGGCATCAGATGCTGGGGATGGTGCTGCGTGGGCTCGCCTACATGCCGCCGGTGGACCCGGGCTGGGAGGATCTGCTGCGGGGGATCCTCGCAGCAGATGCCGTGCTGGTGCCGACAGACATGATGGGATACAGGCAAGCCGTACGCGACGCTTTCTGGGACATTGACCTTTCCACGGAACCTGACGAACTCCTGGACGGGCTGAAGCATCTGCGCGATCTGCGCTATCCCGTCCGGTTGTCCGCCCTGGCCGCGGACCCTGAGGAGGTGAACCGGTTCATTTGGGAGAACCCGCGGTTGATCGAGGCAAGCGGCATCGATCAGGACACGAGCATCATGGTGAACCGGGTGCGCCCCAGTACCCGTGTTGGACCGGACGGTTTCGTGGTCTCCGAAATAGGCGCTTCCTTCGTACAGTCGGTCACCTTGTCCAAATCGGAAGCGAGGAACAAGTTGGGCCTCCGGGTGGACAGCGACTATTACACGGTCCGCGGCGGGGGCCTGCTGCGGTTTGATGAGGGTGGAAGGCTGTGCTTCGCCGCGCTCAAGCCGGTCATGGACGCGGAGTGGCAGCAGGAAAAGCTCGAAACCATCAAACGAGAAGCCGGCACCAGCATGCCGGCGCCAACCTTCCACCCGGAGGAGGAACGCCGGGAGTGAGCCTCCGTCAGCTTCCCCAGGGCGCCTTGCGTGCCGCCGTCGAACCTTCCAGCTGGGCCACCTGGTCGAAGCCGCCTGACCGGAGGCCCTTGCTGACGAGCTTCAGGAGTTCCGTGCGGCCAAGCTGGCCGTCACCGGTGAGTGACTTGATCAGGTTGTAGGTGAAGGCGCCGTTGTACCGGCCGTCCAGGAAAGCGTCTGCTGCTGTCTGGTCCGCACGGCAGGCCGCCATGAGGACCGGTTTGACGCCTCTGCCGGCTTTGACCAGATCCCGGAGGGCCCTGCTGTCGCTGAATTCGGTGGCAGCGACGCCGCTGGGCGTTGGTGCGGGCAGGAACCGCGGCCGGCGCCCGGGCAGCAGGTCCAGCGATTTGAGGCCGGTGCCGCTGTGGCAGGTGTCCAGCACCACGTCCAGGAGGACGCCGTCAGGCAACCGGGCAAACAAAGCGAACAGTTCGTCGTCGGAAATGACGGTAGCCGGATCCCAGGCATCGCCCGTGTTGTTGATGTCGTAGCAGGCGAAGGCCTCGTCCAGGCGGTCTGCCTCGTCATCGTTCCTGTCCGGGATCTGGGTTCCGTGGCTGGAGAACGTGAACACGATGTGCTGGACCTCGCCGGCGGCGGCCCGGTCCAGCAGCGACGTCAGCTGCGCAAGCACGTTTTCCTTGGTGGCCCCGGAGTCCAGCAGCAGGGAGATCTCGCCGGCGTCGAATCCGTAGCGGGACTCCAGCAGGCCGGCGAGATCCCGGGCGTCATTGGCGCATCCCTGAAGCCAGCTGGATTTTGGGAGATGTTCAAATTCATTGATTCCCACACATAGGGCGGCCTTGCTCATGGCGTGCTTCCTTCCAGCGGGCTGTTGTCAGGAATCTGTTGATATGCGGAATCTGTTGGTGCGCGGGGCACAGTCCAACTCTATTCCCGGGGGCGCAGGCGCTTCAATGGTGCTGCGTCATCGTTCGGCCGGGCACGGATCCGGCCAAAACGCTGAAGAAAACGATAGTCCAAGCCCAATCAGGTAAATTTTGTGTCTCAACTCACAGGATGGAACGATTCACTGGCCTGTCGTCTGATTGAATCGTGTGATCAGGACAACGTGCCGTCCTTCGAGTCCAACTGATCCGGTTGCCGGACGGCGCGCGAGTACTCTTCGAACAGAAAGTCCACAGATGGCAATGAACAAAAAGGCCCTGCGCAGCGCTATCGCGCTTGCGGGTGTTTCCGCGTTTGCACTGACAGCCTGCACGGGCCCGTCCGGCGGCGGGGGCGGGTCATCGGCTGCGGCAAGTGGCCCGATAGCCTATGGCACTACTGACAAGGTCACCGCCTTGGATCCCGCGGGTTCGTATGACAACGGTTCGTTCATGGTGATGAACCAGATCTATTCCTTCCTGCTCAACTCCAAGCCGGGCAGCGCAGATCCGATGCCGGATCTCGCGGATTCTGCATCCTTCACGTCGCCGACGGAGTACACCGTCAAACTCAAGTCCGGGCTGAAGTGGGCCAACGGGCACACTCTGGACTCCAAGGACGTCAAGTTCTCCTTCGACCGCCAGACCAAAATCAACGATCCTGCCGGTCCCGCGAGCCTGCTGGCCAACGTGGACAGCGTCAGCACCCCGGACGCCAACACGGTTGTCTTCAAGCTGAAGCTCGCCAACGACCAGACCTTTGCGCAGATCCTCAGCAGCCCAGCCGCGCCGATCGTTGACGATGAAGTTTTCCCGGCCGACAAGCTGCTCGACGACGACACGATCGTCAAGGAGAAAGCCTTCTACGGCCAGTACACGATCGACACGTACAAGAAGAACGAGCTCATCAGCTTCAAGGCCTTCCCCGATTACAAGGGATTGCTCGGGAAGCCGGCCAACGATGGCGCAACGATCAAGTACTACGCCGATCCGACGAACATGAAGCTGGACATCCAGCAGGGTAACATCGACGTCGCAAACCGAAGCCTCAGCGCCACCGACATCGACGACCTGAAAAAGGACTCCAAGGTCAAAGTCAATGTGGGTCCCGGCGGCGAAATCCGCTACATCACGTTCAACTTCGACACGATGCCGTTCGGCGCCAAGTCCGCGGATGCGGATCCGGCCAAGGCACTCGCGGTCCGCCAGGGCGTGGCTAACCTCGTTGACCGACAGGCGATTGCCGACCAGGTCTACAAGGGCACGTACCTTCCCCTGTACTCCAACGTCCCCAGCGGCTTCCTCGGCGCCAACGAATCCTTCAAGGATGCCTACGGCGACGCCGGCAAGCCGAGCCTGGACAAGGCCAAGAAGGTCCTCACGGACGCTGGCGTGACCACCCCGGTGACACTGAACCTGCAGTACAACCCCGACCACTACGGCAAGTCCTCGGGGACGAGTACGCCATGGTCAAGGACCAGCTGGAGAAGTCCGGCCTGTTCAAAGTCAACCTGCAGTCCACGGAATGGGTCACCTACAGCAAGGCAAGCCGGGCCGACGAATACCCCTTGTTCCAGTTCGGCTGGTTCCCGGACTTCAGTGACGCCGACAACTACCTCACCCCGTTCTTCCCTGACGGCGGCTTCCTGAAGAACCACTACAACAACGCCACGGTCACTGATCTGATCAATAAGCAGCTCACCACCGTTGACAAGGGCGAGCGCGAGTCCGCGATCAAGGATGCCCAGAATGCCCTGGCCAAGGACATCTCCACGCTTCCGTTGCTCCAGGGTGCACAGGTTGCCGTTTCCGGTAGCGGCGTCAAGGGTGTCGATTCCACCCTCGACGCATCCTTCAAGTTCCGTTTGGGAACTGTTTCCAAGTAAGGCTGCGTCCCTGCTGCTCCAGCCAGCCTAGGAGGCGGGGTGCCCCCAGGGCGCCCCGCCTTTCCTGGTCATTTGCAGCGCTGCAGTTCACGGGGCCTGCCCACGGGCCCCGAAAGCACAAATTTAGGTAGTAATGACAACACTGATTGAGGCGCCCCCAAGCGACGCCGACGGACTTCTTCCGTCAAAGAAAAAATCGTCGGGCGGTGGTCTGGGAACGTACATCCTGGTCCGATTCCTCCTGATCCTTCCAACCATTTTCATTCTCGTCACCATGGTTTTCTTCCTGATGCGGGTCATTGGCGATCCCATTACGGCGGCCCAAGGCGGGCGGCTTCCGCCGGACGTACTCGCACAGCGGATTCACGACGCCGGGTACGATCGCCCCATCCTGGTGCAGTACTTTGAGTATCTTGGCCAGATGGCCACCGGTAACTTCGGCACCACCATCACGGACCGGCGGCCCGTCGTGGGAATGCTGGCCACTTTTGGCACAGCAACGCTTGAGCTCGCCGTCAACGCCTTGATCGTGGCCCTGGTAGTCGGCATCCCGCTCGGAATGATCGCCGCCCACCGGCGTGACAAGGCACCGGACGCCGTCCTGCGCTTTTTCGCAATTCTCTGCTACGCCACTCCCGTATTCTTCGCGGGCCTGCTTCTGAAGCTGACGTTCTCCGTCTGGCTCGGCTGGCTGCCCGTCGCCGGGCGGGCCTCCACCCGGACGGAACTGGCCATGGGCAGCCTCGCTGCACCCACCGGGATCTACTGGCTGGATGCGCTGCGCAGCGGTAACACAGCAGCCCTCAGCGACGTGGTGGCGCACGCCATCCTGCCCGCCATTGCCCTCGGACTACTGACGGCAGGGGTGTTCCTCCGCCTGGTCCGCACCAACGTGATCGGCACCCTGGGCAAGGACTACATCGAGGCCGGCCGGTCGCGCGGCGTCAGCGAATTTCGACTCGTGACAAAGCACGCCTACAAGCCGGCCCTGATCCCTATCATCACGGTCATGGGGCTGCAGATCGCCTTGTTGCTGGGAGGAGCGGTGCTCACGGAGACAACCTTTGAATGGAAGGGCCTCGGCTACCAGTTGGTTCAGTATCTGAACGCACGCGACTTCGTCGCCGTACAAGGCATCGTCGTGCTGCTGGCGGTCATCGTTGCCGTCACCAACTTCATCGTGGACGTCGTCGCAGCCCTGATCGACCCGCGAGTGAGGTACTAGCCATGAACGCAACCAAAGTAAGCGGCCGCAAACAGCCCCTCATCTACCGGCTCCCGGTGATTTCGCATTTCCGGAAGAGCGTGGGGCTCCAGCGTGGCATGCTCGTTACGGGGCTGGTACTGACCATCTTTTTCCTCCTGACCACCGTACTGGCGCCGTTCATCGCGCCCTACGGATATTCGCAGCTCAGCGATGCATCCGGAACCTTCCCCGCCCAGCAGGCGCCAGGGGGCAACCACATCCTGGGTACCACAGTGGGCGGCTATGACGTATTCTCCCGCGTGATCTGGGGTTCCCAGACGGCCGTGATTGTGATTATTGTCGCCGTGGCCATGTCGATCTTCCTCGGGGTCGCCCTCGGACTCGTCAGCGGCTACTTCGGCGGCTGGCTGGACCGGGTACTGGTGGTGATCGCCGATGCGATTTACGCTTTCCCGTCCCTCCTGCTCGCGATCGTTATGTCGATTGTCATCAGCCGGGGCCAGTCAAGTTTCTGGGGCGGCATCCTTGCCTGCGCCTTCGCCATCTCCGTGGTGTTTGTCCCGCAGTACTTCCGTGTGATCCGTGCCGAAACCATCCGGCTGAAGGCGGAGCCCTTCGTCGAATCAGCCAAGGTGGTGGGTGCCTCCAGCATCCGCATCATGGGGCGCCACATCTTCAAGAACGCAACCCGCACGCTGCCGCTGATCTTCACACTGAACGCCTCCGAGGCAATCCTGACCCTTGCAGGGCTGGGCTTCCTCGGGTTCGGCATCGAGCCGTCATCGGCAGCTGAGTGGGGCTTCGACCTCAACAAGGCCATGGCCGACGCCTCGTCGGGCATCTGGTGGACCGGCGTCTTCCCCGGTACTGCGATCGTTCTTACCGTACTAGGGCTGACGCTCGTCGGCGAGAGCATGAACGATCTCAACGATCCGCGGTTGCGCGGACGCAAAAAGGCCGCTACCGGCAAGAGCGGGCCCGATTCCACCGCGGGCGCGCAGGCGGCGCTCCAAGCAGAAGTGAGAGGTTCATGACCACCAACATCGACGAGCACGGAACCGGGCCGGTGCTGGACATCGACAAGCTTAAAGTCACCTTCGCCACAGATGGCGGCGACGTCTACGCCGTCAAGGACGTCAGCCTCGAAGTCAACCCCGGCGAGGTCGTGGCAATCGTCGGCGAATCCGGCTCAGGCAAGACCGTCACCGCCAAAACCATTTTGGGGCTGCTGCCGGAAACGGCCACCAGCTCAGGCGCTGTACTGATCAACGGCAACAACGTGATCAGCGTCAGCGCGGCAAAGCTTCGGCAGATCCGCGGCCGCGACGTAGCCATGGTTTTCCAGGAACCGTCGACAGCCCTGAATCCCGTTTTCACCGTGGGGTGGCAGATTGCCGAAGGCATCCGCGCGCACGCCGGCACCGGCGGCCACCGTGTCTCCGCCAAGGAGGCCAAGGCCCGGGCCATCGAAGCACTGCGCAAGGTGGGCATCCCGGATCCGGAAACCAGGGCCAACTACTATCCGCACCAGTTCTCCGGCGGCCAGAAACAGCGCGTCGTCATTGCCGCCGCGCTAGCTTTGAACCCTGGACTGATCGTGGCCGACGAACCGACCACAGCCCTGGACGTCACCGTCCAGGCGGAGATCCTGGACCTGCTCCGGAACCTCCGGGACCAGTACGGGACGTCCATTGTGCTGATCACCCACAACATGGGCGTCGTGGCCGACCTCGCCGACCGCGTGGTGGTGATGTACCAGGGTGACGTGGTGGAGGAAGCTCCCTCACGGGTCCTGTTCGCCCAGCCCAGGGAGGACTACACCAAGAAGCTGCTCGCAGCCGTTCCGCACCTCGGACGCAACTCCGCCTCCGCGGGGCTGACGGAACGCGCCCATCAGGGCGGCAAGGTGCTGGTGGAGGCGAAGAACCTGACCATCGAGTATCCGGGACGCCTGGGCAGCCCGGGGTTCAAGGCAGTGGACGGCGTGAGTTTTACCGTCTCGGAGGGCGAAGTATTCGGCCTCGTGGGCGAATCGGGGTCCGGCAAGACCACCATCGGGCGGGCCATCGCCGGCCTCAACCGCACCACCGGCGGCAGCCTGAAAGTGCTGGGCTACGAGATGCTGAACCTCAAGGAGCGGACCTTCAAGCCGCTCCGCAAAGAGATCGGTTTCGTGTTCCAGGATCCGGCGGCATCGTTCAACCCGCAGCTGACCATCGGCGATTGCGTCGCAGAACCGCTGATCATCCACTCCAACCCGACCCCGGCCCAGGCGCGCAAGCGCGTGGGGGAGCTGCTCGAATCGGTGCAGCTGCCGGCGTCGTACGCTGACAGGTTCCCGCACGAACTGTCCGGCGGACAGCGGCAGCGGGCGTCACTGGCCAGGGCCCTGATCCTGAACCCCAAGCTCCTGATTGCCGACGAACCGACCTCGGCCTTGGACGTCTCCGTCCAGGCCGTCGTGCTGGAACTGTTCAAGGACATCCAGAAGGAGTTCGGATTCGCGGCGCTGTTCATCAGCCACGACCTCGCGGTGGTGGACATCCTGTCGCACTGGGTAGGCGTGCTCTACAAGGGCAAGCTCGTGGAGCAGGGGCTGGGCACCCAGGTCATGGGCTCCCCGCAGCACGATTACACGCGGCGGCTCATCGCCTCCCTGCCCGTGCCTGATCCGGACGAGCAGGCCAGGCGCAGGGAAGCGAACCGTTCCCTGCTGGCCGGCTAGGTCCGTTCGGCGTTGGAGATGCCCGCTGTCCCTTCGGGGCGGCGGGCATTTCCGTTCCTCCGGCAGCGTTTCGCGGACGCTTAACAGCCACAGGGAATTGCTGCGGTGCCCATAGACTGGAACCATGACCGAGCAGAACCAAGAACTTCCAGACGCCGAATCCTACGACCCCTCAGCCAGCTCACTGGCCGGACAGGTGGACAAATCGGTAATGGCGGAGCTGCTGTCCATTCGGTCCAGCATCGACAACATCGACGCCACGCTTGTCTTCCTCTTGGCGGAGCGGTTCAAAGCGACCCAGAAGGTCGGCTTCCTCAAGGCGGCACACAAGCTGCCGGCAGGGGACCCGGGACGCGAAAGCGCCCAGATCGCACGGCTGCGGCGGCTCGCTGAGGAAGCGCACCTGGACCCCGCCTTCGCCGAAAAGTTCCTGAACTTCATCATCGGCGAGGTCATCCGGCACCACGAGGCCATTGCAGAGGACCACCAGGCCGCAGAAAGCAACGGCGCGGCCGCCGGCCCGCCGCGGGTACCGTCCGAAGCCCCATCAGCCGCCGTCGACGCCTAGCCCATGCCGGAATCAACCCGCAGCCACGTCAGGGGGCGCGACGACCGCGACGCCGAAGCGCGCGAGGCCGAGGCCCGGATCGCCGAACTCCGCGGCACGGAATCTCCGCAGGTGACCGCTACTGCGTTGGGGCCGTGGCCGGGTGAGGATCCCATCGAAGCCACCCGGACAGTCCGCGGCGAACTCGGCAGCCCACACCTGCCCTTCCTCGTGGAGCTCCCGGGGCGCGGTGTCGGCTCGGATGCGCTCGGCAGGACGGCATCGCTCCTTGTGGACCTGTCAGTCGATGTGCAGCCCTACGGGTGGCGGATCGTTGACCGGCCCGGACGCGATTTCAAGCGCGCCAAGTCGGCGCTCTCCACCGACATCAACGTTCTCGCCGACGTGGCCGGAACGGAAGAAAGCCCCGCGCGGGACTTCAAGGTCCAGCTGCGCGGCCCGCTGAGCCTGGCTGCGGGACTGCATCTCCACAACGGCGAGCGGGCCCTGATCGACCACGGCGCCCGGCGTGACATCGCAGCGTCGCTCGCTGCCGGCGTCGGGGATTTCCTGGCGCGTGTGGGCGCGGCTGTTCCGGGAGCGCGGCTGGTGGTCCAGATCGATGAACCCGACGTTGCCGCCGTCCTGGCCGGCACCATTCCCACGTCCAGCGGTTACCGGACTTTGCGCTCCGTCCCTGGCCAGGAAGTCACGGAGACATGGCGGCTGGTGATCGATGCGGCCAGGGCCGCCGGAGCTGCCGAGATTGTGGTTGCGGTGCCCGAAATCGAGGCGCCGTTCGATCGGATACTTACCGCCGGGGCGGACGGGATCGCCGTCCCGCTCAAAGCCCTGACGTCCCGCCAATGGGAACAGCTCGCAGGTGCCGTGGAGGCGGGGAAGAGCCTATGGGCCGGCGTACTGCCGCCTAAAGACGCATCGGCCGCCCTGCCGCGCGTATCTGAAGTAGTGGAGAACGTCTGGCGGCCATGGCGCCAGCTGGGGCTTCCGGCCTCTTCGCTCAGTTCGATCCGGGTGACGCCGTCGGGCGGACTGGAGGGTTACACGCCGTCGTCCGCCACCGCCGTCCTGACCCGACTGACGCAGGTGGCGGACGGACTAAACCAGCTGGCGATGGGCTAAACCCGGCTCTCCCACCGCTCCGGCAGCGCATAGCCGGGGAGGTGGCCCTGTCCCGCGGGACGGCCGGGGTAGAGGCGCAGCCGGTAGTCGAAGCTGCCCGCGTAGACCAGGACGAGTCCCAGCTGCGGCTGGATCACCTTGACCTGGATCCGGTGCTTTCCGTGGCTGCCCCCGGACGGGTCCCACCATTGTTCCGCATAGGCTTTGGCGTCCAGTGCGGCCGGCAGCGGGATGCGCAGCGGGCCGAGGAAAAGCCTCGAGGCCTCGGAGGCACCGCGCAGCCGGCCGTCTGCCGTCACGCTGAGGTTGAGGTCCGTGGCGAGGCGGCGGTAGCGGCCGACATAGTCCACCAGCCCCGGTTTGTTTCCGGAATCATCAAGGCTGGTGGTGTCATGGAACAGCCGCGTGCGTCCGGGAAAGTGGATCTCGCGCCGCGCCGTGAGACTCGACCTGCCGAAGGGATCAAGGTGTGCGTGGTTTTCGATCCGGAAGGGAATGCGCTCACCGTATTCGGGGAAGAACGCTTCCTCCCTGCCGGTGAGCCGCAGCAATGGCCGGAGCCACTGCTGCCGGCACCCCACGACGTCGAAAACTCCCTCGCCGACGCCGTAGCGTCCGGAGCCGGGAGCGAGCGAAAAATACTCCTGGAGCTCGGGCTGGAGCCGGGCGAAGTCACTGCCCAGGGCGCGTTCATAGATAGGCGTGCTCACGGTACCTCCTGGTTGTCGGCATGTGACTCATAGCCGTCCCGCGGCCTTCAGCCGGATGTATGCGTCCGCCAGTGCGGGCGGCAGTTGGTGGGGCTCGGCATCCACCACTTCGACGCCCATTTGGCGAAGCTGGATGGCCACTGCCTCGCGTTCCAGCAAGGCGCGTTCGGCGGCGGCCGCGCGGAACACCTGTGCCGCCGTCGCCCGTTCCTTTTGCATGGTGCCGAGCATCGGGTCCCGCACGGACGCAACCACCACAACATGCTGCTGCACCAGCTGGGCTGCCATCGGCAGCAGTCCTTCCTCGGGGGCGCCGCCCTCCAACGGGGTCAGCAGCACCACCAGTGAGCGGTGGGCGGAAATCTGCCGGACCTGGCCGGGGATCTGGCTCCAGTCCAATTCGATGAGCTCGGGTTCCAGCGGTGCCATGGCCTGGACGAGCTGTCCCAACAGGTTGCCCTTGGCCGCGGAGCCGGCCCGGCCCCTGATCCGCCGGTCGAAGGCGAAAAAGTCCACCCGGTCCCCGCCGCGTTCCGCCAGGACCGCGAGCAGCAGCGCCGCCTCGATCCCGGTGTCAAGGCGCGGCTCGTCGTCGATCCTCGCCGCCGACGTCCGGGACGTGTCCAGCATGATCACCACCCGCCGGTCCCGTTCGGGCCGCCAGGTACGGACCACGACGGCGGACCGCCGCGCCGTGGCGCGCCAGTCTATGGACCGCACGTCATCACCGCGCACGTAATCCCGGAGCGAATCAAACTCGGTGCCCGCGCCCCGGATCTGGACAGCAGCCTTTCCGTCGAGCTCGCGCAGCTTGCGGAGTTTGGACGGAAGGTGGCGCCGCGAGTGGAAAGGCGGGAGCACACGCAGGATTCCGGGGCACGGGATGGTGCGCTGCCGCCCGGCCAGGCCCAAGGGCCCTGAAGCGCGCAGGGTCACGTGGGGCGCCTTGAGGTCGCCGCGCCGCGCCGGCTTCAGCAGTACCTTCATTCGCCGACGCTCGCCAGCCGGAACCTGCACCGGTTGGCGGGAATTTTGTGCGCCCGCGGACGGCTGCCACGCGTCCCGCACCATGGCCCGGAGGGTGCGCGAACCGGTATTCGCAATCATCAGGACGGATTCGGTGCTGCCGGTGAGCGTGACATTGCCCGGCAACGTGCGTTCCACGATTACCCTGCGCAGCGACGCGGCGAGGGACACGTCCAGCAGCAGCAAGGCACCCAGGACGGCGCAGACCAGCAGCACCGTGCCCCAGTGGGGAAACAGCATCACCGGCACCAGACCCGCCAGCGCCAGAAGAACGAACCGCCCGGAAATGGCCATGGGTCAGCGAGGTACGGGCACGGAAGCCAGGATGCTGGCCAGGACCCCGTCGACGTGCACGCCGTCCATCTGGGCCTCGGGCTGCAGCGCCACACGGTGCCGCAGGCAGGGGAGCGCCAGGGCCTTGACGTCGTCGGGCGTGACAAAATGCCTGCCTGACAGCCACGCCCACGCCCGCGACGCGCTCAACAACGCAGTCGCGCCGCGGGGGGACACCCCGAGCTGGAAGGACGGTGCCGCACGGGTGGCCCTGGCAATGTCAACGATGTACGCCGCCACTTCCGGTGCCACTTCCACCAAGGCCACGGCCTGCCGTGCCTGTTCCAGCTCCGCGGCACCCGCTACGGCGCGCACCCCGGCCGCGGCCAGGTTCCTGGAATCAAAGCCGGCCGCGTGCCTCCGGATGACTTCGATTTCGTCCGCCCGCCCCGGCAGCGGCATGGAGAGTTTGAGCAGGAAGCGGTCCAGCTGGGCTTCGGGCAGGGGATAGGTGCCTTCGTACTCCACCGGATTCTGCGTGGCCGCCACGATGAAGGGCACGGGAAGCGGCCTCGATACGCCGTCTGCCGAAACCTGGCGCTCCTCCATGGCCTCCAGCAGGGATGCCTGCGTTTTCGGCGGCGTCCTGTTGATTTCATCGGCCAGCAGGATGTTGGTGAAAACCGGCCCCTCCCGGAAACTGAATTCGGAGGACCTGGAGTCGAAAATTAGCGAGCCGGTGATGTCACCGGGCATCAGGTCCGGAGTGAACTGCACGCGCTTCGTATCCAGGCTGAGCGCCGCGGAAAGCGTTCTTACCAGAAGCGTCTTGGCCACCCCGGGGACGCCTTCCAGCAGCACATGCCCGCGGCATAGCAGCGCGATCAGCATCCCGGTGACGGTGGAGTCCTGGCCGACAACAGCTTTGGCCACCTCGACCCTGACGTCGAGCAGGGCCTGCCGGACAGGGTCCGCGCCGGGAACCCCGTCTGTCGTCGCAAGGGCCGGGCCGCCGTGGCCGCCCTGGGTGAATCCGTTGGTGTGCTCACTCATCGGGCGGTTACCTCTTTCTCTAGTGTGTCCAGCTGCTGGGCCCAGCGGACCAGCTCACTCTCGGTTCGGGGGCGGCCCTCCAGCACACGGGCTTCCTCTTCCGGTGTACGGCCCAGATGTCGGGCGGCGGCGTTGACTATCGCAGCTGACCCGGCATCCGGCCCGAGCTGCAGGGCCCTCGCGAGCCGGACAAGGGTTCCTGCCCTAAGGCTGTCAGCCGCCCGGTCCACGGCGTGGGCGTCATGGTAGAGCCGGGCCCGGCCTTCAGCGGTCTCAACCGCCTTAACCACTACGGGCAACGGCTCGAAAACCAGCGGCCCCAACCGCCGTCCACGCCAGAACATGGCCAATACAGCCACAAGGGCAAGCCAGGGGCCGAGGAATGCGACCCACGGCGGAGCCAGTTCGTCCAGCGTCTTCGGTTTCCCGCTGGCGGTGACGTCGGCGATGCCGGGGAGGTACCAGACGAGGGTGTCAGACGAGCCGAGGGTCCGCAGAACCAGCGCCGCGTTTCCGTGTTCATCCAGCAGGTCGTTGCTCATGACTTGCGTACTGCCCAGCACCACGAGCCGGCCGTCGTCGCTGCTGGCATACAGGCCGCCGAAACCCTCCGACGGCTCGTAGCAGACCTGGCTGGCCCTGTAGAGGTACGCGGATTCCGCGGTGACTGCACCGGCGCTCGCCGGATCGTCCAGCTCGCACCCCGGTTCCAGGGTGGAAACAGCGGCCGGGACGACTCCCGCGGGCCGGATATCGCCGCCAAGCGCACTGAGGGTGTTGAGCCGGGGCGTGACCACGACGACTCTGTCGGCTGCCTGCTGCAGCTGCTGCACCTGCCCGCTGTCCAGATAGCCGTTCCGGTCGTACAGCAGCAATGTGGTGCCGTCCCCGTCTGCGTAGGCGCCTTCCAGTGCGGACACCGTTGCGTCGAAGTTGTCCGTGGGCCGGACAGCCACTCCCTGGTTCGACAGTATTTCCGCTGCCGCCCTGGCTCCGTCCGGGGCGGCGTTGCGGGCGGACAGGGGAATGGCGTCGCCGTGGGGAGAGAGCTGCGCCATGATCGTCACCGTGACGCCCAGCGCAAAGACCAGGCAGACCAGGGTCCAGGTCCGGTGCCTGCGGATCCATCTCCTCACGGTCCCGACGGAGCCGCCCGCGCGGTCCGGCCCTACCGGTGCGGGGCTCTGCGTCGCGACGTCGGCGGTCATGACGGCAGCGCCAGGCGGTCTGCGGCCTTGCCGGCGAAGTAGGGCTTGGCTGATTCCAGGAGCTGATCCAGCGCAATCAGGACGCTGTGGTCAAGGGCGCTGGCGGCCGCGCTGCCATATCGGATGGCGTCGAAGAGGCCGGCGGCCTGACGCAGCTCGGCGGCCTGTGCACCGAAGGCAGCGGCCAGCTGGCCGGCCACCTCGTCCGCCGTCCGCCCGGGTTGCGGGTCGATGACAGTCCGGTCCTCCGCGGACCGGACAACGGCCCGGAACTGTTCGACGACGGCGGTGCGCCAGTCCGAGCGTGCCGCCGCAGCCTCGGCGCGCCGGCGGTATTCCGCCGGAGTGATTGCGGGATCGGCGTCGACGACCTCCCCGACAGTGCGCCGGCGGGCGTTCAGCCGGGGACGCGCGAGGAGGATGGCGAGGGCCACGAGGACGGCAATGGTCACACCGATGGCAGGCACAGCAACACCGCTGTCGATTCCCGCCTCGCCGGTGCTGAGCGATCGCAGCCATTCGGTGAACTGCCGCCAGAGATCAGTAAGCCAATCAGGCTGCGCGTCACGGTAGACAGGCTTGGCGAGTTCATCGACGGCCCATTTGCGGGCCTCCTGCCGGTCAGGATCAACAGGAGGCCGGGCCAGGGGCCATCCACCGGCCGACCGCAGGGCTACGCAGGAAGCGGAGGCCAGCGCGGAAAGGACCGGGCTCATCCGGCGCCCGGTGGGGGCCCATAGGGGGATTGTGGCCAGCTGCCTGTGCCTGTGCCTCCGGCATGGCCTGTTGGTGCGATGCCGCGCCCCGGAACGCCGCTCTCGCTGCCGCCGGCTTCGAGGAGCCGGAGCAGGGCAAGGTCCAGTCCTTCCTTGCGCATCCGGAGGTCCATGTACAGCAGGCCCATGACGGACGTCTGGAATGCGTAGGCCACGGCACCCACCAGCGCCGAGACAACAATCGAGGCAATTCCAACGCCCACCGCGAGGGCGACCTGGCCGTCGTCGCCGCTGTGGGGAGCGACGACCGACGAAAGGCCGGCGGACGCCAAGGTAATGGGGACCAGGACAATCTGGCTGATGATACCGAGGAGCAGCGAAATGACGAGGGTGATGCCGAAGATCCGCCACCAGTTGTGCCGTGTGAGCTGCCACGACCTCCGGAGACCGTCCAGCACACCGAGTTCCTCGACGACGATCGCCGCCGGCGCCACCAGGAGCCGGATGTACAGCAGCAGTACGGCCACCATCGTTCCCAGGAACAGGGGCACGATGATCAGCGCTGCCATTCCGCCCATGGCATCCGCCAGGAGGACCGCGCCTCCCACCAGTACAACGACTACTGCCACGGTCGCGAGGATCAGGAGGAGGCCGAGGCCCAGAAGGGAACCGATCCTGGACCGGGAAAGCGACCACATCTGCTTGAAACCCGTGCGCCAGTTCAGGACTGACCGTGCCACAGGGACCACCATGACGCCTTGGAGAACGGCCGAAATAACAACTGACACCGTTCCCAGCAGTATGCCCGCGGCAGCGAGGCCCATGCCCACACCGGCCATTTGCGTGGGCGTCAGGCTTTCCATCCACAGCCCGAGGGACTGTCCCTGCGATCCGGCTCCTGCGGTGAAGACGGCACCGACAATCGTTCCCAGGGCCTGCGCCAGCAACGCCGCCCCCAGCATGGCCTTCGCATTGCGCCTGATTGTCTGAAACGACCCGTCGAGGATTTCGCCGAACATCAGCGGACGCAATGGCACTATGCCGGGCTTCGGCGGGGCCACGTACCCCGGCTGGTTTGGGAAACCGGGCTGCTGAGGGCTCCATTGATGGGGGTTCCACTGCGGTTGTCCGCCCCACTGGGGCTGGGCCCCGTAGCCTGGCGGTTGTCCGCCCCACTGGGGCTGGGCCCCGTAGCCTGGCGGTTGTCCGCCCCACTGGGGCTGGGCTGCGTTATTGGAAGGCTGCTGCGCGCCCCATGGTGGGGGCTGACCGCCGTCGGGAGGCGTTGCGGCGTGCTCCGGCGGTGTGCCCCATGGGGGCTGTTGTGCCGGTACCGGCTGCTCCCCGCGAGGTTGTTCGTTAGGATCCTGCTCTGACAACCTGTTCCTCCCCAAAAGACGCTGTCCGCGGACGCCCCGGCCTGAGCCGTTGCCCGTTGTTGGAGCCCGACGGTGTCTGCACAGTCCGGCCCGCTCCCAGCCTATAGTTTTGCCACCATGCCTCATAGCTTCGGGCGGGTAGTTCCGGCTGTGGCGCGTTTCCGTCCCGTGCCCATCCCTCGCTCCGCACTGCTGCAATCGGATGCCTGCGCCATGCCGTGTGGGGCTTCAACGGGACAAAGCCCATTCAATAGGCGAATATATAACTATGAAGGCACGCATTCTGGTAGTGGACGATGACGAGGCGCTGGCCGAGATGATCGGAATTGTCCTGCGCAACGACGGCTTCGAGCCGGTCTTTTGCGCAGACGGCGGACAGGCGCTGGAAGTCTTTCGTTCATCGAAACCGGACCTTGTGCTGTTGGACCTGATGCTCCCGGGTACTGACGGCATCGAAGTGTGCCGGCAGATCCGCGCCGAGTCCGATTCGCCCATCGTCATGCTGACCGCGAAGTCGGACACCTCTGACGTGGTCCGTGGCTTGGAGTCCGGCGCGGATGACTACGTTCCCAAGCCATTCAAGCCCGCGGAACTCGTGGCGCGGGTCCGGGCACGGCTCCGTCCCGGTGACCAGAAGGCCCCCGAAACCCTGCGCATCGCCGATATCACGATTGACGTTGCCGGGCACCTGGTCAGCCGGAATGACGAACGCATCTCGCTGACCCCCCTCGAGTTTGACCTGCTGGTTGCTCTTGCCCGCAAGCCGTGGCAGGTCTTCACCCGCGAGTTGCTGCTGGAACAGGTCTGGGGTTACCGGCACGCGGCGGACACGCGGCTGGTGAACGTCCATGTCCAGCGGCTGAGGTCAAAGATCGAACGTGACCCCGAAGCCCCCGAAGTTGTCTTGACGGTCCGTGGTGTCGGCTACAAAGCAGGTTCCTGAACCGTCCGGTGGCGATCCCGGCAGCGGGCCGGAGCTGAATAGCACCCCGAAACCGGATCACGCCCACGTCCACGCTGCTCCGGAACATACTGACGCGCTCGCCGGCGTGATCACAGGGCTGCCGTTCCGCACCAGGATCTGGCTGCGCCGAGCCCGAATCGTAGGACTGCGCGTGGCGCGTCTTGTCCGGACCGGGATCATCCGTCTCCTGCCGGGCGTCCGGTTCCTCCTGCGCGCGGTGCGCCGCCGCTGGCGCCGGTCATTGCAGTTCCGCACGGTCCTCACCACGCTGTTGCTTTCCATCGGCTCGTTCGCGGTGGTTGGTGCCTACCTGTCCAACCAGATTGCCAACAACCTGTTCCAGGAGCGTCTGACCCAGGCGGAGTCGGAGACGCTGTACAACGTCAAGCAGGTTCAGGACACGTTTGACGGCGCCCAGGTCACCGATCAGTCCAGTGTGATTACGCTGGTCTACGACACCCTGAACGCCGTCGAGGGGCGCGGAAGCGTCATTCAGCGGCGTTATGTGTTCGAAGCGATGCCTGAACAGACCAAGCCCCGCAACCGTTGGGTGGAATCGCGGGCTTCGGACCAACTGACTGTCAGCGTGATTCCGCCGGAACTGCGCAAGGCCGTTCAGGAGTCGGGCAAGGACCAGTACTGGGCGTCCACTGAGTTCCCGGTGGGAACCGAGGACCGGCCCGGCATCGCAGTCGGCAACAAGGTCACCTTCAACGGCACGGTGTACGAGCTGTACCTTATCTACGACCTGAACACCGCCCAGAAAACCCTGGACGAAATACAGAACGTGCTGCTGGCCGGCGGGGCCGTCCTCGTTCTGATCATCGGCGCCATCGCCTGGTACGTGACACGGAATGTGGTCAGCCCCGTCAGCCACGCCGCGGTCGTCTCTGAGAAACTGGCGGCCGGACAGCTCCAGGAGCGGATGGTGGTCAAGGGGGAGGACGAGGTGGCCCGGCTGGGCGCGTCCTTCAACCACATGGCTGCCAGCCTGCAGGAGCAGATCACCCAGCTTGCCACGCTGTCCCAGATGCAGCAGCGGTTCGTTTCCGATGTGTCCCACGAGCTCCGCACCCCGCTCACCACGGTGCGGATGGCCGCTGAGGTGCTGTACGACGCGCGGCACGACTTCGACCCCATCAACAAGCGCTCGGCGGAACTGCTGTACAACCAGGTGGAGCGTTTCCAGTCGCTGCTGGCTGATCTCCTCGAGATTTCGCGCTTCGATGCGGGCGTGGCCATGCTCGACGCCGAACCCACCGACATCCTGCAGCTCGTGGCCAACGTCGTGGAAGACGCAGGGCCCGTGGCCGCCGAATACGGTTCTGTGGTCACCATCAATTCCCGCGAAAAGAGCATAGTGGTGGAGATGGACGACAGGCGGATAGAGCGGATTCTTCGCAACCTGGTACTGAACGCACTGGAGCACAGCGAAGGGAAACCGGTCAACATCTCCGTGGCGGCCAACGAAACCGCCGTTGCTGTTGCTGTCCGGGATTACGGCATCGGTATGACGCGGTCCGAGGCGGCCAGGGTTTTTGACCGATTTTGGCGGGCCGACCCCGCGCGGGCGCGCACCACCGGCGGTAGCGGGCTGGGCCTGTCCATCGCGGCGGAAGACACCAAACTCCACAACGGCTGGCTGCAGGCCTGGGGCAACAAGGGAACGGGTTCGAATTTCCGGCTGACGTTGCCGCTGAAGCAAGGCGATGCCATCGCCAAATCTCCCCTCCAGCTGGAACCTGCCGACGTCGGACTGCCAGGCGGCACAGGCCAGGGCACCATGCTGCTTTACGGATCGGTGCCGCTGCCGGAAGACGGAGGTGCCGTTCCGGCTGCAGAATCCGAACTGCCTGAGCCGGCCGAGGCTCCCACGCAGGCTGAGCCGGCTGAAGCGCCCGCCTCAACAATGGACGCGAAGGAGCGGCCATGACCGGCGCGCGACGAAGGTCAGGCTCCGTGGCTGCGGCCCTGCTGACTGTACTGCTCCTGCTCCTGGCGTCCTGCGCACAGATTCCGCGGTCAGGTCCGGTGGGCAAGAGCACGGATGAGAGTGCCGGAAAGCCAAACAACGCCCCTGTCTTCTTTCCCGTGGCGCCGCGGGAAGGTGCGGGACCGGAATCAGTCATTGAAGACTTCTACCTCGCCGGCAGCGGTTATGAGGACGACTATGCGGTGGCGCGGGAATACCTGACGCAGGCAGCCTCCGTGGCCTGGAAGCCGGACCAGCGCACACTTGTATTCCGGTCAACAAGGGTGGTCCGGACCGGCGTCGAAAATGTCTTCAACTACGAGCTGGACGTGGCTTACTCCGTGGATGCGGACGGGATCGCCACGCAGTTTCCCGTAGGCACCAAGGAGAATATCCCGGTCACGCTCACACAGGTGGACGGCCAGTGGCGCATCTCTGCCATCCCTGACGGAATCGCTATCCCCGAACAGACGTTCAAGGTGATTTACGGCGCCTACCCCATCTACTTTTACGATCCCAGCTTCACCTACGCCGTGCCAGATGTCAGATGGTTCAACAAAAAGAAAACCGTCAAGGCGATGACCAGCGCCCTGCTCAGCGGACCCGCCCCGTATCTCAAGGGGCGGTAGTCAGCGCCTTCCCTTCCGGGATGAAGCTAACGCGCGAGTCTGTTCCGGTCGTCTCCGGTGCTGCCCAGGTGGACCTCTCGGCAAAAGAATTGGTGGACGCCTCCAGCGAGGACAGGCTGAGGATGCAAACCCAGCTGGCCCTCACGTTCCGTGGCCAGCCGGACGTCGTCAACGTCGAACTGCGGGCCAACCAGGACCTGGTCCGGGTCGAGGATAACGGTTCCGTACTGCCGCCTGTCCGGGACAAGAATGTCCCGGCCCGCCAGATCGCCGTCAATGACGGCCAGCTTGTCCGGTACGAGAACAACCGGGTTTCCCCGCTGCCTGACATCCAGTCCGTGGGAGGCCTTGGGCCGGACTCGCCCGCCGAATCACCGGCATCGCAGTCGGTGGCGTTCCTCAACGGCAGCAGGACCACCCTGTACTCGATCGTTCCGGGCCAGCCAGCCCGGGCCCTGACCACACGGGCCACCCTCACCCACCCGTCGTTCGGCCTGCAGGACTGGGTCTGGACGGCGGGACCCGGCGCCAACGGGGCCACGGAAGTGCTGGCCTACCGGCCTGCCGGCGTCGCTGAAGGTGCTGGCGTGCCCACGGTCACCCTGGCCCCTGCATGGCTGGCCGGGCGGACCATCAAGGAATTCCGTGTATCGCGTGAGGGCGTACGTGCGCTGGTGATTTCGGAGCAAAACGGGAAGACCCGGGTCCAAGTGACGGGAATCGTCCGCAACGCAGACGGCACGCCCAGGGACCTCACGCCGCCGACCACCCTCCTGACGGACCGCCAGCCGGACCAGGGTGTTTGGGTGAACGACACAACCGTCGCCGTCATGGACGGATCCGCGACCGACAACGTCACCCCGGAACTTCTATCCCTGACAGCCTCACAGCCGCAGCAGCTCCCCGCGTGGCCGGGCCTCACCGCCATAAGCGCCGGAAACGGCCCGGAGGAAATCTTCGGGCAATCGGCAGACGGCATTTTCCAGCGCCTCGGAAACGGTTGGTCCCCGCAGCTCAAGGGACCCGTCGATCCGTCGTTCCCCGGCTGACGGCAAGGAACACACAATATCCACAAGGGCCGGCAGTCCACATAGGCCCGGCACCCCCTTTTGCCAGTGATTCCGGAGCTCCAGCCTTAGAGCGTGATCAAACTCCCCGACCCGGACCTTAAGCCGCCCGCCCCGACTCCGGCAAAGCATCGCAGCGACTACGCACAGTGGTGGCCCAGGGCAGCAGACCGTTCAGTGGGCGCGGGGCGCGAGTTACTGGCGCTGGCCTGCCCGGTGGAGTGCGTCTGTTGCGGGACGGAGGATTTCTCCCTGTGCGGTGCGTGCGAGCGGGCGGTGCGTGTCCTGACCATGGAACCTTTCAGGGCCGAAGGCGAAGCTCCCGCGCTAATGGACGTTGACGGTTCGGTCATCCTGCCAGTGGTGGCCGCCGGTGTTTACCGGGAGGAACTCGCGCAGGCCTTGCTGTCGTTCAAGAAACACGGCCAGGGCCAGCTCGAATCGGTCCTGTCCCGGGGCCTGGGACGGGCCATCCAGGCCGCGGCAGGGAACATCCCGGGATTCTTCCTGGTCCCGGTTCCCACCACCAACAGCGCGTTTAGGAAGCGCGGCTTCAGCCCGGTGCATCTCATGCTGAGGAACCTTGGGCGCGGTGGACGGCTCGGAGCCGGCCGGGTTGCCGATGTCCTTCGCAAGAGCGGAGCGGTCGCAGCGGGGACACTCGCTGTCCATGCCGTCCCGGACCAGCTCCGTGCACTGAAGAGCGGTTCAATGGGGCCGGGCGGGCAAAAGGGGCTGGGGCGCGGAGACCGCGCAAAACGGGTCCACGGCTCGATGCGGGCAACATCGTCGATCCTTGCGCCGGACATCCGCGGGCACCCCTGCATCATCGTGGATGACGTGCTCACCACCGGGGCCACGCTCGCGGAAGCCGCGCGGGCAATCCGTCACGCGGGAGGAATCGTGGTGGGTGCCGTGGTACTGGCTGCGACACGCCCGCCCGCCGCCGCGGATCCTCCTGGCGCCGGAGGCGCCGCGGCGCGGATGGACGCCTGACTCGGAAAAAAATAAACGAAGAAAAGGTGAATAACGGGTAGCGATGAACTAACGTCGGTTGTGGGTACCAAGATCAGTTGTACCTGTCGATAGCGGCTCGGAAAGGGGCTCGACTGTCAGTCAGATCGGCCCCGGGAAGTGCCGCCGTCGTGTCACCGAAGTCATTTGGAGGGCACCATGGAGTTCATGATCAGCGGACGGAATTTGACGGTTTCGGACCGCTTCCGCGAATACGCCGACGAGAAGATCTCAAAGATCGCCTCGCTGGGAGACAAGGTCCAGAGGGTGGACGCGAAGGTGTCCAAGGAGACCAAAGCCCGCCAGACCGCGGATTTGCTCACGGTTGAGCTGACTGTCTTGGGCCGAGGCCCCGTCATCCGTGCGGAGGCCAGTGCTGCCGACAAGTTCGCCGCGTTCGATCTTGCTTACAACAAGCTTCTTGAGCGCCTGCGCCGGGCTAAGGACCGCAAAAAGGTCCATCACGGGCGGCACACCCCGAAGGCCGTCCGCGAGGCGACAGCCAGCCTCGAACCGGCAAGTGCTACCGAGCCTTTGTACGTCGAGGCCAGCAACCACCAGGAGCCGCAGGCGGCGCCAGTGGAAAAGTCGCCTTACGACGTCGACAACGACATCCCCGCAGGCGATTCGCCAGTCCTGATCCGCCGCAAGGTCTTCCCGGCGGCATCCCTCACGCTCGACGACGCCGTCGATAACATGGAGCTCGTGGGGCACTCGTTCTACCTGTTTGTGGACAAGGAGACCAAAGCGCCGTCCGTGGTGTACCGCCGCGACGGCTGGACCTACGGCGTCATCAGCCTCGATCAGACCTGTGAACCGGGTGAGGCGCCTCTGGAAGAGAAGATCCTGGCATACCGTTCGGAGGATGAACCCGCCCGCGCCTAAGCTGGTGTTGAACCGCCAACGAAAGGACTGCCCATGAGCGCATCGCTGAGCCTTAACCAGGCCCGGCGGATCGCCCTGGCAGCCCAGGGATTGGACAAAGGACGGCCCGCCGGCCCCGTAACTGCACGGGCGGTGGGCCGTACCTTTGCCCGGCTGCACCTGGTCCAGATCGACTCCGTCAACGTTCTCTCGCGCAGCCACTATCTGCCGTTCTTCTCCAGGCTCGGAAACTACGACCGTGCCATTTTGAACCGGATGGCCGCCAGCCACCCCCGCAGGATGATGGAGTACTGGGCCCATGAAGCCAGCTTCATCAAGCCCGATCACTTCCCCGACCTGGTGCTGTGGCAAAACCGGAAATGGGTCGGCGCATCCGCTATGGACCCTGAACTGCGCAGCGGCGTGGCCGCTAAGGTCCTCGAGGAGCTTGCGAAGGGCAGGCCCCTGACCGCGGCCGAACTCACGGTCAGGATCGGCCACGTTGAGGACCGGCGGACGGACAACTGGGGCTGGAACTGGAATGCAGTCAAACGGGTCCTGGAGCACCTTTTTGAGGAAGGGCTGGTGTCCGCGTCTTCGAGGACCGAACAGTTCGAACGCCGCTACACGCTTACTGCCAGAATTCTTTCCACGGTTGACGCCGGGGGAGGGGAGAACTCCGACCCTGCTGCTGCGATGGACAGGCTTATCGAAGCCGCCGCGAGTGCACATGGCATCGGCACGGTCCGCTGCTTCGCCGACTACTTCAGGACGCCGCTGCGTGCCGCCGCCGTTGCCGTTCAGCACCTTGTGGACCGCGGCACGCTTGAGCCGGTCACCGTGCGGGGCTGGGACAGGCCGCTCTTCCGGCATGTCGATGCCAGGCTGCCGCGTTCGGCCACCGGGCGGGCGCTGCTAAGCCCCTTTGACTCGTTGGTGTTCGAACGACGGCGGCTGGAGGAGCTTTTCGGCTTCCACTTCAGGCTTGAGATCTACACGCCGGAAGCCAAACGGCGTTTCGGCTACTACGTCCTTCCGTTCCTGCTGCGGGACGGAATCGTGGCGAGAATCGATCTGAAGGCCGACCGGGCAGGCGGGCAACTCCTGGCACGGGCAGCGCATGCCGAGCCCGGTGCGCCGGCGGATACCGCCATCGAACTCGCCGCGGAGCTTCGCCTCATGGCCGACTGGCTGGACCTTGACGGAGTGGTCGTCTCGCCGGTGGGGGACCTGGCGCCGGCACTCGCCGAGGCCGTCTCGGCCGCCGGAACAGGTGTATCCGCTCTTAGGGAACAGGCGTAACGTGCCATGCGTCTCTCCCGTAGACTGAACACGCCAGAATTCGGCAGCTTGAGACTGGGAGCAACTTCACGTGGCATCACTTATCGAAAAACTTCTCCGTACGGGTGACAAAAAAACCCTGAGGCAGTTGAGGAACTATGCCGATTCCATCAATGCCCTGGAGAGCTCTTTCAAGACCTTCACGGACGCCGAACTGCGCGAAGAAACCGACCGGCTCCGGGAACGCCACCAGGACGGCGAGAAGCTGGATGACCTCCTGCCGGAGGCCTTTGCCGCCGTGCGTGAAGCCTCCTCACGGACCCTCGGAATGCGCCACTTCGACGTTCAGATGATGGGCGGCGCCGCCCTGCACCTGGGCAACATCGCCGAAATGAAGACCGGTGAAGGCAAGACTCTCGTGGCCACCGCTCCGGCCTACCTCAATGCCCTCGCAGGCAACGGTGTCCATGTGATCACCGTGAACGACTACCTCGCGGAATACCAGTCCGACCTTATGGGCCGCGTCTACCGCTTCCTCGGCCTGAGCAGCGGCTGCATCCTGTCCAACCAGGACCCCGCCGTCCGCCGCGAGCAGTACGCCGCGGACATCACGTACGGCACGAACAATGAATTCGGCTTCGACTACCTGCGCGACAACATGGCATGGGACAAGTCCGAGCTGGTCCAGCGCGGCCACCACTTCGCAGTCGTTGATGAGGTTGACTCGATCCTGATCGACGAGGCCCGTACGCCGTTGATCATTTCGGGTCCCGCCCAGGGCGACACCAACCGCTGGTACAGCGAGTTCGCCAAGGTGGTCCTCCGCCTCCAGCCCGACCACGACTACGAAGTCGATGAGAAGAAGCGGACCGTCGGTGTCCTGGAAGCCGGTATTGAAAAGGTCGAGGACTACCTCGGCATCCACAATCTTTACGAGTCCGCCAACACGCCGCTGATCGGTTTCCTGAATAACGCCATCAAGGCCAAGGAACTCTTCAAGCGGGACAAGGACTACGTCATTCTCGACGGCGAGGTGCTGATTGTCGATGAGCACACCGGCCGCATCCTGGCCGGCCGGCGTTACAACGAGGGAATGCACCAGGCGATCGAGGCCAAGGAAGGCGTCGAAATCAAGGCGGAGAACCAGACCCTGGCGACCGTCACGCTGCAGAACTACTTCCGCATGTACGAAAAGCTTTCAGGCATGACCGGCACCGCCGAGACCGAAGCCGCGGAGTTCATGAGCACGTACAAGCTCGGAGTGGTGGCCATCCCCACCAACCGCGATATGCAGCGCCTCGACCAGTCGGACCTCGTTTACAAGAACGAGGCAGTCAAGTTCGACGCCGTCGTCAAGGACATCGCCGAGCGGCACGAAAAGGGCCAGCCCGTGCTGGTGGGTACCACCAGCGTCGAGAAGAGCGAATACCTCTCCCGGTTGCTGGCAAAGGAGGGTATCCGGCACGAGGTCCTGAATGCCAAGAACCACGCCCGTGAAGCTGCCATTGTGGCGCAGGCTGGCCGCAAGGGCGCAGTGACCGTTGCCACCAACATGGCCGGCCGCGGCACCGACATCATGCTGGGCGGAAACGCCGAGTTCACGGCCGTCGCCGAGTTGGCCGCCAAGGGGCTGGACCCGGAGGAGAACTCGGAAGAGTACGAGGCCGCCTGGCCTGCCGCGCTCGAAGCAGCCAAGCAGGCTGTTAAGGACGAACACGAGGAAGTGCTGAACCTCGGCGGACTGTACGTGCTTGGCACGGAACGCCACGAGTCCCGCCGCATCGACAACCAGCTCCGCGGCCGTTCCGGACGACAGGGCGACCCCGGCGAATCGCGGTTCTACCTGTCCCTGACAGATGACCTGATGCGTCTGTTTAATTCTGGAGCGGCCGAGCGGCTGATGAACAGCTCCGTTCCGGACGACGTGGCACTGGAATCAAAGCTGGTGTCCCGGGCGATTGCCTCCGCGCAGGGCCAGGTTGAAGGCCGCAACGCCGAGCAGCGCAAGAATGTTCTGAAATACGACGACGTCCTCAACCGGCAACGTGAAGCCATCTACGGCGACCGCCGCCGCATTCTCGAGGGTGATGACCTGCACGAGAAGGTGCAGTACTTCCTCGAAGACACCATTACCGCCCTCATCGACGAAGCAACCGCCGAAGGTACCGGGGACGACTGGGATTTCAACCAGCTCTGGACGAACCTCAAGACGCTCTACCCCGTCAGCATCACTTCGCATGACGTCATTGATGAGGCCGGCGGCAAGTCGCGCATCACAGTCGATTTCCTCAAAGAGGAGATTCTCTCCGATGCCCGCCTGGTTTACCAGGCCCGCGAAGAGGCCATCGGGGCGGAGAGCATGCGTGAACTGGAACGCCGTGTTGTGCTCTCCGTAATCGGCCGGAAGTGGCAGGAACATCTCTACGAGATGGATTATTTGAAGGAAGGCATCGGCCTCCGTGCCATGGCCCAGCGCGATCCGCTCGTGGAATACCAGCGCGAGGGGTTCATCATGTTCCAGGCCATGATGGAGGCCATCAGGGAAGAAAGCGTGGGCTTCCTGTTCAACCTTGAGGTCGAGGTGACCCCCGCAGAGGACGTCGTAGTCGCCGACGGGGCCGGGGAACACCTGGAGCACCATGAACCGCAGATCCGCGCGGCCGGCCTGGAAGCTCCGGAGAAGCCCGCCCAGCTGCAGTACACCGCACCGGGCGAGGATGGCGCCAGCCAGACGCGGGTGGAAGGCAAGTCGGCGGGACGGTCGGGAAATCCGGCGAAGGCTGCCCAGGAGGGCGCCCGGAAGACGGCAGCCAAAAAGAAGAAGCGCTAGGTACTGTCTGGGGGCCAGCTGCCTCGGCAGCAGGCCCACAAAACAGTAGTGAGGACCGGAACAGCTGTTCCGGTCCTCACCCGTATCCGCCCGGTCACGGTTTCCGGGTCTTGTAGGCTGCGTCGACCCAAGCTGCGTCAGCCGATCTCCAGCGCTGTGACCCGCCAGACCTGGTTGCTGCGCTCGAGCCTCACCGCGACCGCGCGGACCCTCAACTCATCGACCACCACCGCGCTTGCTTCATAGATCCCTGCCGCGACTTCACAGGCGCGCACCGACCGGACCGCTGGACTGCGGTGCAGGCGCCCGGCCGTTGGCGACGATCCGGAGGCGAGCCGGCGTGTCAGGGCAGCGCGGTGCTGCAGCGAGGCCAGGCACCGTTGATCGAGCCGCCGGGCCAGTTGGTGGATCGGGCGGGTTCCGGCCAGCACCTCGATGGCGGCCTGCACCGTACCGCGGGTGATCGCGCAGACCTCGCCCTTCTCACCCACCGCCCTCAGTGGCTTCTCGTGCGCGTCCGGTTGGGTGGGGCCAGCCGGGGGACTGCCGGGTGTCTCGGGAACCGCGGTCAGTCTGCGGGCGGGTGTGACCCCTGAACCGGGGCGAACTGACTGCGGGGCAGCCGGGACCAGATGCAGTGCGCTCATGGCGTTTCCTCTGTTTGATGGCGGATATCTGAAACTGCTCGTTGATTAGGTGCCTAAGGCTTCACGGGAGGCCGCAGGACCTGGCCTGGAAGCAGGAGATCCGGGTTGTCCCCAATGACCGTCCTGTTGGCCTGGTACCAACGCGGCCACTCCAAGGCGACGTCCACGTCCGATGCGGCGGAGCCGCCCAGTTCCCGGGCGGCGATGCTCCACAGCGACTCCCCGGCTCTGACTGTCACGTGTCCGGCTTCTGTGGCGGGCTGCTGGCGGGCAGACCTGACGGGTTGTGCCGCCAGCGGCCCGGGATCGACGACGGGGGCGTTCGGTTTCCACCGCGGGTCCGTGTCCTCGCCAGCTGGCGGGGCTTTCGGTTTACCGGCTGGGGCCAGGGGACCAGATGCTTGATTTTTTACCGCACTCTCTGCCGCCGTGACGTCCTTATCGGACGGTGCCATTGACATCGACACCACGGAACTGGAGGTTGGACTCCACGCCGGATCCGCGGGATCGGCTGCCGCCTGGGCCAGCGGTGCCCCCAGCAGCTGCAAACCGACGGCGGCCAGGGCCAGCCGGCGCATAAAGGCCGGGCTGAATCTTCCAGTGATGTCCGCGGCCCGCTCGTTGCCGGCTCGCGCCAAGGCGGCCGAGGCAAAAGCTATCAGCAGTGAAAGCAACCACCAGGCCACCACGATGAGGCCCGAAGTGTTGGCGACCAGCCCCAGCAGGTCCTCGAAAGCGAGTGACTGGCCCCGCGCGGATGATAGCTGCCAGTGCTCCAGCAACCAGCTCCCCGTGGCCGCGAGAAAGATGCCCAGCAGCAGAATCACCGCAGCCAGTGCTGCGTCTGTGCTGGTGCGCATCGTCCGCGAAGCCTCCATAACGCACATCCCCAATCAGTCATTGATGCTGTTTGATGCAGTTTGATGTAGCTAAAGATAGTTTGAACCCATCATTCGACTTTTGTCTAGTCGTTTGTCTTTTATTGTCAGTTCCTATTCTTCGCTCGATGGGCGGAATTGACCTCCGAACCGGGCGGGGCCTACATTGGCGCAATGCGATGGGATGCACTGTTTGACGACATGGAAGCTCAGCTGTCAGCCGGCGACCGGCTGCAGCTCGAGTCGGAAATTACCGAACGGTCCCGGACCGACGTGGCGGGCGTGGAGTTGGAGGACAGGCTAAGGGGATCCCTCGGCCTCCGCGTCGTGGTCCACCTGAGGCCGGGTCCGGTCTTCAGCGGAGCCTTGGGCCATGTCGGAGGAGAGAGCCTTGTGCTCAATGATCGGCAGTATCAGGTGCTGATTCCCTACGCGGCGGTGTCGCGGTATGAAGGCCTGGGAAGGCATTCCCTGTCGGAGCCGTCAGCGGTGAGGCGCAAACTCGGACTGGCCAGCGCCCTCCGCGGCCTGGCGCGCGACCGGGCGGCCCTCACTGTGTACCTGACCGGAGGGCCGTTCGAGGGGGCGGGGCTTAGCGGTGTCATTGACCGCGTGGGGCGCGACTATTTTGATTTGGCCGTAACCAGGCCCGGGGAGCCCCGACGCGCGGCCAATGTAAGCCAGGTAGCTTCGGTGCCCTTTTCGTCGTTGGGGGCACTCAGGTCCATGCGCGGCGCTGGGCTATGAGAGTCAGACGGACTTCGACCTGGATTCCTGGATCATGCGGTCTGCCTCCGCATAGCGCTCTTCGATGTACTGCTCGAGCATCTTTTCTTCCACGCGCCACTGTCCCCGGCCGCCCACCTGGATGGCTTTGAGTTCGCCGCTGCGCACGAGGGCATAGGCTGCCGGGGAATTGATCTGCAGCTGTTCCGCTACGTCTGCGAGGGTCAGGAATCGGGGCATAACTCTATTTTGCCACCAGTGATGCCATCTGATGTGGTTATCCACAGTTTGGTGCTGTTTGGCACTGTGACTTTCGATCCGGCGGGTTTGCCGTAACAATGAGGGAGTCCGGCGCAAGAAGCAGCCCGGGCGGCGCCAATGGGGGGAGCAAAACGCATGAGTGCAAATACGACGGCTGCGGCGGTCAGGCTGAAGAAGCCGTCCTGGAAGGACCCCCGGCTCCTGCTGGGACTACTATTGGTGCTCGCCTCCGTAGCCGGCGTTGTGTCATTGCTCGGAGCGGCGGACCGGACCGCCGAAATCTATGCGGCGAAAGAGCCGATCGCTGTCGGGGAGAAAGTCACGGCAGGCAACGTCAACCGCGTGAAGGTCAGGCTGGGCGACCTGGAGTCCCACTATCTCACGGCTGAATCGGGTCTCCCGGAAGGGCTGGTCGCCTTGCAGCGCATCGGGCCCGACCAGCTTGTGCCGAAGGAAAGCCTCGGTAAGGCCGACGCCCTCAACCGTAAGCCGGTGGCCATCACCATTGACGAGGCCCTGCCGGAGCAGGCCGCCGCCGGTTCCCGCGTGGACGCCTGGGTTGCGCTGCCCGATGCCCGCAACGGGTTCAGTGAGCCGAAGCTGCTCCTGCCCGGTGCCGAGATTGCTGAGGTCACGCCGGGGTCAACCACGCTCGGTTCCTCCCGGTCCACTGTGGTGCTTGTTCTTGTTACTGATGAACAGATGCCCAAGCTGCTGGGAGCCCAGGCGAACAAGGCCAGGATTTCCGTTGTCTGGAACCCGGGCGGTGGAACCCGGTGAGCATTTCGGTGGTGACCGTCGGCCAGTCCAGGGAGGACCTCGTCGGCGGCCTGGAACGACTGCATGGACCGGTCACTGTCGTCAGGCGATGCGCGGAGCTTGCCGAACTGCTGGCCGCCTGCCAGAGCGGGCTCGCGCGGGCAGCCGTCGTGGCCGAAGGGAGTGAGGAACTGACGTCCTCGCTCGTGGACCGGCTCGGAGCTGTCGGCGTCGTGATCATTGCTTTGACCGACAGTGCCGAGGAAACCGCCAGACTGAAGGCGATCGGCGTCACGGCTGCGCTGACGGGGGTGGATTCGGCTGCGCTGGCCGGCCGGATTTCGGACGCGGTGGCCCTGTGGTCGCGCCCCGGGCCGGGACCGGCCGCGGACAGCGGTTTCGCGGACACCGGCGCTGCCATCCGGACCCTGCCGGGCGCCGATGATGCCTCCGCGCCGGAGCCGTCCGGTGCCGGACAGATCATTGCTGTCTGGGGGCCCGCCGGGGCTCCCGGCCGGACGCTGGTGGCGGCCAACATGGCAGGGGAACTGGCCTCGGCCGGCAGTTCAGTGCTTCTGATCGATGCTGACAGTTACGGCGCGAGCATCGCCGGCCTGCTCGGCCTGCTGGACGAATCCGCGGGGCTGGCCCAGGCCTGCAGGCTGGCTGACCTGGGCCAGCTGGACGCTGGAGGCCTGTTGAAGGTGGCAACACCCGTTGCGCTGAAGTCCGGATCCCTCAGGGTCCTAACAGGGATCACCAGGGCGGACCGCTGGACGGAACTGCGCGCTTCCGCGCTCGGAGTGGTGTTTGAAAAAGCCCGGGACGTCGCGGACTACGTAGTCGTGGACACGGGCTTCTGTCTCGAGGCGGACGAGGAACTCAGTTTTGACACCGTCGCCCCGCGGAGGAACGCAGCGACCCTGCGGAGCCTTGAACTGGCCGACACTATCTATGCCGTTGGTGCCGCCGACTCCATCGGAGTGCCCCGCCTTGTCCGTGGCCTCGCCGAACTGCAGGCGGCAGTGCCGCACGCCGCGCCAAAGGTGATCCTCAACAAAGTGCGGTCAGCGGCCGTGGGCAGATCCCCGGAGCGCCAGCTCAGAGAGGCCTGGGAGCGGTATGGCCCCGCCGAAGCCGTCAGCGCGTTCCTCCCCTCGGATGGTGCAGCGACTGACTCCGCCCTGTTGTCCGGATCCCTCCTGCTGGAGACAGCGCCGGAATCGGGACTGCGCCTGGCCATCGCACAATTAGTTTGTGCACCTGTCCAGCAAAAACGCAGATCATCTGTCTTTTCTTCCACAGCGAAGCGTCGGCTAAAGAGTTAGGCTCGCCATAAGGGCTGCAAAGAGGCAGCAATGAACTTGTGATGGAGGCGTTTGTCGATGTCGTCTGGGTCCAGCGTGGAGGATCAGTCCGTTTTGCTCGGAGCACGAGAAGGGTACTTCGGAGACTACTACGAGCACCTTGCGGAGGAAGATTTCCGGGCCTACTCGCCGGAGATTCTTGCAGCCCGCGCTGAAACCCACCGGGAGGTCGCCGGCATGCGGGCGCCGGGCACTGCCAACATCAGGATCGTGGGCGAAGCTGACAAGAGCGTCGTTTACATCGTGACGGACGACATGCCATTTCTGGTGGATTCCGTCAACGCGGAGCTTGTCCGCCAGAATTCTGCCATTCACCTGGTCCTCCACCCGCTCTTCGTGGTGACGCGCAACCGGGAAACCGGCCGGCTGACAAAGGTGGACAGGGTCCCCTCCAGCGTTGGCATTTCCAGCGGTGACACCGCCGCCATGCCGAGCCTCTCACACCTGATCGCGCAGGGCGACAATGCCTCCCACATGGAGTCCTGGATCGCCGTCGAAATTGACCTTGCCGGCGAAGAAATGCGTGAACGTCTGCTCGAAGGCATTGAACGTGTGCTCGGCGACGTCCGGGCGGCCGTCGAAGACTGGCCGAAAATGCGCAACAAGGCGATCCAGATCGCACAGGACCTGGACAAGGTAGCCAATCCCTCGCAGATCGAGGAACTGCGCCAGGCCCAGGATCTGCTCCGCTGGCTGGACGACGGCAACTTCACGTTCCTCGGCTACCGGGAATACGACCTTGTCAATGAGTCCGGCGAGGACGTCCTGGAGCTGCGGGAAGAAAGTGGCCTCGGCCTGCTCCGCAGCGGCGCAGACGGCCACCATGTCCAGCACCTCACCGTTGCCGGCCGGAAGAAGGCACGTGAAAAGCGCGCCCTGGTCATCACCAAGGCAAATTCCCGTTCCACGGTCCACCGCCCCGCCTACCTCGACTACATCGGGGTCAAGAGCTTCGATGCCGCCGGGAACGTCAGCGGCGAGCAGCGGTTCATTGGCCTTTTTGCCACCAGCGCATACGCCGGCTCCGTCCGGAATATTCCGATTGTCCGCGAGAAGGTTGAAGCTGTCCTGCGCAAAGCCGGCTTCCCGCCCCACTCCCACTCAGGGAAGGACCTCCTGGGCATCCTCGAAACCTACCCGCGTGATGAGCTGTTCCAGATCGAGGTTTCCGACCTGGCGGCGACTGCGACGGGAATTCAGAGGCTGCAGGAACGGCGCCGGACCCGCCTCTTCCTGAGGCCGGACATTTATGGCCGCTTCATGTCCGCCCTCGTGTATCTTCCCCGTGACCGCTACACAACAAACGTTCGCCTCCGCATCGAGCAGGAACTGCGCGAAACCTTCCACGCCGTCTCCATTGACTACGAAGCCCGGATGACCGAATCCGCACTGGCCAGGCTTTTCTTCCGCATCCGCCTGCCGAAGGACGCGGACGTGAGTGACATCAACGCCGAAGAGCTGGAGAAGAGGCTCGTCAGGGCTGCGCGTTCGTGGAGCGAGGGCATCACGGAAGTTCTCCGTGCCAGCTCCGCCGACGACGACAA
This sequence comes from Arthrobacter sp. 24S4-2, assembly GCF_005280255.1. NCBI lineage: Bacteria > Bacillati > Actinomycetota > Actinomycetes > Micrococcales > Micrococcaceae > Arthrobacter > Arthrobacter sp. 24S4-2. The sequence goes on along the minus strand of NZ_CP040018.1, from coordinate 3,762,268 downwards.
CAAGGGAAAGGCCGCCGCCTGGGCCGAAGCCTTTCCGGCCAGCTACCGCGTGGACTACGAGGTGGAGGATGCCCTGACGGACATTGCCCGCTTCGAGAAGTACGGATCGGCTGCTGAGCTGGCCGAAAAGGGCCGGCCAGAGCGGCCCGGCGTCCACGTCTACCTTCCCGAAGGGGCCGGAGCCACCCTTGAAGAGGACGCCCGTGTCAAGCTCTACATGCTGGAGCCCAAGAGCCTGAGCCAGATCCTGCCGTACTTCCACAACCTGGGCCTGGAAGTGCTCGATGAACGGCCCTTCGAAATCGAGACTTCGGACAAGCGGGACTTCTTCCTCTACGACCTGGGCCTGAAGTACCCCGCCGGTGTGGCCCTCTAGCAACGGGCCAGCTGCTTGCGGAAGCCTTTGGCGCCGCCGTTTCCGGTGCCGTGGAATCTGACAGCTTTGACCGGCTCGTCCTGCGCGAGGGCATGCACTGGAGCCAGATCGTGGTCCTGCGCGCCTATGCCAAATACATGCGCCAGATGGGCAACACGAATTCGTTCGGCTTCATTGCGGACACGCTGCTGGCCAATCCCGACGTGGCACGTGCGCTCAGTGCCCTGTTCGAGGCGCGCTTTGACCCCGCCCTCGGGGACGATGTCCGGGCGGAGCGGCAGGTGCCAGTCCGTGCCGGGCTGGCGGCGGCCATTGAACAGGTGGCCACCCTCGATGCCGACCGGGTGCTCCGGACGTTCGCGAACCTCATCGAGGCCACGTTGCGGACCAACTTCTACCAGCAGAAGCCGTACCTGAGCTTCAAACTGAATCCGTCCGCCATTGAGGGCCTGCCGTTCCCTCGTCCCATGTTTGAAATCTGGGTGTACTCGCCCCGGGTGGAAGGCGTGCACCTGCGCTTCGGCAAGGTAGCCCGCGGCGGGCTGCGCTGGTCCGACCGGCGTGAGGACTTCCGAACGGAAATCCTCGGCCTTGTTAAGGCACAGACAGTCAAGAATGCCGTCATTGTGCCCACGGGCGCCAAGGGCGGATTCTTCGCCAAGCAGCTCCCGGACCCCGCCGCTGACCGGGCGGCATGGATGGCGGAGGGCGTGGAAAGCTACAAGACGTTCATCCGCGGCCTGCTCGACGTTACGGACAACCTGATCACAACCCCTGACGGGGAAGCGGTGGTGCCGCCAGCCGACGTCGTCCGCCACGACGACAACGACTCCTACCTGGTTGTTGCGGCAGACAAGGGAACGGCGACGTTCTCGGACATTGCCAACGGGCTGTCGGATGAATACGGCTTCTGGCTGGGCGATGCCTTTGCCTCGGGAGGCTCGGTGGGCTACGACCACAAGGCCATGGGCATCACGGCCCGCGGCGCGTGGGAGTCGGTCAAGCGCCACTTCAGCGAACTGGATCTCGATACGCAGTCGGAGCCGTTCACCGTGGTGGGCGTCGGCGACATGTCCGGCGACGTTTTCGGCAACGGCATGCTGCTTTCCAAGCACATCCGGCTGCTCGCGGCGTTTGACCACCGCCACATTTTCCTGGATCCGAATCCGGACGAGGCTCTGTCCTACGCAGAGCGTCAACGGCTCTTCGACCTGCCGCGGTCCTCTTGGGATGACTACGACAAGTCCCTCATCAGCGAGGGCGGCGGCGTCTTCGGGCGGCAGGCAAAGTCCATTCCTGTCTCTGACCAGGTGCGGACTGCGCTTGGACTGCCGGACGGCACTTCCGAACTGAGCCCGCCCGAGCTCCTGCGTGCGATTCTGTTGGCGCCCGCGGACCTGCTCTACAACGGCGGCATCGGTACCTACGTCAAGGCAAGCACCGAAACGCACGCAGAAGTAGGGGATAAGGCCAACGACGCAATCCGCGTTGACGGCCGCGACCTTCGCGTCAAGGTGGTCGGAGAAGGCGGAAACCTTGGCATGACCCAGCGCGGACGCATCGAGGCCGCACTGCAGGGAGTCATCCTGAACACGGACGCCATCGACAATTCCGCCGGTGTCGACTGCTCGGACCATGAAGTCAACATCAAGATCTTTGTTGACCGGATGGTCTCTGCCGGCAAGCTCGAGTCCGCCGAACGGGCAGACTTCCTGGCATCCATGACGGATGAAGTCGGGCGGCTCGTGCTGGAAGACAACATTGACCAGAACATCCTGCTCCTCAACGACCGAATCCGCGTTGCGGAGTGGAGCCCCAGCTACGAACGGCTCATGGACTGGCTGGAGAAATCTGCCGATCTCAAGCGCGACCTGGAGGCACTGCCGACGACGGCGACCCTCCGCGAGAGGTTGGAACAGGGACAGGGGCTGACCTCGCCGGAGCTCTCTGTGCTGGCGGCCTACGCGAAGATCGAACTCGCAACAGCACTGCGCGAGAGCGACCTCGCCGAGGACCCGTGGTTCAGGCAAACGCTCCGGTCCTACTTTCCCAAGCAGCTTCGGGAGAAGTTCGATGCCGAGCTGGACACACATCCGCTGCGGCGCGAGATCATCGCTACCGTTGTGGCGAACGACATGATCAACCTGGGCGGCATCACGTTCGCGTTCCGCACCATCGAAGAGACCTCAGCCAACGAAGCCGCGGTGGCCAAGGCCTTCGTTGCCCTCCGCGAAATCTACGAGCTTGACGTCATGGTGGGCGAGCTCAACGAACTGCCTGCGTCCTTCCCCACGGAGCACTGGAGCACAGTCCACCTGGACATCCGACGGCTCCTGGACCGTGCTGTCCGCTGGGTTCTTAGCCAAGGCAGTGGCTCCCGGCCCATCGCCGAGATTGTGGGCGAATTCAAGCCGCTGATGGACCCGATGCGTGCCCGCCTCCTTGACTACCTGCGCGGAGACGACCGTGCCCGCGTGGCAGCATGGCTCGAGAAGGCCCGTAGCTGGGAACTTCCGGAGGATCTTGCCCACCGCTGGGCCGAGCTGTTCGAAAGCTTCGTGCTGCTGGACATCGCGAAAATCGCCCGTGTGAATCCGGAGCCCGTGGAAGGCATCGCCCACGTGTACTACACGGTATTTGACCGGTTCCATGCGGATTCCCTCCTCGAACGGATCACCAAACTTCCGCGCCGTGACCGCTGGCAGGCACTTGCCCGGGCGGCGCTGCGGGACGATCTGTATTCGACGATTTCGGACATGACCACTGCGGTCCTTGAGACGACGCCGTCCGATATGTCCGCGGAGGACAGGCTCCGGGCCTGGGAGGGGCAGAATGCCGAGCAGCTTGGCCGGGCCAAGAGCATGTTTGACGAGGTCAACGCGCTCGAAGCGGACGATATGGCATCACTGTCGGTAGCATTGAGGCTCTTGAGGTCAATCGTCCGACGCTAGGGAACCCCCGCGGCGTCGAATATGGAGGTGTAGTGGCAATCTTTACGGACCCCATCAGGGAACATGCTGATTTCGGGCCGGGGGATGCCGAATGGCTCCACCTCCTCGTGGGCGACTGGCAGATGGTCGCCGACCTCGCCTTCGCTGACCTTGCCTTGTGGTTTCCGCATCCTGAGTTAGGCTACGTGGCCCTCGCCCACGTCCGCCCCTCCACCACGCACACGGTGTTCCATGCCGACTTCGTGGGGGAGGGGATCAGGTCGGATCTGCAGCCGCTGGTCGACAAGGCGTGGGCGAGCCGCACCATAGAGCGTTCCAGTGAAACCAACTGGAGCAGCGACATGGCGCTCCGCGTTGAAGCGGTGCCCATGGTCAGGAACGGCCGGACCCTGGCAGTTGTGACTACGCACATGGACCTGTCCAGTTCGCGGATGCCGTCCAGGCTCGAACTGACATACCGGCAGTGCGCCTATGACCTGCTCAGGATGGGAACGCTGGGCCTGTGGCCTGATTTTGCGTCGCCCACCGGATCCCGCCGCGGTGCTCCGCGTGTGGGTGACGGTCTCATCCGGCTCGATGCCGACGGCATCGTCCAGTACGCCAGCCCCAACGGAGTTTCAGCGTTCCGGCGACTGGGCGACGGCGAGTCGCTGGAAGGCAGGTCGCTTGCCGAAGTCACGGCCGGACTGCTTCGGGACCGGCGAATGGTGGACGAAACACTGCCGCTTGTGGTGACCGGCCGGATGCCGTGGCGCAGCGAAATAGAGTCCCGGGGTGTCAGTCTGTCCCTTCGGGCGATTCCCCTGCGCGACGAGCAACAACGGTTCGGCGCGCTGGTTCTCTGCCGCGACGTTTCGGAGCTGCGGCGCCGCGAGATGGAACTGGTGACCAAAGACGCCACCATCCGGGAGATCCACCATCGGGTCAAGAACAACCTGCAGACCGTGGCCGCCCTGCTGAGGATGCAGTCGCGCCGGATGGTCAGTGATGAGGCCAAGCAGGGCCTCGAGCAGGCCATGCGCAGGGTCGCGACGATTGCCCTGGTCCATGAGACCTTGTCCCAAGGCCTGACTCAGAGCGTCGACTTCGATGAATTGATCGGACGCCAGTTCCGTCTGTCCGCCGAAGTGGCCTCGCCATCCCAGCAGGTCAAGACGGCCAGGTCCGGACTTTTCGGGGAACTGCCCAGCGATTTCGCCACACCCCTCGCGCTTGTGATCAACGAACTCGTGACGAACGCCGTCGAGCACGGGCTGGAAGGCAGGACAGGAACGGTCTGGCTTCTGGCCGACCGCTCGGAGGGCGACGACGGCGACGAGCTCCTCACTGTGACCGTGGCCGATGATGGCGTCGGACTCCCGGAGATCCCCCATGTGGAGGGCCTGGGACTGCAGATCGTCCGGACCCTCGTGACGAGTGAACTCGGCGGCAGCATTCAGTGGAAGCCCCGGGAGGGTGGCGGAACCGCCGTGCAGATTGTCCTGAACCTGCAGCCGCGGTAGGCAGGACGTTTAAATAGGAGACGGCCGCGGACTGTAGAGTCCGCGGCCGCTTCCTTTGGTCTGTTAGGCCGGTGTCCGTCCTGTCAGGAGGGACCCTTAGGAGGCACGCCTGGCGCGTGCTGCGCGCCGTTTGAGGGCGCGACGCTCGTCTTCGCTCATGCCGCCCCAGACACCGGCATCCTGTCCGGACTCGAGGGCCCACTGCAGACAGGTGTCCACCACGGGGCAGCGGCGGCACACACTTTTGGCTTCCTCAATCTGCAGGAGAGCAGGCCCGGTGTTTCCTACGGGGAAAAACAGCTCCGGGTCCTTGTCGAGGCAGGCCGCGCGGTTACGCCAATCCATGCTGATCAGTCACTCCATTCCTGGGAACTCGTTGAGGGCCTCTTGTGAAAATATTCACTAGAGGCTACATAAGAAAGGGACCCTGCCGGGTCCCCTTGGTCATCTGAATTAAGCGTGTCATGTTAACGCTGTGTAAACAAGGGGTAATCGTCTAAGAAGTGCCTCTTAGGCGTGAGCGATACGTCACATAGGTCGCCAGCGCCCTCCCCGCAAGTCGACTATGTCCGGTAGGGTGCCAGTGTGTCAAGACCCCCCGTGAACCCCCCTGACCCCAGCCACGAGCCCGCCGGACACGGCCCCGCTGAAGGTGCGGGGGCCGATCCTGCCGGCCATGTTTCCTCGGAAGGGCCGGTGGTCCGGCCGCTGGCAATTGTCATCCTGTCGCTGATTGTCGCCGCCGAAGCCGGCGCACTTCTTGTGGCGGCCGGCTGGTATGCCGTCCAACTGACCACGGGAGCACCGGTGCTCTCGTTCTGGGGTGCTGTGTTTACGCTGGTTCTCCTGCTGGCATTTTCGGCATGGCTTTTCGCCGTTGCATACTTTCTCCACCGGGGATTCCGCTGGCCGAGGGCCGGGGCGTTGGTGGCCCAGGTTTTTGTGCTCACCATCGGATTTCCAACGCTTACCGGGGGATATGCGGCCGCAGGTCTGGCCATGCTCCTTCCGGCCGCTGTCGCCGTTGTCCTGCTGTTCCGCAAGAGCGTCATCAGCTACGCATCGCGCGCGGGCGGGGCTCCTCCCGCTCTGTGATCCCGGGTCATGGCGCGGCCGCTAGCTGGATGGGCGCCGCCCGCCCGCCGGAAATGAGGACTGCCCTGCCAGGCGGCGGGTTGGCCTCGACCTCGAACCGAATGCCGAAGAAATCACCGTCCATAGCGGTCCGCGGTCCGATCAGGATCCCGATGCCGTGGCCCCGGGCCGCCGCCGCCAAAGGGGCCCGCTGGAGGAGTGATGGACTGAACGCGGCGGTCATGATCACCGTCCATCCCAGACCGTGCAGGTCCATAAGGCACCGGTTGGCTTCCGGCGACAGCAAATCGGCGTCGTCAACCAGCAGCACTGCATCCTTGTGGAGCCGGCCGGTCCCGGCGGCCGCCAGGGTGCCTGCCCAAAAGCTGCCGGCAGCTTCGTCGGGTCCCGGACTGAGCCACCCGGACACTTCGGGGTTGAGTCCTGGAACGGCCGCAATCAATGAGCTTTTGCCGGAGGCGGGTCCGCCGAGGATCGGCAGGACGCTTCCTGGTGCCAGCCGAACGGCTGCCGGGACGAGCTCGTCCCCGCCGAGGCCGACCACGATTTGGCGGTGCTTGGCGCCGTTCCCGGCGGTGCCGGGTCGCGCTGCTGCGTCGGGTGGACGAAGGGCCCGCGCGAGGACGTCGGACACGCTGACGCGCACAGGCAGGGACTCGACCCTGAACGGCCTGGCTGCTGCTTCCCTCACTCCGGCCGGTCCCGTCACCGCGGTTTCAGGATGCGCGTAGAACTGGGCCACTGACCCGTCACGCGCCGCCAATGCGCCGAAAACAACAGCCCGCCCCGGGGCCCTGGCAACGTCGGGAATCCGTGGCCATGCCAGACGGCTCTCCTCGGTTGAGCCGGTGGGAAAGTAGGCGCGGCTGGGGATGGCTGCGAAGAACCGTGCTGTGACGACTTCCCGGTCACCCGAAATGAGCACGGAGATCTGTGCCCGGGCTCCGTCGCGGATGATGTCCTGGACCAGGTCCTCGGCCCAGATCAGAGGCCCGGCCCGGAAGGCAGAACTCCACGAACCCCAGCCGGTGATCACCAGCACCATCGGAGGCGGCAATTGTGCAGCAGCAGGACCGAGCCGGCGCGACAGTTCGAGGGAGACTCTTTCCAGGATCCGAACAGCCCGACGGAGTTCGTGGAGCCCGGCCACCGCGCCCACCCGCGGCTGGGCCGAGGCCGCGCTGAATGTAGCGCCGGCATCAAGGATGTAAAGGTGCGATTCCACGTCGTGTTCCATCAGTTGCCGCACAGCCAGGGCCACGGCCTCGTCCGTTCCGCTGTCTGTTCCCCCGACAAGGGCCAGATGACCGTGGCCGGATGGCTCCCAGGCCAGGGCGGAAATACGCTGCTGATCCGGCTGGTCAACCCAGCCGAGCCGAACAGACCACGTGCCGGCGGAAAGGCCGTCACCGGTGCAGGGCTCCCCTGGATTGGCCGCGTCGGCAACCGGCGGTTCACCCTCGGCCAGCCGTGGCGTATCAGGGTAGCTGATGGCTGAGGGCAGTGGCATTGCGACCGGGCGGTGCGGGTCAGCACCTCCCATGCTGGCCCACAGTTTTAACAGGGAGTGGACAATGGGCGCCGCGGCCTGCGCCGGCGACAGTGACGGGCCGGAACCTGGATGCCCGCCGGTCCCTGCCGGCGGATTCCGCACGACGTCCTCCGCGAGGCAAATGCCGACGCCGGGAGCGGTCAGTGCGTCGGTGACGCCGGCCAGGGACGAGGCCTGGAACTCCACCGGTTCTTCAGTGCCGCGGGCGAGGAAGGCGCGTCCAGGGTTGGCCACCCCGATGCTGGCAGCAGCCCGTGAGTTGATGATGTCCGCCGATTCCGTCTCGGACTGGACGCGCAACGCAATGCTCGTGGTGACGTTGGCTCGGATGTCGGCGGTGAGGGCGCCTTGGGGGCGTTGTGTGGCCATGATGAGATGGATTCCCAGGGACCGGCCGATGGCAGCGATGCGCATTAGCTCCGACAGGGCTTCAGGAGCGTCCTCGACAAGCATCCGGAACTCGTCAATGATCAGGACCAGGTCGGGGAGCGGAGCTCCCCTGCTACCCGGTGCCGTGCGGTAGCCGGCCAGATCCGGAACCTGGACGGCGGCAAGCAGTTCCTCTCTGCGCCGGACTTCGGCACGCAGCGAAACCAGCGAGCGGTCCAGTTCATGGCGGTTGAGGTCCGTGAGCATACCCACGCAGTGCGGAAGGCCGGTCAACGGGCCAAGACCGGAACCGCCTTTGAAGTCGATAAAGAGAAAGTTGATCCGGTCCGGCGGATAGCAGAGCGCCAGTGCCGCGGTGAGGCTTCGGAGGAGTTCGGACTTCCCGGAACCGGTTGTTCCGGCCACCAGCAGGTGCGGACCGTCCGATTCAAGGTCCAGGATGCGCGGACCTGCCGCTGCCATCCCGATCGGAACAGGCAGGCCGGGACCGCGGCGTCCGCGCAGCCAGCGGACCGAAGCCTCCGCCAGCGGCCCCGGAAAGACATCGGCCAGGGAGCAACTGGGCGGCACAGCCGGCTGGCGGTCCGGGCCGCAGTCGAGCGCCGACGCCGCATCCCTGCAATAGCCATCGAATACCCGCTCCGGCACAAGGTCGGGAAGGAAATCCGCCGCGGAATCCGGTGCCGACAGCCGGGCAGCCTTGCCGCCCAGGTCGATGACCGGCCCAGGTGCCGCGCCGCCGCTTCGGGTGCACTCAATGACATGCCACCCCCGGCTGATCGCGGAGCCGGAAAGGCCGGAGGAGGCGTCAACGCCGTCGATCATTATCATGATTCCCCGCTCAGCGTTACGGTCGATGCCTCGTTGCAGGAGCTCCAGCGTGGTCAGGGGATTTGAGGAAAGGGACACGGACCCGAAGTACCGGGCAGGAAGGGGCAGGGACGAGGGCGACCCATGCACCAGGATCCGCGTCCGCGCGGCTGACGGGTAGCTCGTGAGCTGCATGATGATGAACCTGACGAGGCCGAGGACAGGCTGCAGCGGACCACGGATCACCGTCAGGTCCGCAGGCGGCAGGACGAAGGGGACCTGGCCCAGCGGCGGTGCCTCGAAGTCGGGATCGGCTGGCTCCAGGCTGATGTTGGCCGGCTGTTCAGTGAGGCCCAGCCGGAGCCAGACCTCTTCCGGCGCAGCTGGTCCTCCCTGCCGCGCCGTGGGCACGGCGACCCCGGCGCGGCCTCTGAGGACTATGTCGGCAGCGGACGGCGCGGACCGGCGGCGTCGTTCCCGGTCTCCGTCAACGGCGGCAGCGACTGCCGCCTTTAGGCGGCGCCTCTGGCGGCGGCCTGTCACCACAGGGACGAGGACGGAGACGGCCGAAACCGCCGTGAAGGCCAGGAACATCCACATTCCGGTGACGAGGGCGAGTCCCACACCGATGAGCAGCGGGAGCCCCGCAGTGACGAGGAGGACGGCACGGTTGCCGCTTTCTGCCCTCCGCGGGATCTTCAACGGCTCCGCAACGCTCGATCCGGCAGTCCCCCACTCCTGGGCCCGTCCGGCCGAAGGCGGCCCGAAGACGATGGACATCGTTGAATTCCCGCAACTGATCAGCGAGTCCGTTGACACGGCGGCGCGGCTCACCTTCTTGCCGTCTACGACGGTTCCGTTGGCGCTGCCAAGATCGGCGATGGTGATGGCGGTATCCGTAACGTCCAGCCAGGCATGCTCACGGGAGAGCGCGGCGTCCGGAATGGCAATTTCGGTCCCGCTGCGGCCGATCCGGTACCTGCCGCGCCGCAAGGGAAGCACGGTCCCTGCCGCTGGACCGCTTTGAATTGCGAGCAGCAGCGACGGTGGGCGGTCCGCGGCGCCCGGCGGGGGCTCCCCCTCCCCGTCCACGATGACTGCCCCGGTGACGAGCGGGGGGACGCCGGCAGCCAGCCGGCACAGGGGAGTGCCGCGTACGGTGAGTTCGTCCGCGCCGTATTCACCGGCCAGCGCCTGCTGCACTTCGCCTCCGGGGCAGCCGGGAGCCGCCTCGATGGTGAGTTCGAGCGGGGGTCCGGGCCTGCCCGCATGTGGCCCCCGGACCAGGGTGCAGTGGATCTTCATTAGGTGGAGTCCGTTCGGACGACGGCGGTTTCTGCCCAAGCTACGCCGCGGGGCGAGGGCGCTGCACCGCCCTTACCCGGCTATGTGGATAACCCCGGGCCGCGCCCCGGATTCACTGGTGCCGCCATTGTCTCGGGTAGGCTAGAGCAGCAGCCATTGCACAACATTGGCCTGCCCGCATTCGAATCAGGAGATTTTGTGACCGCTGACCTCGTCATCGTAGGGTCGGGCTTTTTCGGCCTGACAATCGCAGAACAGGCCGCCACCGAGCTGGGCTTGAAGGTCGTTGTCCTCGACCGCCGCCACCATATCGGCGGCAATGCCTACAGCGAAAAGGAAGAGCAAACCGGCATCGAAGTGCACCGCTACGGTGCCCACCTGTTCCACACGTCCAACGAACGCGTCTGGGAGTACGTCAACCGGTTCACGACGTTCACGAACTATGTGCACAAGGTCTACGGCGTCCACAAGGGCGAGGTGTACTCCCTGCCGATCAACCTGGCCACGATCAACCAGTTCTTCCGCGCCAACCTGACCCCGGGACAGGCGCAGGCCCTCATCCAGGAGCAGGCCGGCGAGCTCGCGGGCACCGATCCCCAGAACCTCAACGACAAGGGCATCCAGCTCATTGGGCGCCCTCTCTACGAGGCCTTTATCAAGCACTACACCGGCAAGCAGTGGCAGACGGATCCGAAGGACCTGCCGGCAAGCATCATTTCCCGGCTCCCGGTGCGCTACAACTACGACAACCGCTACTTCAACGACAAGTACGAGGGACTGCCGACCAACGGCTACACCGCGTGGATCGAAAAGATGGCGGAGCACCCGAACATCGAGGTCCGGCTCAACTCGGACTTCTTCGATGAGTCGCACGAATACAGCAAGGAAAAAGTCGTCGGAAACATCCCGGTGATCTACACCGGCCCTGTGGACCGTTATTTCGACTTCTCGGAAGGCGATCTGTCCTGGCGGACCATCGACTTCGAGGAGGAAGTCCTCGACGTCGGCGACTTCCAGGGAACGTCAGTGGTCAACTACAACGACGACGAAGTCCCCTACACGCGCATCATCGAACCGCGCCATTTCCACCCGGAGCGGGAGTACCAGACCGAGAAGACCGTCATCATGCGGGAGTTCTCCCGTGCTGCGGTGAAGGGCGACGAACCCTACTACCCGATCAACACGGCGGCCGACCGGGAACGCCTGCTCAAGTACCGCGACCTGGCAGCCGCCGAGAGCGACGTCCTCTTCGGCGGACGGCTGGGAACGTACAAGTACCTCGACATGCACATGGCGATCGGCTCTGCCCTCACCATGTTTGACAACCAAATCCGGCCGCATTTTGAGGGTGGAGCAAAGCTTGAAAGCGGAGGTGTAGACGCATGAGTGTCTCAACCGAAAGCCCGAAGGGCACCGACAGCCTGAACTCCAGCGAACAGCGCTGGGACACGCTCCAGCGCGTCATCCTGCCGAGCGCCAGCCAAATGGACACGGTGCCGCTGTACATGGACATGGGAACCGCCACCGGCATCCAGCTCCCCACCGTCGGCGACCGCGACGGAAAGGCCAGCAAGCCGCAGGCCTTCAGCAGCCCGACGAAGGAAGCCCACGTTGAGGACTTCCTGTCCCGTTTCTCGACGTCGGTCCGGTCCGGGGAGCGCGTCTCCTTCGGCAGCTACTTCAACGCTTTTCCGGCCAGCTACTGGCGCCGGTGGACCACCGTTGAGAACGTCCGCCTGCATGTGCGCACGCAGGGAACCGGATCGGTCATCGTCTACAAGTCGAATGCGCGCGGCTCGCTGCAGCGCGTGGACACCCGCAGGGTGGAGGGAATTTCGGAGAACTTCTTCGAACTGTCCCTGGCACCGTTCGGCGACGGCGGCTGGTACTGGTTCGATCTCGTGGCAGGCTCTGAACCGCTCGTCATGCTGGACGCGGAATGGCAGGGGCTGGCGGCCGAGAGCCAGCCCGGTTCGGTGACGCTCCAGATCACTACCCTGAACAAGACCGACTTCTGCCTCAACAACCTGCGGCTCCTGGCTGAGAACGGCGAGGCGCTGGAGCACGTCCAGGAAGTCCTGATCGTTGACCAGGGATCCCAGAAGGTTGCGGATGCGGAAGGCTTCGAGGAGGTCCGGGATTCCCTGCAGGGGAAACTGCGGATTATCAACCAGTCCAACCTTGGCGGCTCCGGAGGGTTTGCCCGGGGGATGTTCGAGGCTGTGGAGAATGGCAGCGATTACGTCCTGCTGATGGATGACGACGTCGTCGTCGAGCCTGAAAGCATTATCCGGCTGCTGACCTTCGCCGACCGCTGCAAGACTCCGTCCATTGTGGGCGGACACATGTTCGATCTGTACAACCGGACCGTCCTGCACACGTTCGGCGAAATCGTGAACCCCTACCGGTTCCAGCCGGCGCTGCCAAGCGAAGAGATGATCCTCGGACATGACTTCATGTCCTCGAACCTCCGCCAGACGTCCTGGTTGCACCGCCGCTGCGATGTGGACTACAACGGCTGGTGGATGTGCCTGATCCCGACGAAGGTGATTCGCGAAATCGGGCTCTCCCTTCCACTGTTCATCAAGTGGGACGATTCCGAATACGGACTGCGGGCCAAGGCCCACGGCTTCCCCACGGTCTCCCTGCCGGGTTCTGCTGTCTGGCACGTCTCCTGGATCGACAAGGACGACCTTGTCGGCTGGCAGGCTTACTTCCACGCCCGTAACCGGGTGGTTGCGGCCCTCCTGCACAGCCCGTACGAACACGGCGGCCGCGTTGTCCGCGAATCCCAGTACATCGACGTCAAGCACCTGGTGTCGATGCAGTACGCCACTGCGCACGGCCGCGGATGGGCACTTGAGGACATCCTGAAGGGTCCGGAGGCGTTGCGGGACCTGCTCCCGTCCAAGCTGCCCCAGATCCGGGAAATGATGTCCGGATACTCGGATTCCGTGTTTCGCCCCGATCCGGACGAGTTCCCTGCCCCGAAAATGGACAAGCCTCCGCGCCGGGGGCACGGGATCGCACAGCCGTCCAAGATTTCGCTCCTTCCCTGGGCAGCCAAGACCGTGCTCCGGCAGCTTGCGTCCCCGGTCAGCGGATCGAGCGCCGAGCGGCCGCAGGCGACCGTGGCCCACCAGGACAACCGCTGGTGGCGGATGGCCCAGTACGACAGTGCCGTGGTGTCCAACGCAGAGGGTACGGGCGCCTCCTGGTACCGGCGCGATCCGAAGCAGCTCCGGAAGATGCTGGCCGAAAGCGCACGCCTGCACGCAGAGCTCCTTAAGGGCTGGCCGGAACTCAGCCGGAAGTACAAGGCTGCAATGAACGACCTCACGTCGATTGAGTCCTGGAGGAAGACGTTCGAGCAGCACACTCAGAACGAGGTCAAGTGAGCGGGATCAGTCCCGGGGAACTAACCACGCCCGGATTGGGCGGCGGCCTGCGCGATCTTCGACAGTCAAGCTTTCTGCTGAAACTGTTGGTGCGGAAGGAACTCAAGGTCCGCTACCGTGGTTCCGTTCTTGGACTCCTGTGGTCCTACGTGAAGCCCGGTGTGCAGTTCATTGTCTTCTATGTGGCACTTGGTGTGTTCCTCGGACTGGAGCGCAGTCCGAGGAACCCCGACGGCCTGTCCAACTACGCCGTTTACCTGTTTTCGGGCATCGTCCTGATCAATTTCTTCTCCGAGGCGTTGGGCAACGCGGCCAGGTCGATAGTCAACAACGGCAACCTGATCAAAAAGATCTACCTTCCCCGCGAACTGTTCCCGGTAGCGTCCGTGTGGGTTTCCGCTGTCCATTTCTTCCCGCAACTGGTGGTGCTGGTGGCCGGCTGCCTTTTCGCGGGATGGCATCCGGACCTCTTCCAGCTTCTTGCCGCCGTCGCCGGGTTCGTGATTGTCGGCTTGCTGGCAACCGGGCTGGGGCTGCTCTTCGGCGCTGCCAACGTCTACTTCCGGGACTCCGAAAACCTGGTGGACATGCTGTTGATGGTGGCCACCTGGGCTTCGCCGGTTATGTACGCGTGGACCATGGTTGAACAGAAGCTTGGGGCGGCGACCTTCGCCGTCTACCAGGCAAACCCGGTGACTATCGGCGTCGAACTCTTCCACTATGCCTTCTGGTTCCCGACTACGGACGGATCCGCGGCCGTGCCTCCGAATCTGTTCAGCCTCTGGACACCGGTGGGGCTGGCTATTGCCCTGTTGGTCCTGGTCCTGGGCCAATTCACCTTTCGGCGGCTCGAGGGCCGCTTCGCGCAGGAGCTGTGAGTGGTCAACGCAATCGAAGTTTCTGACATCAGCAAGCAGTTCGTGCTGCGTCATACCAGGTCCATCAAGGAGGCCGTGGTCTGGCTCGCCAAGGGCCGGAAGGGTGACCTGTCGGAGAAATTCCACGCCTTGAAGAATGTCTCGGTGGAGGTGGAGACAGGTGAAACTGTTGCCCTCCTGGGACTGAACGGATCCGGCAAATCCACGCTGCTGAAGCACATTTCAGGTGTGATGCTGCCGGACTCCGGCACGGTGCGGACACGGGGCCGAGTCGCGGGGCTGATCGAAGTGGGTGCGGGTTTCCACCCGGATCTTTCCGGCCGCGACAACGTGTTCCTCAACGGCGCCATCCTGGGCATGACCGAACAACAGGTCAACGACCGCTTCGACGACATCGTGGAGTTTTCTGAGATCGGCCAGTTCATCGACACCGAGGTGAAGTTTTACTCCTCGGGCATGTACCTGAGGCTGGCCTTCTCCGTTGCCGTCCACACGGATCCTGAAGTGTTCCTGATTGACGAGATTCTCGCCGTCGGAGACGAGCCGTTCCAGCGGAAATGCATCGACAAGATCCAGGAACTGGCGCGGAACGGCAAGACGCTCGTGGTGGTCAGCCATGACCTTGACCTCGTGTCGCGCATCTGTGCACGGGGAATCCTGCTGGAACACGGAAATGTGTTGTTCGACGGGCCGATTCACGACGCAGTGGCGATGCTGCGGTCCTAGCGGCATACCTCCCGGTCCTGCGGGAGAGAACGTCCAGCAACGGAGCGGACAACTATCGCTCTCGACCGGAAGGTAGTTGTGTCATCTTTGCCTGCGCCTCGGCGCGACATCCAAGGCCTCCGGACGGTGGCCGTGGGGCTGGTCATCATTTACCACATCTGGCCGCAAGTACTGCCGGGCGGCTTTATCGGCGTGGACGTTTTCTTTGTCATCTCGGGTTTCCTGATCGTCGGATCGCTCGTCCGCGAAGTCGAGGCCACTGGGCGGATCTCCGTACGGACCTTTTATGCAAAACGGATCAGGCGGCTGCTCCCGGCGGCCAGCCTGGTCCTGCTGGCAACCCTTACGGCGATGGTCCTCCTGCTCCCGCAAGGCCGGTGGCAGTCAGTCTCCTTCGACGTGGTCATGGCGGCCCTGCAGGTCCAAAACTGGAACCAGGCCTTCGGCTCCGGCAGCTACGAAGGAGCCACCGCCCTCGTATCGCCTGTCCAGCACTATTGGTCGCTGGCCGTCGAGGAGCAGTTCTACCTTGTGGTGCCGCTGTGCCTGCTGGCCGCGGCCGCCTGGGCCCGAAAGTCCGGCCTGCCCAGGAAGACGGCCTGTCTCTACCTGATCACTGCACTGTCAGCCGTGTCATTCGTGCACAGCATCGCCTTCTCGGCAGCCGACCATGACGTCGCGTACTTCGCCACAACCACACGCGTCTGGGAACTCGGCCTCGGCGGCATCCTGGCACTTACCGCGCCACGGTTGCAGCCCGGGGAGCGGACGGGCCGGCTCCTGGGGTGGGCCGGGCTGGCGGCGGTCTTCTGGTGCGCCTTCACCTTCTCCACGTCCATGGATTTTCCTGGCTATGTGGCGCTGATTCCCGTCACGGCAACAGTCCTGGTGCTGGCGGCGGGCACCGAACCGAAAAAGACGCACGACGCCGGGCGCTTCAGCGCGTCGTCGATGCTCGCTATCGGCCCGGTCAAGTACCTCGGGGACATCTCGTACTCCCTTTACCTGTGGCACTGGCCTGTGGTCGTCTTCTACGTCTTCCGCCTGGGCAGGGCGCCCAGCTTCCTTCATGGGTCCGTGATAGCACTCATCAGCCTGGCCGCGGCGATTGCCTCCTACTACCTCGTCGAACAAAGATTCCGGCATCCGTCCGGGCGCCCCGCAGACGGCCCCAGCGGCCGGTCCCGCCACCGCGGCGCGTTTGTCCTGGCATCCGGACTGGTGGCTGCAACCTTCCTGGCCGCGGCGGCGCCATGGGGAATCGTTGAAGCCAAATCCCAGGAGCTGGACGGTGCCCTTAATATTCGCCAGTACCCGGGCGCGATGGCGCTCGACCGGGACCGGCCGGCGGCCGTGCCCTCCGGGCTCGCGCTGCGGCCGGACCCGGCAGTGGCGATGAAGGATGTGCCACTGACGGGCGGCAACGAGTGCGGCGCGTTCGATCCGTCGACCATGGGCGATGAGGCGTGCCGCTACGGCCGCCCGGATGCGGAGCGGACCATGATGGTTGTGGGAGACTCGCATGCGGCCCAGCTGGTCGACCCACTGCTGCTGGTGGGGGAGCAGGCCGGCTGGAACGTACAGGCCATGGTCCGGAACGGCTGCCCTTTTTCAGCCGCACCGCCCGAATCCGCGGACACGGTCTTCCACAACTGCCCCAACCAGAACCGGGTATCGCTGGAGCGGATCCTGCACCGAAAGCCTGATCTTGTGGTGGTGTCCGGAATGACGCCTTCAGGATACCGGCGCGCCCTGCAGTGGGGGTGGAAGGATCCGGAGTCGCTCGTGTCCGGGTATGTGGCCATGCTCAAGCCGCTTCGGGACGCCGGCATCAGGGTCGCCGTCGTGATGGATATTCCCTATCCCGACTTTTCGGCACCGGACTGCGTCCAGTCGAACGGTCCGGCTTCGGAGGCCTGCACGGTGCAGCAGCGCTCCGAGGACCGTCCGGAGGATCCGTTGGCCGCAGCTGCCGCAAGGGTGCCCGGCGTGGAGGTCATCGA
The DNA here is from genome assembly GCF_005280255.1 of Arthrobacter sp. 24S4-2. NCBI lineage: Bacteria > Bacillati > Actinomycetota > Actinomycetes > Micrococcales > Micrococcaceae > Arthrobacter > Arthrobacter sp. 24S4-2. The sequence continues at coordinate 3,745,282 of NZ_CP040018.1, read as the reverse complement.
CCTCTACCCCTACTTCTGCGCCCATGGGGCCTGCCCGTCGGTCGTTGGCAATGTGCTGGTCTATCGGGACAACCACATGACCAACAGTTTCGCCCGGACACTCGCCTCGCCGCTGGCCAGGATGCTCCGCCTCTAAGGAGTCAGCGGCAGGCGGTCACTTCAAACAGCTTGGCGTCCCCGTGGCGGGCGAGCAGTTCAAAGCCCGGCGTGGCATCAGGGATCTGCAATCCAACAAAGCCGTGGTTTCCGCCGTGCACTTCCCGCGTTCCAAAGTCGAGTACATAACGGACGTTGTCGGCACGTGCGGCGGGGCAGACAGAAGGATCCGTGCTGGCCTCCCGGAATTTGTCGTTCAGTAGCTCCGTGGCCTTCGTGTACGTCGTGAGCGTGTGCTTGGACGTCGTGTTGCGGTCGGCAATGGCGAAGGCCATTGCCCCTCCGGTCCAGGGGTTTACGGCGATGGTGGCATCAGCCGGGACAAGACTGTCCAGCTCCTCGATCAGGGCCATCTCGTCGGAACTGACCAGAGCGGAGTCTGGAGTGGTCGAATAGTTGACCTTCGCAGACTGGATGGAAGCGGACAGGGGCATTGTCTGGGCTACCAGGATCGCGGCGAGGATCACCAGCGGAACAACAGCGGGCACCATGACGCGTGATTTCCGGAGCCCCTCCGGGAGGAACCTCACCGAGCCACGGTGCGTCACCCAGACACGCTGGATTTTACCGACAAGCCAGCCGGTACCTGCAGCTGCCAGGGGGACGGCGGCGACAGGCAGAAGCGCCGCCAGGCGGTAACTGTCGTTGTACCAGACACCTGTCAGCGTATTGCGCAGCCAGCCGTTCGGTCCGGCGGAGACCACAATGAACAGGGCCGCGATGACGGTGAAAGAGCCGAGCAGCCAAATACGCTTGTGGCGGCGGCACAGGACCACCACACCGGCAATCAGCAGGATGCTAACCGCCCAGGCCGGGGGACGATGCATGGCGGAGTTGGTAATGATCTCACCGACAGCCTGGCCTGGAGTCTGGAAAGGCAGCCAGGTTGCCGCCTCTGCGGGCGGACGAATGTACTTCCACATCACCGCAACAACGCCGAGAATGCCCAGCAAACCGGTGCCCATGAGGAGGGTACCTTTGTGGCCGCGGCCGTTCCTGTACCTGGCCAGCGAGAACCCGACGAAGGAGACCACCAGGATGGGAATCGAGAGCGCCAGGAGGGACATGAGCCCGTTCGGATGGGCAATCGCAACGCCAATTGCGGCCACCGGAGCCAGAATGAAGCGGGCCATGCCCATTGGTCCCGGTGCGTCGCTGACGCCAAAGAACATGCTGACACATGCCAGGGAAGCCGGGATCAGGCTGACGGAAAGAAAGTTCGGGTACAGCACGCCAAAGTCCAGCAGCAGCAGCGGGAAGGACCCAAAGCCGGCAGCCAGGACTCCCGCGGCGGCCACGGCGTAGGCGTTCGGTCCGATAACCGTCCGGGCCAGGAACATGCATCCGGCGGTCCAGACAGCGGCCGCAATGCAGATGTTCAGAATGTTCACGGCAACGCTGATCTGGGCGCCGGTCACCTGCACCAGGAGGGACGCCAGTCCGTGCCACGCGGCAGGGTAGAAGTAGGGCGGGCTGTCTCCGCTGGTCATGGTGGACAGGGTCAGCGATGACGCGTTGCCGGAGTCCAGGATGTACCGGACGGCATTGAGGTGAAAAACGTTATCGAACGTCTGGGAGATGTTCTCCGGCCTGCCGAACGCCTGGTGGAGCTGCAAGGCGATGGCCATGGAACCTGCGAGGAAGCCCACCGCAGCCACCACGTCCGCCTTCGCCGGCTTGCGAAGGGCCCACCGCGCCCGGGGCGAAGCGCCCGAGCCGGCGCGGCGCTGCCGGAGCAGTCGCACGCCAAACAGCAGGCCAGCCGTCAGGAGGGTGGATGCCAGAACCGGAAGGGGGGACCAGCGGATACCCAGATACGGCGCCGCGATGGCCGTGACTGCTACGAGGCTGACGGTGAGGACCGGGGCGACAGCCAGGTACGACCACCGCCGCAGACCGAGCGCGGCAAGGAGCAGAGTGCCCGGGGCGAACAGCAGAACCAGGCACGCCAGAACGACGGGCGCGGTAGAAAACCAACTCATTGAGACTCCACTCGAAAATACGACGGCGGTAGTCCCGCCAGCTGGCCGGAGATGCCCTAGTTCTCCAAGAGACCCAGAAGGTAGCTTCCGTAGCCGCTCTTGACCAGAGGTTCTGCACGTTCGCGGAGTTCGTTGTCGGACAGGAAACCCTGGCGCCAGGCGATTTCTTCGGGGGCCCCGATCTTCAACCCCTGGCGGTTTTCCACCGTACGGATGAAGTTCGAGGCGTCGCTGAGGTCGTTGAACGTTCCGGTGTCCAGCCACGCGGTGCCGCGGGGGAGGATCTCCACCTGGAGATCCCCGCGCTGCAGGTAGGCGCGGTTCACATCGGTGATCTCGAGCTCCCCGCGCGGGGAGGGCTTGAGGTTCCGGGCAATGTCGATGACGTCGTTGTCATAGAAATACAGCCCGGGCACGGCGTAGTGGCTACGCGGCTTTTCAGGCTTCTCCTCGAGCGAGAGGGCTTTGCCGTCGTCGTCGAACTCAACCACACCGTAGGCCTTCGGATCATTCACCCAGTAACCGAAGACAGCACCACCCTTGATGTCCGCATGGCGACGGAGTTGGGTGCCCATACCCTGGCCGTAGAAGATGTTGTCGCCAAGGACCAGGGCCACCGTTTCGTCGCCGATGTGGTCCGCGCCGAGGATAAACGCCTGCGCCAGGCCGTCCGGAGAAGGCTGCTGCACGTATGTGAGGTTGATGCCGAACTGCGACCCGTCGCCGAGCAGCCGTTTGAACTGATCTGCGTCGTGGGGAGTGGTGATGATGAGAATGTCGCGAATGCCAGCGAGAATGAGCGTGGAGAGCGGATAGTAGATCATCGGCTTGTCGTAAACAGGGACGAGCTGCTTGCTGATGCCAAGAGTAATCGGGTGCAGCCGGGACCCAGTTCCGCCGGCCAAAATAATTCCACGCATGCCCCCATCCTCCCGTACCGAAGGCTGAGACACCAAACGCTGTAGAATGGACCGTCTGCCGACACCCAAAGGAAGCAAAGGTTTGAGCACTCTCACTCTGAAACCCAAGGCCGTACCGGCGCCCCAGCTGGGGCGGGCGCTCGACCCCAGGGGAAACAGCCTCAACCTTATCCGGCTGGTTCTCGCGTTCGCGGTGCTGTTCGCGCACAGCTGGCACATCGTCGGTGCCGGTAATGGACCGACCTTCAAGGGCGAGAACCTGGGAGGGTGGGCCGTCGCAGGGTTCTTCGGCATCAGTGGCTACCTGATCACGGCCAGCAGGTTCAGTAACCGGATCGGCCCCTATCTCGTTCACCGGGTTGCCAGGATCTTCCCGGCCTTTATCGTGTGCCTTGCCGTGATGGCGTTTGTGTTCGCTCCGATCGCCTATTTTGTTCAGCGCGGCAACCTGCTGGGGTTCATGTCCACGCCAACCACGCCGCTGAACTCGGTTTTCGCGAACCTGTCCCTTCGGATTGTCAGCTACGACATCGCGGGCACGCCTGCAGGGGTACCGTATCCGGGCGCCTGGAACGGTTCCCTATGGACGCTGTATTTCGAGTTCATGTGCTACCTGCTGGTGGCCTTCCTTGGTTTCCTGCCGATCGTCAAGAAGACTCCGTGGCCGGTCATTGCCGCGTTTGCAGTCAGCGTTGTCCTGTGGGCGAACGTTGGATTCCTCAAGCCGTACATGCAGTCCAACCTGGACTTTGAACTGGCGGTCCGGCTGATCCCGTATTTCCTGGGCGGCGCTGTGGTTCAGGTGCTCAGCTCACGTCTTGGCATCCATAGGGTGGCCGGGCCGGTGGCTGTCGCCATCGCCGCCGCGCTGATCCTGTGGGTTCCCGGGTTCGGAGGCCAACTCGCGGCGCCGTTCATTGCCTACGGGCTGCTGTGGATTTCCACCTGGCTGCCGCAGCCTGGCCTTGTCGCAAAGAATGACATCTCCTACGGAGCGTACATTTACGCGTTTCCCGTCCAGCAGCTTCTGGCGGTCTTCGGCGCCTACCACTGGGGAGTCTGGTGGTTCACCATCATTGCGACCCTGTGCACCATTCCGCTGGCGGCCGCCAGCTGGCTGTTCATTGAACGGCCCGTAATGCGGCGGGCGAAGAAGAGTGTCTAACGCTTCCTAGGCCGCGCCGAGGCGTAGGAGCCGTCCTTCGAGTCCCTGTTCCGCCAGCCGCTGCCGGACCGGTTCGTAGAGTTCCGGGTCGACGATCACGGTGAGAGCCGGATCCTCCGCAAGGAGGCGGGCAATGATTTCGGGGGCGCGGCTGTAATTCTTGTAGATTTCGCCGATGGCCGGGCTCAGGGCTGTGGTCTTCGACGTGGAGCGTCCGCGCATGGTCCAGTGCCACCGGGCGGCGAGTACTCTGTCCATCGTGCCCTGGGCCACGATGTAGACGGAGTCTTCAGGTTGCGGCTGACGTGCAGCGGCCAGGAGCCGCGCAACGTACTCCGGCGCTGCTTTCAGCCGGGCCGCTTGCTTTTCCATTTCGGTGACTGCCCGGGCTGTTGGCGGAAGGCCGGCGTCGGCCAGGCCTGTCACCGAGAAACCGAAGAACTGGGTTGCTGCCAAAGCGAGGACGCAAAGGGCCACGGTCAGGCCCCTGCCGTTTCCTGCAATGACCCTGCTTGCAGAACGCGGTGGCAGGATCGAGGCTACGGCGGCCACGGCGACTGGCCACGAGAAGAGCACCACCGCAATCAAGTACTTGTAGAAGTAGTAGGAAACGGCGCCGTTGCTGGCGCTTTGCGAGACAGCGAGCCAGAGGCAGAGTCCGATGGGAACGAAGAGCCCAAACGATGCCAATGCAGTTCCGCGCCGCTCGGCTCCGAGTGAGGCGTTGGCCGCGGGCACCGCGGTGTTGGCGAAGCCGAGGGCTACCACAAGGGCGATGACGGCGAGGGCAATCCCGAAGTCGGGAAGTTCAATCCCTCCGGTGAGACCGAGGATCTGCTGACTCTGTTGGACCAGCGGGGACAGTTGGATTACCGGCAGCAGCACCCCGGCGGCGGTGAATGCCGCGACGACGGCCGCCGTCCTCCACCAGGCCGGGGCATAGCCTCCAGGTCGCCGAAGAACATGCCAGAACCTTCCTATGCAGACCACGGCAACGAGGCTGATCAGCAGGACCCAGTTATTGGCGATACCGACGAGTCCAGCGCCCACGCCAGCCAGTCCCCAGAGCGGGATCCGGCGGCCAAAGTTCAGAAGCGCCAGCACGGTGGCAGTCGCCAGGCCACATGCTAAGTAGAAGTTGGCAAAGCCGTCGTATACGGGCAGCGAACCCGGACCGAAGATCCAGGCGCTTGCGGCCACGGCGATGACCGGAGCCATCGCCGTCGGCCGCCGACGGACCGCGGGCAGGGCACAGAGCCCGGCAGTGACCAGCACAACCGTCAGGACACAAACAACTGCCTGGAGGTTGACGTAGGAGACCAACTCGGCGTCCAACGCGGTGTGATCCGGTCGGATCAGGTCCGCAAGCGTTGCAAGCAGGGCATGGAACCCCTGGGGATACTCGGAGAATCCCCAGGTGCCGCCGGAGGAGGGGAGGGCCGTGGTCGGTATGACCCCGCCGTGACTGCGGATCATGAAATAGATGTTGAAGTGCGACTGGTAATCCCACTTGCCTGTCATGAGCGACAAGGCATCCAGGGGCGACCTCACCGCCAGCATTGTCCCGAGTGAGCTGGCGGCGAGTCCTCCGGCCAGGAACGGGACCGCGTCGATCCATTCCGCCTTCGGCATCAGGCGCCGGAGCCTGGGCACTCCAGGCCTGGCCGAGAGAACCCACCACGAAAGAATTCCGGCGGACAGGGCCATAAGCAGCGTGCCGTGGTCGGTCCCGAGGATTCGCTCCGGTACCCACCAGGTCAGCGGCGCGAATCCCATCGCCAGCAGGCCGTTCAGGAGCAGCCGCAAAGAGAGGTACCGCGCTGTTGGAAGGAGCAGCACCAGTCCGGCGGCAAAACACAGGCCCAGGATTCCGTCCAGCACGCCGTTCAAGCGGAGGACGACGACCAACGATGTCATTGCGATAAACGCAGCGGGTCCGCGTAGCGACCGGAGGGTCTTGCCCCGCTTAGCGAATGCGCTCTTCCCGTATGCTCGGGCAGAGCGACGTGGAGAAGGCGAAACCTGCTTCAACTCTGTGCTCACTGACCTGTCCCCAATCGTATTTCTGCCGCGGTTCCCCGTACCACCAAATGCAGCGAACGACCGAGCCGGACGGCAACCAGTCGAGCTCCCAATTCAACACTCCCGCTTGAGCGCTCCCGCTAAATTTAGCTGATGCGGCGCTTGCCGGCCCGTCCTGCGAGGCCGTCGGCAATCCCGGCGGCGGCGGAGGCCAGGCGTTCGAACCGGTGCGGGGCCAGCAACGTCACAATGGCCAGGTGCCGGTAGTCGGCCAGGAAGCCCTTGACAGCCCACCACCGGTGGAGGCGTCCGTATTTCCTGGCAAGGAGAATCCGGTTCCTGAACAGGTAGTAGTAGCGCCAGGACGCTGCGGTCCGCACCTTTACCTGCCTGCCCAGGAACGCCAGGTCCGCGCCGAAGATGCGCGCCGGCGTCATACTTCCCAGGGAGTGGTCCAGAGCCGCCTTCGGCGCGATGACGGTCTTGAACCCGGCTGACTGGCAACGCAGGAAATACTCGGTATCGACTCCGTCGATGAACAGATCGCTTTGGAGTGTCCCCAGTTCCTCAATGACGGCAACGGGTAGAAGCAGTCCCGACTGGATCGGCTCGCCCCCCAGTTGCACGCCGTTCACGACGCCGGCCCGCCGCGTCGGAAGCCCCCTGATGGAGGCCGGCGCGACCATGCCGACCCTGACTCCGGCCTGTTCAGCGGCCAGTGCCGCTTCCTCCAGCGCGGCGATGTAGCCGCCGTCGAGCAGGCTGTCCTGATCCATGGTGAGGATAAAGGAGGGCCGGTTCCCGGACGCCAGCGCCACCGCTATCCCGGCGTTGAGCGCGGCAGCGATCCCCGAGTTCTCCGGGAGCCGCTCGACGGTGCAGCCCAGGTCCTGGAGTTGGCGCAGTACCGGCCCGGGGTCCTGGGGACTGCCGTCGTCGACAACCACCACGCGGCTGACCTGGGCCAGCAGCACAGCGGCGTTGGCCAGGACGTGCTCGTCGGCATTGAACAGGCTGACAACCGCAGTGGTTGCGTTGGACGTCATTCGCTCGTCGGATCAGGCAGGCTTGACGTCTGGCTGCGCGTCAATCCACGTGGCCAGCCGGTCGATTCCCTGGGCGAGGTTGTACTGTGGCGTCCAGCCCAGCACCTTTTCGGCCTCCGTGATGTCAGCCCATGCGTGCCGCACATCGCCCTGCCTGTACTGGCCGGTCACGTGCGATTCCGGGGCGTTATAGTGCTCAGCAATCAGCTTTGCGGCCGTGCCGATGGTCTGGAACTCACCCGATCCGATATCCATCGGTTCGCCCTGGACCGTGGGGGAAACAGCGCCGGCAACGATGGCAGACGCCACGTCGTCAATCAGGATGAAATCGCGGCGCACTTCGCCGTCCTCGTACAGCGGGATGGACTTGCCGCCCATGGCCATCCGGCAGAAGAGGCTCATGATGCCCGTGTACGGGTTGATCAGGGACTGGCCCGGACCGTACACGTTCTGCAGGCGGAGGATCACAGTCTCCACGCCGTAGGACTTGGCCCATGCCTGCAGGACGTGTTCCTGGGCGAGCTTCGTGGCACCGTAGACGCTCACCGGCGCCGGGAACGTCTCGGATGCCTTCATGGCCACCGGCGAGGCGCCGGGGAAATCCCACTGGGCCTTGTCGAGGGTTTCGCTCGTCCGCTGGCCCGGGTAGAAGACCCGTCCGTCGGCGTTTTTCCAGGCGCCTTCGCCGTACACCGCGCGGCTTGAGGACAAGACAATCCGGCGGGGCAGCTTGCCGTGCCGGTTGAGGCCGTCCAGGAGCTGGGAGGTTCCGACGACGTTGACGTGCGCGTGCCGGGTGGACTCTTCCAGGGACTGGCCGGTTCCGGTTTCGGCGGCCAGGTGGATGACGACGTCGGGGGTGACGTCCTGGAGGACGGTGTCCCACGTCTTCGCTTCAGTCACGTCCGCAACAACCAATTCGGCAGCGGGGTTCAGCTGCTCGGGACGCTCTCCGGTGGCATGGATCTGCGGGTGGAGATTATCGACGACAACCACGCGGTCGAACTCGCTGACCAGTGCGTCGGAGATGGCACAGCCGATGAAGCCGGCGCCGCCCGTGACCAGGACGGTGCCTCCGGGACGGGCGGAAGTTGAAGAGGAAGTCACTTGGGACCTTTCGTAGCGAACGGCGTTACTTGCCGAAGGTGTGGCGGACCAGGGCCTTGACGGCAGAGGAGTTCTTGCTGAGCATTGCCTTGGGCAGCAGGGATGCCGCGTGTGCACGCGACGTGAACCTCAGCCGTGCTGACCGGGCGGCCCTGCTCCATCCCAGGTCCTCTGCCTGTGCGGCGGCAACGGCGAAGTACTCGCGTTCTCCGGCGAATCGGGAGCCGTCGACGAGCTTGGTGGACGAGGCGCTGTTGGAGTGCCTGCGGTACTGGAAGCAGACGGCTGGCTCGATCAGGAGCTGGTCACCGTTGTAGATCATGTCCATGATCAGGGCGAGGTCCTGGATGATGGGGAACCCGTCCCGGAAGTCCACCTGGCGGATCTTGTCAGTCCGGAAGGCCAGCGACGGCCAGTAGAGCCAGTCTCCGTGCATCAGGTTGGAGGCGATCGCCTCGCCGGAGACCAGCTGGCGTCCGCCGCCCCGGGGCTTGATCAGCTTCTGCTTGACGGTGTCCACCAGGGTGACCACCACCTGGCCGGCCTCGTCGATGACCTGGACCCCGGGCTGGATCAAGGCAGCGCCGGGGTACCGCTTGTGGGCATCAAGGATGGTGGAGACGTAATTCGGCAGCAGGACGTCATCGCAGCCGAGGATCACCAGGACTTCCTCGGTGGCCATGGCCACGCAGGTCCGGTAGTTCTCGGTGATTCCCGCGTTCTGTTCCTTACGGACGTACTTGATGCGCGGATCCCTGATCCCGGCCATGAAGTCGTTGATCTCCTGGCCCGGGTAGGCGTCGTCGACGACGGTGAGGAGCCAGTCATCGCTGTCCTGGGCCAGGACACTGTTGACTGTTTCCTTCATGTAGTCCGGATCGCCCCAGTAGGGAATGAAAATATCCAGCGGCATGTGTTAATCCGAACCTTTGTGTTGTGTGTCGGGCTTCGCCGCATGGGGTCCGGCGGTGTCGGGGGTCGTTGCCAGCGAGCCGGCCGGCGACGGTGAGTCGTTGCCGGGCGGGGCGCTGAGAGCCTCAACCTGGACCCGCAGGATTGCCACTTCCTCGGCGAGGGTACGTGTCTCGTCTTCGACGACGGAGATTTCCCATGAGAGGTGGAGGCACACGCCAAGCAGCATGAGGATGCTCATGGCGAAGAGCAGGTTGGAGGGCAGTTGGACGCCGACGAACTCCGCCACGATGTTGAGCAGCCGGGGGAAGGCAGCCAAGACAAGCGTGGCGACGCCGACGATCAGCCAGAGGGCGGCGTACTTTTCCCGGAGTTTCTTCCGGCGGAGCATTTCGACAACCAGGCCAACGATGGCTAGGGCGAGCAGGAAGGCAGCAACGTTTCCCATGCTTTTAGGCTCCTGATGCTTGCGGAGCTGGTACGGCCAGGTGGGACCGTTTCCGGGTCAGGGCAAACAACAGGGCAAACACCGATCTTCCGAGGTATATGGCGGCTTTGGCCGGATTGTGGCTGGGCTTTCCGCCCTGCCGGGCACGCATTTCGACGGGCACCTGCGTAACAGTGCACCCGGAGCGGATGGCCACCACGAGGGAGTCGATGGTGTCACCCAGGTATTCGGCCGGATAGTGGTCAAGGTATTGGTCCACGGCGCGCACGTTGGCGGCGCGGAACCCGCTGGTCACGTCGGTAAGGCGGGTTTTGGCCAACCCGGAAATAACCTTTGCCAGCAGCTGCATGGCCCATTTCCGCGGGCCCGTGACCTTGTAGTCCCCGCGGTCCGCGAAGCGCGCGCCGATTGAGATGTCGGCATGGGCAAGTCCTGCGAGGACTTCGTCTATGCTCCGCGGATCGTGCTGGCCGTCGGAATCCACCTGGATCACCTGGCGGTAGCCGCAGCGGCGTGCGTACTTGAAGCCCGCCCGCATAGCGCCGCCCACGCCAAGGTTAAAGGGCAGATTCAGCACTGTTGCCCCAGCCTCGGCGGCAACGGCGGCAGTGTTGTCGGTGGACCCGTCGTTGACGACGAGGACGTCGTACCGGGAGTCTGTGTTCAGTACTTCCCGCACGGTATTACCGACGGCTTCCGATTCATTCCAGGCAGGCATGATCACCAGAACGCGCGGATTGGGGGTGGATTCCATGGTGTCCAAACTATATCAATTCCATGATTCGGGTCGGCGGCGACGCAGCCGCGCGGCGCGGAGGGGCACCGCGAGGTTCGGTGCGGTCGGCGCTGAGCGTCGCCGCGGGGCGGTTGGCCAGGGCGGACAGCCTAAGATGGGACGGGCCCTCCGGACGTCAGCCGGCGAGCCCCGGAACTATCTCGCGCAGGCGGAAGGACCAGATTGAAAACCGATCCCACGGGCGCTCCGGGCCCCACAGGCGGCAGGGAAACCAGGGCCAGTGTCTGCCTCGCCAGCTACCGCGGCGGGCGCTATATAAAGGAACAGCTCGAGTCCATCCTCACCCAGCTGGGCCCGGACGATGAGCTGGTGATCGTAGACGACGCCTCACCGGACAACACTGTCGAGCAGATCAGGACCTTCCAAGACGGACGGATCCGGCTGATAGAGGCGGCTGTGAACCAGGGGTACGTAAGGTCATTCGAACAGGCCGCCCTTGCCGCAAAGGGAGAGTACATTCTGCTCGCCGACCAGGATGATGTCTGGGTGCCGGGCCGGCTTGAGCTGATGATTGGTGCCCTGCAGGCATCAAGGGTGGTGGCCACCAACTTCGACGTGCTTGGAGGCGGCCCCCGTCCGAACATCCCGCGGCTCCGGGACAAGGACAGCCGGCGGCATGCCGCAAACATCCTCGGCATCCTCGTGGGATACCGGGCTTATTACGGCTGCGGCATGGGCTTCCGGCGCGACATGCTGCCCGTATTCACGCCCGTTCCCCGCTACCTGGACGAGTCCCACGATCTGTGGCTCGCCATTTGCGGGAACCTGGCGGGCTCCATGCGGCACCTGGACGAGTCAACACTAATGCGCAGGATCCACGATGACAACGCGACGCCGAGGAGCTGGCGTTCATTGTCCGTGATCCTCCGTGCCCGCATCATGCTGCTCCGCTGCATAGCACAGGCATGGCGACGTCTTCGGCGGCCTTCCTGACCACGGCCTTCTGAACAAGGCCCTCCTCATGGGAACCGGGATGGCTCAAATTAGAACGGCGTGCCTCAACCGGTAAGCTGGCTGAATGCAGAAACTCCTTGTCACCGGCGGCGCCGGCTTCATCGGTTCCAATTTTGTCCACTACGTCCTCGAGAACACCGAGGACCACGTCACTGTCCTGGACAAGCTGACGTACGCAGGCAACCTGGAATCCCTGAGCGGGCTCCCGGAGGAGCGTTTCCGGTTCGTGCAGGGTGATATCTGCGACGCCGCACTGGTCGACACGCTCGTGGCCGACGCCGACGTGGTGGTGCATTACGCCGCGGAATCGCACAATGACAACTCCCTGCATGATTCCCGCCCGTTCCTGGACACGAACATCATCGGCACGTACACGCTGATCGAGGCTGCCCGGAAGCACGACAGGCGTTTCCACCACATCTCCACCGATGAGGTCTACGGCGACCTGGAACTCGATGACCCGGAGCGGTTCAGCGAGTCCACCCCGTACAACCCGTCCAGCCCGTATTCCTCCACGAAGGCCGGCTCGGACCTGCTGGTCCGCGCCTGGGTGCGTTCCTTCGGGCTGCAGGCCACCATCAGCAACTGCTCGAACAACTACGGCCCGTACCAGCACGTGGAGAAATTCATTCCGCGCCAGATCACCAACGTGATCGACGGGATCCGGCCCAAGCTCTACGGCAAGGGCGAGAACGTCCGCGACTGGATCCACGCCAACGACCACTCCTCGGCCGTGCTGGCCATCATCGCCAAGGGAAAGATCGGCGAGACCTACCTGATCGGCGCCGACGGCGAGAAGAACAACAAGGACGTCGTCGAGCTGATCCTCAAGCACATGGGCCAGTCCCCGGACGCGTACGACCACGTGGTGGACCGCCCCGGCCACGACCTGCGTTACGCCATCGACTCCGCCAAGCTTCGCGACGAGCTCGGCTGGGAACCGAAGTTCTCCAACTTCGACGCCGGCATCGAGGACACCATCGCCTGGTACCGCGACAACGAAAACTGGTGGCGGCCGCAGAAGGCCCAGACCGAAGCCAAGTACAAGGAACAGGGCCAGTAGACGATGTCGATCGAGTTCTCCAAGAAGCTGACCGCGCACGAAACCCCGATCCCCGGCGTCGTCCTCTACGACCTTCCGGTCCACGGTGACAACCGTGGCTGGTTCAAGGAAAACTGGCAGCGGGAAAAGATGGTGGCCCTGGGGCTGCCGGATTTCCGCCCCGTGCAGAACAACATCTCGTTCAACGAGAAGGCGGGCACCACCCGCGGGATCCATGCTGAACCGTGGGACAAGTTCATCTCGATCGCCACAGGCAAGATCTTCGGCGCCTGGGTGGACCTGCGCGAAGGCCCTTCCTTCGGCGCTGTCTTCACCGCCGAACTCGATCCGAGCCAGGCAATCTTCATTCCCCGCGGCGTGGGCAACGCCTTCCAGACGTTGGAAGACAACACGGCCTACACCTACCTCGTCAACGACCACTGGTCGGCAGATGCACAGGGTCAGTACACCTTCCTGAACCTCGCGGACGAAACGGCCGGAATTTCGTGGCCTGTCCCGCTCGAGGAGGCAGAGCTTTCCGACAAGGACAAGGCCCACCCGCGTATCGCGGACGTTGTGCCGATGCCGTCGAAGAAGATCCTCGTGGTCGGTGCCGACGGACAGTTGGGCAAGGCACTGCGGGAATTGTACGACGGCGACGCGGCCGTCGAGTTCGCCGGCCGTGCCGGGTTCGACCTGGCCAGCGAAGCCTCCTTCGCGGAGCGGAACTGGAAGAACTACTCGACGATCATCAACGCCGCCGCGTACACGGCCGTCGACACTGCGGAAACAGCGGAGGGCCGCGCAGCCGCCTGGGCGGTCAACGTTGCCGCGGTGTCCCGGCTGGCCCGGACCGCCGTCGAGCATGACCTCACACTGGTGCAGGTTTCCTCGGACTACGTCTTCGACGGCGTCCGCGAGAGCCACGATGAGGGTGAACCGTTCACGCCGCTGGGTGTGTACGGTCAGACTAAAGCAGCCGGCGACGCCGTCGTCAGCGTCGTTCCCCGCCACTACATCGTCCGGACCAGCTGGGTCATCGGAGAAGGCAACAACTTCGTCCGCACCATGGCATCCCTCGCCGGCCGCGGCATCGAGCCAGCTGTCGTCAATGACCAGATCGGCCGGCTCAGCTTCACCGAGGACATCGCGGCAGGAATCCAGCACCTGCTGGAATCCGGCGCGGAGTACGGCACCTATAACCTCAGCAACGACGGCGAGCCGCAGTCCTGGGCGGACATCGCCGCGGACGTGTACGAGCTTTCGGGCCGGCCGAGGTCCGCCGTCACCGGTGTGAGCACCGAAGAGTACTTCAAGGGCAAGGCTGCCGCGCCGCGGCCGTTGAACAGCGTTCTGGACCTGGGCAAGGTCAAGAACTCGGGCTTCAAACCGCGGCCGGCCCGGGACGTGCTGGAAGCGTATCTCGGACAGCGGACGGCAGCGGAATAGGGCGGACCGACCCATGCAGTACGACTCCAGTACGTTCGGCGTGGTGGCCCTGGCGGCGTACCAACCGAACTGGGAGCTCTTCCGGGCCCAGCTGAGATCAATCCAGAACCAGACGCACGCGCATTTCCAGTGCCTCATCTCGGCCGATGGCGGTTTCGCCGACGTCCGCGACTTCGTGACCAGGGAACTTGGCGGCGACGAACGGTTCCGCGTGATCGGGTTTGAGGAGAGGCTGGGGTTCTACGGCAACTTCGAACGCGTCCTTGAGCATGTTCCCGCCGATGCGAAGTGGGTGGCACTGTCGGACCAGGATGACTCCTGGTACCCGTCGAAGCTTGAAACGCTTGTGCCCCACCTGGCGGACGTCAGCCTGGTGGCGGCGCAGGCGCGTGTCGTCAGGCTTCCCGGCAACGAGGTGGTGACGGCATCGACGCAGCGGAAGAACGTTCCGTTGGATGCCTTGCTGGCCCAGAACCAGGTGACCGGGAGTTTGTGCGTTTTCAGGCGTGAACTGCTGGACCTGGCTCTTCCCTTCCCGCGGCTGAACACCATCTCGCAGGTGCATGACCACTGGCTGGCTGTCTGCGCCAAAGCCACCGGCGGTGCCCTCGTGGTCGACGACATCGTCCAGGACTACGTGCAGCACGGCGGCAACGTCCTCGGCGAGGTCGGGGGCAGGAAGAGCCTCGCGAAGTCTTTTGAGCACGTGACCGCCCTGTCCCGGAAATTCCAGGGCAGCAGCAGTCCGCTCGCCATGCTCAGGACTGCCAATGACCTGAGCTTCGGCTGGCGCCGCGTCATGGCGGATGCCCTACGGACACGTGTAGCAGCGGGCACTCCCGGCCTGGACGGCGGGGTGGCCGCGTTTGAAACAGGCCACGGCTGGATACCCACCTCCCGTGCGCTGGTGACAGGGCTGCGCAGCGGCGACATTGCTTTGCCGTGTTTCGTGGAATTTATCGCCGGCGTTCCGGTTGAACTCTTCTCACGCGGCGGAACGAGTCATAAAGGGTCCTCCAATAACCGGTCAAGCCCAGTCTCTTAATTATTTTTTCGGGAGTAATGTGTTCAGCAAAAAGCAGGATTCAAAATCGGCCATGTCTGAGGTCAGTCATGATCAACGGTCGAGAATCACCATCGTTCTGCCTGGGTTCAGTAAGTATCCAATTGGCGGGTACAAGGTTGTTTATTCGTACGCAAATTTCTTGGCCGAGCAGGGTCATGATGTCGTTCTCTTGCATGCGTTGCTCCTGAAAGGTGCGCGGCATAAGGTCAAGGACTTCCGCCGACCGATCGCTTCAATCCTGTCAGGCCTGCGGCCGCATAAACAACCTGATTGGTTTGCGCTCGATGAACGCATTGAATGCATAACTTTGCCGATCCTTACGCCGAGTCTCGTTCCTCGTTCGGACTACATAGTCGCAACGGAGGTGCAGACGGCAACGTTGGTCGCCTCCGTTGCCGAGAAAACTAAGATTCCTGGTTCGTATTTTATCCAGCACTACGAAGACTGGTCGGCGACCCCCGATTTTATAGATGCAACTTGGAAACTTCCGCTTAAAAAGATAGTTATCGCACCATGGCTAGAAAGCCACATGCATCAACTTGGCCAGGACTGCGAACTTATTCCCAATGGCATTGACCCTGTTGAATTCCCACCCGGCCCCAAGACTAACGTCCGCGTTAACGATGTTTGCGCCATGGTGTCGGATGTGCCTTGGAAGAGGGCGGATCTCATCGTGAAAGTACTCAATTCTTTGGGTGAAAAGTACCCAAATTTTCGCGCAGTAACTTTCGGAACCTGTGATCGGCCTGAATTACTAGGTGCGCACGTCACACATGTTAAAAATCCCTCTAAATCAGAAATTCGGGATTCCTATCAATCCTCGAAGATTTACCTTTGTGCGAGCGACGCAGAAGGCTGGCATCTTCCGCCGGCCGAAGCGATGTCCAGCGGCTGCGCCGTGGTGTCAACTGACATAGGGGGCGTCAGGGCTTATGCTGA
Organism: Arthrobacter sp. 24S4-2; assembly: GCF_005280255.1. Lineage (NCBI taxonomy): Bacteria > Bacillati > Actinomycetota > Actinomycetes > Micrococcales > Micrococcaceae > Arthrobacter > Arthrobacter sp. 24S4-2. The sequence goes on along the minus strand of NZ_CP040018.1, from coordinate 3,729,278 downwards.
CGGAACGGCCCTCTTCTCGGCTGTGGGGGACGCGGAAGCCCTTCAACTCAATGTCGAACGGCTAATGGAAGACGTTGAATTGTGCGATTCTTTGGCCATCCAGGGTATGTCAGCAATGCGTGAAAACACACCATCCAAGGCAGCCTCGCGCTTTGAATCTGCCATATTGCGCCGATCGTGACCCTCAAGTTGCGAAACAGGGAAATGCAGCGGTCCCCGCTCTTGAAGCGGCTGGCCGGATTCACAGTCATACCGCTGGTGGGAACGGTGGCGCCACTATTCCTGCTGCCGGTAGCAGCTCGGGTAGGCGGAGTTGACGGATGGTACAGCCTGTCTGTGGGGCAGGCAGTAGGAACTTTCGGCAGCATTGTCATTAGTTACGGGTGGAACGTCCTCGGACCCGCGCTCGTAGCCACGGCAGAGTCCGGTGCGGATCGGCGTTATCTATGGGGTGAGTCCCTGCGAGAACGCCTTTTGCTGGCGGCCGTTGTTATTCCCATATGCGCTGTAATTTCAGGCTACCTAGCCGGTCCAGGCTTCGAAACTTTCACGATGGCCATGGCTGTCGCGTTCAGCCTTGGCGGGCTGACTCCGACCTGGTTTTTTGTCGGTGCGGGCGACCCGAAGAGCATTGCGTGGTTCGACATGTTGCCAAGACTCGTTGCCACGCTGGTTACCGCGCTGGTCATTTATTTGACGCAGTCCCTATGGTCCTATCCCATATTGTGGATCATTGCGACGGTAGTGGGGCTCGTTGCCGTTCAGCGCAGCCTTGGACATCCGAGAATTTTCCGGGGATCCACCTTGCGTGGGACACTGGCCGGGCTCAGAAGAAGGCTCGGAGTGGCACTGGTTGACGGACTTGGTGGGGTTTACATTTCAGCCCCGGTCCCATTGGCTGGTGCTACCGGGACCGCCGCAGAGGCTGGAATCATAGCTTCTGCCGACAAACTTTATCGATTCGGACTGATCACGGTAACAACGCTCGGAAACACACTCCAGGCATGGACACTTGATCCAGCTGCACCAAACGCAACGAGACGCCACATAAGCGCAATCATTGCTCATACCGTGCTGGGTGTAGTTGGCATGATTGCCCTCGGCATTTTGGGCGAGTTCGCAACTGCGCTGCTTTTCGGCCCGGACGTCAAGGCGACGGCATCATCAATGTGGTTTTATGGGGGCGCCTTTCTCGCCGTTTCCTGTTCCACTCCGCTGATTAGGAACCTACTGGTCCCAGCTCTGAAGACCCGGTTTGTTCTTGCTGGTACTGCTCTTGGGGCGATAACAGGCGTCATCTCCATGTATGTGCTGGGACAGGCTGCTGGCCCTGACGGCGTTGCTGCTGGATTCATGCTGAGCGAAGTGGCACTGTTGATTATTATTTCCCCGGCAGCCCTCGGGCACCTCGTTTCCTTACGAAATAAGGACAAGCGCAAATAGGCGGAACAGGGGGCTGTCGGGGTTTCGTCAAGGTTCGTGGGGATGGGATTCCGGCATGTGCTTGTTTGGACGCCCAGCATCCTGAACCGGAATCGCGACAGGGGTAGTCAGCTTTCCTTGGGAGCCCGTTCCTTCGGACGCGCCGCCACGACATTGCACGTATTGAATCCGATACTGGACAAGAGGCTCGTGATGCGGGAACTTCGGCCACTGAGAACTGGGTACCTACCGTCCCGTGCCCGGATGAGTCAGTACGCCACAGTCTGGCACCCCAGTAGTGAGTTTCCTGCTGTGAACGGTGATATCGCAATTCCGTATGTGCAAACCTTGTAAAGTCCGCGCTGGGAGATGGCTTTCTTTGACGTATAGCCGTGGTCACCGCTGATCTTTAGCATCTGATTGACGTCGGGCCGGGGCTGGTTAGCCATGACAGCGAAGTTGGTGACAGTGCCGTCCGGCGCCGTGACATACGTGTGCACGCTCAGGGATTCGCTCGGCACATCCTGGTCCACGGTCCATCCGTTGGCGACGACGGAGGCAACGCCGTTGGTGGATTCGATCTTCACGGAGTCGAGGTAGCCGATCGGGCTGGCGCTGAAACCGGCGTCGATGTAGCTGCAGCCCAGAAGAGGGTTGCCGGGGGAGACCGGGCTAAGGGCAATGGCGTAGGTACATACCCGGTACTTACCGGGCTGGCTGATCGGAATGTCATTGTCATAGCCATGGTCGCCCGGCACGCCAAGTACTCTATTCACGTCCGGACGGGTCTTTGACGCGGTCAATACGTGAACGGTGGTGGCGCCGTTGGGTGCCAGAACGTAGGCATGCACCGTGAGCTGCGCGGAAGTATTTCCGTAGTCGATCGCCCATCCACGAACGCCCAGCGAAGCCTGGGTGCTGGTCTTCTTGATGAGGACCGCGTCCAAGCTGCCTATCGGCGTCGTCCCGGGAGCCACGCTGATGGACCGGCAGCCAAGTTCCGAGTGAAGATACAGCCCGATGGAATAGGCGCAGAGCTTGTAGTTGCCTGCCTTGGTGATGTCGATGTTGGTTTCGAAGCCATGGTTGGCGCCGACGGAATATATGCGGTCCACATCCGGCCGGGAAGTGTTTGCCGGGATCTTGTAGAGGGTGCTGCTGCCGTCCGGGCCGTAGAGATAGGCGTGGACCTCGGAAGTGACTGAGGGTCGGCTCATGTCGACGGCCCAGCCCCGTACCTTTATCGATTCCTTGTCCGGGGACCGCTGTTCCGAAACTTCGTCGAGGCTGCCGATCGGCGGTTCGGCACCGTCCACTGTGAGCGACTTGCACCCGAGGCCCGGGTTGATGAACTTGCCGATGGCGTAGACGCAGATGGTGTATTTTCCGGAAACGTTGATCGGAATTTGATTGTCGAAGCCGTGGTAGTCGCCCAGCCCCAGGACCTTATTGACGTCGGGCCGGTAGGTTGTCGCCGGGAACTTGTACAGGGTCTTCGTCCCGTTTGGCGCCGTCACGTAGGCATGGACCTCCGTGGTGGCACCGGGCAGACCCCGGTCCAGGGCCCAGCCCCGTATCTTCAGTGCGGTGGTGGTGCCGGTGCGTTCGATGCTCGCAGTGTCGAACGAGCCTTGGGGCCGTGTGCCCGTAAACAGCGACAAAGAAGCATAGTCGCCGTTCCAGATATTCGAATCGCCGGCGAAAGGCCCCGTGCTGCTGTACTGCCACATGCTGTACGTGTCCCAGCTGGACGGAACCGGGCCGGCATCATTCGTGGCGGAGCCCGGGTAGGCGGCTACCCAGAGGGGGTAATCGCCGAAGCCGGCAGCATCGGCGGTGCACTGTTTCCACCACGAGGTATTGGTGTAGATCATGGGGAGGCGCCCGGTCATGGCGAGCATGGTATTTCCGAAGTCACGCACCCAGTTGGTCAGCTGGGCGGGCGACATTCCATAGCACGTGTTGCCGAAGTAGAACCCATTAATCGTCCGGCCTTCGTAGGGGTTGAACTCGAAATCCAGGACGGGCGGGAGGGTGTAGCCGTCGGGAGTCCAGCCGCCGCCGTTCTGCACGAAGTAGCGTGCCTGGTCTGCTCCGGAGGACCAGTTCGGGATGGCGAAATGGTAGGCGCCGCGGATCATTCCGACGTTCCGCGAGCCATCGTATTGGGTACTGAAGGACGGGTTGGTGTAGTAGTTGCCTTCGGATGCTTTGACGTAGGCGAACCTGGCGCCCATGTTCCACTGCTGCTGCCAGTCCACGGTGGACTGGTAGGCACTGACGTCTAGTCCCTTGACGCCGAATGTGGGGGACCAGGTGCCCTGCGTTTCGAGTGACTGCGTCGTGAAGGACTTGGTTCCCTGCAACAGTTTGGCGGAGGTTGTCACGCGTGCGGACCGCTGCCCCATCTCGGCCCCGCCGGGACCGACGGCCGTCGCCATCGCAGCACGGTCGGCGTCGGAGGCCGGATCCGGAACGGCCGCAGCAGCGGCAGCCGTTGGTCCAGTGGTGGTGCCCGACTCGGTGGCAGCGGCAGCCGAGACCGCCGTCGGCGTCACTGCTGCCGGTGCATCCGCGGGTGCCGGGGGCGGATCCGACGGCTGCGGAGCCGCCGTTTCGGTCGCGGCGGAAGTCGAGGGAGAAGCGGACCCGGAGGGAGCTGCCGCCGTGGCGGCGGGTTCCGGTTCAGCGGCGCCGGCGGGGAGAGCGAGCCCCGGAACGGCAAGCAGGGCCATAGCCAGGAACAGCGACCCGAACCGGTTGCGTGGGCTGGGACGGTGTGGCTCTGGGTTCCGCTTCATATTTCGCTCCGGAATAATGACGTGCCCAAAAGACAGGCCACTAGGTCGCATCTCCAGCTGCATTCCGCAGGAATAACCGAACTGTGAGAAATGTCTGACTTAACGCGCCTACCATAACACCGGTGTGCACAGTGAGACTAGTGATTCTGGTGTTACCAATGTGAATCGGAATTAACCCGATTTCCCTGGTTATCCACAACTCCAAAGATGTGACTTGGCTTACACGTGCATACACCCTTAGCTTTAACGCAGTTGTACTGCCTCAGTCGGGGCGGCAGTCGTATTGGGGAACTCATGGACGCTGTTCGAATTGTGGAAGACGAGGTCCGCGAGCTGATCCGGCGCCGCGGCCTTGACCCCCTCCGGCAGGCGAGCGAAGTTCGCAGGCTGGTTGAGGCCGCGGTCAGCGACTACGACGAACGCGCGTTGATGGGGCCGCTTCCGCCGATCGGCCCGCTGGAGACAGCCCGCCGTTATGTCTACGACGCCGTCGCCGGTTTTGGTGCGCTGCAGCCACTGCTGGATGACCCCACCATCGAGGAAATTTGGCTCAACGCACCCAGCGAGATCTATGTGGCACGAAACGGCGAGTCCGAGCTGACCTCCCTCAGCCTGTCCGATCAGCAGGTTCGGGACCTGGTGGAACGGATGCTCAAGAGTTCGGGTCGCCGACTCGACATGTCCTCGCCCTTTGTGGATGCGGCACTTCCGGACGGATCGCGCCTTCATGTGGTTATCCCGGATGTGACAAGACGCCACTGGGCGATCAATATCCGTAAGTTCGTTGTAAAGACGAGCCGGCTTGAGCATCTGGTGGAGCTGGGCACGCTGACTCCACAGTCCGCGCGGTTCCTGGGAGCCGCAGTTGCCAGCGGACTCAACATTCTTGTGTCGGGCGCGACGCAGGCCGGCAAGACCACCATGCTGAATTGTCTGGCAGCGAGCATAGGCGCACGGGAGCGCGTGATCACAGTTGAGGAGATCTTCGAACTCCAATTTCCCTTGCGCGACGTTGTCGGCCTGCAGTGCCGGCAGCCAAACCTTGAGGGTGAAGGCGAGATCCCGCTGCGACGGCTTGTCAAGGAAGCCCTCAGGATGCGGCCGGACCGCCTGGTGGTGGGCGAGGTCCGGGAGGCGGAAAGCCTTGACATGTTGATCGCGCTGAATTCCGGGCTTCCAGGGATGTGCACCGTCCATGCGAACTCCGCACACGACGCTGTGACGAAGCTGTGCACACTCCCGCTACTGGCCGGGGACAACATCTCAAGTGCGTTCGTCGTTCCCACCGTTGCCTCGTGCATCGATCTTGTGGTCCACTGCAGCCGGCAGGCCAACGGACGACGCCAAGTGACGGAGATACTTTCCCTCGGCAAGAGGGTGGAAAACGGCATCATCGAGTCGTCGATGGTGTTCGCCATGGCGGACGGGCAGTTGCAGCCCAAGGCCAACTCCATGCCTGCCGCCGAGAAATTTGGCGCTGCAGGATTCGACGTCGCAGCCCTGCTGGAACCGCGTTGATGGCGCCCGTGCTGGGGGTGCTTTTCGGCACCGGACTGTTCCTTATCTGGTGGTCTTTCTGGGACCAGCCGGGAGCCATCAAACGCCGGCCCCGGTCAAGCCGGCTCGTTGATTTGCTCCGTTCAGCAGGAATTGAAAATGTCTCGGCCCTTGGCCTTGTCTCCACGTGCCTCGGCCTCGCAGCCTTCGTCAGCCTGGTCTTCTTTGGCGTGACGAGGTCCTGGCCCATCTCGGGGTGCTTTGGCCTGTTCGGAGGATGGCTCCCCATGGCGGTCGTCAGATGGCGCGCCCGCAAACGCACCGCGACACTGCGCCAGTTATGGCCGGACGTTGTCGACCACCTTCGCTCCGCGATTAGAGCTGGGCTGTCATTGCCGGAAGCGCTTATCCAGCTGAGCGAAAAGGGCCCCGAAGAACTGCGGCACGTGTTTCGTGACTTCGGTGCCGACTACCGCTCCGGCGGACAGTTCGATCCCGCCCTCAACAGGCTGAAGGAACGGCTCGCAGACCCCGTTGCAGACAGGATCGTCGAAGCCCTCAGACTGACCCGTGAAGTGGGCGGTTCAGACCTTGGCCGGCTGTTGGGAACACTGGGCGAATTCCTGCGTGAAAGTGCCAGAACCAGGAGTGAACTTGAAGCCCGTCAGTCCTGGACAGTGAACGCTGCCCGGCTCGCAGTGGCCGCGCCATGGATCGTCATGGTGCTGCTGGCCACCCGCCCCGAAGCCGTGGCTGCCTACAACACTCCGATGGGCGCTGCCGTCCTGCTTGGCGGCCTGGCCGTTTCCGCCGTTTGCTACTCAATCATGCTGCGGATCGGGGCGCTGCCGGAGGAAGAGAGGGTGCTCAGATGACGTCACCCGCGGCTATGGCCGTGGCTTGTGGAATCCTCCTGGGCGCCGGACTTTGGCTTGTGGTTGTCCGCCTGCCGTTCATGCGGGCCACCAGTTTCACGGAGCGCATCGAGCCGCAACTGAAGGCGCAAAACATCGAGTCCAGGCTCCTGACGGCCCCGACCGACACGCTCACGCCCTTTGGACCGCTGGGGAGAATACTGCGTCCAGTCCTGAAGGACGGACTGTCTTTCCTGAGCCGGTTCAACCTGGGGTCCTCGGCGCTCAACCGGAGGCTGGCCCAGGCAGGGATCCACAAGCCAGCCATCGATTTTCGGGCCGAACAGTTGCTGTGGGCTGTCATTGGATTCACCGCGGCCACAGGCATGGTGCTTTTCGGCGCCGCCACCGGCCAGTTCGACCCGTTCCTTGCCGCCGTGGCTGTCCTCGGCAGCGCCCTTGGCGGATTCCTCTTCAGGGACTACTGGCTGGGAGCGCAAATCAAGGGGCGCGAAAAGCGCATGATGACTGAATTTCCGAGCCTCGCCGAGCTAATGGCTCTGGCGGTCAGTGCCGGCGAAAGCGCCACGGGTGCGCTGGACCGGGTGTGCCGCAGCGCCCACGGGGAACTCGCCAAGGAGTTCGACCTGGTGCTGGGTGAGACCCGGGCCGGAAAGCCGCTGGTCGAAGCGCTGCAGCAGTTCTCGTCGCGGACCGACCTGGGCCCTCTCGTACGGTTCGTGGACGGAATCATCGTGGCGGTGGAACGGGGAACGCCGCTTGCCGATGTCCTCCGGGCGCAGGCCCAGGATGTCCGGGACACAGCGAAACGTGAACTGATGGAGTCGGCGGGAAAGAAGGAAATCGCCATGATGGTCCCGTTGGTCTTTGGCGTCCTTCCCCTGACGGTCATCTTCGCCGTGTTCCCCGGCCTCGCCGCCATCAGCCTCGGACTATGACCGGTCAAAATCGCCCGGACCGCCGGGAAAAGCACTCCAGCCGAAACCACAGAATGGAAGCGCAATGAAACAGCTCGGAATCCGCGGTTTGGTCCTGTTCCACACGATTGCCCTGCGTTTCGGGACCCCCGCGCAAGTCTCCGGCCCGGGCGCCGGCACGGGCGAGTCCCGGGGTGCCGACCATCCCGAACGAGGGGATGTGCCCGGCTGGGTGATGATCACGTTGATGTCAGCAGTCCTGGTCGCAGCGCTGTTGGCCCTGGCCGGACCTGCCCTTGAGGGGCTTTTCAACCAGGCCATGGACAAGGTGGGAAACTAGCGCATGCCCGCGGCTGTCGGGGAGACTGCTCGGTTGAACCAAGCGACGACGGAACAGCCGCGTGATGACGGCAGCACCGGCCCGCGCGAACGTGGCTCCGCTGTCGTGGACTTTGTGCTGGTCGGAGCGCTGCTCACGATCTTCTTCCTGGCGATCATTCAGCTCACGCTGGTCCTCCACGTCCGCAACACGCTGATCGACGCTGCAGCATCCGGCGCCAGGCACGGCACCCTTGCAGACCGGAATGCCGCTGACGCCCGTGACCGCACGGGCGAGCTGATCGGCGTGGCTCTCAATCCGGAATTCGCCAGGGACGTGACAACCACCGAAGTGACGTTCCAGGGCATCCGCACGTTGGAAGTCACCGTCAGGGCCCCGCTACCGGTGATCGGACTGATCGGTCCCCGGGACGCACTGGAGGTGAAGGGGCATGCCGCAATCCAGCCGTAGGATTCGGGCCACGATCAAGCGCCGATTTGGTGAAGCCATGGGAACAATCGCCGGTGCCGACGGCGTTTCCGCGCCTGAACGCGCACAGGACCCGGCGGGACGGACAGCTCCGGAGGAGCGGGGGAGTGCCGCCGTCGAGTTCACCTTCCTGGCACTTCTCCTGATGGTCCCGCTCGTCTATTTCATCATCACGGTGGGGCAGATCCAGGGCGGTGCCTTCGCCGTCGTCGGTGCCGCGGACCAGGCCGCGAAGGTGTACGTTGCCCAGGCCGACGCGGAAGCGGGCCGCACGGCAGCCGAGCAGGCTGTCTTGGTGGCCTTGGCGGACTACGGCCATCCGGCAGAGAACGCGCGGATGGAAACAAGCTGCGATCCCTCGGAGTGCTTCGCGCCGGGCTCAGCCGTCACCGTCACGGTCCATCTCACGGTCCCGCTGCCTTTCGTGCCCTTCAATGATTCGTTTCGGCTCAATGTGAGCCAACTCGATGCCTCCGCCACTCAGGTTGTGGGGCGCTTCAGGTAATGAGGAGAAGTATGGCCTTTGAACACGACGCGGAAGACGGGCAAATGATGGTCCTCATCATCGGCTATGTTCTCCTGGCGCTCCTGGTCGCCACGGCAGTCATGGCAGCGTCTTCGCTGTACCTTGAGCATAAGAAATTGCTGTCCATGGCCGACGGTGCGTCGGTTGCGGCGGCGGACAGTTACACACTGGGGCAGGTGGAAACCCAGGGCGGGAGCCCCACCGCGGTGCTGAACGGCGGCCGCGTCCGCAACGCCGCGGCCGACTTCCTGGCCCGCAACGGCGCCTACGCCAGGTTCAGCGGCCTCGCCGTAGCGCCGGCCACAGGAAGTCCGGACGGTTCCACCGCCGTCGTCGTGCTGAGCGCAGAAGTCCATCCTCCGATCGTGAACTTCATCATCCCGGACGGAATCCGGATTGAGGCGAAGTCAACGGCGCGTTCCAGGCTCACCCGGTAGCCCCAAAACTCACCCTGCCGCACCGCGCCGGTCCGGCATGACGCCCGGCACCACCCGTGCCCGTCGGCTTGGACGGATGGCGTAGGCTTTAACAACCATGGCTCAAATAGATTTTTCCGCAGAAATCCGCGCCCTGCGCGCCACGTACTCCTCCATCGAAAACGTCTCGAATGTCGAGGAGCTGAAGGAAGACATCGCCGAGCTGAGTGAACGGGCCGGTGAGCCGAACCTCTGGGACGACCCGGCGGCTGGGCAGAAGATCACTTCCAGGCTCTCGCACCGGCAGAGCGAACTCGAACGGCTCAACACCCTGGTTTCCCGGATCGACGACCTTGAGGTCCTGGTGGAGTTGGGCCAGGACGAGGACGACGCCGATTCCATGGGCGAGGCTGCCGCGGAACTCGAATCCATCCGCAAGTCGCTGAAGGACCTCGAGGTGGTGACGCTGCTCTCCGGTGAGTTCGACGAACGTGAAGCCGTAGTCACCATCCGCTCAGGTGCCGGCGGCGTGGACGCCGCAGACTTCGCCGAAATGCTGCTCCGGATGTACCTGCGCTGGGCCGAACGCCACGGGTATCCGACCACCATCATGGACACGTCCTACGCCGAAGAAGCCGGGCTGAAGTCCGCCACCTTCGAAGTCAACGCCCCGTATGCCTACGGCACGCTGAGCGTCGAAGCCGGCACCCACCGCCTGGTCCGGATCAGCCCGTTCGACAACCAGGGCCGGCGCCAGACGTCCTTCGCTGCCGTGGAAGTGATTCCGCTGATCGAGCAAACGGACTCCATCGACATCCCGGACAACGAAATACGCGTGGACGTCTTCCGGTCCTCCGGACCCGGCGGGCAGTCCGTCAACACCACCGACTCCGCCGTGCGCCTCACCCACATTCCCACCGGCACCGTCGTTTCCATGCAGAACGAAAAGTCCCAGCTACAGAACCGGGCTGCCGCCCTGCGTGTTCTGCAGTCGCGGCTGCTGCTGCTCAAAAAGGAGCAGGAAGACGCCGAGAAGAAGGCGTTCGCCGGCGATGTGAAGGCTTCATGGGGCGACCAGATGCGCTCCTACGTGCTGAACCCGTACCAGATGGTCAAGGACCTTCGGACCGAGCACGAGGTCGGAAACACCTCGGCGGTGTTCGACGGCGAAATCGACGATTTCATTGACGCCGGCATCCGCTGGCGAACTGACAACCGGAACGCCGCCAACTAGGCACCTGCACTGGCCCCTGCACGCCGCGGCGGCCGAATCCGGCGACACGCCATGGAACTCCAGCTTTTCTGCAGGTGCCCCTGCGTATAGTCGAGGAGCCGGAGCTCTACTTCCCCCAAAAGAAAGCCCGTGCACCGGCTGCAGAACGGGGCTCCATCAGCCGTGTCCTGCAGGGTTCATAGGGCAATGATCCATTTCGAAAATGTCACCAAGATCTACGACCAGAAGGCCCGGCCGGCCCTGGACTCCGTCAATCTTGAAATTGACCGTGGTGAGTTCGCCTTCCTTGTGGGCGCTTCCGGTTCCGGCAAGTCAACGTTCCTCCGCCTGGTACTCAAGGAGGACCGGGCCACCTCCGGTGCTGTCTACGTTGCCGGCCAGAATGTGGCAAACATTTCAAGCTGGCGGGTGCCGCGGTTGCGCCGCGGAATCGGCGTCGTCTTCCAGGATTTCCGGCTACTCCCGCAGAAAAACGTCTTCGCGAACGTCGCCTTCGCCATGCAGGTCATCGGCAAGAGCCGAAGCATCATCCGGGACACCGTTCCCGAGGTGCTCAAGACCGTCGGCCTGGAGGGCAAGGAGCACCGGATGCCGCACGAACTCTCCGGCGGTGAGCAGCAGCGTGTCGCGATCGCCCGCGCCGTAGTCAACCGCCCCGGCATCCTGCTCGCGGACGAGCCCACCGGAAACCTTGACCCGACTACATCGATGGGCATCATGGGCGTCCTGGACAAGATCAACCAGAACGGCACCACCGTTGTCATGGCAACGCACGACGACGACATCGTCAACGAGATGCGCAAACGTGTGGTGGAGCTCCGGAACGGCGTGGTCATCCGTGACGAGGCCCGCGCCCTGTACACGTCCATGATTCCTGTGGTGGGGCAGTCCCGCCGCCTCAAGGATGCCAGCGGACGCGAGGACGGTCCCGGCGCGGATCCGGACGGCGGATCGGCTTCATCAAACGCAGGGGAGGCGCTGTGAGGCTCGCCTTCATCCTCAGCGAGATCGGGAGCGGGCTCAGGCGCAACCTGTCCATGGTTGTTTCGGTGATCCTGGTGACCTTCGTGTCGCTGACGTTCGTCGGGGCGGCAGGCATGCTCCAGCTGCAGATCAACCAGATGAAAGGCTACTGGTACGACAAAGTCCAGGTGGCCATCTTCCTCTGCGGTGACGGTTCGACGGCGGCCGGATGCGCCTCCGGGACGGCCACGCCGGAGCAGCAGGAAAACCTGCGGACGCTGCTGGAATCACCCGCCGTGTCCCAATACATCAACGACTTCCAATTTGAGTCCAAGGACGACGCCTACAAGCACTTCAAGGAGCAGTTCTCGAACTCCCCGATCGTGGACTCGGTAACCCCGGACCAACTGCCCGCCTCCTTCCGTATCAACATGAAGGACCCGGAGAAGTACCAGATCATCAGTGAGACATTCTCGTCACAGCCGGGCGTTGAAACGGTGATCGACCAGCGCCAAGTGCTGGAGCGCCTGTTCTCGGTGATGAATGCCGCCTCGCTGGTGGCTGTGAGCATCGCCGGCGTCATGACTGTCTGCGCTATCCTGCTAATCGCCACCACCATCCGCCTGTCCGCGTTCAGCAGGCGCCGGGAGACGGGAATCATGCGCCTGGTTGGCGCGTCCAAGACCGTCATTCAGCTGCCGTTCATTCTTGAAGGCGTCATTGCAGCGGTGATAGGCGCGGCGCTGGCTTCCGGAACGCTCTGGGCCGTGGCCCACTTCTTCCTCGGCGAGTACATGTCAAAGCAGTATCCGGACACAGCGTTTATCTCCCCGGCCCAGACGCTCCTCCTCGCTCCGGCACTCCTCGGCCTTGGCGCATCCTTGGCAGGAATTTCGTCTCTCTTGACCTTACGTAGATATTTGCGGGTCTAGGCTGTGCATACGAACGAAGGAATGATGATGACAGCAATGGACCGCAGGGCCCGCCGGTTCCGGAACGCGGCACGGGGCAGCCGCGTTGTCAGTGCCGCACTGGCGCTGATCCTGGCCGCGAGCCTGGGCGCCTCCACTCCCGTCGCATTCGCGGACGACCTGAAAGACAAACAGGCGGCGCTCGAAGCCGAGGCAGCCAGGGTGCAGCAGTCGCTTGAATTCGTGGACGCGAAGATTGCCAAAGCCGCAGGGGACCTGGTGATCTACCAGGGCCAGCTTCCCGCCGCCCAGCAGGCCCTGCTTGAAGCGCAGGGAAGGGTCGCGAGTGCGGTGAAGGAAGTCGAGGCGCTGGCGGCCCGGGTGGACCTGGCCCAGCAGAACAAGGCCAAGATCACGCAGCAACTCGAGACGGACAAGCAGAAGATCGCCGACACGAAGAAACTCATCGGCCAGATCGCCACGCAGGCCTACAAGTCCGGCGGCGTTCCCTCGAACCTGACTCTCTTCTTTGGATCGAAAGCTGGCGGAAGCCTGACAGACACCATGGACCTCGCGGACCAGGCAATGCGCAGCCAGAACTCCGCAATGGACAAGCTGTCCCAGCAGAACGCCACCAACGTCAATTCGCAGGCGCGCCTGCAGGCCGTTGAAGCCGAAATCAAGGACCTCAAGGCTAAGGCCGATGCCGCTCTGGCGAAGGAAAAGGCAGCCCGGGACGAAGCGGCGGCCAAGAAGGAGCAGGTGGACAAGCTCATCGCAGACACCACCCGGCTCAACAACGAACTTCAGGCAGCCAAGCCGGGCATCCAGAGTCAGCTGTCCAAGGTTCAGGCCGCACAGGATTCCGTAGCTGCCGAAATCGTTGAACGCGACCGGAAGCTGCGCGAAGCATGGGAAGCCGAGCAGCGCCGCATCGCCGAAGCTGCAGCCGCCGCGGCAAGGGCCGCAGGCCAGGCAGCCCAGCCGTACGTCCCGCAGATGGGGCCGCCGTCGGCCTTCGGCCTTCGGCACCCCTTCGCAGCAGACATTCCCATCACCTCAGGTTTCGGCTGGCGTGCGACGCCGCCGGGCACCGTCGACTTCTATGGTTCCGGCGGGTACATGCACACCGGAATCGACTTCGGCGCCAGCTGCGGCACCCCTGTTTACGCCCCGGCGGCAGGTACCGTCTTCTCGGCCGGTTGGGCCAACGACGGCGGCGGCAACAACGTCAAAATCTCACACGGCGTAGTCCAGGGCAACTCGTTGACCACCATTTACTACCACAACAGCAGCGTGGTGGTCTCGGTCGGCCAGCAGGTAAGCCAGGGCCAGTTGATTGCCTACTCCGGAACGACCGGCAACTCGACAGGCTGCCATTCGCACTTCGAGACGTGGCTCAACGGCAAGGCCGTTGATCCGATGCTCCTGCTCTGATCGCCTGTCCAGGCCGGCCGGCACGAACAGCGGGCCCTGACTGCCGTAGAATTAAATAGCTTCGCGCCGGACTGGCCGGGGCATCCGTCCAACCCAAGAGCTGAGGAGTTCCACCGTGCCGAAAGAAAGTGGCCGTAAGGTAGTGGCCACCAACCGGAAGGCCCGGCATGACTACCATGTCCTGGACACGTACGAAGCCGGGATTGCCCTGATGGGGACGGAGGTCAAGTCCCTCCGCGAGGGGCACGCCTCCATGGTTGACGGCTTCTGCACGTTCTACAACGACGAGCTGTGGATGGAGGGTATCCACATTCCCGAATACAACCAGGGGAGCTGGACGAACCACTCCGCCCGGCGGCGCCGCAAACTGCTGCTGCACCGCGAAGAGCTGACCAAGATCTCACACAAGATCCGTGAATCCGGCTTCACGATTGTTCCGCTCCAGCTGTATTTCCTTGACGGACGGGCGAAGGTCGAGATCGGCGTCGCACGCGGTAAAAAGGAATACGACAAACGGCAGACCCTCCGTGAACAGCAGGACAAGCGCGAGTCGCTGCGGATCATGCGCGAAAGGAACCGCGGCTGACCGTGCTGCTGCCCCGTGCGGCCGGAGGCCGCCGGAACACGCGGCCCCCGGCGGGAATGATTCCGGCCGGCAGTGCGTTATGATTGGTAGTCCGGGAGGGATTGATGCGGTTTCCGCAACGCGGTACTTCAGCAGTCCTGACCGGTTTGGTAACAAAATACGGGGATGATCGGTTTCGACGATGTTAGTCGCGACAGGTGAAGCGGGCCGAGGATGCAGAATTATCTCGTAAACGCTGTCTGCAAACCAATAAGTGCCAAATCAAACCGCACTGACTTCGCTCTCGCTGCCTAAGCAGTAAGACAGTCCGTCAGCCCGAGGTCGCTATTGCCCCGGATCCTGGCGTCATTTAGATAGCCACTGCTGTTTGCCTCCGTCATCGGGGCAAACGGGACTCTTAGATGACTGGGCCCGGATCAGCCACCTGTTTGCAGGAGGGCTGGGGCCGAGAAAATCCGACGCAAACTGCGCCCGGAGAAGCCCTGTTAACACAACATCGGACGGGGGTTCAATTCCCCCCATCTCCACCATCGGAACGGCGGCAACGCGGTTCCACCCCGTGCAAAAGGCCGGAAGCGAAAGCTTCCGGCCTTTTTGTTTCGGCACCGTGCCCGCATCCGCCCGCGGCCCTCAACGGCCGCGCGGCGTCAGCGCTTCTTGATGTGCGCTACAGGGTCCACGTGGGTGTCCAGTTCATGCTTGGACTTCTTCTCGGCCCTCTTTTGCTTGATGGACTTGTCCGATTTCTTGGTGACCTGCCGGTGCGGCGATTTGTCAGGCATGTCGCCCTCCCTAACGTCGGAGCCTGGAATAGGCCCCGTGCTTGTAAGGTACGCCTGTTTTGTCGTGAATGAAACTGGCATCATGGCCGGCTTCGGGGTGCAACCCGTCCGGGAGTCGGTACAACCGCCAGACTGTCCGGGCCGTCAGGAACCGGGGACCTCGACGTCGGCAATGCCGACGAACCGGCTGCCGATTCCCTCGTATTCGCTGCGGATCAGGCCCGGTATGACCGGAGGCATATCGTCCGGCGCGTGGTGGGCGCAGCAGACATACGTAAATGTTGGCCACCACTTCTTGGGCCTTGCGGCTTCCGAGAAGCCGCAGACGGCGCAGGTCAGCTGGACCCACACTGGCCGCTTGCCCGTCCGGTTGGCTTTGGACTGGACCAGCCATGCAGGGGGATTGTCCAGGAGCTCGGAGAGTTCGGCCTCCGAGAGCCTGGACGGGATGCCGTGACGGTGCGCCATCTCCAGCGGAATATCAAGGATCTGAGCTGCTTCACGTCGCGTAACCATTCGTTAAACGATACGGGATCCGGCGCCGCTTCGAATCCGTGCTGTCGTCGGGACGCCGTGCCCGTGGGCCAGGAACCGAACGTGGTCAGGTCACCGGCGGCCCAAGGCCAGTGCCGCCGCGTTCCGCCGTGGTGGGCGAATCACGCGTCGATGGAAAACCTGGGCAGGGCCCCCCTGCCACGCCAAACCAGCCCGGACCCGCGGCCGGACTCATCCGGGGGCCCTCAATCAGGCATCGGCCAGCCGGCACCCGGCATGAGCTGTGTCGCTATGCACCCACAGCGCCGATGTGACCTCATCGGCGAGGTCGAATTCGCGGCCGGTGCCGCCCGAGCCGATCCGGACCACGAGCGCTCCGCCGAAGGGCTTGCGGCCGACAACTTCGATGTCGGCGTCGAGGTCGATCTCCTGGGCGGCAAGGTAGCGCAGGAGCGCGGGATTTTCGTCGCTGATCCTGGTGATCCTGCCGTGGTGGCCCTCGTCGAGTTCGCTCATGCGATGGGCATGGGGCACCTGGACGGTTCCGTCCGCCGCGGGGATGGGATCGCCATGCGGGTCGCGGAGCGGGTTGCCCAGCTTGCCGGCCATCCGCTCAATGAAAGTGTCTGATACGGCATGTTCCAGCAACTCGGCCTCATCATGGACCTCGTCCCAGCTGTAGCCGAGCTCCTGGACAAGGTAAGTCTCGATGAGGCGGTGCCGCCGGACCATGGACAGCGCCAGGCGGATGCCGTCGGCCGTGAGCGTGATGGCACTGTAGGGCTTGTGGTCAACCAGCCCCTGGTCCTTGAGCTTGCGGACCATTTCCGAGACCGAGGAGTTGGCCACGCCCAGCCGCTGGGCCAGCTGTGAGGACGTGATTGGCTTGTCCTGCCACTCCGTGAAGGAATAGATGACCTTGACGTAGTCCTCGATGGAGGAGGAGGGCGCGCTGGTCTTCACGAGTCCAAGCCTACCGCGTTGGTTACGGGACTCATGCCTTGAAAGCCCGCCACGTCTGGGTCAGGTAGGGGAGTCCGATGGCTTCCCCGCGGGAGTGGGCCAGGTGGTCGTGGAGGTACCAGTCCAGGTTGGCACGGACCTTCGCCCGGGTGAGCTCACCGGCAGCGAGGTAGTAGCTGCGCGACTTGGCCAGTTCCACGATGTCTTCGGTGGTCACCGGATCCTCCCAGCGGGTCAGATGGCTCTCCAGCCCGGTAAATTCAGGCCCCACTGCCGGCCGGAAGTCCGGTTTGTGGACATCCCCGGCATGCATGATCCGGGAGAGCCGGTGCACCCAGGGCACCGACGTGTCCAGCTGGTTCCAGACCAGCCCCAGCACACCGCCGGGGCGGAGGATGCGGGCAAGCTCCGTACTGGCCCGAATGGGGTCGCACCAGTGCCACGCCTGGGCAACGCTGACGACGTCGAACGCACGGTCCGGGAGTCCGGTGTCCTCTGCGGTGCCCTCCGTCGCGGGAACTCCCGGAAGGGAGAACCGCAGTTGGGTGAGCATGTCCGTTGACGGGTCCACGGCTGAGACAGCCAGTCCGCGTTCAACAAGCAGGGCGGTGAATTTTCCGGTCCCCGCCCCGATGTCCGCGGCGTCGGCAACCCCGGCTGTCCTGCCGATGCTGCCTACAAGCCAGTCTGCGGAGTCCGCAGGGTAGCCGGGGCGCACCCGGTCATAGTGCTCGCCGCCGCCCTGGAAGCTCCGGCCGAGCTCGTGACGGCGTGTGTGATGCAGTTTGGGGCCTCCCCGTGCCACGTGCAGTCTCCTTCGGGCAGGCGTGATTTCTTACCCCTCGAATTTACCGCAAGTAGCTCCCCGTTCCGGTCCCCTTCACCGCCGGGGAGCCGGGGAAAGCTCCGAACCGCGTTTAGTCCTCGGTGCAGGGCGCCGCGCCGGCGGTGCCGGGCGTGTTCGGTGCCCAGTCCGGGTAGGTGCGGGTGTCGTTGGCCGGAACCCAGCGGCCCGAGTCCACCACATAATCCCAGCCAAGTCCGGTCCGGCGGAGTTCTTCGATGCCGGCAAGCAGGCGCTGTGCATCTTCCAGCCTGGACCCGACGCCGAAGCTTGCCCGCAGCGAGCCGGAAGGCAGGCCAAGGCGCTTGAGCAGCGGGTGGGCGCAGAAGCGGCCGTCGCGAAGGCCCACGCCGTGTTCGGCCGAAAGGTAGGCCGCCACGAGGCCGGCGTCGTAGCCCTCGACGGAGAAGTTCACAACACCAATGGTGTCCGCGGCCTGGTCCGTGTCGCTGAAAATCTGGTGGACAGTCACGCCGTCGATCTTCCGCAAGCCCTCAACGAGGAAGGACCGGATGGCGGTTTCGTGGGCGTGCCACAGTTCCTGGTCGAGGGCCCCGATGACCTGCGTGGCGCGGGCCAGCGTGGCGGCGCCGAGCACGTTGGGCGAGCCGCCCTCGTGCCGTGCCGGTCCGGTGGTCCAGCTGACAGAGTCCAGCCTGGCCTCCCGCACGGCGCCGCCGCCTGCAAGGTGGGGGGTGCCGGCGTCGAGCCAGTCCGGCCGGCCGACCAGTACGCCGGAGCCGAAGGGCGCGTACAGCTTGTGGCCCGAGAAGGCGAGGTAGTCGACGTCGTCCGCTGCGATGTTGATGCGGCGGTGAGGGGCCAGCTGCGCCGCGTCAACAACAATCCGGGCGCCGTGTTCGTGGGCCAGGGCCGCCAGCTCGCGGATCGGAAGGATTTCGCCGGTGACGTTGGAGGCGCCCGTTACCGCGAGCAGGCTGATGTCCCCTTGGCGGAGTTCGGTGCGCAGGCTCTCGATGGTGGCGCTGAGTGTGGGGGCGGCAACGACGCTGCGGTGCGGCACACCTTGCCAGGGGAGAAGGTTGGCGTGGTGTTCGATGTCGAGGTAGAGCACTTCGCCGGTGTGCCGGCCGTCTGAAACGGGCAGGCAGCCGGCCAGCAGATTCAGGGAATCCGTGGTGTTCCTGGTGAAGATCACGGAATCGTCAGGCCTGCCGCTAACGAAGGTCCGGACGATGTTCCGGGAGTTTTCGTAGACCGAGGTGCTGATCTGTGAGGCGTAGCCGGCGCCGCGGTGCACGCTGGCGTAGTAGGGCAGGATTTCATTCAGGTAGGCCGACACGACGGACAGGGCCGGGGCGGAGGCCCCGTAGTCCAGGTTGGCGTAACGCACGTGACCGCCCTGGATCAGTGGCGCCTGGATCTCGGCGCCGGTGACGGCCGACAGCGGGCGCAGGGCCACCGCAAACCGTTCGTCCAGGAGTCCGGGGGCAGAGCCCGTCTTGGTGCGGTGGTTTGCGGGGAAAGTGGCAGTAGTCATGGGGACCTTACTGTAAAGGACCCCGCATTCCGGGGATCCGCGCTTGCCGGGTCCGTTCCGGACCGGCCTGGTCGTCACCCGGGGCACCCCACCGCGAATGGAGGGTTGCCGGCCAGCAAACCGGGGTTTAGCGCTGGCACTCGTGACCTGCTGAAAAGCCTAGGACATCAGCGTTGCCCGGGGAAAGTCGCGGGCATTATTAAGCAGTTTGTTACGCGCGGTGGAAAAACGGGGAACTTGCCGAACAAACGACGGCGGGATCCCCTATCAGAGGGGATCCCGCCGTCGTTTATTCTGCGCGCTGTCGATTCCACCGCGCCCTCCGGAAGGTCAGTGTTCCGGAGCCGGTCCTCCCTGGAGGAGGTCGTCAAGGTCCGGATTCAGCCGTTTAAGGACTTCGGAGTGCAGGATCGAGTTTGTGGCCAGCGCGTTTCCGCCGAAGGGTCCGTCCACCCCTTCCAGCGAGGTGAAGCGGCCGCCGGCTTCGGTGACGATCGGGACGAGGGCGGCCATGTCGTAGAGGTTCAGCTCCGGCTCGCATGCGATGTCCACCGATCCTTCGGCCACCATGCAATAGGACCAGAAGTCGCCGTAGGCGCGGGTCCGCCACACTTCCTCGGTGAGGCCAAGGAACTCGTCGAGGTTGCCGCGTTCCTTCCAGCCGCCCAGGCTCGAGTAGGAAAGCGACGCGTCCGAAAGGTTGGAAACGTTGGAGACTTTCAGGCGCGTTGCAGCAGCAAGGGACCGCCCCATGTAGGCGCCGGCGCCCTTGGCGGCCCACCAGCGCTTGCCCAGTGCGGGTGCGCTGACCAGCCCGACCACCGGTTCGCCCTCGTCGACGAGGGCGATCAGGGTGGCCCAGACGGGCACGCCGCGGATGAAGTTCTTGGTGCCGTCGATCGGATCAATGATCCAGCGGCGGGAACCGTGCCCGGAGCTGCCGAACTCTTCACCGAGGACGGCGTCGCGGGGACGGGAACGGGAGAGCTGCCCGCGGATGGACTCTTCGGCGGCCTTGTCCGCATCCGTCACTGGCGTCAGGTCCGGCTTGGTTTCAACCTGAAGATCCAGTGCCTTGAAGCGGCTCATTGTCTGGGAATCGACAGAGTCAGCCAGGACATGGGCCAGGCGG